>NZ_PGLR01000018.1 GCF_002803095.1 Pseudomonas sp. ZH-FAD | reverse complement strand
CGCAAGCGCTTCAATTGGAAATGCCCGATTGAGGTCATGACAGAAGTAGTGGCGTTGCAGCATGATGCACCTGCTTCAATCCAGTAACCGTGTTGCACTCAGCTTCTGCAACCGCCGAGTTTCTCAATGGGTTGCCAGAGGGCTTGAAGGTGTGTTTGGGGGAGTTTATTGAAGGCCTCAAGAACAGCAGGGCGGTGGCAGTCCTGAGTTGAACGGTTCTTACCGCGCCAGACCAAGGAAGTATTGGAGTGGAACATACAGTCTCTTGACGACGCTGCGCTTTAAACTTTTCCCAGTGAGTTGTGCTGGGAACGAGTGCTGTCGATCGATGGCGATAAGGGATGTGGTGTTTTTACCACTACATAGTAATCCGCCCCACCTGCTCCGGGTACTGTCTGATTTGCTTTATTGGCATCCATACGAGAGCGACCAAGAAGTTTCAGTTGCGTGAGGGTCTCAACCAATCGTTCCTGGGGGCTCTGTACCTGCTGGTTCTGGGAGCACCAGGCTTCGCCCAGGCGCGTTCGCATGCCGCGGCTTACCGCGTCAGGCCGCCCAGATGATTCGAGTAGTAGCGGCGGGGGTGGAGGGGGAGGTGGGATCAGATCCCGGAGGCCAGAGTCACCCGAAAAACAGCAGGTAATTGAGCACCAGTAGAGCTGGTCAACAAGTCTCGGAGGTGACGACGGCTTTTCATGGGCGATCTGGGGCTAAGTGCATAGGGTTGGGATTCGAAGAAACATCGGATGGCGGAGGGCAGAGCGGGCACGCGCTAAGACTCTGCGTCGCGCCACGCGAAGGCGAATGCCGGCCCATGTTGGTCCCACGCCTCGCCTGAGTGGTACCTACACTCCTTCTTGGTGCAGTTCCCTTCTCGGAATTAATGTCACTACGATCAAGGATCGCGCAATAAAATATCGTACAGCAACTAGATATTGGCTGATTATTTTGACCTGCATGAATTATGCGTAATTATGCGGAAATTCATAATTTCCAAAGCAGGAGGATGAGCACATTACCGTTAGCATACCCGCCCTCGTTTGCCGCGACGTATGCGTATGTGACATGCGTGCGGATTGGCGGTGCAGCTACCGTCCAATACCCTAAGTCCAAGACCATAACTCCCACGCCTCGGACGATATTCACCCCGAACCGCGCAGCAGAGGGGGTTGTTGTTTATGGGGGGCTCAGATTGCTCCCTTCTGCCAGACTTTCTGACGCACCCAGTACGCGCTCCCAATTGCGAACGCTAAGGTCCCGGCAGGCCTGCTCCGCCCCGCCAAAGCAGCGCTTCGACACCATGGCCATAGCGGTTTCGGTTCGGTAACTGATTGGTTGCCCATACTCGTCCAACAGCACGCCCCCACTGGCCCGCAATAGCGCGTGGCCGGCCGCCACATCATGGGCTGACACCGGGTACAACGACACCGCGCATACCGCATCCCCGGCAGCGACCCGTGCTAGGCGATATGCGATGCTTGGCATGCCATGAAATCGAGCGGGTGCGCAGAGTTCGGCATTCAGCTGCGGCTTGGTCGCTGCAGCAGCACTGACCATGACGGTTGTCTGCGTGTCCAGGCGTTGCTGACGCAAATCGACCGAGACGGGATCGCCGTTCCGCAAGAGGTACCCCATCCCTTCAGTCCAGGCGATGCAATCGGCGCCACGGTCCTCGGTGACTGGCGCATATACGATACCGAGCACTGGAAGTGCATCGCGCAACAGGCCCACCGAGATTGCCGAGCCTTTCCGGCCTTTCAGGAAATCGCTGGTCCCGTCGTTGGGATCGACCACCCAGCACCACCGGTGTCCAGTGAGGGTATGCCCGGTTTCTTCGCCCCAGTAGTCGCAATCCAGCAGATCCAGGAGTGCCTTGCGCAGGCGCTGCTCAATCTCCATGTCTACAGCAGCCTTGTCATCCTGACCGCGCGGACCGTCAGGGCGGAGCCATTCTTCGACCAAGAGGTGCCCCGCCAGAAGTACCTGGCTCATAGCCTGGCTGAGCAGGGCGGGAAGGTTGAGTTGGCGTGTCATCAGCACCTCTATACAGAGCCGAGTTAGCTCATTGGGGGGGGCAGCATCCTCTGGAGGATGACCTAAGATCTTCAGCTGCGTGAGGGCTTCGACCAGGCGTTCTTGGAGGTTCTGTACCTGCTGGTCGTGAGCGTCCTTGGCTTCCCTCAGGCGAGCTACTTCACCTTGCAGCGTATCGCAGCGCTCCCGCAAAGCACCGTTCTCCTGCTCGACCTGTGTGCGCGTCTGCATCTCACTGGCCAGGGTCTGTTGGCGCTGCTCCAGTTGCCGCTGCAACGAGTGCAGGTCTTTCTGTTGCTGACGAGCTTCCGCCAGCAGGCGGGCGTTGTCGCGGTTCAGCTGGGTTAGTTCGTCCTGCTTGATCATCAGCGTTTGTTGCAGCTGCCGCAGTTCCATTTGCAGCTGCTGCACCTGCGTCTCGTGACGGCGCTGGTCTTGCTCACGCTGCTCTTTAGCGGCTTGACGGTAGTGCTCCAAAGCGTCGCGCGCATGCTGATGCTTCTCCTCCAGCGAACGAATTTGTCCGTCACGATCCTGTAGTCGTGTTTCCAGGTCGCGGTTGGCCTGGAGAAAGCGAGCGTTCTCGACCTCGGCCTGCTGGCGGACCTGTCGCTCCTGCTGAAGTGCCTGCTGCGCAACCTGCAACTGCTCGGTGAGGCCTGCGCATTGGGCTTCGGACTGGTGGCAACGCTCCTCTGCTTGGCTGAGGCGATCTTGGTAGCCTCGACGCTCGCTGGCCAACTGTTCGCGCTCTGCGGTTACCGCCGCCTGTGCTTCTTCCTGCAGCCGCTCTGCCAGCTGCGCGACCAAATTGGCCAACTGACCACTGAATGGTATGGGGGCAGCGCTGCGCCCCTGATCAGCAGCCTCCAGTTCCTTCAGATAACGGTGAATGGTGGTCTTCGAACCGGTATTGCCCAGTTCGATACGCACCGCATCGATGCTCGGGTGCTCGCCACGGGCGAGGAGGGCGGTACGGGCTTTTTGCACCACCGCCTTGTTGATACCACCACGCGCCATGCCAGTCTCCTACGATTTCGTACTGTTCTACATACTATGTATTTACATTCTATCTGTGCTGCATTCTTCTCGCCAGATCGTGTCTAGATTAAGATTGGATAATCACGAATTATCCAAAGTGAGGCTGCTTTTTGACCCGATCGTGGGCAAATGGCAGTACGCCAAGGCGAGGAGGGGCGGTGAATCACGACGTCGAGCGCTACCTGCAGGCGGGCACCCGCGCCAACACCCGGCGCAGCTATCGGCAGGCGATTGAGCACTTCGAGGTGAGCTGGGGTGGTTTCCTGCCGGCCACTAGCGATGCCGTCGTGCGCTACCTGGTCGATCATGCCGGCACCTTGGCCAGCAGCACGCTGAAGCTGCGCTTAGCAGCTTTGGCCCAATGGCATGTCAGCCAAGGCTTTCCTGACCCGACCAAGACCCCGTTGGTGCGCCAGGTGCTGAAGGGCATCCGCACCCTGCACCCGAAACCGGAGCGGCAGGCCGAGCCGCTGCAGTTGCGCGAGCTGGAGCACTGCGTGGCCTGGCTGGAGTGCACCGGGGCGGCGGCGCGGGCGGAGGGTGACCTGCCGAAGCTGCTGCGCTGCTGGAGGGATCGTGCGATGCTATTGGTTGGTTTCTGGCGCGCCTTCCGCAGCGACGAACTGTGCCGCCTGCAGGTCGAGCACATCCAGGTGCGACCAGGGGAGGGCATGCAGCTGTTTCTGCCCTGGAGCAAGGGCGACCGCGACAACCAGGGCCAGACCTACCCGGCGCCGGCCCTGGCGCGGCTGTGTCCGGTGCAGGCCTACAGCGACTGGATCAGTGTCGCCGGCATCGCTCGCGGGCCCGTGTTTCGCGGCATCGACCGCTGGGGTCATCTCTGCGAGCAGGGGCTGCACCCGCACAGTGTGATTCCGCTGCTGCGCACGGTGCTGAAAGAAGCGGGGTTGCCAGCCGAGTTGTACAGCAGTCATTCCCTGCGTCGTGGCTTTGCGACCTGGGCGACGCGCAGTGGTTGGGACCAGAAGGCCCTGATGGACTATGTCGGCTGGCGCGATGCCAAGTCGGCGCTGCGTTACGTGGAGAGCAGCGGGATCTTTCCAGGGCAGCTCAGTCGGTCAACTCCAATTCTTGCAGTCGACGCGTTGCCAGGACTGGCTAGTCCAGATGCTGGGTCAGGTAATTGACCAGCTTGAGCGGTTCGTTGCTATCAACGATGACGAACATCAAGTCACGCTTACTGCGCGGCAGTTGCTTGGCACAACGCTTGGCCGTGGCCTTTATCGCACTGTCGGTGCCATGAATCCGTGCCGCGAGGAAGAGGGCGAGGGTGGCGTCCTGGAGGTTCAAACTGAGGTGCCCTAGTTCTGTGTGCACAGCGGAGTATGCCTTGGGGTTTCTCATCCGCTCAATCGCGTCAGTCAGAGCAGTGACCCATGAACGGCCCCTTTCGACCCAGAAGCCGTCGGTCGCAATAGGCAACAACCGGCCAGGAGCGGACAGTCATCCCAGGGGATTGGTTTCGCCTGCGAAATCATGCCATATAGCTACCTTTCATCAGGGATGAGTACTGCGTTGGCGGAAATGGCCAAGATAGGCGTCCCTGCCTCGTCATGAGTAACAGGGAGCCTAATCGTGTATCTATCCGTCTTGAAACTAGAAAATTTCCGCCAGTTTGGCCAGGCTAACTGTGGCTTGGAAGTCACCTTCAACCCAGGTGTTACCGCATTGGTCGGGGAAAATGACGCAGGTAAAACAGCCGTCATCGATGCGATCCGGTATGTACTGCAAACCCGTGATGCCGAATACCTGAAGCTTCAACTCCAAGACTTCCATATCGATGACAGCGGAGCTCAGGCCAGCACCATCACGCTGAGGTGCACATTAGATGGTTTGAGTAAGGCCGAACTGGGAGCGTTCGCTGAGTATGTCACCTACAAAAACGGCGTAGGTCGTCTACACATCCATTGGTCAGCCACGCGTGTCCAAGGCTCAACTCTAACCCGCAGATGGGTGGATATTTCAGTGCGTTCTGGTGAGAACGGGGAAGGGCCGTCCCTGGATGCAGGGGCCCGTCTTCTGCTCGCCACTGCGTACTTGAAACCATTACGTGATGCAGAGCGCGAGATGTCGCCAGGCCGAAATTCCCGGCTCTCTCAGGTCTTGAGCAGCTTCCCAAGCATCGATGTCGGAAGCGCTTTCGATACCGCGACCCCGCCTGCTAGCCCCGTCGATGCAGAAGCGTTGAGCATTGCTGGCATGGGCGACTACATGCGCTATCTGGTGAACAAGCACAGCGCTATCGTCAGTGCTGAACATGCCATTAACCAGAACTACCTGGCCCCGCTTTCTCTTGTGGGACAGCCCCTGACAAGCCGTATCAGTTTCGGCGAGGGGGGTACCGAGGATGCGAGGCTCAAACAGATCCTTGAGCGCTTGGAGCTCGGGTTGCTTGATCACGCTTCGGGCGAGTCCCGGGGCGTTTATGGTTTGGGCTCAAACAACGTACTGTTTATGGCCTGCGAGCTCCTCCTGCTTGGAAAGGAGCCAGACGGCCTGCCGCTTCTATTGGTAGAAGAGCCTGAGGCTCACCTGCACCCGCAGCGGCAACTGCAGCTCATGGAGTTTCTTGAGAAGGCCGCGAAACCTGCGGACGGTTTGAGACCGGTTCAGGTGATTCTGACCACTCACAGCCCGAATCTGAGCTCAAAGATTCCGATCCAGAATCTTGTTCTCATGCATCGAGGGCGCGCGTTCTCGCTGGCTGAAGATCAGACCTGCTTGGGCGCCGATGACTATCGATTCCTCAGCCGCTTCCTGGACGTCACGAAAGCAGGATTGTTCTTCGCCAAAGGACTATTGGTGGTGGAGGGCGATGCTGAGGCGATCCTGCTGCCAGCCCTTGCGCGTAGGCTTGGAAAAGACCTGACCAAGCATGGTGTGTCGGTGATCAATGTGGGCGGTGTGGGGTTGCGTCGCTACTCCAAGATCATGCAGCGCCGAGATACGAGCAAGGGTGAAATCTCCATTCCTACGGCCTGCATTACCGACATGGATGTCATGCCTGACTGCGCGCCTGAGATTCACGAATTGGTAACGGGGCCAACAGATCCCAAGTGGAACAGTACTACCCGTCGCTGGAAGGCTGTGCGAGATTTCGGCGCGACTGCTGCAGAGCAAAAAGCCGGTATGGCTGAGCACCGCCAGAAGCGGATGGCAAGCGACGGGCAGTGCGTTCGAACCTTCGTTGCTGACCACTGGACACTCGAATATGACCTGGCCTTTTCCGGTCTTGCGCGGGAAGTGCACGCAGCGGCTTACCTCGCGATCAACGAGGAAAAGGTTGATCAGGGAAAGGTGACTAGAGCAGCTCTTTTGGTTGACGCTGAAACCGCATTCCAGGCCATCGAGACAGCCCACTCCACCAAGGAGGCTAGGTGTTCCGCTGTCTACAAGCTGGTCAAGAAAGCCTCCAAAACCATCACTGCCCAGCACCTGATCGACCTGATAGAAGAGCGTTTCGAGGCTAAGAAGCTAGATGCGGCAACTCTGCGTGGCTCGCTATCAAAGTCTGTGATTCACGCGATCGAATACGCCACCAGTGGCTCAGCTGTACCGCCGACGGGGTCTACGCTCACACCGGTTGCAATGGGCACGGTAGCCGGCACCTCAGCGGCTGTTGAGGAGAGCGAGGAATGAACCTGGCCCAGCTCATCGATCCGATAACCGATGGCGATGTGGAGTGGGTCACCAAGCTCATGAAGCTGGAGGCGTTGGACGAGCCTCGACGCAGCTTCCTGAAATCCATGAGCACACTAGACGTCTCTGCTTGCCCTGGTAGCGGCAAGACCACATTGGTGGTGGCCAAGCTGGCTATCCTCGCTCGCCATTGGAAGAGTCGAACTCAGGGTATCTGCGTTCTTTCACATACCAACGCAGCTCGGGAGGAAATTGAGCATCGCTTGGGAGGCTCGGAGATTGGGCAGCGTCTGCTTCGCTACCCACATTACATCGATACCATCCATGGCTTCACTGGGCGATTCCTTGCTTCACCGTGGCTGCGTTCGAAGGGCATTCCACTCACTGCCATCGACGATGAGCTTACGCATGCCGCCCGCCGGAAAGCACTAAAACCCTGGGAATACGCGGGCATGAAGAGAACGTTCGAATCGGCGTTCATCAAAGTGGAAAGTTTGCGCTTAAAAACTGTCGATTTCGACAACCCGCTAACCGGTTGGAGTCTGAAATTCGGGGCTCATACGGACACCTACAAAAATGCCTGCAAAGCGATGGCTCATGCAGCGAAGACAGGGCATTTTTGCTTCGATGAAGTGTTCGTCTTGGCTAATGCTCTGCTGGTTGACGAGCCTGAGGTAGCGAGCGCTTTGCGAGCGCGCTTTCCCTGCGTTTTGGTCGATGAGATGCAAGATACGCGGTACGAGCAGGCCAACATCTTGAGCAAGGTTTTCCCGCGTCAGGATCCAGATGTTTGTGTCATCAGGGTTGGGGATCCCAACCAGGAAATCTTCGAAGTGGAGGTGGAGCTACCAGAGCCGTTCCCTGATCAATCGAGCACCATGGAAATCGCTAGTAGCTTCCGTTTCAATCAATCGATCGCGTCCATCGCCAATCCCTTTGCCTACCTGCCAATCACTGGCGGTCTGGTAGGGTTACGGCAGAGTGGTGCAAACCAGCCTGCTCCCAACACCATCATCGTCTTCCCTGATGGCGACGTGAGTAATGTCCTGGATGCCTATGGGCAGCTGTTGATCCAGCACCTACCTGCAGATGTCCGGACATCAGGTATCTATGCGGTTGGAGCGGTACATCGACTGGAGAATGACAAGCCAGAGCACTACCCCAAAGCGGTTGAGCATTACTGGGCTCCGTATCAGTCAGAGGTTAATAAGCCTTCGTTCAAGCCGCGTACTTTTTCAGAGGGTGTGCACATCGCTCGTCGCTATGTTGCTAGGGATGCAACTGCGGCTCTAGGCGTGGAACTGATAGCGTCCTGCCTGTTAACCCTGGTGCGCCTGGCGTTTCCCAGGGACGCGATTGTGGCAAGGTCTCGCAGTCATCAATGCGTCGAACAGCATCTTGCCGGTCGTGCTGGAGTGGTCGCCGCTTATCGCGGATGGCTCGAACGGCTGTTGTTCAGCCCCGCTGGTATTACCCAGGCGGAATGGGATGCAACGGTTGCCTCAGGCTTGATGGATCTTGCTGCGGATTTGGTCTTTTCTGATCAACTGCAGGCAGCAGCGGATGCTGAAGCCTATCTCGCCTGGTCAACTGCCCCTCTAGTAGAAGACCCAGGTGACAACGGTGGTGCGCTTCTCAACACATACAGGTTTGAGGTCGGTTCTGAGAACGTCAATATCCGGTTGTCTTCGATTCACGCCGAGAAGGGTAAAACGCATGCTGCGACCCTGATTCTGGAAACGTACAACCGCACTCACTTCGTCAACAAGCTCTTGCCGTGGCTCGAAGGCAGAGCCTCAGCTGCTAAGCGTCCGAACGAGGTCGCAAAGAAGAGCATGATGCTCATGTACGTAGGGATGACCAGGCCGACCCACATGCTCTGTCTGGCCATGCGAAAAAGCACGATGGGTGAGGGTAAAGCCGAGACCAAGAGGAGGGCAGCACTGCAGCAGGCAGGCTGGGCAATTATCGACATTTGATACGAACACGTGATTCGCCGTTTAGATCAGTGAATCGCCCCTAGTTTCCTAAACACTCAACGACCGCTTTTGGCCCAGGCTGTGTAAAAACATGGCCAGCGCCCTTGCTATGCTGCCGACGGGTTTCAGAGCGGGGGCGGTTCATGAAGCGTTTCATCCAGGGAGAACATCGAGGTCAAAGCACAGTGCTGCCCGAGAGCCTGGATGATTACGTGGCGGACACCAATCCGGTGCGAGTAGTCGATGTGTTCGTCGATGAACTCGACCTCGGCCGACTAGGTTTCGAGGGCGTGGTCCCGGCGGAAACCGGCCGGCCCGCCTACCATCCCGCCGTCCTGCTGAAGATCTACATCTACGGTTACCTCAATCGCATCCAGTCCAGCCGCCGGCTTGAGCGTGAGGCCCAGCGCAACGTCGAGTTGATGTGGCTGACCGGGCGTCTGATGCCGGACTTCAAGACCATCGCCAACTTCCGCAAGGACAACGGCCCGGCGATTCGGCGCGTCTGCCGGCAATTCGTGGTGCTGTGCCAGCAGCTGGGTCTGTTCGCCGAAGCGCTGGTGGCCATCGACGGCAGCAAGTTCAAGGCGGTCAACAATCGCGACCGCATCTTCACCAGCGCCAAGCTGCAGCGGCGAATGGCGGAGATCGAGTCCAGCATCAATCGTTACCTGACGGCGCTCGATACCGCAGATCGCCAGGAACCTGCTGTGGCGCAGGCCAAAGCCGAACGCCTCCACGACAAGATCGCGACCTTGAAAGCCAAGATGCAGGAGCTCAAGGAAATCGAGATTCAGCTCAACGATGCGCCGGATAAACAGCTCTCCCTGACCGATCCCGATGCCCGCCCAATGAAGACGCGGGGCACCGGAATGGTCGGCTACAACGTGCAGGCAGCGGTCGACGCGAAACACCACCTGATCGTGACCTACGCGGTCACGAACGACGGCGTCGATCGCGATCAACTGAGTTCAATGGCCAAGCAAGCGCGAGAAGCCATGGGCGTCGAGGAACTCTCGGCGGTCGCCGACAGAGGGTATTTCAAAGGCGAAGAAATCCTGGCGTGCCAGGAAGCGGGAATCACGGTTTTCGTACCCAAGACGCTGACTTCGGGCGCGACAGCGGCGGGCCGCTTTGGCAAAGGTGATTTCATCTATGACGCGGCAACGAACGAGTACCGCTGCCCGGCCGGGCAACGCCTGATCTGGCGTTTCTCAAGCGTCGAGAAAGGGCTGAAGCTGCACCGTTACTGGAGCTCGCATTGCCAAGGTTGCGCGCTGAAAGAGCACTGTACGCCGAGCACAGAGCGACGCGTGAGCCGCTGGGAGCATGAGTCAGTACTTGAGGCGATGCAGGCTCGCCTCGACCACGTGCCGGAAATGATGCGCATCCGTCGTCAGACGGTGGAGCATCCATTTGGCACGTTGAAGGCCTGGATGGGCGCCACCCATTTCCTCACCCGAACGCTAGATCGGGTGAGTACCGAGATGAGCCTGCATGTGCTCGCTTACAACTTCAAACGGGTGCTGAACCTGCTGGGCAATAGTGCGCTGATGGCGGCGATGAAGGCCTGAAACCCCACTGGCGACTCGCTGAACTCATCGCACAGCATCGCGGAGCCATACTTCCCCCAAACCAGTTGAATGAATCGGATCGACACGCCAGGCGCCCATGGGGCCTCTGGGCGCCGCGAAAACCATCCAACATCGAGCTATTCAAGACCGGCTGCGTTTTTACACGGTCTGGGCCGATTTCGGCCGGTTGCGATAGGGCGGAGTTGACTCATCCCGGACAGTCAGGCTCGTTTAGAAGACCAGGGCTGATTCACTTCTCGTTCATCAAAGGGCCTTCATTCCAGAGGCCCGTGAATCTAACAGCGGTCGGGGTCTAGCTAGTCTCTTGAAACCCACCCCTCACTGACTTCCCAGAGCTTGGCAGCGAGAGCTACATCCAGCGCTATAGGAGATGGTTCTGTCTTCGCGCAATCCTCATAGTACTGGCCGCTATGAGTGGCAAGAGTGGGATTTGTTGCACAGTAGAGAGTGGTGGCGGCTCCTTCTTTAGCGCTGCGCATGAACCACTTGATTACCCAGGCCAGCGGGGCAGGGAGGGTACGCCAGACATCGGTAGCGACAACCCCAGGATGCACCGCATAGGTGGTTACACCGCTACCCTCCAGGCGCTTGGACAGCTCCCTGGTAAAGAGCAGGTTTGCTAGCTTGGCGACGGCATACTCCTGGAGTCCGGTTCGACTGCCCGTGGGCTGTCGGACAGTTGTCATATCGATGGTGTGGGCGTGGCGATGGGCTTTGCTGGAGACCATGACAATCCGAGCCGGGGCAGACTCTTTGAGACGTTCAAGGAGCAGTTGGACCAATAGAAAGTGGCCAACGTGACAGGTGCCGAAGGTCAGCTCGAAGCCGGATTTGGTCAGCCCATGTTGCCCCGCGAGGCCTGCATTGCCCACTAACAGGTGCAGGGGAAGCCGAAGCTTCAAAAATGCTTCGGCGCAACGTCGTACTGAGTCCAGGTCGGCAAGGTCCAATGGGATGTAGGCCGCTTTGGCTGTTCCATTGCTTGCTTGTGCGATCGATTCCAGGACCGGTCGCGTACGTTCCGCAGACCGGCAGGCCAGAAACACCCGATAACCTTGCAGCGCCAACGCCTGCGCGGTGGCCGCGCCGATGCCCGAGTTGGCGCCGGTCACCAGGGCCACCTTACCGTTGGGTACGACTTGATACATGGCGTCCGCTCCTTCAGCAGGCGGGATGGGTTTGCGCTTTCAGCAGATCCAACGCCACATCGACGATCATGTCTTCCTGGCCGCCGACCATCCGCCGTTTGCCCAGCTCGACCAGGATGTCGAGGGTCTTCAGGCCGTACTTCGCCGCTGCCACTTCGGCATGGCGCAGGAAGCTGGAATAGACGCCGGCGTAGCCGAGACCCAGGGTTTCGCGGTCGACCCGCACCGGGCGGTCCTGCAGCGGCCGCACCAGGTCGTCGGCGGCATCCATCAGCCGGTAGAGGTCGGTGCCGTGGTTCCAGCCCAGGCGTTCGGCGGCGGCGATGAACACTTCCAGCGGCGCATTGCCCGCCCCGGCGCCCATGCCGGCCAGGCTGGCGTCGATGCGGTCGCAGCCTTCCTCCACCGCGACGATGGAGTTGGCCACGCCGAGGCTGAGGTTGTGGTGGGCGTGCATGCCGGTCTGGGTTTCCGACTTCAGCACCGCCTTGAAGGCGCGCATGCGGTCGCGGATGTCGTTCATGTTCATCGCACCGCCGGAGTCGGCCATGTAGATGCACTGCGCGCCGTAGCTTTCCATCAGTTGGCCCTGTGCGGCCAACTGCTCGGCCGGGATCATGTGGCTCATCATCAGGAAGCCCACGGTGTCCATGCCGAGGCTGCGGGCGTATTCGATGTGCTGTTTCGATACGTCCGCCTCGGTGCAGTGGGTCGCCACGCGCACGCTACGCGCACCGGCGTCATAGGCCGCTTTCAGGTCGTGCACGGTGCCGATGCCCGGTAGCAGCAGCACGGTGAGACGGGCGTGTTCGACGACTTCCGCCGCCGCCTCGATCCACTCCAGATCGGTGTGGGCGCCGAAGCCGTAGTTGAAGGACGAACCTTGCAGGCCGTCGCCATGAGTCACTTCGATGGAATCCACCTTCGCCTGATCCAGCGCGCGGGCGATGGCCTGCACCTGCTCGATCGAATACTGGTGGCGGATGGCATGGCTGCCGTCACGCAGGGTCACGTCGGAGATATAGAGCTTCTTGCCGTTCATGCCTGATCTCCTCGGGCGTTCTTGAGCGATTGCGCCATGCGCTCGGCGGCGGCCAGCGCGGCGGAAGTCATGATGTCGAGGTTGCCGGCATAGGCCGGCAGGTAATGGGCAGCACCTTCCACTTCGAGGAAGATCGAAGTCTTCAGCCCGGAGAAGAGGCCGTGGCCGGGGATGTGCAACTGCGCGGACTCCGGGATAACGTCGAACTGCACCCGCTGCTTCAGCCGGTAGCCCGGCACATAGGCCTGCACGGCGGCGGCCATCTCCACGATGCTGGCTTCGACTTCGGCCGGATCGGCGGCTTCGCTGAGCACGAACACCGTGTCGCGCATCATCAGCGGCGGCTCGGCCGGGTTCATGATGATGATCGCCTTGCCCTTGGCCGCCCCGCCGATCACTTCGATGGCCTTGGAGGTGGTCTCGGTGAACTCGTCGATATTGGCGCGGGTGCCGGGGCCGGCGGACTTGCTGGCGATGGAGGCGATGATCTCGGCGTAGTGCACCTTAGACACACGGGACACCGCCGCGACCATGGGAATGGTGGCCTGGCCGCCGCAGGTGACCATGTTGACGTTGAGCTGCTCGCGATGTTCCTCCACGTTCACCACCGGCACGCAGTAGGGGCCGATAGCCGCCGGGGTCAGATCGACTAGGCGAATTCTCGGCTTCAGGCTGCGCAGGAAAGCGTCATTCGCCACATGGGCGGAGGCCGAGGTGGCGTCGAAGACGAAGTCGATCTCGTCGAACACCGGCAGGCGGGCCAAGCCTTCCACACCTTCATGGGTGGTGGCCACGCCCAGCCGCGCCGCGCGGGCTAGGCCATCGGAGGCCGGGTCGATACCGACCATGGCGGCCACTTCGAGGTGGCGGCCATGGCGCATGATCTTGATCATCAGGTCGGTACCGATGTTGCCCGAGCCGACGATGGCGGCCTTGAGTTTCTTTTGACTATGCATGCGGACTCTCCGGGAACAGGCTCAGTGGAAGCGGCAGCTGACTTCGCCCAGGCGGGTCAGGCGCAGATGCAGGTGGTCGCCGGCCTTAACCGGGGTCATCGGCCCGAGGGCGCCGGACAGCAACACATCACCGGCTTTCAATGGACGGCCGATCTCTGCCATGGTCCGTGCCAGCCAGAGGCAAGCGTCCAACGGGTTGCCCAGGCAGGCGGCGCCTGTGCCAATGGAGGCCTGGGCACCATTCTTCTCCAGCAGCATGCCTTCCAGGCGCAGGTCCAGGGCCGATAGCCGCGTGGGCTGCTTGCCCAGCACGTAAAGCGCGGAGGACGCGTTGTCGGCTACGGTGTCGACCAAGGTGATCTTCCAGTCGCGGATGGCCGAGTCGACCACCTCGATGGCGGGCAGCAAGTACTCCGTGGCATGCATCAGTTCGGCCAGCGTGGTATCTGCGTTGGGTAGATCGCGTCCCAGGACGAAGGCGATCTCGCCTTCGGCCTTGGGCTGGATCAGTTGGCTGCAGTCGATGGATTCACCATCGGCGATTTCCATGTCGGCGAAGAGCATGCCGAAGTCGGGCCGGTCGACGCCCAGTTGCTGTTGCACGGCCTGGGAGGTGAGTCCGATCTTGCGTCCGACTAGCCGGCGGCCCTGTTCGAGGGCCTGCCGGGTATTGATCTCCTGCACCGCGTATGCCCCGGAAAGGCTGTCGATGCCGAACGTGGCAGACACCTGGTCGCAGGGGGTACGGTCCTGTCGAGCCTGCCTCAGGATGGTGGCGGCCTGCTCCAGATGCATCAGAGATTCCTGGATGTGGTTCATGCGCTTTTCCTCAGTGCGGTGACGCCGTTGTTGCGGGTAGCCAGGTCAGGTCGCCAGCCGAGCTGCTCTTTCAACTTGGACAGGGCTTCATCTAGGGCTTCGGCCTCGACCAATCCGAAAACGAACTTGTCCGGACGGATGATGGCGACCGGTTGGCGCATGCGGCCACCACGGCGGAACCACTTGGCCAGCTCACCATCAGGTTCTTCGACTTCCACCACGCGTTCCGGTGTTTGGCGCTGCTCGTGCAGGCCCTGTGGACGGCCGCCGAAGGGGAACAGGGTCACGTAGCGGGTATCCAGCGAATCCAGCAGCGTTCGGGAATCAGGCGAGAGGTAGTCGCGGGGATTGTTCTCCAGTCCGATCAGCGCATAGCCTTCGCCCAGTACCTCGTCGAGCAGCACTCGCTTGCCCTTGAAGGTCCGCACCTGGGGCTGCGGAATCGGGGTGCCCTCAACGCCCTTGCGTCCTCTGCGAGGCAGGCCCAGGTAGGCTCCGCTCTTGTAGGTTGGCGTGGGCTTGAAACCGCCTTCGCGAAGCCACTTGCCGGCCACTGGAGTAGCCTCCAGCACCTTGACTGCCAGGTTGCGAAGAGCACTCGCTACCGGGTTGGCCATGGAGACGAAGTCCTTCATCAACACCGAGATATCGATCATCGACTTGGCATGGTGGTAGCGCTCACTGCCGTAGGTGTCGAGCAGCTTGTCGGATGCCTTGCCGGCGAGCACCGCTTCCAGTTTCCACGCCAGGTTGTAGGCATCGCGTACACCCGAACTCATGCCCTGGCCCATGAACTGCGGGGTCATGTGCGCGGCGTCTCCGGCCAGGAACACGCGCCCTTTGCGCCATTCCTTGGCCACCAGGGCGTTGAAGGTGTAGACCAGGCGGCGCTTGACCTCGAACTTGTCCGGGTCTACGAAGCGGCTAATCAGCGCCCGTACGGTGGCCGGGTCTTCCATGTGCTCCTTGGTCTGGCCGGGCATCAGCATAAATTCGAAGCGATGGAAGCGGCCGGGCTGCGGGCAACTGACCACTGGGCCCTGCGGATCGCAGACAAAGTTGAAGTAGGGGATGTGACGCAAGGCGTCTTCACCTTCTTTCATCTCCAGGTCGACCACGAGCCAGGGTTCGGGGAAGTTCTTGCCGTCCATGCCGATGCCGAGCTTTTCCCGGACGGTGCTGCGGCCACCATCGGCGCCGACCAGGTAGCGAGCCTTCATTGTCACCGGCGCGGCCTCGCTGTCGGATTCGACTCGTGCGTCGCTGGCATCCGAGAAGCGGTAGCTACGGGTGGCCTGGTGGGTGAGAGTGACGAACTGCCCGTCCTGCTGGAAATCGACCAGCTCGCGGCCACGCAGTACCTGGACCTGCGGGTAACGCGTGAGCAGCTCGCTGAGCTTGGTCTCCATCCAGGGCTGATAGAGGAAGTTGATCACCGGCCAGCCGAACGGACGCTTGAGCTGCCAGTAGCGGCCGATCACTCGGCCATCGGCATGTGTCCACTGAGCGGGCGTATCGACCTGCATGTCCTGGGCGAGCTCTGTGGCCACCCCTGCCGCCTGCATGACCCGCATACATTCGTCGTCGGTGTAGACCGCACGGGCGTTGCCGTAGAAGGTCGGTTCACGTTCCAGCACCACTACGGAAAGACCACGCTTGCCGAGCAGGTGGGCAAGGGTGGCGCCTGTCGGGCCGAGACCGGCAATTACCACGTCGATAAGCTTGTTGTCGTTGTTGTAGCTGTTCATTTGGAGTGCGACTCCTGCAGCGGGGAGTACTCAGGGGAGAGCAGCGAACGCAGGCCGCGTCCGAAATTGCCCAGGTTGGTGGAAAGCTTGTTCCAGGTGCCGGTCTTTTCCGGTCTGTGACCCCACAGGCTGATGCCCTTGTAGGTCGTGGATCGCCAAGTGTCTTCGTCTACTTCCAGGGCGTTCCAGCCGAGTTCGATCTCGAATCCGGAAGGGCTGAGGACGTAGAACGACTGCTCGCGGTCATTGGGGTGTTCGCCGATTTCGTGGGCCATCTCGAAGCCCAACGCACGGCAGCGCAGAAAGGCGTCGGTCAGCTCGCTCACCGAGATGGTCAGCAGGTTCATGTGCTGTGCCCTGGTGCGGATTGGATCGATCGGCAGGCCGCGGACCTGGGCGATGGCGATGGAATGGTGGCGCGGATTGACCCGGAAGAAGTCGATATCCAGGGTGACCCCCGCCAGTTGCTCGACGATGCTGTCGCTCTGGCGCGCGTCGAAGATCTCCTGCCAGAAACGCCGCATGGCCTTGCCCCGGCGGCTGGTGATCGCAAGGTGGCCCATGCCGGCCTCACCCGTGATGAACCCGGCGCAAAGCATGTCGAGCGGCTCGTCGGTAGTCAGCGGTTCGATGAACAGTTCGATGGCCATGCGCTTGGGGCCGACGATCCGCCAGAAGCGCGATACGCCTCGCGTCGCGGCTTCCTGTTCGGAACTGGCCTGCACCGGGATGCCACGTGCCTTCAGGCGCTGCAGCACGATGTCGAGCGTCGCGTGATCGCGCAGTTGCCAGCCCACGGCGACGAAGTCCTCGGCCGGGCCGCGCTGGATCATGATGCGGCGTTGATGCCGATCCATGCGGAACGCCAGCCCGTCGTGGCCGGCATGCTGCAGGTGCAGTCCGATGCCGTCCTTGAGGAAGGACTTCCACCGATCAATCTGGTTTGACTCGATGAGCACATAGCCCATGCTGCTGGCGCCGAAAATATCCTGATTCATGTGCAAGGCTCCTCAGGGCTCAGGCCGGGGTCCGGTCTGCCAGGAAACCGGTGGTGACGGCGTTGAACTCGGCCGCACGCTCCCACTGCACCCAGTGGCCGGTCTTGCTGAACAGGTAGAGGTCGCAGTTGGGCATGCGCTTTTGCAGTGCTTCGCCGCCACTGGGACGGTTCACCTTGTCTGCGGTGCCCCAGAGCACCAGCGTCGGCACCTGGCAATGCGCCAGGCGGGCATCACGGGTGAAGTCCATGCGCAGGGCCGCTTTCAGGCCTTTCGGCCGACGCAGCGGCGGGGCGGCGACGACTTCCGGGTCGATGCTGGAGCGGTACCGCTCCTCGATCATCGCGTCTGATACCTGACTGCCGTCGTACACCAGGTAATCACGGATGAAGCGGGTGATCTTCTCCAGGGTCGGGCCTTCGCCGTTGTAGTAATTCAGCAACTGATTGAGGCCGGGAGTGGGCAGGCTGCGGGTGGTATTGACGCCGCCCGGTCCCATCAGCACCAGGGCGGAAACTCGTTTGGGGGCGTCCAACGCCATGCGCAGTGCACAGGCACCACCTAGGGAGTTGCCGACCACATGGGCCGATTTGATGCCGAGGGCGTCGAGCAGTCCGAGCATGGCGCCGGCCAGGTCGCCGAAGGGGTCGTCGCGATTCACGCCCTTGGTGGATTGGCCGTAACCCGGCATGTCCGCCACGAGTACACGAAAGTGCGTCGACAGGGCCTTGATGTTTCGCGAGTAGTTGGACAGGCCGGACGCACCGGCGCCACCTCCATGGAGCATGAGCAGCGGATACCCCTGGCCCAGTTCGTTGATGAAGATCTGGCGTTTGCCGACGGTCACGCTGCGTGTGGTCATGCCTGAAATGGCGTCGTTGTTGTTCATGGCACGCGTCTCTCTGACTGTGAGGATGGTTAGTGCGATATGAGTGATGATATTGATGTCTATATTTGAACACAAGTGTTCATTTTTAGGTTAAAGCAACGCCCACAGAGTCCGTGCGGGTGAATGTGCGATATCGGCGAGGCGGGTCAGCGCAAGGTGGCCCGGCAAAAAAGCCGCCCCGAAGGGCGGCAAGGTCTCGGGCTTGTGGCCTTCGACGGAGTAGTCGTTAGCGGATGCCGGCGCTGCGCAGGGCGGCCGCGGTGTATTCGGCGGTGCTGGAGGTGAACCCGAACTCGATGGGTTGCTTTTCCTCGTTGCGCATGCCGGACACGATGTAGCGGCCGTTGATCAGGTCGTACAGGGCTTCGGTACCCAGCCAGGCGATCTGCTGGTCGTACATCGGCTCCAGGTGGCCTTCGGCGGTGCGCCAGAGAGTGCCGCGAGAGTCGTAGTGATCGGCCAGGGCAATCTGCCAGGTATCCTCGTCGACGAAGAACACGCGTTTGGCATAGACATGGCGCTCGCCCGGTTTGAGGGTCGCCTCGACCTGCCAGACCCGGTGCAGTTCGTAGCGGGTCAGGTCGGAATTGATGTGCCCAGGTTTGACGATATCCGTATACTTGAGGTCGGGCGCGTCGAGTCGGTAACTGTTGTACGGGATGTAGACCTCGCGTTTGCCGACGAGCTTCCAGTCGTAGCGATCTGGTGCGCCGTTGTACATGTCCAAGTTGTCGGCGACGCGCTGGCCTTCGGAGGCTGGGTAGGGGCCGTCGTAGGAAATCTGCGGCGCGCGGCGTACGCGACGTTGCCCAGCGTTGTAGATCCACGCCATGCGCGGTTCTTGCACCTGGTTGAGGGTTTCGTGCACCAGCACGACGTCACCCGCCTGGCGGGCCGGGGCCGTCACAAGTTGCTTGTAGTAGAACAGCACATTGCCCGGCTTTGCCGGATCGAAGTCGGTGACGCGGTCGCGGAAGGTGAACTCCTGCTTAAAGTACACCGGCACGAAGGTGCCGTTGGCCAGCGGGGTGGCTTGCACATGGACACGCTTGGCGCTGCCGCCGCGATAGCGGGTTATGTGGTTCCACACCACTTCCAGGCCGTTCTGCGGGATAGGGAAGGGCACTGCCGTAGAGAAGTTCTCCAGACCGTTGCCGCCATCCACCATGGTGGTTTTAGTCGCGTTCTCTTTCGCAGCCTTGTAGACGAAGTCCGGCGCATTGGCAGTGCGGTGACTGGGGTAGACCGGTAACTTGAAGGTGCCTGGATAGCGCTTGAGCATCGCGATCTGCCCAGGCGTCAGGTGTTCCTGATACTGCGCCATGTTCTGCGCGGTGATGACGAACAGCGGCTTCTCGTTGGCGAAGGGATTGCTGCGGAAGCCAGTGGCACTCAGGCTGCCGGCATCCTTGGGCAGGCCACCAGTCCAGGCCGGAATGGTGCCAGCGGCATTGCCAGCCATTTCCGCTCCCAGCGGGGTGAGGGTAGTGCCCAGTTGAGCAGCTTGTTCGCTGCTAACGGCGGCATGAGTGGATTGGCAGGCAATGGTGAAGGTCAGCGCAAACAAACGCGCCAGTGTGATTGTATTGATCATGTTTATGCACTCCACTTAGAACGACACGCCAAAACTCAGGGCAACGAAGTCGCGATCGATGCTCGAGTTGTAATCACCGCCGAAGAAGTTGGTGTAAGAAAGGCCGGCGGAATAGGTGCTGAGGTAGTTGGCGTCCAGGCCAAGGCTGATGGCTTTCGCCCCTTCGTTGAACAGTCCGTTCGGGCCGTAACCATCGACATCGTGGGACCAGGCGATGCTGGGTTTCAGCTCTATACCCGGAATCACGTTGTTGTATTCCCAGATGGCGCGAGCGCGATAACCCCAGGAGGTACTGGTGACGAATCCATCGTCTTCGCAGTACTTGCTGACGTTCTCTGCAGTCGCGCTACCCAGGGTCTGGGCGTTGAAGGCCTGGCAGCCCCCGTTTGGCAGCGGGCCGGGACCGAAGACCGGGTCGCGCCCGTATCTGACCTTGCTGGAGCTTTCCAGGCCGCCGACATGGGTAACGCCAAGCTCACCCACCAGGGTCAGGCGATCGGCACCCATTACCTGGTCGAAGAAGTGGGTCAGGGTGGTCTGGAACTGGCTGATTTCCTTGCGCCGATAGCCGTGCTGGGTGGCGCCTGGGGTGGCGGTAAGCAGAGAAGCATTCGGCGCCAGGGGGCTCAGGCCCGATAGCAGGACATCCGTGACGTTGAGTTGAACGGGGGCGTTTGGACGGTAGCTGAATTCCCCGCTCCAGGCGGTACCGGTTGGCAGTGTGGTGGAGAAACTCAGGCCGTACAGGCGGATGTCTTCCGGGTACTCGATGAAGTACTGGCTGCTTCCGACCACTGCGACCGGCAACAGGGCCGAGGCAAGTGCTGTGGCGACCGGAAGCGGAATGCCGTTGCCGACGAGTGAGCCGACTAGGCCTGCGCCGCTGTACGCACTGGCTGGGGCAGCGTTTGCGCTGAAGATTGGCGCACGGCTGTGGTAGTTCATGAAGTACGCGCCGAATTCCGTGTTCAGCGGTTCGGAGAAGTAGCGCAGGGCAGTGCCCCATTGACCGCCGTCGCGGGCGTCGACGTCCCCACCCCGAGGCACGATGACGCCTTCGTCCGGATTACCCCAGGTCACCCCTTGGGCGCTCAGGGCGTTGATCGCAGCATTGCGGAAGGGGGCGGGCAGGGCGTTGCGCAGGCCGGATTGGGTTCGTAACACTGCCAAGTTCTGGTCGCAGCCATCGGCGACCACATCAGTGGTGGAGAAGAAGGTGCCGCAGTTGTCGATGACGGTCTGGTCCCATTCCAACTGGTAGAAGGCCTCGGCCGACAGGTTGTCGGTCAGGCTCTGGGACACATAGAACATGTTGACCGGGATCAGGCCTTCCTTGATCTCGGCACCGGGACGACGGAAGGCGGACACGTCGACCGGGTTGATCGAGTTGATGGAGTTGCCGATGAAGGTGCTTTCACCCCAGCTCACCACCTGCTTGCCTAGGCGCACGCTGCCCGGCAGGTCGGCGATGTTGTAGTTGTGATAGACGAAGGCGTCGAGCAGCTGGGCGCCGGACGATTTGGCGCCTTCCTTGCGGCCGCTTTCCTCGATGTCCTTGAATGGACGGTTCTCGTCCTTCAGCTCGAAGTCGTACCAGTACTTGCCCCGGACGAACATGCCGGTGTCTCCGTATTTCAGCTCCAGGTCATGGATGCCCTTGAAGATCTTCGAGAAGGTCTCGCCCTTCTTGAAGTTCAGACGGCCGTCATCGCCCGCCTGAGACAGACCGTCGCCGCCATTGTTTGCGCCGATCAGATCCGGGTCGGGACTCTGCGTTGACCAACTGGCGCCGACCGACAGGTTGGAGTCGAACTGCCCTTCGATTTCGCCGATTTTGAAGCTGACAGCCTGAGCGGGAGTGCAGATGCAGGTCGCCAGGCTAACTGCACAAGCAAGGCGGGCGGTTTGCCATGGGGGTTGTTTCATAGTCATGCCTTCGCTACCTCTTGTTGTTTTTGTATTACGTGCGCTTGCTTTTTTCGGGACGTGGCAAGCCGTCCAGTCCATCGAGTGATCGATGAGTCCGTACCGTTGAAACGCGGGAGTGGTCGCTAGTGATCGAGCTAAGTCGGGTACTTCATGCCTTTAACTCCGTGCCAGACAGTGACAAGCGGGGCATAGGGAGCTGGTCAGGCTCTGTAGTGCGCGATGACGGCCGGGCCGATGATCGCAGCCTGAATTCGGATGCCCGGTTGAGCCGGGGAGGGGATGCAGTTTGTCGTTGTCATTGTTGTTGTCTCCGACTTTTTGCGGGTAAAGGGAGGCCTGTCCCCTCTAGCGAGGGGGAGTGCGAGTTACGGTTTATCCTTGGGGCTTAATCAGGCGGCGGAAGCGCCGGAAGCTCCTTCGCGGCAATCGCCTGGGCCTCCTTGGTGCCAATGCCGAGGGCCCTGAGAACCAATTCGGCGGCATCCGACCCGGCGTCTCGCCAGGTCTTGTGACCTTCCAGCACGAGCAGCATGCCGGTCAGCACCACGCCACCCATCATGGCTACTACGGAGGTCAGTTGCTCCTGGCGGAACTCATAACGGTGCAGGGCCAGGCCACTGAGGAGGTCCTGCACGGGTGGGCCACTCCAGAGTTGTTGCAACGTTGCGCTGGTCGCGGCGTAACGCACGATAAACCTGCCCCAATAGGGTTCTTCATGTGCGCGGCGCATGTAGAAGCGAATTCCATTGGCGAGGCGCTGGGCCGGATCCATGTCTGGATGCGCGCTCCTGGCCACTCGCAGATTCATCTCGCCGCTCAGTTGGGAGGCAACGTCCTCGAACAGGGATTCGACCGAACTAAGGTTGTTGTAGATGGTGCCGCGGGCGACTCCAGCGATACTGGCCAACTCGCTGACATTCACTTCGCCGATGCTCTTTTCGGCAAATAGGCGCAGCGCCGCGTCATGGATACGCTTCTGAACTGGGCTCATGGATCAGGCACAGCCTTTCATTTGGGTGGATGGCGACATTGAACACCTGTGTTTAACTGGAGTCAATAGCGTTTTTTCTATCCCCGGATAAGTTGCCTCCAGACGGCTGCGCCCTGATCAATCAGTGATCCAGACGCTCTGGGCGCTCGGCTCCGGGGAGATTTGCTGCCGCTATCGTTGTTTTCTTGCCGGATGAAAGGTAGCAACCCGTCTTTGTCATTGATTGACAATATTGAACTGTAATGTTCAGTATTGGTTCGGAGTGTTTCTAGGGCTGCCTGCCGGAGCACATCCGTAATTAGCCTCGGCATGCGCCTCTGCCAGTCCTTGGCTGTAGTGAAGTCATTCGCGTCCGGCTGATTGCTTCCGACAGTCTCCGGGCGCTGATCCCATTGCATTGACCCGAGGTTTTCATGCCAGTCAAACAAGGTCGCATAGACGTTCACCATCACATCATTCCTCCGGCCTTCGTGGAGGTGATGCAAGCCAAGGGCATCACCAAGGTGGCAGGGGCGCCTTTGCCAGGTTGGGATGCGGAAAAGTCCATCGATGTGATGGATGCCAATGGTATCCAGACGGCCATCACGTCGCTTTCCGCGCCAGGTGTGCACTTTGGCGATGGCCCTGTCCAGGCGCGGGAGCTGGCGCGTCGCTGCAATGAGTTCTCAGCCGATATGAGCGCACGCTATCCCGGGCGCTTCGGTTCCTTTGCCGTCCTGCCAACGCCTTTCACCGGCGAGGCCTGCGCCGAGGCCATTCATGCATTGGAGACCCTGCATGCCGACGGAGTCGTGCTCCTGGGCAGTACTGACGGGATTTTCCTCGGCGACCCGCGCTTCGACGAGCTGATGGCTGAATTGAATCGTCGCGACGCCATCGTGTTCGTGCATCCCAACCTGCACGCCACCAGTGAAACCATTGGCCTGCCCATGCCGGGATTTCTCATCGAGTTCCTTTGCGATACCACGCGCGCCGCAGTGAACCTGATTCGGACCGGGACGCTCGAGAAGTACCCGAAGATCCGCTGGATCCTGGCCCACTCCGGGGGCTTCCTGCCCTTCGTGGCCGGCCGGGTGGCGCAGACAGGTGCACTGCCTGAGCTTGAGGAAAAGACGCCGCAAGGAATTCTTGGCTACATCAGGCGGTTCTACTACGACACCGCGCTGTCACCTTCGCGCTACTCCATGGCGGCCCTCAAGGAGTTGGTGGACCCGTCGCACATTCTCTTCGGCAGCGACTTCCCCTTCGCTCCCGCGCCCATCACCGCCATGCAGTGCCAGACGCTGGATGCTTCCGACCTGTGGTCCGAGGCCGGGCAATACGGACTCAATCGCGGGCATGCCTTGCAGTTGTTCCCTGGATACCGCCTTGCAACCGAGTCGATAACGGCAGCGCCGATCTTCGAGCAGGAGTCACTCTCCCGTCGATTCAGGCGTGCCCTGACCGGCCCCATGGGCAGCCTGGCCGACTCCATGCGTGACCGCTGATCTGTCATCGACTGCGTTGGGCGAGGCCTTGTCGGCCCGCACTCTAGAACAAGAAACTCCAGAACAAGAGGTTGCTATGAAGCGTCGTGAGTTCGTTGCCGGAGCCGGTGCCCTCGTTGGTGCAGGCATGCTGGCTGCTGCCGTCAGTGATGGGTCGTCCGGCGGTGCGGGTGGGACCGTGCCAGGCGAAGTGGCCGGTGGGATACCGGCGAAGGAAAAGCGTTCCGCGGGTCGAATCGATATCCACCATCACATCTTCAGCCCAGCGCTGCGCCAGGCCCTACAGCGTCACCACATCCATCGGATCGCCGGGAGTCCCATACCTGACTGGACACCGGAAACCTCGCTGGGCGCGATGGAGCGTGACGGAACCCGGACTGCCGTTACGTCGGTGGTGCTGCCCGGAATCAATCTGGCCAGGGACGAACTTGTCCACCTGTCCCGCAGCAGCAATGAATACTCCGCTGATCTCGCTCAACGTCATGACGGACGATTTGGATTCTTCGCCCATGTGCCGTTGCCGTTCACCGACAACGCCTGTGCCGAAGCGATCTATGCCCTGGACACGCTGCATGCTGACGGCGTGGTGCTGATGGCCAGCAACGGCGAGAAGTTCCTCGGAGATGAGGCGTTCGACGAGCTGATGAGCGAACTGAATCAGCGTCAGGCCACCGTGTTCGTCCATCCGAACCTGCATCCGTCAACTGGCCAGTTGGGCCTGGAGATGCCTCCAGAGCTGCTGGAGTTTTCCTGCGACCTGACCCGTGCCGGGTTGAACCTGATTCTTTCCGGCACCCTGGAGCGCTATCCCCGGATCCGCTGGATCCTGGCCCATGCCGGCGGGTTCTTGCCTTATGTGGCGTGGCGCGTGTCCCTGGCCAATGCGATGCCTGAATATGGTGACAAGGCGACGCTCGGCGTCCTCAATTACCTGCGCCGCTTCTATTTCGATACTGCCAACTCGGTGTCGCGTTACTCCATGGCCACTCTGCGGGAACTGGTGGAGCCGTCCCGCATTCTGTTCGGCAGCGACGCCCCCTACGTGGCGGAGGCGCAGACAGTCGCAGGAATCGCCGCCCTGGAGCGAGACGGCTTTTGGTCGGCGGCGATGGTGGAAGGAGTGGAGCGGGGCCACGCGCTGAGCCTGTTCCCGCGGTTCAAGCTGGAAGGGGAGTCAGTCGTGGCTGCGCCGCTGTATGAGCATGAGCCCTTGTCCGGGCAGGTGAAGCGTCAGATCCTCCAGCCCATCCGCGAACTGGCCCAGAACCTGAGGAAGTAGCGGGCCCCTCCGGTCCTGGTGCCCGTACCCGAGCTCCAGGACCATCAAGCATGTTCCGTCGGTGAGCGCGCCGGCGAGTCGACCCATTCGATCTGGAAGCTGTAGCGGCCCAGCATGGGGGGCAGCGATTCTTGGCGGGTGCCAGCGGCGATCCGCGCCACCAGGCCCCGGCGAGCGTCCTGGACGACTTCGACGACGATATCGGCAAGCCCGAGGGCTGAGGCTTCCTGGCGGATAGCGCGGGAAATCTCCAGTTGCTGCAGGGCAGGCTTGAAGATTCACGCCATCGGCGTCACCGGCAGAGCACCAGCGATGTCGATGCGCTTGGGGATTCGCTGCCTGCTCGCTCATTCTTTCAACGGCCAAGGTCAGCGGCTCGGCAATTCGCCAACGTGGGCTTCGGGGCTGCCGATGGCCGCCACCCGCCCAACTGCTTACGATCGATGGTGTGGCTGCCAAGGATAATCAGTTCCTTCTTGCGCCCGCTCAGTCAGAAGTATGGGTATCGATCTGGCCGTGTCTCTAGCTACGGTGGATCACAAAATGCACGACTGGCACTTACTCAGATTGCGTCAATTTTTCGCCAATTTGACTCGCTGTATGTTGCAATGCTGCCAGATAACGATTTGCTGCCTGCTCGATCGACATGGCTTGCGCTACGTAAACGAGATTCAGGCAGCCCAGAAGTCGCGATTCGCCGAACACAGGGACCGCAATCGAGGCAATTTTTTCCTCCTGGTTCCAAGCCATGAAATTTTCGCCATAGCTTTGATGCCTAACTTTTCGAAGCAGATTATCGAGAGCAATAGCATCGCGAGCTAAACGGAATTCTGGGCCTTCACGCTTTGCTAGAAGCGCGACGATCTGTTCACGCTCTGCATCATCGCAAAATGCCAGATATGCCAGGCCTGTTGCGGTTTGAAGCAAGGGAAGGCGTCGGCCGATCATCGAGCGATGGAAAGACAAACGGCTGAAGCGGTGGGTGGTTTCTCGCACCACCATGGCATCGACATCGAGAGTGCAAAGGTCAGTAGGCCATACCACTTTTTGGAGCAATTCGGCCAGCAACGGCGCAGCGACAGCCGAAATCCATTGCTCATCGCGGAACCCTTCGCTCAACTCGCGCACCTTCATGCTCAGACGGAAGCTTCCGTCCGACTCGCTGCGATGGACATACCCCTCATCCTGCAGCGTTTCTAATAGTCGACGCACCGTCGTGCGGTGTATCCCGGATACCTCAGCGAGACGTGATGGGCTTGCTCCGCCATCCAAGCGGTTCAGCGCATTGAGCAACGCCAATCCGCGGCTGAGACCACGAACGGTCGTGTAGTCTGAATCTCGATCATTTTGCATAAAAAACCTTGAAAATCAAAGATGTGCACTCTATGCACAGGAGAAGTGTTTTTCATTGTAGAACAAGATTGGCCGTTCCTATACTCGCCCCAACAACGACAAACACCCTCAAGGGGTCGGCAATGAGCCATACGTACCTACGAACCATCGCCCCTCAACGGCCACCATCTGACGGTCGTCCAGTCAATATTCCTAAATCTCGTTTCGTGCTTACCGTTCGCTCTGAGTTTGCTACCCAGAACGCCGCGAGCATCAGCTAGCCCCAAAACAGCCCAGTAGCCCCTGAGACCATCTTGCGTGACTTTCGCGCGAGGACGAACCCGGCTTGCCCGTAATTCTCCGGGGCTGGTCGCAGGGCAGTGCCTAGGACCAGAACAATGAGCATCAACCGTCCCGATCACTCCTCCCAAGCTGACCACAATGCTGAAGTGGTGGTACTCGGCGCAGGCCCTGTGGGCTTGGCCATTGCCAACTACCTTGGCCAAGTTGGGGTGCAGGTATTGCAGATCGAAAAGCTCGATCACCTCATCGACTATCCGCGCGCTATTGGTATTGACGACGAATCATTGCGCACCGTGCAGTCCATTGGGTTGGTCGATGAAGTACTTCCCCACACGACACCATGGCATGCGATGCGTTTTCTGACTCCCAAAGGTCGTTGCTTTGCTGACATCCAGCCAATGACTGACGAGTTCGGCTGGTCGCGGCGTAATGCGTTCATCCAGCCTCAGGTAGATGCAGTTCTGTACCGCGGTTTGTCGCGCTTCAGCAACGTCAAAACGCTGTTTTCTCGTGATGTGGTTGAGTTCCAGCAGGACGAGCATGGGGTCAGTCTGCGCATGAACGCTCCAGAGGGCCGGGTGGAAACTGCTCGTGCTCGGTATTTGGTGGCATGCGATGGTGGCAACAGCCTGATTCGCCGGACACTGGGGGTGACGTTCGAAGGCAAGACAGCCCCTAATCAGTGGATTGTCATTGATATCGCCAACGACCCGCTTGGTACGCCCAACGTTTACCTGTGCTGCGACCCAGTACGCCCTTACGTCTCGGCAGCATTGCCGCATGGTGTGCGTCGCTTCGAGTTCATGGTCATGTCAGGCGAGACCGAAGACGAGCTGGGCAAGCCGGAGAACATGCGCCAGCTGTTAGCCAAAGTGCTGCCGGACCCTGACCACGTCGAGCTGATCCGCAAGCGAGTCTATACCCACAACGCGCGCTTGGCGGGGCATTTTCGCGTACAGCGTGTGCTGCTCGCCGGCGACGCCGCGCACATCATGCCAGTGTGGCAGGGGCAGGGATACAACAGCGGAATGCGCGATGCGAGCAATCTGGCGTGGAAACTTGGTCTGGTTGTGAAAGGGTTAGCCGATGAAAAGTTGCTAGATACCTATGAACGGGAGCGCCGCGACCATGCCAAGGCGATGATCGATCTGTCGGTGCTGGCCGGGCATGTTCTTGCGCCGCCCAAGCGCTGGCAGGGCACGCTGCGGGATGGTATTTCCTGGCTGCTGAACTACCTGCCGCCGATCAATCGCTACTTCCTGGAAATGCGCTTCAAGCCGATGCCGCAGTACCACCAGGGAGCTCTCGTGGCGGCTGGGCCAGAGGTGAAGGACTCGCCTGTCGGGCGCATGTTCATCCAGCCTCGCGTGGTGACCGACAGCGGCGAGGAAAAGCTGCTGGACGACGTGATCGGCAGCAATTTCGCCATCATCGCCTGGGGCGTGGACCCGACCTGGGGCCTGTCTGCCGAACAGGTCGCCTTCTGGCGCAATCTCGGCACCCGGTTCATTCAAGTCCTGCCAGAAGTCCAGCTCAAGGCCGGACACGAGTGCCCGCAGGGGGTCATCCGCGTTGGTGACCGCGGCGGCCGTCTGAAAACCTGGTTTGGCCGCTACCCCGCGTCGGTTGTGATTCTCCGTCCGGACCGTTTTGTCGCCGGCCTGGCCATCCCGCAGACCGTCGCCCGTACCTGTGAGGCCCTGTCCCGCGCACTCTCGGCGCTTCCCCAGAACAGCCAGCAGCCGCTGGCGAGCAAGGTGGCGTGAGATGAGTGCCCTGGTGCAGTGCTTGTCCCACACGCCACTGGTGGGGCACGTCGACCCGACGCCGGATGTACTCGCTGAAGTCGATGCCGTCGTGGCGGAAGCCCGCGCCCGCATCGCCGAGTTCGGTCCGGAGCTGGTGGTCCTGTTCGCCCCGGACCACTACAACGGCTTCTTCTATGACGTGATGCCGTCCTTTTGCATCGGTATGGCCGCCGAAGCCATTGGCGATTTCGGCACTGCCGCCGGCACCCTGAGCGTGCCGAAGGAACTCGCCGAGGCTTGCGCCGACGCGGTACTGGAGGCTGGCGTAGACGCCGCCGTGTCCTACCGTATGCAACTGGACCACGGCTTTGCGCAACCGCTGGAACTGCTGCTCGGCGGACTTGATCGTTGTCCGGTGATCCCGGTCTTCGTCAACGCGGTGGCCATCCCACTGCCGAGTTTCCAGCGTGCTCGCCTACTCGGCGAAGCCATCGGGCGCTTCACCCGAACGCTGGACAAGAAGGTCCTGTTCCTCGGTTCGGGTGGCCTGTCGCATCAGCCGCCGGTGCCGGAACTGGCCAAAGTAGACGCCCGCATGGCCGACCGGTTGATGGGCAGCGGCCGCAACCTCCCAGCTGATGAACGCAACGCTCGCCAGCAGCGGGTGATCTCCGCGGCCGAGCGCTTCGTGGAAGACCAGAACAGCCTGCACCCGCTTAACCCCGTCTGGGACCAACAGTTCCTCGACACGCTCGCCGACGCCCGAATGCCCGAGTTGGATGGCCTAGGCAACGCCGAATTGTCGACCATCGCTGGCAAGTCCACCCACGAGGTGAAAACCTGGGTGGCCGCTTTCGCTGCGCTTTCCGCCTTTGGCCCCTATCAGGCCGAAGGTCACTACTACCGCCCGATTCCTGAATGGATCGCCGGCTTTGGCGCCCTTGGCGCCCGCCCGTGGGCGCATTCCCGAACCCTTCCGGAGAGTCCGACATGACTGCCATTACCGAAGCATTCACCAGCCAGTTCATCCGCATCCAGGAAGGCGAGTTGGATCTGAACATTCACTACAACGACTGCGGCCAGGGCGAGCGCACCGTGGTCATGCTCCACGGCTCGGGCCCCGGCGCCAGCGGCTGGGCCAACTTCAACCGCAACATCGAGCCCCTGGTGGTGGCTGGTTTCCGGGTGATCCTGCTGGACTGCCCGGGTTGGAGCAAAAGCGACTCCATCGTCTGCACGGGTTCCCGCTCGGACCTCAACGCCCGGATCCTCAAGGGCCTGGTGGACCAGCTGGGTCTGGACCGGGTGGACATCCTCGGCAACTCCATGGGCGGCCACAGCGCGGTGGCCTTCGTCCTGTCCTGGCCGGAGCGGGTCGGCAAGCTCGTGCTGATGGGCGGCGGCACCGGTGGCGCCAGCCCCTTCGTGCCGATGCCCACCGAGGGCATCAAGCTGCTCCAGGGCCTGTACCGCGAGCCGACGATCGACAACCTGAAGAAGATGATGAACGTCTTCGTCTACGACCCCTGCGACCTCACCGAGGTGCTGTTCCAGGCCCGTCTGGACAACATGCTGGCCCGTCGCGACCACCTGGAAAGCTTCGTCGCCAGCCTCAAGGCCAACCCCAAGCAGTTCCCCGATTTCGGCCCGCGCTTGGCCGAGATCAAGGCCGAGACGCTGGTGATCTGGGGCCGCAACGACCGCTTCGTGCCGATGGACACCGGCCTGCGCCTGGTGGCCGGCATTCCCAACTCCGAACTTCATGTGTTCAACAACTGCGGCCATTGGGCCCAGTGGGAGCACGCCGACAAGTTCAACCGCCTGGTGCTGGACTTCCTTTCCCACTGATTACCGAGGTGCGCGATGACCCTTTCCCAAGATTCCCTGGAGCAACTGGCCGCGGCCCTGCGTGACGCCGAAGCCAGCGGCGAGGCCATCGGCCCGCTGCGTGAGCGCATTGGCGAAGACAACGCCGAATCGGCCTACGCCATCCAGCGCTTGAACGTGGCCCACGGCGTGGCGGCGGGGCGGCGTGTGGTCGGCCGCAAGATCGGCCTGACCAACCCCAAGGTGCAGGCCCAGCTGGGCGTGGACCAGCCGGACTTCGGCACCCTGTTCGCCGACATGTGCTATGGCGACAACGAGGTGGTGCCGGTGGGCCGGGTGCTGCAACCGAAGATCGAGGCGGAGATCGCCCTGATCCTGGAGCGCGACCTGCCGCGTGCCGACACCGGCTTCGCCGAGGTGCTGGCCGCCACCGGCTGGGTGCTGCCGGCCCTGGAGATCGTCGGCAGCCGCATCGCCGGCTGGAACATCCGCTTCGTCGACACCGTGGCCGACAACGCTTCCAGCGGTTGCTACGTGCTCGGTGGCCCGGCGCGCCGCCTGGATGGCCTGGACCTGCGCCAGGCGGTCATGCGCATGACCCGCAACGGCGAACCGGTGTCCAGCGGCAGCGGCGCCGAATGCCTCGGCCACCCGCTGAATGCCGCCGCCTGGCTGGCGCGGACCATGGCCCGCCTTGGCGAGCCGCTCAAGGCCGGCGACCTGATCCTCACCGGCGCCCTGGGCCCGATGTCCGCGGTGGCCGCCGGCGACCGCTTCGAAGCGGTGATCGACGGCATCGGCCAGGTGGCCGTGCAGTTCAGTGGCGAGTGATAGCAGAGAGAGCCTTTTCCATGAGCAAGAAACGCAAAGTCGCCATCATTGGTTCCGGCAACATCGGCACCGACCTGATGATCAAGGTGCTGCGCAACGCACAGCACCTGGAAATGGGCGCCATGGTCGGTATCGACCCGGCCTCCGACGGTCTGGCCCGCGCGGCACGACTGGGCGTGGCCACTACCCATGAAGGCGTGGAAGGCCTGACCCGCCTGCCGATCTTTTCCGAGATCGACTTCGTCTTCGATGCCACCTCGGCTTCGGCTCACGTGAAGAACGACGCCTTGCTGCGGGGCCACAAGCCCGGTCTTCGCCTGATCGACCTGACCCCGGCCGCAATCGGTCCCTACTGCGTGCCGGTGGTCAACCTGGAGGAGCACCTGCGCAAGACCAACGTCAATATGGTCACCTGCGGCGGCCAGGCCACCATCCCGATGGTCGCCGCGGTGTCCCGCGTGGCGAAGGTGCATTACGCCGAGATCATCGCCTCCATCGCCAGCAAGTCCGCCGGCCCTGGCACCCGTGCCAATATCGACGAGTTCACCGAGACCACGTCGAAAGCGATCGAGGTGATCGGCGGCGCGGCCAAGGGCAAGGCGATCATCATCATGAACCCGGCCGAGCCGCCCTTGATGATGCGCGACACGGTGTTCGTGCTGTCCGAAGCCGCCGACCAAGCCCAGGTCGAAGCCTCGATCGAAGAGATGGCCGCCGCGGTGCAGGCCTATGTGCCCGGCTACCGCCTCAAGCAGCGGGTGCAGTTCGACGTGATCCCCGACTCCGCGCCGCTGCACATCCCCGGCCATGGCACGTTCGCGGGGCTGAAAACCTCGGTGTTCCTCGAAGTCGAAGGCGCCGCCCATTACCTGCCGAGCTACGCCGGCAACCTCGACATCATGACCTCCGCCGCGCTGGCCACCGCCGAGCGCATGGCGCAATCCATGCTCAAGGCTTGAGGAGACCGCCCATGAACGGCAAGAAACTCTATATCTCCGACGTGACCCTGCGCGACGGCAGCCACGCGATTCGCCACCAGTATTCGCTCGAGCAGGTGCAGGCCATCGCCCGTGCCCTGGACCAGGCCAGGGTCGACGCCATTGAAGTCACCCATGGCGATGGCCTGCAAGGCTCCTCCTTCAACTACGGTTTTGGCGCCCATACCGACCTGGAGTGGCTCGAGGCGGCGGCGGACGTGATCCAGCACGCCACCCTCACCGTGCTGCTGCTGCCCGGCATCGGCACCGTGCATGACCTCAAGGCCGCCTACGACGCCGGCGCCCGCAGCGTGCGGGTGGCCACCCACTGCAGCGAGGCGGACGTGTCGAAGCAGCACATCGAGTACGCCCGTAGCCTTGGCATGGACACCGTCGGCTTCCTGATGATGAGCCACATGCTCCCGGCCGAGCAGTTGGCCGTCCAAGGCCAACTGATGGAAAGCTACGGCGCCCAGTGCATCTACATGGCTGACTCCGGTGGCGCGATGAACATGACCGATATCCGCGAGCGCATGCGTGCGTTCAAGGCGCTGCTCAAGCCCGAGACCCAGACCGGCATGCACGCCCACCACAATCTGTCGCTCGGCGTGGCCAACTCCATGGTCGCGGTGGAGGAGGGCTGCGACCGCATCGACGCCAGCCTTGCCGGCATGGGCGCCGGCGCCGGCAATGCGCCGCTGGAGGTGTTCATCGCCGCCGCCGAACGCCTGGGCTGGAACCACGGCACCGACCTCTACCGCCTGATGGACGCCGCCGACGACCTGGTGCGGCCGCTGCAGGACCGCCCGGTGCGGGTCGACCGCGAGACCCTCGGCCTGGGCTATGCCGGCGTCTACTCCAGCTTCCTGCGCCATGCCGAAGTGGCGGCGGCGAAGTACGGGCTGAAGACCCTCGACATCCTGGTGGAGCTGGGCCGGCGGCGGATGGTCGGCGGCCAGGAGGACATGATCGTCGACGTGGCGCTTGACTTGCTCAAGCGCTGACCAACAGACCGGCCCGTAGAGGCCGGTCTCATTCATTACAAGAACAATATGGGTGAACCCCTATGAATAGCCGCTTTGCGCTGCATGTGGTACGTGCCATTCGCTCTCTGATCTGGAGGAAAGTCATATGACCATCTCTAGCGGAGTCTTTCCTGACCACCCAGGTGCGAGCGCAACAATCGCTTTATGTTTCCTGGTTGCCCTTCTGGAGGGGTTTGATCTCCAAGCAGCTGGTATTGCTGCTACGGGAATGGCCACAGCCTTCAGCCTGGACAAAATGCAAATGGGCTGGGTGTTCAGTGCTGGAATTCTAGGACTTTTGCCTGGTGCATTCGCAGGCGGTTGGCTGGCGGATCGCATGGGCCGAAAGCGAGTTCTCATTTCATCGGTAGCCTTGTTCGGCTTGTTCTCCCTAGCAACTGCATTTGCTTGGGATGTTTCGACTCTTCTAATCGCGCGCTTACTGACAGGTTTGGGCCTGGGAGCGGCATTACCAAACCTCATTGCGCTCACCTCCGAAGCGGCAGGAATGAGACTGCGTGGCAGCGCTGTAAGCCTAATGTACTGCGGCGTTCCCTTGGGTGCGGCAATGGGCGCTGGACTCGGTATCGCCGGTTACACCGCTAGTTGGCAACTGGTATTCCAGATAGGCGGGGTCGTTCCTCTGCTGATCCTGCCACTCCTCTGGATGTACCTGCCGGAATCCACCGGTTTCCGCGCTAGAAGCATAGGTTCCAACACTGCCAATCTTCGCTCTGATCTCCTTGGCCGGAGCGCGACCTGGCTGCTGTGGCTTAGCTATTTCTTCACATTGATGGTGGTCTACATCCTGATCAATTGGTTGCCGAGCCTATTGGTTGAGCAGGGCTTCAGTTCGGCCGATGCAAGCTGGGTAATGCTCGCTCTGCAGATGGGTGCCGCAATCGGAACTCTGACGCTGGGCGTTTTGATGGAGCGCTTGCCGGCATGGGCAATAGCTGCCCTCGTTTACGCGGGGATTCTCGGCGCTTTAGCAGGCTTGGGGCTGGCTGGCGACGTCTCGAGCATGTTGGTGGCTGGTTTCGTCGCAGGCTTCTTCGCCACTGGCGGTCAGGGGGTTCTGTACGCACTTGCACCTTGGTTTTATCCCTCGCGTATGCGCGCCACGGGTGTCGGTGCAGCCGTTGCAGTCGGCCGCTTAGGAGCCATGAGTGGCCCGTTGGTGGCGGGGCAAATGCTTGCGCTCGGAACAGGCAGTGCCGGAGTACTGCTGGCCTCAGCCCCAGGCATCGTAATCGCAGCACTCGCGCTTTTCCGCCTTGTAGCGCGCCGACCAGTGCAACTACCGGACTGATTTCACAGCGAAATCCAATTTCGATCGACGTAATCACCTCGCGGGAGCCCTGGCTCCTTCCGCAATACAAAAACAAGAGGAACTTAAAGATGAACCGCAGAAAACTGCTGCAATCCATGGTTACAGCCGCTTCAGCATCCGCTATTGCTGGGATCATGCCCTCCAACACTATCGCGTCCCAAATTGGTGGGGCCGCGGGTGGTGCTCGCTCCCTGAAAGGGTTGAGGCGCATAGATACGCATCAACATGTTGTGCCCCCCTTCTATGCCAAATGGCTTGATTCGCGCGGGATGAATGCCGGAGGCCTACCCATTCCCACCTGGAGCGCAGATGGGGCTCTCGATCTAATGGACAGCAACGATATCCAGACGGGAGTTCTTTCTGTATCCACGCCAGGTGTGCATCTCGGCAACGACGGCGAAGCCCGCATCAAAGCCAAAGAGGTAAACGAATTCTGTGCTGAGCTTGTCGATAAGCATCCAGGTCGCTTCGGATTTTTTGCGACGCTGACGCTGCCTGACGTTGAGGGGGCGATTGAACAGGCTGAGTATGCGCTGACCAAGTTGAAGGCGGACGGCGTTGTCCTGCTCGCCAATGTGCGTGGAACCTATCTGGGCACTCCAGAGTGGGACCCGCTTATGGAGGTCTTGAACCGCCATAAGACGACCGTGTTCGTTCATCCGTCAGAGCTTCCGGCCGCTCCGGTCGAGGGTATTCCACCTTATGCAGCAGACTTTCTCCTCGACACCACCCGAGCTGCACTCAATCTGGCTAAGCGTGGCTGCCTTGAACGTTATCCCGAGCTGAAGATCATTCTCTCCCACGCAGGCGGATTTGTTCCTTATGCCGCCGAACGTATGGCACGTGTTTGCTCGGAAGATGGAACCACTGCGGGCGGACTTAAGCGTCTGCGCCAGTTCTACTTCGACACCGCGCTGTCCAGCAGTCCCTATGCGCTGTCCGCGTTGCTGGCATTTGCCAAGCCGGAAAACATCACATTCGGCAGCGACTGGCCATATGCCAACAAAGAACGGTCCAGTTATTTCACCGGGCTCTTGGATGCTTTCGGATTCAGTGACGCTCAGCGGGAAGCAGTGAACCGCGTCAACGCGATTCGACTTTTCCCCCGTTTGGCCTGAAGCACGCGCAATCCCTACAAGAACAAGATCGAAGAGCTTCCGATATGAAACGTAATCCTTGCGTCAAGCCAGTTATCTTACCGTTGAGTCTCTTGCTTGCCAGCGAACCCCTGTTGGCCAAGCAAGAAGGATTCGTTGAGGGTTCAAGTGCGACGCTTACAGCTCGTAATTACTACTTCAGCCGTGATTTTTCCGACATCGTCGGGTCCAACAAGCAGTCCAAGGCAGAGGAGTGGGCCCAGGGCTTCATCCTCAACTTCAAGTCCGGCTACACGCCGGGGCCGGTAGGCTTTGGCCTGGACGCCATCGGCCAGCTGGGCATCAAGCTGGACAGCGGCAAGGGCCGGGTGAATACCGGTCTGTTGCCGGTGCAGGGGGACGGCGAGGCCGCCGACGAATACAGCCGCCTGGGCGTGGCCGCGAAGATGCGGCTGTCGAAGACCGAGCTGAAGGTGGGCGAGTTGCAGCCCAACCTGCCGGTGCTGGTGTTCAGCGATATCCGCCTGCTGCCGCCCACCTACCAGGGCGCCAGCATCACCTCCGGCGAGATCGCCGGCCTGACCCTGCAGGGCGGCCACCTGACCTCCACCAGCCTGCGCAACGAGGCCGGCGACGACAAGATGCAGGCCATGCTCGGCCACAAGCCGCAGCGCCAGGCCTCCAGCGACGCCTTCAACTATGCTGGCGGCGATTACGCCTTCAACGCCAATCGCACCACCCTGAGCGCCTGGTACGCGCAGCTGGAGGACATCTACGACCAGCGCTTCTTCGGCCTCAAGCACAGTGAGCCGGTTGGCGACTGGGTGCTGGGTGCCAACGTCGGTTACTACGACGCCAGCGAGGACGGCAAGAAGCTGATCGGCGAGATCGACAACCAGGCCTTCTTCTCCCTGCTGTCGGCCAAGCGGGGTGGCCATACCTTCTTCGTCGGCTACCAGGCCATCTACGGCGACAGCGCCTTCCCGCGTGTGTTCGCCAACGTCAGCCCGCTGGGCAACGAGGTGCCCACCTTCGAGTTCGCCTCGGCCGACGAGCGCTCCTGGCAGGCGCGCTACGACTACGACTTCGCCGCCCTCGGCGTCCCCGGCCTGGTGGCCAGCACCCGCTACATCACCGGCGACAACGTCGACACGGGCCTCGGCTACGAGGGCAAGGACTGGGAACGCGACCTGGACATCAGCTATGCGTTCCAGAGCGGCACCCTCAAGGGCCTCGGCGTGCGCGTGCGCAATGTCACCGCACGCTCCAACTACCGCACCGACATCGATGAGAATCGATTGATCTTTAACTACACTTGGAGCCTTTTCTGAACCGGCAATGCAGCTTCGTAAAGCTTGAGATTGGTGAGCTACGCTCGCTCCAATAATATTATCCCGGACTCACAATGAGGCCTGCTCGAAGCCCTCGGGACCGACGCCGCCCAAATGGCTGGGCGGCGGATTCGGTGTAACAACCTAAAATAGTTGGATATGGCCGAATACATGGCCCGGACCAATTCGCGGGTTTTGTAGATGCATTTGCGGGTGCGCATTTTCTTCCGGACGCTGAAAAGGATTTGGCCACCGCTACGTGTTTCGGCCCCCAACGGTTCGATAGCTGTATGCGTCTGCCTAACTCATCTTACGTGTGTCAGGCATTCCGCCGGATTCGGCAGCTATTGCTCGATCCTAATCCCTCAGCCCTTGTCGATGGGCATAGTACCGTCATCAAGGTAGTGTGTCAGCGCTGTAGCGGGGTATGGCTGTACTGGTGCCCGTATCTGGGAACCAGCACATTCAGGCCTGTTCCGTCGGTAACCGCGCCGGCGAGTCGACCCATTCGATCTGGAAGCTGTAGCGGCCCAGTACGGGGGCCAGCGATTCCTGGCGCATGCCAGCGGCGATCCGCGCCACCAGGCCCCTGCGGGCGTCCTGGACGACATCGACGACGATATCGGCAAACCCGAGGGCCGAGGCTTCCTGGCGGATCACACGGGAGATCTCCAGTTGCTGCAGGGCGGGCTTGAAGATCTTGCCCACCGGCGTCACCGGCAGCGCATCGAGTATCTCGATGCGCTTGGGAATGGCGGCCCGCTCGCTGATGCGCTGCATCGCAAAAGCCAGCAGCTCGGCACCGTCGACGCGCTGGCCGACACCCGGTTGTACGTACGCTACCGGCACCTCGCCAGCGTGGGCATCGGGACTGCCGACTGCCGCCACCAGCGCGACCGCCGGGTGCGCCTGCAGGGCTTCCTCGATCTGCTTCGGATCGATGTTGTGGCCGCCACGGATGATCAGTTCCTTCTTGCGTCCGGTCAGCCAGAAATAGCCCTGTGCATCCTGGCGGCCGAGGTCGCCGGTATTCAACCAGCGGTGGCCGCTGATCTCGATCCACACGCCGCGATTGTGGCTGGGCTCCAGATAGCCGGCGAACACGTTGGGACCGCGAATGGCGATTACGCCGACCTCGTCTGATTCCGCGTCACGCAGGTACCGCCCTTGTTCATCCAGTATCACTGCACGCATCTCCTGATAGGCGAGGCGCAGGCCGATGGAGCCGACTCGCCGCTCGCCTTCCGGTGGGTTGGTGGAGGAGACACAGGCGCCTTCGGTGAGGCCGTATCCTTCGAGGATGCGCACGCCGACGCGCTGCTCGAACTCGCGGAACAGCTCGACTGGCATCGGCGCCGCGCCGCAGAGGGCGTACTGCAGGCTGGACAGATCCCTGCCGTCGACCGGCTGCTGGAGCAGCGCCGAATAGACCGTGGGCACCCCGGAAAAGAAGTTGATGCCGAAGTGCTCGACCATTTCCCAGAAGCGCGGGATGACGCCTTCGCCACGGTAGCCCTGCGGCGTACCGATGATCACGCGATCGCCGTGGGTCCAGGGCATCAGCCCGGTGACCAGTTGGCCGTTGACGTGGAACAACGGAAGGCCACAGAAGATGACCTGGCCGGGCGGACGGGGTTGCATGTTGGCGGCCATGGCCCAGGCGTTGAACACCTCGGAGCCGTGGGTGCGCATGGCGATCTTCGGCAGTCCGGTGGTGCCGCCCGTACAGAAATACGAGGACGCTTCGTCGGCACGTATCTGGCGGCCGCTGGTCAGGTGGTCGCCTGGCTGGCGACGCATCAGCGCGCGCAGGTCGTGAATGCGTCGGCCACGATGGCGTGCCTTCTCGCGGCGCGCCATCCAGCGCAGGGCGAGGCTGGCGGCGGGGCTGACGTAGGGCGCCATGCTGACCCAGAGAATGTCATGCACGCTGGGCAGTCGATCCAGCTGGCTGGCCAGCTTGGGCCAGAGGTCGGTGCCCGGCGTCGGTGCCAGGGTCACCACCAGGCGGGCATTGGCGGCCCGTAGCAGGTCGGCGATTTGCGCGGCTTCGAGCAGGGGGTTGATCGCCAGGACAATGCCCGCCGTCTCGCCACCCCAGATGGTGAAGTGGGTTTCCGGCAGGTTTGGCAGCAGGAAGGCCACCACGTCCTTCGGCCCGATGCCCAGTTCGTGGAAGGCATTGCCCGCGCGGGTGATGTCGGCCAGGAGTTCGGCGTAGCTCCAGTCCCGAGTGCGTTGGAACCTCCTGGCGTCGAGGAAGAACCTCAAGGCCGTTGCGTGGGGGCGTTCCTTGGCGCAGCGCTGCAGGGCGGCGTAGGTACTCGCGGGGAGTTCGCGGCGGGCGAGGGGAGTACTTTCCAGGGCCCGGATGTCGGCGAGGGATTTGACGGCCATCAGGCTTGCTCCACCACGAGGTTGCGCTGCGCGCCCAGGTCGATCACGCCGTCGGCGCTGCGGATGCTCGCTTCGACGACATCGCCGCGCTTGAGGTAATAGTCGCTGCGGCCTTCCTGGGCCTTCATGAAGGCTTTCCATTTGACGGCCTCCGGCAGCAGGGCGGCGATGCGCTGCTTGGCCGGCGAAGGGATCGACAGGGCGCAGCCGGCCGGGGTCCCGGTGGCGATCAGGTCGCCTGCGGCCAGGTCCTGGACGCCGGACAGCTCGGAGAGGGTTTCCGCCGGGCCGAAGACCAGATTGGCGGTGCTGTCGTTCTGGCGGACCTGGCCGTTTACCGTAAGACGTAGCTGGAGTTTTTTCAGGTAGCTCATTTCACTGGCGTCGAGCAGACAGAGATAGGGGCCGACCGGACCGAAGGTGCGAAAGCTCTTGCCCTTGTAGAACTGCATCTGCGGGATCTGGATGTCCCGGGCGGAGTAGTCGTTGACGATCACCACGCCGGCGACGAATTCGTGAAGGTTGGCATCGGTGATCTCCATCGCGCCGCTGATGTCGCGCCGAAGCACCAGACCCAGTTCTATCTCGTAGTCGAGGAAGCGCACGTGGGCCGGTTTAATCAGGTCGCTGTCCGCGGCCACTATGCAGCTGTTGGCCTTGGTGAAGATCATGTTGAAGTGTTTGGCGTCCGGGTCCATGCCGGACTCGATCATGTGCTGCCGGTAGTTGGCGCCCTGGCATACGAACTGCTGGTTGCGGGTGACCGGTGAAAGCAACCGCACCTCGCCGAGCGGGATTTCGTCGTGGTCCAGGCGCGCGAGGTCTTCCATGCGGACCTGACGGATCAGATCCCCGGTGGTGTCGTAGTGCCCTGGGATTGGAGCGATGCGCCCCTGGCGAATCACGCCCCAACGGGTGTCGTTCCGGTGTTCGAAGTAGACAAGGTGAACGGGCATGGAAGTGGCTCCTGGTGAAGCAGTTGGCCGCGCGAGGGCGGCGTTTATCAAGGCGCTTGCCGTGGGTGTGAGCCTCTGCAGCAGGGCGCCGCCAGCCAGCGCCGCGCCGCCCTTGAGCAGGCTCCTACGGGTGCAGAGGTTCATGACGGGTTCCTAACCGAACATCCGCGCGAGGGTGATCAGCTTGCGCAGGGTCAGATCCGGGCTGCGGGCCAGATTGCGCAGCAGCGCCCACAGGCTGGCGAGGTTCAGCCGAGGCCGGGTGAAGGTCCTTGGCATGCGCTGGCCCCACTGCGCCATGGCATCGGGGCTGACTGTGTGCAGGCCGGTGGGGCTGGAGGCGGTGAACAGGTCGCCGTCGCAATAGTGCTCGTGCTTGTCGCCCCAGGGGTCCTGCCAGTAATCGAAGACCTGGCTGCCGAGGATGTGCCGGCCGATGCCCCAGGCATGCTTCCAGCCACGCTCGCGCAGCACGCGCTGACCCATGCCTACGGCGTCGGCATCGATCACCTCGAAGGCACTGTGGCTGTAGGTGGCCATGAAGCCCTGGGCGATGGCCAGCGTGTGGTGGTCGGCCGGAGCGTCACCCAGATCGAGGCGCATGAAAGCCACTGCTGGCGAGCCTTCCGGCAACACCTGTACATCACTGGGAATGAAGCCGAAGTGTCCGGTGTACCAGGCACAGGTGTCCTGGAAATCGGCCACTTCGAGTACCACATGACCGAGCCGGATGATTTCCGGCGGGGTGACCGGGGGGCGCTGGGTGGCGTTGATGCGTCGAGGCTGGTCGCCCTGGTTGAGGGGCAGCGGCGCCCGATGGGGCAAGGCCGGAATTACCGTCTGGCCGCAGATGGCTTCGACGACGAATCCTGACGGGTCGACCAGTCGGACTCGTTCGCCGCCACCCGGAGCGGAGGCCGTTTCAATTGCAGAGGCACCTGGAAGCCGACTGAGTCGCAGCAGGTCGTCACGGCAGGCGACCGTCAGGCCGAAACCGACGAAGCGCGCCCGTTTGGCTCGATGGATGCGGTAGCAATAGGGCGCGACAGAGGTGCCCCGCAAATACAGCTCATCCTTCTCGCGGTGACTCACGGTCAGCCCGAAATCGGAGAGGAACTGCTCGGCACTGCCCAGGTCAGGGCGTTCGAAAATCAGGTGGGCCAGGCCCGTTGCCTTGACGGTTGGGCAGGGGTGTCGGGCTGGCTGGTCGGTGGCAAGCAGGGTAGGGCGACGACTCATGATTGTTCCTCTCCGGAGCTTTCTTCAGGCAGTGCGGTGCCATCAACCTTGGCTGGCAAGGTCGCCTGGATGACGCATTGGCGCTAGATCAATCGGGGCAGGGCAGTGGTGGCAGCTCTCCAGTGGCCAGGATCGTGGCTTCATCGGGAGGAATGCCGAGGGCTCGCAAAATCATCTCGGTCGTGTCTGATCCGGCTTCGCGCCAGGTCTTGTGGCCGTCCATCACCAGCAGCATCGCGCCCAATACGCTGCTGGCGATCATGGAAATGACACTGAGCAACTGCTCCTGACGAAACTGATATCGGCCAACGGACAGACCGTGGAGCACATCTGCTGTCGCTTGGCTGTAGAGCGTCTCGCGCAGTGTGGTTTGGCTCATTGCGAAGCGGCTCAGGAAAGCTCCCCATTGAGGTTCTTCATGGGCGCGGCGGATGAAGAAGCGGATACCGTTTGCCAGGCGTTGCCCTGGGTCTTCTAGGCTATCGATGTTCATCCTGATGCGCCGATGCATGTCTGCGCTCAGTTGACTGGCCACATGCTCGAAGAGCTGCTCTATGGTCTTCACGTAGTGATAGATGGTGCCGCGCGCTACCCCAGCCTCTTGAGCAAGCTCCCTGATGCTCACGTGCGTTGCTCCCTTCTCAGCGAAAAGGCGCAAGGCGGCTTGATGAATGCGGCGCTGGGCGGGGGTCATCGGCTCCATCGGATGTCTCCAAACTCTCTGCTGAACATAATTGAACATATGTGTTCATTTGAGGTCAATAGGGTTTAGTTGGGTCGCGACCGAAAAATCCTGTGACTGGCTATTTACAAAGGGTTCGCACGCCTTGAATTGGTTCTAGGAAGCCGATTGAATGACCGCTTATCCTTTGGAATGTACAGTCATGTTCGCTAGCGTAGTGTAGGGTTCAGGGCAAGGAAGAAGGGGTACTAACGCGGCTTCTCCTGCGGAGATCGCTTCTGGCCGTTCTCGGCCTGTCGTGTCCCGGCCAGCCGACGACATTTCCTGCCTTCATTCCGCTAGCCAGTGAGCCGAAACGCCAGTGCGAGGCATCGACCAGCAGCAAGCTACTGCTTGGGCAGAGAACGCTCACGGCTTGCACCCAGACATGGAGTTGCGTTGGTTTACCGATATGTGTGCCTGGTGTGGACCGCGGCAGATCCATCAGGGCGAGGATGATCAGGGTGGCGACGATGAACCTGGAAATGGCGATGAAAGTGGCCGGCAGCAGGGGCAAATCGAGGAGCCGGCGCAGCAGGGCGATCTGCGAGAACAGGTACCATATGCAGGCGAGGGTGGTGAGCAGCATCGCCTGCGCGACCTGGATGCCGGCCAGCAGGTTGGCCGCGATCAGCACGATGGAAAGAGGGGAGGCCAGATAGCACTGGATGTAGAGGGGCTCGCGCAGGGTGGTGCGACTCACGCGAATTCGTCGCACCCGCAGCATGGCCATGGCCGGCATCAGCGCGTACAGGCCGTAGCTGAAGCTGCTCACCAGCAGCGTCAGCAACTCGCCGGAATCCAATGGCAAAGGTCGATCCAGTATGGCAAAGCCGACGATGGGACAGGGCGATGGAAAGAACCAGCATCAGCGGTGGGCTGAAGCTAATCGGGAAAACCCCGGAAACGCCGATCACCATCGGGGTACATGGGGACTGGGGGGCAGGGAAATCCAGTGTGCTGAAGATGCTGGAGGCCTCCTACAAGGACAACGATCGGGTCCTTTGCCTGTGGTTTAACGGCTGGACCTTCGAAGGGTTCGAGGACGCCAAGACCGTTGTCATTGAGACAATTGTCGATGAGCTGCGCCGCGCCAGACCCGGATCCGCAAAGGTGGCCGAGGCGGCGAAGAAGGTCCTCAAACGCGTTGACTGGTTCAAGATTGCCCGAAAAACCGGAGGGCTCGCACTCACGGCCTTTACCGGGATCCCCACGATGGATCAGCTCAAGGGTGCCTATGACATTGCGGCCGGGCTCCTGAGCAAGCCGCCGGAGAGTCTTTCGGCCGAGGACATGAAATTGTTCGCCGAAAAGGCGGGCGAGTTTCTCAAGGAGGCGGACGATCCCTCCGAACACCTTCCCGAGCATTTCCACGCCTTCCGCAAGGAGTTCAAGGCACTCCTCGAATCTGCGGAGGTGGACAAGTTGGTGGTCATCGTCGACGACCTGGATCGCTGCCTGCCGAAGACGGCGATTGCCACGCTGGAGGCCATCCGGCTGTTCCTCTTCGTCGAGCGGACAGCGTTCGTCATCGGCGCCGACGAGATGATGATCGAGTACGCCGTGCGAGAGCACTTCCCCGATTTGCCGCAGAGCGTCGGACCGGTGTCTTACGCCCGCAACTACCTCGAGAAACTGATCCAGGTCCCGTTCCGCATCCCGGCGCTGGGCGTGGCTGAAACCAGTGTGTACGTGACCCTGCTACTCGCCGAGAACGCCTTGGGATCGGCCGATCCACGCTTCGAGAAGCTCTTGGCCGTCGCCCGCAAGGACATGCAGCAGCCCTGGAAGAGCCGTGGTCTGGACCGGAAAACCGTTGAGGTAGCCATGGGCGGCACTGTGCTACCGGCGGTCGACCAGGCGCTGGTGATTAGCGCGCATGTGACCAAGCTTCTCAGCGAAGGCACGCGCGGCAATCCGCGGCAAATCAAGCGCTTCCTCAACTCCTTGATGCTTCGCCATGCCATCGCGGACGAGCGAGGCTTTGGGGCCGAAATCCAGCGACCGATTCTAGCGAAGATCATGCTGGCCGAACGTTTCTATCCCGATTTCTATGAGCAGATTGCCCGGTTGGCTGCAAGCCATCCGGATGGCAAGCCCGAGGCGATGCACAGCGACGGCTCGGGCGTGAAAACGTAGGTATTGCGGACCATGAACTCCTTGAGGATGTCGTTCTGGATGGTGCCGCTCAACTGGTGTGCCGCAACACCGGACTCTTCCGCCGCTACGATGAAAGCCGCAAGCACCGGCAGCACCGCGCCGTTCATGGTCATGGACACCGAGACCCGCGCCAGGTCGATGCCGGCGAACAGTTCCCGCATGTCTTCGACGCTGTCGATCGCTACGCCGGCGTGGCCGATATCGGCACGGGCCTCGGGAGCGTCTGAGTCGTAGCCGCGATGGGTGGGCAGGTCGAAGGCCACCGACAGGCCCTGCACGCCCTCAGCAAGGCTTTGGCGAAACCAGCGGTTGGTGTCTGCGGCACTGGCGAAACCGGCATACTGGCGCAGGGTCCAGGGCCGTTCGGTATACATGCCGGGGTAGGGGCCGCGGACGAAGGGTGCCTCGCCCGGCAGGCCGTCCAGGTGGGTCAGGCCGTCCAGGTCAGCGGCGCGATACAGGGGCTTCAGCGGCATGTTGCACGGCCTCGGGCGGCGGACGTCGTTAATGCCGGCACCTGAGATCGGCAAGTGAGCACCTCGGCCAGCTTGCGGCCGTCCGAGGCGCGGCGGATCTCACAGCGGCGCGATCCACCGGCGTCCGCTGGCGGACTCAGGCGCAGCAGCAGGTCATCGCCGGGGTTGAGGTTGCCGTAGAAATACATCTGCCGTTCGCGGCACGGAGCCTTTTGGACCCTGCTGTCGAGGGCCCATTCGGCACGCTCCACGGCTGCCTGGAACTGGGCAAAATAGAGGAACTCGGCACCGTTGAAGTCCAGCGTCGGACAGGGGCGGAAGCGCTGCTCCCGGCTTCGGGCATCAGGATCCGCCTCGCGCCAGTGCTTGCCGGTTTCCAACAGCGTCCGAGCGAGGTCGCTGGGTGCCAGGGGCGCGCCGTCTGCCGCAGTGAACTGGGCACGCGTGGCACTACGGTTGTCGCCGGCGCGGGTCCGGCAGACGAAAGTGGACAGCATTGTCACCTCGCCGCAGGGCCGGCCTGCAGCGAGCAAGCGGTGCTCGCTGCAATGGCGGGCACGGCCGGCAGGCTGCAAGTGGCTGTGCAGTTTGAAGCGGGCGTTCTCGCTGATTCGCTCCAGATGTAAACCGCGCAGGTGGATGGCGGTGAAGGCGGCGTAGGCCGTACGTCCCTCGTGATCGCTGAAGGCGGGCGCGTCGCGACCGTGCAACCGGGCCAGTAGCAGCCAGTGCAGGTGCCCGCATTCTTTGAGCAGCCAGTTCTCCGAGAGACCGGTATAGGCCAGGTGGGGCATGCCAGCGCGGTAGTCCTGGCACAGGCTTATGCCTGGTTCGAAAGGCAGCGTCATAGTTGGGCCCTCCTTCAGCGCGGGGGAGTGGTCAGGCAGCCTTTCGGGCGCGTGCCAGGTGGCGAACCAGGTGCTCGGCATCACAGGCGATGCCGGAGAAGCGTCCCGAACCCCAGGTATGCAGCCAGGGCAGGCCGAGGAAGTAGAGCCCCGGTTCGCGGGTGACACCGCGCACGTGGAGCGGTTGACCACGGCCGTTGAATACCCCCGCCTCCAGCCAGCCGAAGTCCGGGCTGAAGCCGATGCACCAGATCACGCTGGTGATGCCCGACTCTGCCAGATCCAGGCTTTCCCTTTCCGCTTCGGGCTGCCAGAGCGGCTGGTAGGGCGCGCTGGGCGGGGCGTCGATGCCGTTCTCCTCGATGAAGCGGTCGATACTGGTATTGATGCGGTTGTATACCGCGTCGGCAGCATCCAGCTTGGCGGCCAGGTCCGGAGCGAAGCGCAGCATGCTGCCATCCAGGCCCGTGAGCAGGCCGAACAGCTCCATGCCCTGGGTGGCGAACTTGCGCAGGTCGATATCGCGCCCGCCGTCGCGGCCGGTCACATAGTGGTTGGTGTTGTCGCGCACGCCTTCGCGCAGCGGGTGCTGGTCGACACCGATGTCGTAGTAGCCCATCTCCGCTAGCCAGTCGACCACGTCCTTGCCGCGATGGAAGCGAGCGCAGCGCGGTGCGTCACCCACGGCGAGATAGACCTTACGCCCGGCCAGGTGCAGGTCTTCTGCGATCTGCGCGCCGGACTGGCCAGAGCCCACCACCAGCACGTTGCCCGCGGGCAGGGATTGCGCGTTGCGGTACTGCTCGGAATGGAGTTGCTGGATATGGGCGGGCAGGCGTTCGGCCATGCGCGGGATGATCGGCGTATGGTAGCCGCCGGAAGCGACTATCACCTGGTCGGCGCTGTACTCGCCGGCCGAGGTCTGCACCGCGTAGCCGCCCTGTGGGCGCGGAGTCACGCGTTGCACGATGACGCCCTCGCGCACTGGTGGCTTGACCTTGGCGATGAAGGCGTCGAGGTAGGCGATGATCTCCTCGCGCTTCATGAACCCATGTGGGTCGCTGCCTTCATAGGGGTGGCCGGGGAGGGCGCACTGCCAGTTGGGTGTGACCAGGCAAAAATTGTCCCAGCGCTGGGTGCGCCAGCTGTGGGTGAGGCTGTGTTTCTCCAGCATCAAGTGGTCGATGCCTTCCTGTTGCAGGTAGTAGCTGGCGGACAGGCCGGCCTGGCCACCGCCGACGATGATCACACTGTAGTGGGGGACCGGGACGGATTTGAGTGAGCCGGGCATGGGTATTCTCCTGAGTGGATGCGTGAAAGGGGACTCAGCGGGCCAGCACCTGGCCGCTGTGTTGGGTGTGCATGTCGAGGACCAGCACTGGCTCGTTGCCACCATAGCGCCGGGCCTGTTGGCGCAGGATGGCGAGGGTGTCCATGGCCGAGCTGCAATAGAACCCCTTGAGTTCACGGACCCGCTCCGAGGCCGCGGACAGGGCGGCTTCCGCCCGCGTGAGGAACTCTTCGACGCTGCAGCTGCTGCCGGCCTGCAAGTACTGGTAGATGAGCGTGGACGGGGAATAGCCGTTGGTTTCCTGGCCATCAGGCCAACGCACCTTGAAGTTGACGGCGGGCATGTCAGTACACCTCCTTGCGGTGAAAGGGCGAATCGGGAGCGGAAAGTCCGGTGAAGGGGGCCTGGGCGAAGTCCCAGAACTCGGCCTGCGCGGTGCCGGCGTGGGCCTGCAGGCGGCCAGTGGCATCGATGACGCCGATGGCTGCGGCGCTGAGACCCTCAGCGGCGAAGCGGGCCTGGGCATCGGGCCAATGGGCCTGGTCCAGGGTCAGCAGGAAACCGAAGCTGGGGAAGGCCAGCAGCCAGCGCTCCAGGTCGCTGTCGGCTGGGCGCGGCAGGGCATCCAGGTCGAGGCGGGCGCCGCAGCCGGTGGCCTCCAGCAGCATCAGCAGGGAACCCAGCAGGCCGGCGTTGCTGATGTCGCGGGCGGCTAGCAGCAGGCCGTCCTCGGCTAGGCGCGGCAGCAATTCGAGTTGCCGGCGCAGGCGCTCGGCGCTCTTGTGTTCGAAGGCCTTCCAGTAGGTGGTGCCGGGGTGCCATTGGCCGTCCAGGTCCACCACCGCGGCGAGCAACTGGCCGGGCTTGACGTGCAGGGTGGAGAGCAGGCGATGGGCGATACCAGTGATGGCCACGGCCAATGCCGTCGGATTGCTCGGCGCCAGGCTGGTGTGACCGCCGGCCAGCAGCAGGCCGTAGCGTTCGCAAGCGTCGTGTATGCCGCGCAGCAACTCGTCCGCGGCCGCGTCGTCGTGGTGCCAGTAGGCATTGACCACGGCGGTGGCACGCCCCCCCATGGCGGCGATGTCGCTAACGTTGGCCATCACCGCCGACCAGCCGGCGAACCAGGGCGCCTTGGCGACGAAGGACGGCAACATGCCTTCGATGGCGAGCAGTTGGTACTGGTCGCCGCAGCGGAGGGCGGCGGTGTCGTCGCCCGGCAGGGCATAGCGGTCGCCCTGGCCCGGCGGGGCATTCAAGACCCGGGCAGCCTGCTGCACTGCACGCTTGGCATTCATGGCCGGGGTGTTCCGCAGACGCTCGAGAAGGGCGACGAGATCAGCCATGGCGAAGCCCCCGCAGGGTGCGCAGGGAAACCCGACGCGGCATGAAGGGGTAGCTCGCCAGGTTGGCCTCCATCAGCGCATGGGGCCGGCCCAGCAGCTCGATATGTTCCAGCGTCTGCCAATGCAGGCGACGGAAGTAGGCTTCGTTCTGCGCCTGCACCGTGGCGAGGAAACACATGCAGCCGATGTCCAGTGCCAGCGATACCGCTTCGTTGATCAGCGCCTTGCCGAGCATGCCCTGGCGCCGGTAGAGCGGCTCCACGCAGAGCCGTCCGCCATACCAGAGGCCCGGCTCCTGCTCGTAGATGCGCACCGCACCCACCACCCGATCTGCCTCGCCGCAGCTGTGGGCCAGAGCGACGATGGGAATGGCGCGGAAGTCGTGCTCATCGCGATCCCGGGCCAGCAGGCGCTGCTCGTCGGCGAACACCGCCTGGCGCAGGGCGTAGTACTGGTGGCGTTCCCAGGCCTCGCTAGCGGGCTTCACCCGCAGGTCGCCGGCGATATAGGGGCTGTCTGCTTCGCCCAGCCACTCGAGGTTACTCAACGCCATGGCGGTTCTCCTCATTCGTGGTGCTTCAGGGCCGAGCAGGCGCCGCACTTGGCGCACCCTGCGCGGATGTCGTCGGAATGCAGCCCGTGGCGGCGCAGGCTGGCGCCGATGCGCGGGTAGAGGCGCTGCATCAGCGCGTTGTCGGGTTTGGGGTGATGGGCCAGGGGTGTGCCGTCGATGGGGACGAAGGGCACCACGAAGGGGTACACGCCAATAGTCGCCAGGCGCTCGCTCATCTCGGCGATGGCGTCTTCCGGGTCGCCCAGGCCGGCGAGGATGTAGGTGCTCACCTGGCCCCGGCCGAATACCTCGACGGCGGCTTCGAATGCTTCGAAATAGCGGCTCATCGGTACTTCGGCCTTGCCCGGCATGATCTTCCGGCGCACCGGCTCCGTGACTGCCTCCAGGTGCATGCCGAGGGAGACGACGCCACTGTCCTTCAGGCGCTGGAACCAGCTGTCCTCGTCTGGCGGTTCGCACTGGGCCTGGATCGGCAGGTCGACGGCGGCGGTCACGGCGGCAGCGGCCTCGCAGAGGATGGCGGCGCCACGGTCGCGGGTCTGTGGCGTGCCGGTGGTCATCACCATGTGCTTCACGCCATCGAGTTCCACCGCTGCCGTCGCCACTTCGGCCAGTTGCTCCGGGCGCTTGCGCGCGATGGTCTTCCCCGCCGCCAGGGACTGGCCAATGGCGCAGAACTGGCAGGAAGTGGCCGCGTCGTTCATGCGGATGCAGTGCTGCAACAGCGTGGTGGCCAGCACATCGCGACTGTGCAGGGTGGCGATCTTCCAGTAGGGGATGCCATCGGCGGTGCTCCGCGCGTAGAACTTCGGTACGCCGGGAATCTCCACCTGGCCGACCTGACGGCCCTCGCGGAAGATCAGCGCCAGGTCGCCATCGCTGGACGGACGCGCCTCGTAGGGCGAGTCCAGGGAGGCCTGGTTGAGCACCGGCACCATGGCGGTATGTGCGCCCAGGGTCAGGGCCTTGTGGTCGGATGGGCCGGCGCCGCCCCTGCGGGAAAGGCCGGTACTCTGGTCCTGCCAGCGCACACCGTGGCATTGCAGCTCACTGAGCAGGTCGTCGGGCTGACGGCTAGGCGCATTCATGGTCGACCTCGACGGGTTCGAAGGCCTGCGGCAGGCCCATGCTGCGTTCGTGCAAGTGGGCGCTGGGGGTGCGGTCAATCAACAGGCTGAGCAGCTCGGGGCGGCTGTAGTGGCCGACGGAATCCATCATCCGCTTGCGCTTGTCGATCAGCGCCAGGTCGAGGTCGGCGATCACTGCGCCTTCGCCGCTGCGTAGCGGTTCGCCAAGCAGCTTGCCCTCTGGCGAGACGATGGCGCTGAAGCTACCGCCGGAGATCGGACCGATGGCGCAGCCGGTGTCGGCCATGATCCGTTGCTGCTGTTCCGGCTCCAGCCAGGCGGTGGCGTTGACCACGAAGCAGCCGGACTCCAGGGCGTGGTGGCGGATGGTGACCTCGATCTGCTCGGCGAAGATCTCGCCCACCAGGGAGCCCGGGAACATGGCGGCGTGGATCTGCTCACCGTCGGCCATCAGCGCGTAGCGCGCCAGCGGGTTGTAGTGCTCCCAGCAGGCCAGGGAGCCAATGCGGCCCACGGCGCTGTCGACCGCGCGCAGGCCGGAGCCGTCGCCCTGACCCCAGACCATGCGCTCGTGGTAGGTGGGGGTAATCTTGCGACGGTGCTGGATCAGCGTGCCGTCGGCGTCGAACAGTAACTGGGCGTTGTAGATGGTGCCGCCGTCACGCTCGTTGATGCCGATGGAGGCCACCACCCCGGCTTCGCGGCAGGCGGCGCCGAGGGCGACAGTAGCGGCGGAGGGGACGATCACCGATTCGTCCAGGAGTTTCAGGTGCTGGCCGCCCATGGCGAAGGGTGCCTGCACAAAGGAAAAATAGGGGTAGTAGGGCACCACGGTTTCAGGGAAGACGGCGAACTGCACGCCTTCGCGGCCCAGTTCGAGGATCTTCCGGCAGATCTTGTCGATAGTGCCTTCGCGGCTGTAGAGCACCGGGCTGAGTTGCACGGCGGCGGCACGGATGGTCGGCATGTCATCGATCCTGTGGGAGTGAGGGAGGGGCCCCTCCCGCGCGCGGGAGGGGTGGCGTGCTCAGGCGGTCCAGGTGTCGATGATCAGCGCGCCTTCGCGGCGCATCAGCAGGCGGAGGTCCATCACGTCCAGCGGGTTGATCGGGCGGATGCCTTCGATCAGGGCCTTCTCGGTCTGGCCGTAGAGGGCTTGCAGGGCGAATCGGCAGGCATAGACCTCGCCGCCTTCCTCGATGAAGGCCTTGATCTGCTTGTTCACCGCCAGGTGACCGGGGAAGGCCTCGGCGCCCAGGGTCGGGAAGCCGCGCTGCACGCCCAGTTGCACGCCCGGTCCGTAGAGCAGGACTTTGGTTTCGAAGCCTTTGCGCTGCAGGCGCTTGGCCTGAAGCATGTTGACCAGGCCGATAGAGCCCTCGAAGGCGATGGTGTGGAAGGTGATCAGGGCCTTTTCGCCCGGCTCGGCTTTGACGTCCTCGAAAACCTTTTCTTCGTAGTTAACCAGGAAGTCGCCGTCCTTGTAGTGGGCGATATCGACGCTCGGCATATTGCTTCTCCTCTAGGGCTTTGAATCGCAGCGACTGCCGCTGCGCTTGTAAGGGTCTAGAGCGAAGGCCGTGCCAGTTTTCTTTTCGGTCTTGTCGTTTCTTTTTAAATCAAATACTTACAAATCTGATCCGATTTTTTCGGATGCACCTGCCGCTGTTGCGCGACTACGAGATCTCGTAAAACTACGCAAGTTCGTAGGGGCAATTACGAGGTTACGTAGGCCATGAACGAGTCGGAACCGGATTACCTCGCCAACTGGGCCGACATGGCCTATTCCACGCGGCACATGGTCTTCGAGCATTGCAGCGAGGCCATCCTGCAACTGGACCCCACCAGCAACCGCGTGGTGGACATGAACATCGCCGCCTGCACCCTGCTGGGCTATCCCCGCCACGAGCTGCTCGAACTGACCGCCACCCGGTTGTTCGGCCACCAACTGCCGAGTCTGATCGTCTTCACCCAGGCGGTGATGGAGGAGGGAAGAGGCTGGAGCGACGAGCTGACCTGCGCGCGCAAGGACGGGGAACGGGTGGAGGTGGAGATTTCCGCTGCCGCGCTGAAGCTCAAGTCCGTGGTCTACCTCATCCTGGTTCTGCGCGAGCGCAGCGCCCAGCGCTACCACCTCGACCAGGCACAGACCGAGCGGACCATGCGCGGCGGCCTGCTGGAGTGGCGCAACATCCTCAACCTGTTCAAGGAAACCGAACGGGACAACCAACTGCTGCTGAGCGCCGTGGGCGACGGCATCTACAGCATCGACAGCGATGGCCTGGCCACCTACGTTAACCCGGCCGGTGCGCGGATGCTGGGCTGGGAGCAGGAGGAGATGATTGGCAAGAACATCCACCAAATGCACCACCACAGTCATGCCGATGGTAGCCACTACCCGGTGGAGCAGTGCCCCATCTACAAGGCGGTGCGCGACGGCATGGTCCACGAGGGCCGCCAGGAAGTGTTCTGGCGGCGCAACGGCACCATGTTCCCGGTGGAGTTCACCAGCACCCCGGTGATTTCTGACGGCCGCATCGTCGGCTCGGTAGTGGTGTTCCGTGACATCACGGAGCGGCGCAGCACCGAAATCCAGTTGCAGAACGCCCTGGGCGAACTGCAAGAGCTCAAGCAGCGCCTAGAACAGCAGAACGCCTACCTGCAGGAAGAAATCAGCATCGAGCACAACTACCGCGAGATCGTCGGCCAGAGCGAGCCGATCCTGAAGATCATCCAGCAGATAGACGTGGTCGGCCCGACTGATGCCAGCGTGCTGATCCATGGCGAGTCCGGCACCGGCAAGGAGCTTATCGCCCGGGCCATTCACCAAGCCAGCCGACGCGCCGAGCATCCGCTGATCCGGGTGAACTGCGCGGCCATCCCGGCGGAGCTGTTCGAGAGCGAGTTCTTTGGCCACGTGAGGGGCGCTTTCACCGGTGCGCTGCGAGACCGAATCGGCCGCTTCGAACTGGCCGACGGCGGCACCCTGTTCCTCGACGAAATCGGAGAGATTCCTCTGGACCTGCAGAGTAAACTCCTGCGGGTGCTGCAGGAAAGCCAGTTCGAGCGGGTAGGGGAGGAACGCACCCGCAAGGTGGACGTGCGTATCATCGCTGCCACCAACCGCGACCTGCGCCAGGAGGTCCGCGCCAAGCGTTTCCGTGAGGACCTCTATTTTCGCCTTAACGTCTTCCCCATCCATTCCCCAGCCCTGCGGGAACGACTGATGGACATCCCGCTGCTGGCCGACCACTTCATCCGCCAGATCGGTCCGCGACTGAACAAGGCCGGGCGTCTTCTGAACAAAGGCGATATCGGGCGCATGCAGCGTTACTCCTGGCCCGGCAATATCCGTGAACTGCAGAATGTGGTGGAGCGCATGCTCATTACCTCCCAAGGCGTTGAACAGTTCATCGACCTTCAGGAGATGCCCGAGGCGACGGTAAATCCGGCCAGCGACTCGCGCGTGTTTCCGTCTGGCATCCTCACCGACGCCCAGCTACGGCAACTGGAATCCGACAACGTCAAGGCTGCACTGCGTGTCAGTAATGGCCGATTGTTTGGGAAGGGAGGCGCAGCGGAGCTGCTGGGGCTTAAGCCCACCACCCTGGCATCACGATTGAAACGCTTGAACATTGTTCAGGACAGCTGAGATTGCGATCTCTAGGTGATTCCGCTTTGAGGATGCGGCCCCCGGCCTAGCCTGATTGCCGTTCTCCACGATCTCCTTGAAACCCTCTCAACTTCGAAAGCTGGCACACCTGGCCGGCGAACTGCCGCAGAACCGCCTTTTTCAACAGAATCGGCCGAAAGCAGCTGGTCGCAAAACATCATCTTCCGGCGAAAAAAGCAAACGTCCAGATCTCTGCCGCTCCAGACGGGCCGAAGGGTCCCAAAGCGGAAGCTTGGCTCTGTCGACGAAACTGGGGCGATTCACTTCCAACGAATTGCGACCTTCATGCGCGGATCGTTTTTGTCGCGCAGGCAAGAAGCAGGCCTTCGACCTACCGATGTGCTCGGCAGACGCATCGATGCCCAGTAGATGGTGGTGGCTGAAGCCCGTTCTGAAGGCATCGGACGGAAGAACACCGTCCAATTTTGTAACCCAGCCTACAGTCGTGAAATCGTTTCTCTTAGAAACTCGCAGAACCAGAGCTGGGCCGAATTGTCCCCAGTGTGTTCATGCCAGTGAAGACTGACTTCGAATTCGGGGACAGTGAAGGGGAGGGCCAGAGTCCTTAGGTCGTTCTTCTCCGCATACATATTCGCCACCCGCATCGGCAGGGTCACGAGCAGATCGCTGGAGGAAATGATCTCGGGCAAGACGCTAAAATGTGGCACCCGCAGGCTCACGGTTCGCTCGACTCCTGCCTCTCGCAGCCGATCCTCAACGAAATGGTGGCCTGTGCCAGCCGATACGACCACGTGTCGCTCACTGACGAACTGCTCCATAGTCAGCGTATCGCCGACACGCGGATGGCCTTTGCGAATCATGCAGACGTAGCGCTCAATGAACATAAGCTCGCACTTCGCCTGAATCGGCAGGTAGCTTCGATTGCACACCGCTGCATCTATTTTCCCAGTCCGGAGCCATTCGTCCATTCGGTTGATATCGACCTGGATGACCTCCAGTTCGACCTGAGGTGCCAGTGTTTGCAGAGCTTTGAGAATGTGAGGAAGAAAGAACACTTCCCCCAGATCGGACAGGGCTAAGCGGAAACAACGTTTGGACTGAAGCGGATCGAATTTTTTGGTCAGCGCGATTGCTCGCTCGATATCAGAAAGCGAAGACCGGAAGGAACTGTAGAGCTGCGTGAATCCTGTGATGTCTGCAGCCTTGGGAGCCGCCTTTCTGTACCTCCCGCCATTCGAAGGGCATCGCGAGCAGCCCTCGAGGCATGGTGCATAGACGAAATAACAGGAATGGGGATGTATCCGGTTCCGCCGGCTCACCTGCACCAGAGGATTTTGCAGTCCGGCCAGTACAACGTTCCATCACTAGGTATTTCCGTTACCTTTCGCATGCCGCGGTTTACTGCGTCAGGCCGCACAGATGATTCGAGTAGCAGCAGCGGCGGTGGAGGGGGAGGTGGAATCAGACCCCAGAGGCCGGAGCCACCCGAGCAACAGCAGGTGATTGAGCACCAATAGAGCTGGCCAAAAAGTCTCGGGGGTGACGACGGCTTTTCATGAGCGACCTGGAGTTTAAGTGCATAGGGTTGAGGTTCGAATAAACATCGGTTGGCGGAGGGGCAGAGCGGGCATGTGCTTAGACCCTGCGTCGCGCCACGCGAAGGCAAAAACGGGCCCATGCTGGTCCCACGCCTCGCCTGAGTGGTGTCTACCCCCTTCTTGGTGCTGCTCCCTCCACGGGAATTAATGTCACCACAATCAAGGATCGCGAAATAAAATATCGTGAAGCAACAAGATATTGGCTGATTATTTCGACTTGCATGAATTATGCGTAATTATGCAAAAGTCCATAATTTCCAACACAGGAGGATGAGCGCATTGCCGTTAGCATGCCCGCCCTCGTTTCCCGCGACGTATGCGCATGTGACATGCGCGCGAATTGACGGTGCAGCTACCGTCCAATACCCTAAGTCCAAGACCATAACCCCCACGCCTCGGACGGGATTCATCCCGAACTGCGCACCAGGGGGTTTGTTGTTTATAGGAGGCGTAGATTGCTCCCTTCTTCCAGATGTTCAACGGGTGCATCTAATACACGCTCCCAATTGCGGACGCTAAGGTCCCGGCAGGCCTGCTCCGCCCCGCCAAAGCAGCGCTTCGACACCATGGCCATAGCGTCTTCGGTTCGGTAACTGATTGGTTGCCCATGCTCGTCCAACAGCACACCCCCACTGGCCCGCAACAGCGCGTGGCCGGCCACCACGTCATGGGCTGATACTGGGTACAGCGACACCGCGCATATTCGGCCTCTGACTACGGCATCGTTTCGATGCGGGGCCGTGATGGGCTATTCGCGCGTCGGTTCCCAATCGTTGCACCGTGCTTTTCGCACCTGGATGCTTGAGGATTCTACCAACGCCGGTTCGACCGGTTTGCCATCGTTCGGGTTGCTTCGCAATCGTGATTTAGAAGTGCTTCTCTCCCAGGGGACGCGGATGAATAGATTAGGCAGCAGCTCGCTCCGCTTGATAGTGGGTGCCATTGCGTAACATTGCCCACGCCATGCTCGCCATTTTGTTGGCCAAGGCGATGGCGGCCACGTTGGGATGTGATCGCTCAGCCAAGCGAATGGCCCAACGACTGAGTGGATCCTCTATGGAACTGGCCGTGCGTAGGGCAGCACGTGCGCCGTGAACCAGCAGAGTGCGCAAGTAGGCGTCACCACGTTTGCTGATACCCAATAATCGATCCTTGCCGCCAGAACTGTGTTGCCGTGGCGTCAGCCCCAACGAGGCAGCAAATTGTCGACCATTGGCAAACTGGCGGGCATCGCCGAGAGCGACCACCAGCGCGGTGGCGATCATCGGGCCGACACCGCGCAGCTGCTGCAAACGAACGGCGGCGGGCTCATTGGTTGCGATCAGCGATATCTCGTCGTCGAGTTCGCTGACACGCTGATCCAGCGTGCGGAAATCGCCCCACAAGCCCGCCAGCAAACGCCGCAAACGCACCGTCAACCCGTTATCCGCCTGTTCCAGCCAGCACGGTATCGCTCGACGGAGCATGAGCAATTCCTTTGGCGCGATGAGCCCGTACTCGGCGACCAGCCCACGAATCTGATTGGCTTTGGCTGTCCGCTGTTCAATCAAGCCGGCCCGGATGCGATGCGTCGCCTGGATGTCCTGCTGCTCGACAGTTTTGATGGCGACGAAGCGCATGCTGGGCCGGCTCATGGCCTCGCAGATTGCCTCGGCATCGTTGGCATCGTTCTTGTTGCTCTTCACGTACGGTTTGACGAACTGCGGCGCGATCAGCCTCACTCGGAAACCACGTGCCTCCAGTTGCCGTGCCCAATGGTGCGCGCCACCGCAACTTTTCATGCCGATCTCGCACCCTGGCTCGATCTTCTCCAGCACCGTTTGCAGCCAGCGCTAGCGAGGCAAACGCTGCCGCCAGACCGGCCGCTCCTGGCAGTCGACACCGTGAACCTCGAACACGTTCTTGGCCAGGACGACCCCAACGCGCATAAGCTTCATGAGTGGACTCCTCTCTCCGTTGACTGTGGCTCGCACCTTCAGTCTGGCTCTCAAGATGCCAAGGTGAGGAGGAGTCCATCCCATTGTTGCAGTTCGCGGATCTGCTTGAGGGCATCGGCCAACTCGGAAGCGGGCACCACCGCTTCACCGGCACTGACCGCCGACAGGCTGCCGTCCTGGTAGAGCTTGCGCCAATGGAACAGTGGGTTGGGATTGATGCCGTTACGCCGGGCCACCACCGAGACGCTTTGCCCGGGCTCCAGGCTCTCGCGCACCATGGCCAGTTTCTCCTCGACGCTCCAACGGCGACGCCGCTCCTGGCCGAGCACTTCGATGGTTTCGTCTAGGACTCGCGCTGCGATTTTTCGTGCATTCGGTCAGTCCGTAACCGATTTGTAATCCCCCCCGACGTGTCGCCTACACTACTGATGAGCGCTAAAGCGTAGACAAATGTCTAGACCGCTACGTCTGGCAATGGAGACGCTGCAGGCGAAGCTCAATTTCCTGACATACGGCTCATTCACCTTGAGCGAGGAGGGGGCAGGCGCTGCCAGGCAATCTTCATCATTGATTCACGCGCACGCAGGCCGCTGCTGACGAGGTGCGCACATTGTTGCTGTGTGGCAGCGAAGGGTATCTGTAAGCACTGTGCAGAAGGGCGGAAGCCTAGTCGGGAAAAATTTAACTTCCCAACAAATACTATAGGGGGGTATAGTATTTTCATCTCGACGGCGAAGGGCGGGCTGCAATGCCTCAGTGCCCTGAAGAGAAGGAGAAGACTCTTCGCCGCGCTAAAGGTATTAGCGGGCAGTTCACTGCCCTGAAGCAGGATCTGGAATTGGATCCGGCATGTGTCGCGGTACTGCGGCAGTTGGCAGCAGTGCGCGGTTCCATTAACGGCCTGATGGCGGCCGTTTTGGAAAGCCATCTTCGGGAGGAGTTTCCTGGCACAGGGTCGAGGAGCGACTCGCAACAACACTTCATTAACGAAACCATCTCCATCGTTCGGTCGTATCTCCGGTAATCGAGTCCAAGCGGACTTGGTGAGGGGAATCGACTAAAGAAAAGGAAGAGACATCATGAAATCACGTGCAGCTGTGGCCTTCGGGCCAGGAAAACCTCTGGAAATCGTCGAGATCGACGTCGAGCCGCCGCGCAAGGGCGAAGTGCTGGTCAAGATCACCCACACTGGCGTTTGCCATACCGATGCGTTCACCCTCTCAGGTGACGATCCCGAAGGCATCTTCCCGGTCGTGCTGGGCCATGAAGGCGCAGGCATCGTCGTCGAGGTCGGTGAAGGCGTAACGAGCGTTAAACCTGGCGATCACGTCATTCCGCTCTACACCGCCGAATGTGGCGAGTGCCTGTTCTGCAAGTCCGGCAAGACCAACCTATGTGTGGCCGTGCGGGCTACCCAGGGCAAGGGCCTGATGCCTGACGGCACGACCCGCTTCTCGTACAACGGCCAGCCGCTTTACCACTACATGGGGTGCTCGACCTTCAGCGAATACACCGTCGTAGCCGAAGTATCGCTGGCCAAGATCAACCCAGACGCTAATCCGGAGCATGTCTGCCTGCTCGGTTGTGGCGTGACCACCGGTATCGGTGCCGTGCACAACACGGCCAAGGTGCAGCCAGGGGATTCGGTGGCAGTGTTCGGTCTCGGCGGTATCGGTCTTGCTGCGATCCAGGGCGCACGCCAAGCCAAGGCGGGCCGGATCATCGCCATCGATACCAACCCGGCTAAGTTCGAGCTGGCCCGTAGTTTCGGTGCCACCGAGTGCATCAACCCCAAGGACCACGCGAAGCCGATTCACGAGGTTCTTATCGAGATGACCGGCTGGGGTGTCGACCACACCTTCGAGTGCATTGGCAACGTCAATGTGATGCGTTCAGCACTGGAAGCAGCCCACCGTGGCTGGGGTCAATCGATCATCATCGGCGTCGCCGGTGCTGGTAAGGAAATCTCGACCCGTCCGTTCCAGTTGGTCACTGGCCGGACCTGGAAGGGCTCCGCCTTCGGCGGAGTCAAGGGGCGTACCCAGCTTCCAGGCATGGTGGAAGACGCGATGAAAGGCGAGATCGACCTCGCGCCGTTCGTCACCCACACCATGGGGCTCGATGAAATCAACGAAGCGTTCGACCTGATGCACGAAGGCAAGTCGATTCGCACTGTCATTCACTACTGATTCACGGATCACTACCCGATCTTTCAACATCAATCATCAAGGAAACACTTCAATGGCTATTCCAGTAATTTCCGGTAACGACATCTTCTCCCATGTCTTCTTCGGCGCCGCCGACATCAAGAAGTCGGTCGCGTTCTATGATGCCGCTCTGGGTGCCCTCGGCATCAAGAACCTGGGTCCATTCGGTAACGATTGGGTGCTGTACGGTCGTGACAAGCCGGCTTTCATCATCGCCCGCCCAGGCAATGGCGCAGCACCCACCAGCAACGGTGTGACGGTAGGTTTCGCTGCCGCCACCCCTGCTGAGGTGGATGCGTTCCACTCCGCCGGCCTCGCCGCTGGCGGCACCGACGAAGGTCAGCCCGGCCCTCGTGGCCACCTGCCAGGTGCTTACGCGGCCTACCTGCGTGATCCGGCCGGTAACAAGGTCTGCGCCTACACCTTTGTCTGAAACCAAGGAGAAGTGAGGTCGTCGTGAAAGGATAGGTTCCCGCCTAAACGATCCCACCCTCCGCCTCGGCCGCGACCGTGTATGGCATTCCCACTCATGCCAACCGGTTTGCGGCGCTCGGAGCCCCTGTCAGATGATTCGGTCTCCGAAAGACCTGTTGCCTCGCCTTCATGGCCGAAGGCGATCAATGAGCACGCTCGGACTGAAAGTTCGGTGCGTGATGCAAGAAACACCGAATTCAAAGCGGGCCAGCAGACGGCGTCGACTCTTCGGGGGCGTCGCGGTAGTGGCCCACAGGGTTGCACATTTTATTGCTTGTACATCGAAGACGGCATCTGGCCTTGGTGGTGTGGTGGCGCCTGGGTTTGTAGCAGCGATCCTCATACCGGCGGCGACGCTGGAAACCTGCTGGATGGTGCGTCAGGTGAAGCGTTCTTGTACGTACCCTGAACGGGACGACAAGTCGTCTTGATAAGAGCCTGGGCACCACCTCGTTGAGATACGGAGAATATCCATGGAACGCATTGAACATCACGCCAGCTTCGAGGGTTGGCAGGACGTTTATCAGCATGACTCAGCAGTGCTTGGCTGCATGATGAGGTTTGGAATCTATCTTCCTCCTCAGGCTGAGTATGAAAAGCTCCCGGTTCTATACTGGCTCTCCGGCCTGACCTGCACCGAGCAGAACTTCATCACCAAGGCGGCGGTGCAGCGGTATGCCGCGGAGCACGGGATCATTGTCGTCGCACCGGATACCAGCCCGCGAGGGGAGAGCATCGCCGACGATGCTGCCTATGACCTCGGTCAAGGGGCGGGTTTCTATGTGGACGCCACAGAACTGCCCTGGAGCGATCACTATCAGATGTATTCCTATGTGGTCGACGAACTGCCAGCTCTGATCGAAGCGAACTTCCCCGCGTCGTCAAGGCGCAGCATCAGCGGACACTCCATGGGCGGTCACGGCGCCCTGGTCATAGCGCTTAGCAACCCCGGTCGTTATGTGAGTGTCTCGGCGTTCTCGCCGATCGTGGCGCCCACGCAAGTCCCATGGGGGCAGAAGGCCCTGGCGGCTTACCTGGGCGAAAAGAACCAAGACGCCTGGAAGCAATATGACGCGGTCGAACTGATCCGCGCAGCGCAAGAACGCTTACCGCTGCTTGTCGATCAAGGACTGAACGATGAGTTTCTCGAGCACCAGCTTCGACCGGAACTGCTGCGTGCCGCGTGTGAACAGGCTGGTCACCCGCTGACTCTCAATTTACGGACTGGCCATGATCATAGCTACTACTTTATTTCGACCTACTTGAGCGAACACATGGCCCACCATGCGGCTGCGTTGAATCGCTGAAGATTGGGAGGCCCTGATGATGAAAAAGACCTCTGACAAACGGCATCATGTTGTCGTCGTTGGTGCAGGCTTCGGTGGGTTGGACGTTGTCAATGGATTATCCGGCGCCGACGTCGATATAACAATCATTGATCGGCGCAACTATCACCTATTCCAGCCCTTGCTTTACCAGGTTGCCGGCGCATCGCTCTCAACCACTGAAATCGCTTGGCCGATTCGCTACTTGTTCCGCGACCGTCAGAATGTGCAGACGCTCATGGCGGAAGTGCAGGGTGTCGATGTCGCCGCGCGGCAAGTCATTCTCGATAACGGCTCAACCATCGGTTACGACACGCTGGTTCTTGCGACGGGGGCGACGCACGCCTACTTCGGTCACGACGATTGGGAGCCTCATGCCCCTGGCCTGAAGACCCTGGAGGACGCCACCACCATTCGCGGGAGGATTCTTTGCGCGTTCGAGCAGGCCGAGCGCTCAATCAATCCGGCCGAACGTGCCGCGCTGCAGACATTCGTGATCATTGGCGGCGGTCCGACGGGTGTCGAGTTGGCAGGCACCATCGCTGAACTGGCGAAGGATACGTTGGCGCATGATTTTCGCTCCATCGATCCCCGCGCCACACGGGTTGTACTGATCGAGGCCGGCACTCGCTTGCTTCCTGTGTTTCCTGAGAAGCTTTCGGACTACACCCGACGAGCGCTCGAGAAACTCGGGGTGGAAGTGGCGCTGGGGTCTCCTGTAACTGACTGCTCCATGGAGGGCGTAATAGTTGCAGGCAAACAGCTTGCGGCTAAAACCATTGTCTGGGCAGCCGGGATACAGGCTTCACCTGCCGCCCGTTGGTTGAATGCCGAGTCTGATCGTGCGGGGCGTGTGCTGGTCGGGCCGGACCTTACCGTGCCGGGTCGTCACGAGATTTTCGTGATCGGGGACACCGCGGCGTCGGCGATGCGGGATGGGAAGTATGTGCCGGGTATCGCACCTGCGGCCAAGCAGCAAGGCAAGTACGTGGCCAATCTGGTAAAGCAGCGGCTGAAGGGCAAAAGCGTTGATGAGCCTTTCAAGTACAAGCACCAGGGCAACCTCGCCACCATCGGTCGCGGCCTGGCGGTCATCGATATGGGGCGTATCAAGTTGCGCGGGGCGATCGCCTGGTGGATCTGGAAGCTGGCACACATCTACTTCCTGATTGGCGTGCGCAATCGCCTGAGCGTTGCGCTGAGTTGGGTATGGAACCATAGTGTCGGTTATCGAGGCTCACGCCTGATCATGCGGCCCAGTGAACAGGCGGGGCAGGTCCCTGGCAAGCAAGCCTCGACGGATTGACGATCAGACAGGCTGTTGTTCTCTACAAGTGGACAATCTCGACGTCGGCCTTTTTTTGCGAGGTATTCGGCAACAAGCCTGCGGTGACAGTGATGGGGCTCGTTGCCCAATAGGCCGGCGTCACTCAGCAGCTTCTTATCGAGCGCTTCTGTTTTTCCTGGATGTCATCAACGCCAGAAAGCGCTCGGCATAAAGCGCCCAGCCACTACCTTTGATTTTGTATGCCTCGAACATTTCTCTTGTCGGTGCCATTAGCGGGAGTGGGGCGTATTCAATCCCGCAGAGTACCCGGGTGAAAGACCAAAGGTCTTCGCATTTGGCAAAGCCGGCTAATTGCGAAGCGGTGTTCAGGCGGACATCGATCAGGCGTTTAGTGCCGGGCGCGCCCAACCATGTAAATAAGGACCGTGCGGTGGGCCTGGTGAATCCAATAGCGAAGGTCCACACAGGTATGCCCCTGCCTTCTGCGCTGATCGGAGGGGAAAGCCTGATAAACAATGCCTGTAGCGTAGCAATTGGCTTTTTTGGGGAGCGTTCGATCAACACTTCAAGCGGGTTTCAAAGGCGCGGTCGCCGGCTACGTGAATCTGCGGTTTCAAATGTCCTACACGACAGCTGAAATTCAAATCGTGAATCAGGAGGGTTTCCCATGCCAAGCGGTACATTCATCCTGCACTCGAACTATACCCCTGCCGGGAGCCAACCAGAGGCAGTGGCGCGTCTCATCTCTGGCATAGAGGAGGGGGCGACTCACCAGACGCTGAAGGGCATCACCGGCTCGGGCAAAACCTTTACCATGGCCAATGTGATCCACCGCCTGAAACGGCCGACGTTGATCCTGGCGCCCAACAAGACGCTGACCGCGCAGCTTTACGCGGAAATGAAGCACTTCTTTCCTGAAAACGCGGTGGAGTACTTTGTCTCCTATTACGATTATTTCCAGCCTGAAGTGTACATGCCGGGCAGCGATCGCTTTATTCAAAAGGATTCCGCCATCAATGAGCACCTTGAACGGCTGCGGCTTTCCACGACAAAGTCCTTGATCGAGAGGCGCGATGTCATCGTCGTCGCCTCGGTGTCTTCAATCTATGGATTGGGTGATCCGGACGGATACCGCGCGCTGCAGGTTCCCTTGTCTCTTGGGGCTGAACTGGAGCAAACCGAGCTCATCCGCAAACTGGCATTGCTGCAGTATGGTCGCGCGGATCGTGCCCTCAAGCGAGGGTCTTTCCGTGTGCGCGGCGATGTCATTGACATCTTCCCGGCGGATTCGGAGCTCCGCGCGGTCCGGGTGGCGTTCCTGGACGGGTGCATAGAGTCGATCCATTGGATCGATCCGGTGACCGGCAAGCGATCAGGGGCAGTGGATCATTACCTGGTCTCGCCCAAGACGTTGTTCGCCACGCCAAAGAACCAGATCGCATCAGCCACGGTCGAGATACTGGCCGAGATGGAATCGAGGGTCGAGGCGCTCAACCGGGAAAATCGCCTCGTCGAAGCCAATCGCTTGTATGAGCGCATTACCAACGATGTGGAAATGATGCGTGAGCTCGGCTATTGCTCAGGGATGGAGAACTACTCCTGTTACCTGAATGGCCGTGATCCGGCGCTGCCGCCTACGACGCTGCTCGATTACCTTCCAAAAGACGGGTTGCTTTTTGTCGATGAGTCTCACGTCATGGTGCCTCAGATATCGGCGATGTACCGGGGGGATCAAAGCCGCAAGGAAACGTTGATCGATTATGGGTTCCGCCTACCATCATCGAAAAACAATCGCCCGTTGAGTTTCAATGAGTTCGAGGCAATCAAGCCTCAAACTATCTTTGTATCCGCGACGCCTGGCGACTACGAGCAGCAGACTTCCAAGGGCAGAGTCGTCGAGCAAATCATCAGGCCCACTGGACTGCTTGATCCAGAAGTGGAGGTGAGGCCATCGGAAGGGCGTATGGATGATCTGCTTACCGAGATATCTACGCGCATCCAGAACAATGAGCGGGTCTTGGTGACAGCGCTGACAAAAGCCGAATCTGAAGCGCTCGACGATTTCATGGCCGGGCAGGGAGTCCGCGCCCGATACATGCACGCCGATACAAAAGTGGAAGATCGGGTCGAGATCATCAATGGTCTGCGGGCAGGCGATTTCGATGTGCTGATTGGTGTCAGTCTTTTGCGTGAAGGACTAGACATTCCGGAGGCGTCATTGGTTGCGATTCTCGATGCCGATCGCGCGGGATTCCTGCGCTCGGCCCACGCGCTGATTCAGATGATCGGGCGAGTTGCCCGGAATAAAAACGGCAAGGCTGTCCTGTACGCTGATACTGTGACGGCGGCAATGAGGGAAGCTATCGACGAAACGAGCAGTCGCCGGGAACGCCAGATGGCGTTCAACAAGACCAATGGAATTTCACCTGTTTCATCGGTGCGCAGGCTAGCTGGCGAGCAAGTGGAGGCAGTAGGGTCGCCTGTGCACTCGAGCAGTTTCTGCGAGAACCTGGCGGTGCTTTGCGAGCAAATCACTCGCAAAGAGCAGGCGTTGCTGGAATATACGGACGAGGGTGACGAAAAGCGCGTGGAAGCTGTTCGTCAACAACTGAATACGTTGTATCGGCAGTTCATCTACATGTAGTTCTCGAACCGGTGACGATATTGCTCAGGCGCCGGATCGCAAGCCCGCCCAGCCGTACATCCTGAGCCTGTCGTTTTCGATGATGGCCGCTTCGGATGCGAATGACGCGCTTCGAGGGGAAATTCGACTAGCATGGATAGCGCTCGTCCTGAACGACGAATCTCAACCATTTGCATGGCATTATACTGCACTGGAGTAAAGTATGATGCCTGCACGTAACCCTTGAAGGTGTTCAATGCCCCATAACCCCCGCGAGAAAAAACAAGCACTGACCCGTGTACGACGCATCAGAGGTCAGGTAGATGCCCTCGAGCAAGCGCTTGATGAGGGGGCCGAGTGCGCTGCGATTCTTCAGCAACTTGCGGCCGTCCGTGGCGCCGTGAACGGCTTGATGGCGGCGATTCTGGAAAGTTACCTGCGAGAAGAGTTCCCGCACACCGTGGACGGGAGTGATTCGCAAAAGCAGACGATCGACGACACGATCTCCATCGTTCGCTCCTATCTTCGCTAGCCGTTAGCGCTTTTGAGGGAGGTGAGGGCGCCCACTTTCTGGCGTTGAAGACGCCATGGAGGGTGAGTGTGATCTGCCACTGTTCGTAACTCGCAGCATGTGCCTCGAAGATCTCGACGAAGCCTTCGAGCGGCCGCACGAAGGCGCACCGGAACGCACGGTTTCAATGATACAGCGGCACTAACCAAATGCACGGCGTGGGGTTCCAGCGCCGTGCCTATCCTGGATGTGGCTGATATCGCTGTGCTTGCGTCGGTTGTCCAGGGTCATGCCAAGGGCTTCGAGCACGAAGCGCACAACCCTTCAATCAACAAGAAATGAGGTCGTCATGAAACAGCCCCTCTTCGATACGACCCCTCGATCCACCGCTGTTGCATCTGTGTATGGTATGCAAGCCCATGCTGGCCGCGCACTGGCCGTGAACGAAGTGCATGCGCGTCCACACCTGCTCATCCAGGCACCACGGGGCTTGTTGCAGCTGGCGTTCATGACGGAAGGTGACCCCGCCAAGGATCAGGCGGAGATGACCGAGCTGTCCCAGCGTCTGGGCGTCGCGGGGCCTGACTATACGTCGCCACTTCATGTCAAAAACGCAATGATTTAGGACATTATTTATCGTGGAGTCGGTTTCCCAAAGACCCTGTGTTGGTGGGCAAGTGGGCTACCAGTGGTACAGCGGGCTAGCAAGCCAGAGTAGTGCGATGCTAGCTCTTATGGACAAGTAAGGGGATCAGGTCGCTTACCCCATGGCCTGGAAACAGCATCGATACGATGGGCAACGGGGATGCAGGATCGAGCTGTCGAACTAGCCCGCGACTCGATTCGGTCGGCCAAAGCGGTCTAGGAGGACGAACGTGAACACGTAGCGAATCACTACGACTCCACGGGCGAAGTAGAGGAGATTAACGCTGTCATCATCCTCAGGCTGTAATCGAGCGGACATCGGTCTCAATGTGTCGTTCGTCAGGCTGTCCCAGCTATGTCCGGCAGGATTGGCCTAGATCCTCTCCTGCAGCGCCGTAAAGAAGGCTTCGATGTTTTCGTCATGTCGCTTGTAGTAGGTCCAGGGGCCGATGCGCTGCGATGTCACCAGTTGCGCGCGTTGCAACGCTGTCAGGTAAAGCGATGTGGTGGACTGCGAAAGGCCCGTACGCTCCTGGATGATGCTGACGCACACCCCGACCGTTTCCGGATCGACCTCTTGCTCAGGAAAGCTTGCCCGGGGGTCCTTGAGCCAGTTGAGGATGGCGAGGCGAATCGGGTTTGCCAAAGCCTTCAGGGCTTCATTCACGTCAATGCTCATAGATCGAGATACCTATTTTTCGCAATATTACGATATTGTCCTCGTCAACGCGGAGAAAGGGAAGGCCTCAAAGTGACCTTCACCGACCGCTTGTCTCCGAACCGCTCATGACTCAATTCCATTGCTCCGCTAGGCTAAAACGCGCCAAAGCGAGGGACAACGTGCTTGCCAAGCTCTTCGATAACCTCGGCTGCGGGGCGTCTGCCGTATTTCAGGTTCAGGATAACGTGGTCCACACCGATTTCCTGAAGCGCCTCCAGTAAAGCCCGCAGGTGGTCACGCCCCAAACGGAACCCAAGATGAATTCGAGAGGGAAGGGCAGACGGGGATGCATCGAGATCGATGTAAAGCGACTGCATGAACGGTTTGTAGACGGGGCCACACTGCGTTCTGACTTCACGCCGCCAATCCTCGACGATCATCTGCTGAATTTTCGGAGGGCGTGGATAGTTGATCCATCCATGGCTTTCGCGCGCGATCCAATCGAGCGACTGGCGGCTATGCCCGGTCACGAACAGAGGGATCTCACGGGTTGTAGGCTTGGGGATGAGGTCAGCCCCTAGCAGCTCGCCGCCGCTCCAGCGAATGGGCGCAAACGAACTGGAATGGGCCTGGCGTATGACTTCACAGCTTTCGCGAAAGACCTCGCCCCGTTTTTCGGGATCGACGTTGAATGCGGGAAACTCCACCGGACGGTCTCCAGACGCCACCCCCAGTAGCAACCGACCGTCGCTCAATTGGTCGACGCTCGCTGCCGCCTTGGCTGTATGCAAAGGATGGTGCAAGGGCAGGGCGATTGAAGCGGTACCCAAGGCAATCTTGGTGGTATGGGCGGCCATGTAGCCTAGGTAGACCCACGGGTCAAAAACCTGGCCGACATCACCAAAGTCCGGGTCCCTAAGTGGAACATCGCGTAACCAGAGCGTGGCAAAGCCTAGCTCTTCGGCCCGTCTCGCCAATGCCACCTGATTGTGCATGGTCGGCGTATCCCACTCGAAGGCCTCCAGTGGGAAGAACAACCCCAGGCTCAGATTGCCCGGCATGAAGGTTCTTCTGAACCCATGATGGTCTTGGTGAGGAACAGTGCTCGGTTGATACATATCTATCTTCCTCTACTGGAAGGCCACGAGCCGCGCCCTGGGGCTTCAGGGCGCGGCGACGATCATTAGGGTTGATAGGTCGGGTAGTCGGTGTAGCCCTTATCAGTACCGCCATACATGCTGGTCGGGTCCACCGGATTCAGCGGCCAATTGTTGGCGATGCGGGCGGGCAGATCCGGGTTCGCAATGAAGGGTCGACCGAACGCGATCAGGTCGCCCCAGCCAGCCTGGATCACACGATTACCGCGCTCTGCGGTGTACTTACCGGCATAGAGGATCTTGCCGCTGAAGGTCTTGCGAACATCCTCGCGAAACGCCTCGGGCAGTTCGGGGGCGTTCTCCCAATCGGCTTCGGCGAGCGACAGGTACGCGATGCCCACTTCTTCGAGAATCTTCACCGCCTCGACATAGGTTTGATGCGGATCTTCTTCAACCAGGCCGAGGTAGACGCGATCCTCATCAGTGGTAGCGAAGAGCGGTGCGAAGCGAACGCCCAGGCGCTCCTTACCTACGACGCCGGCAACGGCCTCAGTGACTTCGCGCAGGAAGCGCAAGCGGTTCTGCAGCGAGCCGCCATATTCGTCATCGCGACGGTTGGTATGGGCAGAAATGAATTGGTTCACCAGGTAGCCGTTCGCACAGTGAATCTCTACGCCGTCGAAACCGGCGTCCAACGCATTCCGGGCGGCCTTGGCATAGAGCTGAACCAACTCCTTCACCTCTGCAGTCGATAGCGCTCGCGGAGTGGAAGGCTCGGCCAACGCCCCCGCGCCGGGGCCAGTCTCGATGAACACCTTCACGCTATCCGCACGAATAGCCGAGGGCGCAACCGGAGCTTCGCCGCGGGGCTGCAGGGAGGTGTGCGACACGCGGCCGACATGCCAGAGTTGCGCGAAGATCACACCCCCTTCGGCATGCACAGCATCAGTGACCTTACGCCAGCCTTCGACCTGCTCGGCGCTGTGGATGCCTGGGGTCCAGGCGTAACCCTGACCACGGGGTTCGATCTGGGTGCCCTCGGTCACCATGAAGCCGGCACCGGTACGCTGGCGGTAATAGGTGGCCATGAGATCGTTCGGAATGTTGCCGGGCTGAGAGCTACGAGAGCGCGTCAGCGGCGGCAGAACGATGCGGTTCTTGAGGGTGTACGGACCCAGTTGGGTGGTTTTGAAGAGGACAGACTGACTCATTTCAATTACCTGCATATCTCGATTTATCGATGTTAGTGGGCAAACTGAACCCGCTTCACAGCATCAGAACAAGCCATGGGCCGCTTCTTTGAGGCTGACGAGAATATTCTTCTTCTGGCTGTAGGCTTCGAGAATGGACTTGTGGGTCTCTCTTCCCAGGCCGGACTTCTTGTAGCCACCAAAGGGCGCGTGGGCAGGGATGTCATGGTAGGTGTTCACCCACATGCGACCGGTTTCCACTGCACGTGCCACGCGCACCGCGCGATTGATGTCCTGGGTCCAGACCGCACCGGCCAGCCCGTAGTCCGAGTCGTTGGCCATGGCGATGACCTCCGCTTCATCCTTGAACGGAATCACACACAGGACCGGGCCAAAGATCTCCTCGTAAGCCACGCGCATGTCGTTGCGCACGTCGACCAGGATCGTCGGCTGGATGAAGAAGCCGTTATCGTAGGCAGGTCCTGTCAGACGACCACCGCCAATCAGCACCCGTGCGCCCTCCTGCTTGGCGATATCGATGTAACCAAGGATGCGCTCCATCTGGGTCTTGCTGACCTGGGCGCCCATCATGGTGTCCCGATGCAGCGGGTCGCCTACGCGCACGGCTTCGAACTTCTGCTGGACCTCGGCCAGGAAGCGCTCATAGATCGATTCATGGACGAACAGCCGTGCGCCGGATTCGCAAACCTGGCCCTGGTTCCAAAGGATGGCGAGAGCAGCGCCTTCTACGGCCTTGTCCCAGTTGGCATCGGGGAAGACGATATTGGCCGATTTGCCGCCCAACTCGAGGGTCGCCGGAATCAGCTTCTTCGCCGCCGCATCGGCGACACGCATGCCGACACCGGTCGAGCCGGTGAAGGCGAGCTTGCGCACGTCCGGATGGTCCAGCAGCGCCTGGCCTGCAGAGGCCCCCGTGCCGGTGACGATGTTCACGACGCCGGCCGGTAGGACCTTGGCGATAATCTTCGCGAGCTCAAGGATGGTAACCGGAGTCAGTTCGGATGGTTTGATGACCACGGTATTACCCGCCGCGATGGCCGGGGCGATTTTCCAGGCTGCCATCAGCAGCGGGAAGTTCCAGGGAATTACTTGGCCAACCACGCCCAGCGGCTCACTGAGCACGATGCTGAGGGTCTGTTCGTCCAGCATGACCGCCTCGTCGGAGTGACTGCGGATCACGCCGGCGAAGTAACGGAAGTGATCGATGGCCAGCGGGACGTCGATGCTGCTGCTTTCCCGGATCGGCTTGCCTACGTCGAGAGTCTCCAGGACGGAGAAACGTTCTGCATCGGCTTCCATCAGATCAGCAATTTTCAGCAGGGCATTGGCGCGCTCGATGGGGCTGGTAAACCGCCAGGTTTCGAAGGCGCGCTGAGCGGCCTGTACCGCACGATCGATATCAGCGGCCGTGCCGTTCGGGATGCTGGTGAGCGTTTGCCCGTTAGCGGGATTGATGATGGACAGAGTCTCACCACTTTCACCAGCAACCCATTGGTTGTCGATGAACAGGCCGTAGCTGCTGTCGGGTACGTAGGTCGGAAGGGTAACGTCGAGCTTTTGCATGGGGTATCTCCAGGGGGGGTAGGGTGGCTTGCGATTTCTAAACTATTTGCAATATCGAGATATGTCAATATCTAGTTTCAGCAATTTCTCCACCCGGTTTTTTGTGCGACAAGGTCTGTTTCCTGGATTGGCGCATGCGTGCTTGACATTTAGAGACGCTCGGTCTAATTATGCGCACCTGACATCGACAAGCCTACAGCTTGCGAGATCACCTCGTAGGATCGTGAGGGGAATGCGCTACGCGTGACTGCCATCCTGTGTCCGGAATGGGCAGTTCTCGGCAGAGTTGGCTGGGAAGGCGCCAGGCGTTGCGCCAGCTGACTCATGGATCAACTCCTCGATGTTTCATCAAGGAGTTAATACCCGCATCGAACGCTGATGCTTTTTGGTTGATTTATAGACGACCGGTCTAAATGGAGGTGAATGTGTTCAAGGCAATTTTGATTGATAAGGTCGACTCGACGTACCAGGCTCGGATTACCGACCTGAGCGACGAACAACTGCCCGAAGGTGATGTGACCGTGCGGGTGTCCTATAGCACCCTCAATTTCAAGGATGGGTTGGCAATCACTGGAAAAAGCCCAGTTGTGCGCCAATTTCCGATGGTGCCGGGGATCGATTTCGTTGGCACCGTCGAGAACAGCACACACCCCAAGTACCAGGCCGGCGACAAGGTGCTGCTCAATGGCTGGGGAGTAGGTGAGACTCATTGGGGAGGCCTGGCGCAAAAAGCAAGAGTCAACGGTGACTGGCTGATTCCACTTCCCCTGGGCATCAGTGAGCAACAGGCGATGGCCATTGGTACGGCGGGATACACTTCCATGCTCTGCCTAATGGCATTGGAGCGTCATGGAGTTCGCCCGGAGCACGGCAAGGTTCTGGTCACTGGAGCCAGCGGTGGAGTGGGAAGCTTTGCAATCGCGCTCCTAGCCAACAATGGGTATTCGGTGATCGCTGCGACAGGGAGGCTTGAGGAAACCGAGTACCTCAAGCACCTCGGAGCCGAGACTGTCATTCATCGATCTGAGCTGTCAGAGCCGGGGCGTCCTCTTGCAAAGGAACGATGGGCCGCCGCAATCGACTCTGTCGGAAGCCATACGCTCGCCAATGTCTGTACCGGCACGCAAGCAGAAGGTGCGGTAGCTGCCTGTGGTTTGGCTCAAGGTATGGATTTCCCGGCATCAGTAGCGCCCTTCATTCTGAGAGGCGTAAGTCTGATCGGCGTCAACAGTGTCACGCAGCACTATGCACGAAGAGTCGAAGCATGGAGCCGTCTCTGTGACGAGTTGGATTTCCATAAACTGACAGAAATCACGCGCGAGATTGCGCTGCCGCAGAGTCTTGAGGCAGCGAGTGATCTGTTGCAAGGGAAAGTAAGGGGTCGTCTCGTGGTGGACGTAAACCGCTGAACAACACTGCTCCAGTAGTAAGCCTGCGCTTGATCAGTGGGAGTTCCCCAGCAGGTCTTCGGCCATCACTCTTGGCGTGAGTTCTGACTGCTCCAGGAGTAAGTGGGCAAGCGCTGCCGCAGCTCGAACTGCGGTGGCGCGACCCACCGCAGCTTGCTGTTTATGAGCGAAGCCCGGTCGCTTGTCCCGACAAAGCAGTTAATGCAGGGTAGGGCGAGGGTGTTCTCTGCAATAGCAGTTTCACTCCCCCTGACTGGAGCTGTGCACTGGCCTAGGGACCAGAGGACAATACGGCGTGCCGAGCCCAGCTTTACCGTTTCAAGGTCGAACACCCATGTGCGTTGGCGGCCAACCACCCAGACCAACAGCTGACTGGCGATCTGCCTGACCCGAGTGCGAACTCACCGCTCCGCAAAGTCTCCTCCCTGCTTCTATCCCTACATCCGCAACCGCGAACCCGCGGAGTGCCGTGGCGATGTCGAAGACGCTACTTCGGCGCGAAGCCGGATACCCATGCGTGGCGCAGAAAACTCACAAACGTGGAGACCGCCAACGGCACATGGCTTGCGTAGGGGCGAACGGCGTAGAGCCGTTCAGCGAACGTTCCCACAGGCACCCATTCAGGGAGAACCTCGACCAGCTTGCCGGCCTCCAGGGCCGCCTGAGCGCTGAAATCTGGCAGTAGTGCGATGCCCAGTCCCGCTATCGCTGCATCACGCAGTGCCTCGCTATTATTGGCTGCGAACGGACCGGTAATCGCCACTGTGACGCGCTCGCCCCCTGATCGGCCATCCAGAGGTTCGAAGGCCCAAGTGGGGGTCTCTTGAGCGCGCGGGTAATACAAGCAGTCATGCTCTGACAGGGCTTCAGGTGTGCTAGGCGCATGACGGCGCCGCAGGTAGGCGCGGCTGGCGACCAATAGGGACCGCGTGTTGCATAACTGCCAGGCCACATGCGTGTCCGGTACGGTGGCTGCGTGCCGGATCGCCAAATCAAACCCTTCCATCGACAGCGAACTGATGCGGTCGGAAAGCTCCAACTCCAACCGGACTTCAGGATTAGCGCGTGAGAATTCTGCCAAGCGCGGCACCAGTTGTTGACGTGCGAGGGCGACAGGGGCCGTCACGCGCAGCAGCCCAGTGGGCACCCCCGCCAAGTCACGGACACCCGCGAAGCTGTGCGCTATTCGCTCGAACGGCGTCCGAATGTCATCCACCAGACGCTGGCCAACCTCGGTCAGCCGCATGCTGCGGGTTGTGCGCCGTACCAGCGGCATGCCGACTGCGCGTTCGAGTTCAACGATGCGTTGGCTCATGGCTGCCTTGCTCACTCCAAGGCGAGCCGCAGCAGCCGTATAGCTGCCTTGTTGCTCCAGGACGATCAGCCAATGCAGATGAGCCCAAAGGGCTTCGATATTTTTGTCGTTCATGGATCTATTGTTCACCATCGTGAACAATCAATTCAAGTTTGTGGCGTTGTTGGGGCGAGGGGGATTCCCTAGGCTCTGGGGGCACTTCCGACTTACCCATCGTAGTGAGACACGTCATGAGCCAAGCAAACGATACTCAAGAGATTGCCCAGTACATCCACGGTGAACATGTCACCGGCAACGGCACTCGCACTCAGCCCGTATACAACCCCGCCACTGGAGCTGTTAGCGGCCGTGTGCGTTTAGGTACCGCCCAAGACGTCGATGCTGCGGTAGCGTGCGCCCAGGCAGCCTTTCCAAGCTGGTCCAACACCCCACCGATTCGCCGGGCGCGAGTTCTGTTCAAGTTCTTGGAGTTGTTGAACCAGAACAAGGACGAGTTGGCTCACATGATCACTGCTGAGCACGGCAAGGTCTTCACCGATGCTTTGGGCGAAGTCGCACGCGGTATTGATATCGTTGAGTTTGCCTGTGGCATCCCCCAATTGCTCAAGGGCGACTTCTCCGACCAGGTGTCCACGAACCTGGATAACTGGACGCTGCGTCAGCCACTGGGTGTTGTTGCCGGTATCACCCCGTTCAACTTCCCCGTGATGGTGCCGATGTGGATGTTCCCGGTGGCAATAGCCGCGGGCAATACCTTCATTCTCAAGCCCAGCCCTACCGACCCGAGCGCCAGCCTGTTTATGGCAGACCTCCTTAAACAAGCAGGCCTACCGGATGGTGTGTTCAACGTTGTGCAAGGCGATAAGGAAGCCGTAGACGCGTTACTGGTGCACCCCGAAGTGAAGGCGGTGTCCTTCGTTGGCTCCACGCCGATCGCCAACTACATCTACGAAACTGGCGCTCGCCATGGCAAGCGTGTGCAAGCGTTGGGTGGCGCGAAAAACCATTTGGTGGTCATGCCGGATGCAGATGTTGACCAGGTCGTGGATGCCCTCATCGGCGCGGGCTACGGTTCAGCCGGCGAACGTTGCATGGCGATTTCCGTTGCGGTGCTGGTTGGTGACGTGGCCGACAAGGTCGTGCCAAAGCTGCTGGAACGGACCAAAGCCTTGAAAGTTCTCAATGGCACCAACCTGGCAGCTGAAATGGGCCCAATCGTTACGGCCGCCGCACATGCCCGCATCACGGAATACATCGAGCTCGGCGTAAAAGAAGGTGCCCAGTTGTTGGCTGACGGCCGTGAATTCAACGGGGCGGAGGCAGGTGAAGGGTGTGCAGAGGGTTTCTGGATGGGCGGTACTCTGTTCGACCACGTCACTCCGGATATGCGCATCTACCAGGAAGAGATCTTTGGTCCGGTGCTGGCGTGCGTTCGTGTGCCTGATTTCGCTACGGCCGTGCAACTGGTCAATGACCACGAATTTGGGAACGGCGTGGCCTGCTTCACCCGCGACGGTAACGTAGCCCGTGAATTCAGTCGCCGTATCCAGGTAGGGATGGTGGGCATCAACGTCCCGCTTCCTGTGCCGATGGCTTGGCATGGTTTTGGCGGCTGGAAGAAGAGCCTCTTCGGGGACATGCATGCTTACGGTGAAGAGGGCGTGCGTTTCTATACCAAGCAAAAATCCATCATGCAGCGTTGGCCGGAAAGCATTGCCAAAGGCGCAGAGTTCGCGATGCCGACCGCAAAATAGCCGCCGTAACTCCGAAAGCGTCGTCTCGAAAAATTGGTTGATTTTTCGAGACGGTCAGTCTAATAATTGTTCCATGACCCAGATCCTAACCACTCCCCGTAAGCGTGGCCGTCCGGCGAAAGCCGCCGGCGACTACCGAGAAACCCGTGAGATCCTATGTCGCGCAGGCGTGGCTGCGTTGACCGAGAAGGGTTTTTCGGCCACTGGCCTTGACGAAATCTTGTCGTCAGTGGGTGTGCCCAAGGGATCTTTCTATCATTTCTTTGCGAGCAAAGAGGCTTTCGGGTCAGAACTAATCACCCTGTACGCCCGCTACTTCGCCCGCAAGCTAGACCGGTTTCTGCTGGACGAAAGTCTCACTCCGTTAGAACGCATTGAGGCATTTTGTCAGGATGCCGAGCGTGGGATGGAAAAGTTCAGTTTCAGCCGGGGTTGCTTGGTCGGTAATTTAGGCCAAGAGATGGGAGCGCTCCCGGAGTCATTTCGCGCGCAACTGACTGATGTGCTCTTGGACTGGCAGAGTCGGTTCGAACGTTGCTTGGAGGCGGCAAAGAGTGCCGGTGAAATACCTCAGCATACTGACTGCGCGCGATTGGCCGCTTTCTTTTGGATAGGCTGGGAGGGTGCCGTGCTGCGCGCCAAGCTTGAGCGCAAGGGAGATCCCTTGCGTGTATTTGCAGATCTGTTTTTGACGAGCCTTAGGTCCTAAGGCTTTTTTTTACCCATTAATAGACGATCGGTCTAATTAATCCGCTCGCAACAACAGGGTGTCACGATGCAAACGCCAACCTTTGACTACATCATCATCGGGGCGGGTACGGCTGGCTGCTTGCTTGCCAACCGTCTCAGCGCTGATGAGAACTGCCAAGTCCTACTTCTTGAAGCTGGTAGCCCGGATAACTACCCCTGGATTCACATTCCTGTTGGTTATCTCTATTGCATTGACAATCCGCGTACTGACTGGCGCTTTCGGACGGCGGCATCGCCTGGATTGAACGGCCGTGAATTGCTCTATCCACGGGGCAAGACATTGGGGGGGTGCTCAAGTATCAACGGCATGATCTACATGCGTGGCCAAGCTCAGGATTACGACAGTTGGGCGCAAGTCACTGGTGATAGCGAATGGAGTTGGGAGAACTGCCTGAGGGATTTCCGCGCACACGAAGACCACTATCGTCTTGACGCCAACGTTGCCGGAGGTCTGGATAGCCAAATCGAACGATTCAGAACCTTGCACGGCTCGGGCGGGGAATGGCGTATCGAGAAGCAACGCCTACGCTGGGAAATACTTGATGCGTTTGCCGAGGCCGCTCAGCAAGCAGGCATCCCAGCCACCGACGATTTTAACGGCGGCGACAACCGTGGTGTTGGCTACTTTGAAGTCAACCAACGTAGTGGCTGGCGGTGGAATGCATCCAAGGCGTTTTTAAAACCCATCCGCAAACGCCGGAATCTCACGATTTGGACCGGTGCGCAGGTATCCCGCCTGCTGTTTGAACCGCGTGAAAACAGCCAACCGGTATGTTGTGGCGTAGAGGTCAGCCATGATGGCCAACGCTACAGAGTGCAAACTCGTCGCGAGGTTATTCTCAGCGCTGGCGCCATTGGTACGCCGCAGTTGTTGCAGCTTTCTGGAGTAGGCGATGCCAGTTTGCTGAGAGAGCATAAAATTCCAGTTGTGCAACATCTACCTGGAGTGGGCGACAACCTGCAGGACCATCTGCAGATCCGTTCGATATATCAGATTTCCGGTGCGCCAACCCTGAATACCCAGGCAACTAATATTTGGGGGAAAGCCGCGATTGCACTTCAGTATGCGCTTAAACGAAGTGGGCCGATGAGCATGGCGCCTTCGCAACTAGGGATTTTTACCAGCAGCGATGAGTCCTATCGTTATCCCAATATTCAGTATCACGTCCAACCGTTGAGCCTGGAAGCTTTTGGACAGCCGCTGCACACGTTCCCTGCTATTACCGCCAGCGTGTGTAATCTCCGTCCAAGCAGTCGGGGTAAAGTGACTATTAAAAGTTCGGATTACCGTAGCGCTCCGATCATTGCTCCCAACTACTTAAGCACCGATGAAGACCGCAAGGTGGCGGCCGATTCGCTACGGGTGACCCGCCGCATTGCGGCACAGCCAGCTTTAGCCCGCTACTTCCCTAACGAATACAAACCGGGTCCCCAGTACGAAACGGACGAACAACTAGCGAGGCTGGCAGGAGAAATCGGCACGACGATTTTCCATCCAGTCGGCACCGCCAAGATGGGACGTGCATCAGATCCGATGGCAGTGGTGGACAGTCATTTGCGCGTACATGGCATCCAAGGCCTTCGGGTGGTGGACGCCAGTGTCATGCCCACTATTACGAGCGGCAACACCAATAGTCCGACGTTGATGATTGCGGAGAAAGCCGCGCGTTGGATCATTGCGGGTAATTAATCCATCAACCGTGGAAACAATAATATGGATCTCCCCCAAAGTTTGTCCCCAAAGAAAGGCCCTCTCGACGGCATCACTGTTTTAGACTTCTCGCGTGTTCTGGCGGGCCCCTATTGCACGATGATATTGGCCGATCTCGGTGCGCGGGTAATCAAAATCGAGAGGATCGCCACCGGTGACGATACGCGCGCGTTCGGTCCTTTCGTAGACCATGAATCGGCGTATTTCATGTGCTTCAACCGAGGCAAAGAGAGCATCGCGCTGGACCTTAAAAGCCCGCGGGACCGCGATATTCTCGAGCGAATGCTCGGCGAAGCAGACGTATTGGTCGAGAACTTTCGGCCTGGTGTGATGGATCGATTGGGCTATGGTGCCGTACGCCTGGCTCGCACCCACCCTCATCTCGTTTACACCTCCATCTCAGGTTTTGGGCACACGGGGCCATTCAGCGACCTACCAGGTTACGACATGGTGGTCCAGGCCATGGGTGGCATCATGAGCTTGACCGGCTGGCCTGATGGGCAACCTGCCCGTGTTGGCACAAGCTTTGGCGATCTCAGCGCTGCGCTGTTTGCCGTCATTGGCATCCTGTCATCGCTCTACAAGCGAACCCAGGATGCACAGGGCACGCGGGTGGATATCGCGATGCTGGACTGCCAGGCCGCGCTCATGGAAACCGCATTGGCCCGTTACGACGTGGAAGGAAAAGTACCTACGCGTACAGGCGACAGCCACCCCTCTCTTGCACCTTTTGAGACTTTCGCAGCGCAAGATGGCCGATTCGTCATTGCCGCAGGCAATGACCAGCTGTTCATGCTTATGGCGGACGCTCTCGGTGACCCTCAGCTAGCACTCAATGTGATGTTCATTAGTAACGATTTACGCTGCCAAAATCGCCCAGCGTTAGTGAAAGCGATTGAGAAAATCACGACCACTGCGCCGATAGCTTACTGGGTTGAACGACTCAACGAGGCCGGGGTTCCCTGCGCGCCACTCAACACGATTGATCAGCTGTTCGACCATCCCCAACTCGATGCACGCAACATGATCATCCAGGTACAAGGTGCCGGAGGACGTCCTGTACGCACCGCAGGCAATCCGATCAAGCTCAGCTCCTTCGCCGACATAGATGTGTCCACCCCAATACGCGCGCCTGCTCTTGATGAACACCGTGAACGGATTCTCTCGCAGTTGATGTCACGAACTGGGGACTATGCGCCATCTACCGGACCTTTCAACGAGTGTTTGTCGCAGGAAATCAATATCCAACAAAAATGCCCACTGCCTGATTCTGTTTAAGTTGCCAATCCAAAAGGAGATGCCACCCATGTCAAGCGCAGCAACTTCGTCTTCGCCAAAAACTTCCATCCCGAAGGGTACAAGTTCGCAATCCGACGGGATCAAAGTCGCTACCGAGAATCCTGCTATCGAGCCTTCACCAGCACTTCGCTACGAAACTATCTTGGTCGAGCGACGGGATCGTGTCGGCTTGCTGACACTGAACAGACCAAAGAGTCTCAATGCGCTGAATGTGCGCATGTCTCAGGAAGTGGTCGCAGCGCTTCGCGCTTTTGATGCTGATGACAACATTGGAGCCATAGTCATCGCAGGCAGCCCCAGGGCCTTTGCGGCAGGCGCGGACATTGAGGAGATGGCCGACAAGACCTTCGTCGAGTTGCAGGCGCGAGATATTTTCGCGGCCTGGCAGGAAGTGCCGACGATTAGTAAGCCGATCATCGCCGCTGTTAGTGGCTATGCGCTGGGGGGAGGCTGTGAGCTGGCGATGATGTGCGATTTCATCATTGCCTCAGAAGACGCCCATTTCGGCCAGCCGGAAATCAAGCTGGGGATTCTGCCCGGCATTGGTGGATCGCAACGACTGACCCGATCGATAGGCAAGGCGCTGGCGATGGACCTGATCTTGACCGGTCGAAGCATCAACGCTCATGAAGCCAAGTCTGCCGGCCTCGTTGCGCGTGTTGTACCTGCGGCTGAACTATTGCAAACCGCCCTCGAGGCTGCGCACACCATAGCAGGCTACAACGCGCCGGCCGTACGGATGGCCAAGGAGGCGGTGAATCGTGCCTTGGAGGTCGGCTTGACGGAGGGAATGCGGTACGAGCGAAGGCTGTTCCAGGCTGCATTTGCCACCGACGGTCAGAAGGAGGGCATGCAAGCATTTCTCACCAAGCGTGCGCCGGTGTTCAGGCATCGCTGAGAATCTTAGACCATGTCCCAACAGTGGCGCCGGTGGTTCCAGCCGGCGCCCTGTTAGCCTAAGACGAATGCCGCGGCCTGGCCACGGCGGTGCTGACAAAGCACCTGCGCTTTGCCCGGATCGGCCCCAGCGGTCTGGCTGATGAATGCTGGGCGTAAATCCGATCGGCCACTACGGGCGCTTAACATGGGCAGGTATCGCCCAGGTAGCGGACACCGATCCAAGGTGTCCGCTACCGCTTCAAGCAGACAATTCCGTGAGAAAGAGAACTCCTGCCGGGCGGATGCTGGCTGCAGGGGATATGACGACCGAAGCCACTGCGCAGTTGGAGGCTGTCCGTGCTGTGGGATACCAGCTTGGGCTTTCCTGCCACGCGTTAGCCACCGCCCGAAGCCGAAGTCGGGCCACGCCAATATCGAACGCTGTACGATTCAGTGGCCTTGTGCCACGATTGATGCGGTTTCAAGATGGTATAAGTCAGCAGGAAAGGGCCAGGCTTCTTTAGGGAAACTCTGAAGAAGACTTCCCGTTTCTGGTGAAATACGCCGATCCCGTTGCCCGAGTTTCCCGATGAAACAGATGACCTTTGCCGACGCCGAGTACGCCGGCAAGCGCAAGCAGACCCGCAAGGAATTGTTCCTGATCGAGATGGATCAGGTGGTGCCGTGGCAGGGTTTGGTTGCCCTGATCGAGCCGCACTACCCCAAGGGTGAAGGCGGTCGTCCGGCCTATCCGTTGATGGCGATGCTGCGCGTGCATCTGATGCAGAACTGGTTCGGCTACAGCGATCCGGCGATGGAGGAAGCGCTGTACGAGACCACCATCCTGCGCCAGTTTTCCGGCCTGAGCCTGGAGCGCATTCCCGATGAAACCACCATCCTCAACTTCCGACGCCTGCTGGAGAAGCATGAGTTGGCGGCTGGGATTTTGGCCGTGATCAACGGCTACCTGGGGGATCGCGGCCTATCGCTGCGCCAAGGCACCATCGTTGATGCCACGCTGATCCACGCGCCGAGTTCGACCAAGAATCAGGACGGCAAGCGCGACCCGGAAATGCACCAGACCAAGAAGGGAAACCAGTACTACTTCGGCGCGAAAGCCCACATTGGTGCTGACGAAGAATCGGGCCTGGTGCATAGCGTGGTGGTCACGGCGGCCAATGTGGCGGACATCACCCAGGTCGACAAACTGCTGCACGGCGAGGAAAACGTGGTGTGCGCTGACGCCGGTTATACCGGAGTCGAAAAGCGTCCTGAACATGAAGGTCGCCAAGTCATCTGGCAGATCGCAGCTCGGCGCAGCACCTACAAAAAACATGGCAAGCGCAGTGCCTTGTACAAAGCGCTCCGCAAGATCGAGAAGGCCAAGGCCCAGATCCGCGCCAAGGTCGAACACCCATTCCGCGTGATCAAACGGCAGTTTGGCTACACCAAGGTGCGTTTCCGAGGCCTGGCTAAAAATGCGGCGCAGATGGTCACCTTATTCGCCCTGTCGAACCTTTGGATGGCACGCCGGCATTTGCTGATGGCCACAGGCGAGGTGCGCCTGTAATGCGGGAAATGGCTGCCGCGAAGTGCTCGCAGCAGCGAAAAAAAAGGAAAGTCGGGTGATTTGAGTGTTATGGCTCGATTGGCCGCCTTCAAAAAACAGCCGGCGCTGAAGTCAGTCAGAAATACATGGCTATTTCAGACCATCCTTAGAATCAGGAATTAGGGCAAGGATAATTACACTAAATGCACCTCCCGTCCCTCACAAAGCAGCCATAATTAACTGCACAGCGAATAGTGAACCACACTAGCATCGAACTCAGTAATGGATAAAACGTGGAACTAAGACTTATTCCTGCGGCCACTATATTCATAGGATCATACCTACCCTTGAGCATGATACTTTTGTCTCAGGACCTCAAGTATGAGATGATTAAATTGGAGTTCTGTTCGGCGCTTCTCAGTCAACCTGAAAAATGCCTTATTCCTTTTTCAAATCCAGCCCTGTCTATCGGCTTTTTTCTTCTTTGCTTTGTCTGCTTCGTGGTGACAATCGTGACCCTAAGGATAAAAACACCATCGCAGCAAATAATAGTAAAGGAGGAAAAACACATACCTGCCGATCTAATGAACTACGTACTGCCATATATCGTTTCTTTTATGAGTATTCAGTACTCGGAAACTAGCAAATTCATTGGGTTCTTAATATTTCTTGGCTGGTTGTTTTGGCTGTCATACAAGTCCGGACAGATAATATTAAACCCAATCCTCATTGCTCTTGGGTGGAAGCTTTATGAAATAAAATACAGTTTTATCGGCAGCCCAAACGACTTGGTGGGCAAGGCACTCGGGCGATCCGAATTTAGTCCAAATGCAGTATGTGAAACTGAAACAATTCAGGACATAATCATCAAAAAGGAATAGCCCGTGGCTGAGATTGAGGATCTCCATAATTTCGACATTCAAAACGCCCAGGTTAACCTGTGGGTATTTAAAAAATCCACATCGGGTCAGCCTCCCCAGCTTAAATTTAACGCTCACTGGGTAAGCCTAAGTGAAAATGTTATAGCAAAGCTCAAAGAGACGGCAACGCAATGTCGATTAGCTATGACCGAGACCATAGAGTATGGTTTGCTGGCTCAGAACAACGAAGGCAGTGCATTGCGCGTTCCACTTATAGAAACGCATGCAGACAAGATTATTGCAGAGTCGCTGGACCAGACACCCGCAAAACGGGTTGCTGAAATGAAGAAAATGCAAAATGCGGCTTTTTACGCGGTAAAAATATCTTCTCCCGCTGGCAATCTCTACTGCGTCAAAAAAACCGACGACAGTTGGAAAACAAAGAAACGCAACGGCGCCATCAATACCCTATTCAGGGCAAATATTTTGGAGATTGATGATTCGCCGACGTTCAACCTTGCAAAGGTTTTTGATTTCTTTATTTTGAATGACTCTCTATTTATTTCTAACAAGAGGCATTTTGAATCCATTCTAAACCACAAGGCCGCTCATGAGAATGACTTCATTGAGCTTCTTGCGGAACCTGCGTTCCAACAGGTCTTCACAGGCGTAGAAGAGGTCAGGACCTATGTTGGGAATAATGCAATCCAACTTCGTCGCGCTTCTGCTATTCGACAAAAACAGAATTATCTTGACCCTGTTTTTATGCAGAACCTGAGGGCGGAGTATGCAAACTTTGGATTGAACATCAACTTTGCTCCTGGCGGCCAAATCACCCCTAGCCCTGAGACATGCCCAGACATATTTAAGGCGCTACTTGATCACCGACTAAAATCTCATTTCTCTGGACGTATCTATGATGTCCAGAACACGGAAAGCATAACCCCACCTTGATGTGTGTGGATTTTTTACTGGCCCGAAACAGACTGCCTCATGGCACATATTCGTTTCGGATGATTGCCCGGAAAATCCAGGCCGGTTAGAAGGAGTGGGGGAGGGCTTACTTGCAACATTGCTAGCAAATTCAGCCCTCATCCCTGCATCCAAGCAATCTTGATTATACGGCCTTGAGGGCGGATCGAAAGCGTGGCACGCAGCAGTCGATACGTAGACAGCTATTCGCCATGCTGTCACGGTAACATCGCCGGGTGATAAGCACGATTTGACTATACCTGTCAGCAGGAGCGGCCCCGCACCGTAGTCGAGGATGCAAGGCGTCGGGGCAATAGAGATGGAGCCGTGCGGCTTGACGTTATTGGTGTGCTTCGTCAGTCCTTCGGATCGGCTGGGAGTAGCCTACGTGAACGAATCACTATTCTTTGAGGCTGACCGCGGAAGATTCTTCCGGCCCCTGAACTCGTCGCGCCGCGAACTCTTCGCGACCTGCCTTCGGCTGCTCTATGACCGATTGCACGGTCCAGCGGCGGATTATGCACACAACCTCGGACGGGACGATTTGACCGAACTGGTGCTGCCTGTGGTCAAGGAGCATCTGGCTAGGCCCGTCGAGGCTTCGGACCAAGATGAGTTTTCTGCCGCCGATGCCAACGACCCCCTCCAGATGACCGGACTGGTCATCCGGGCTCTGCTGAAAGATGGCTGGCTCGAAAAGGGGATCGAGCGAGAAGGTCTGGTCACCAGCTTCAGGTTTTCTAGGACTGGCAAACTATTCGCCGAAGCCTTCTGGTCGTTGCACCGGCCCAGCCGGAGCCGGCAGCGCAACATGCGGAGCTGTCGCAACGCCCTGGACGCAGCGCTGACCCGGAGCGATGCCCATGACTTGGTGGACGCATACGAATTTGCGGAAAAGGTTATTGAGGACCTGACTGAGGGTATCGACCTCTTCAAGGACCTTGCGCGAAGCTTGATGCGCGAGGCATCGCTGGTAGTCCGCTGGGACGACTTCGTGGAGTTCTTGCAGCGTTTCCGCCGGGACTACTCCAAGCAGCTAACGGCAGACAGCGCCACGCTGAACCGTCAATCGATCCGGCAGAACCTGGAGAAGCTGCGAACCCAAGTCAGCACTGCTCAGTACCGGCGATTCGAGAATGACCTCCGGGAAATCGCTAGTTGGGCGGTGAGCGAACACACCGGCGACTCAGTATTCGACTGGATGCTCGAACGTATCGGGGAAATGGTGGACGCGGCGTGCGACACCAAGCAGCCCATGTTTGTGAAATCCATGGAAGCTTACGTCCGCCGGGTTACCGGCCTGGTCCAGCAATCGATGATGCTGCGGACCGGACACAACCGCCACAGCTTCATGGCTGTGATCCAGCGCCTGGCAAACTCGCCCCCGGATATTCAGGACTCAATCCTGTCTGGCATCGCCGCGGACATGGCGGCGGTCGAGATTCGGCTGCTCGATCCTTCGGCATTCAAGCTCCGCTCCGCTACCCAGCGGCGCAAATCGCTCACGGTGACCATCAGACCGCGCCCCACCCGGGAGGCCCGATTGGAGGCGGCGATGGCACGAGCCGAAGCGGAAGCCTTCTCCATTCCCAACGAGGACATTGTGGCCGTGCTCCGCCAGGAGCTGCGCCTCATCGGCAGAGGCATACGACTGTCCTCACTGCCCCGCGAAACTGCCAGGCAGGCCATTCACTTGTTCCAGGCAGTCGAGGCAGTACGGAGCGCGAAGGGCAATGACCTAGTTGCTTCCAAGCTCGCCTTCCGCTTCGACACCGACTTCTACAGCGGCTGCGATTACCTCATCGACTTCAGGGAGTGAAGGAATGAACCTGATTTCCACCGTCAACTCGCAATTGAATTTGCACAACCTGAGCCTCGATCGTTTTCGCCAGATCGTCACTCGCTTGCTGGCACATGGGGTTATCGTCCGCGATGACGATCGGAACGAGCAGTTCCTTTACGACGATGCCCGCAGAGTGGAGCCGCTGCTTCTTGACTATTTCGACATTGCGGGCCTTCGTCTCCACCATGACAGCAACGCCTGCTTCTTTCGGCTTTATGCGCCAGGCGCGCGCGTGGATGGACTGCAGGATGACGACCTAGATCCGGTGCCGGCATTGAAGGCGAAGCTCACTCCAGATTTTGTCGCCGCGGCACTGGCACTGCGTTTCATCTACCAAGAGCACCTCAATGCGGGGAGCATCGAGCTGAATGGCGAAGCAATGATCTCACTCGAGGACCTCGCTGCGACCATGCAGACGCAACTGCGCCGAAGCTTGCCGTCGACAGCAGGGGAAAAAATGGACCTGCTGGGGCAGTTACGGCGCCATAAGATCCTGCGATTCAACTCCAGCTTCAGCATCACTGACGAGGATGCATTCCTTGCAATTCGGCCGATGATTCTGGGGGTCGTCACGAATGACGCGCTCTTATCAGCATTGGACGCCGACGGGGTGATCGAAGTACAGGCAACCGTCGAGGAGCAGGACAGTGAAGATTGATCACCTGATTCTCGGCAATTGGGGGCAAATTGAGCCGGCGGATTATCAGCTCGGTGACATGACCTTGCTGACTGGCGGGAGTGGCGCCGGCAAGTCCACCTTCCTAGACGCTCTGCAAATGCTGATGACCGCTGGCTACAAAGGCATCCTTCACTTCAACCCAGCGCAAGGCGAAGTGACTCAGGATCAGCGGCAAAAGACCAAGAGAAACCTGGAGTCCTACGTAGTCGGGGCCGAGTACAGCAAGTTCTCGAGGCCGGACGGTGCTCAAACCTACGTGGGGGCAGTTTTCATGCCGGACAAAGGGGAGGAGGGTGGCAAACCCTTCACGGCGCTTGTCGCCGCCTCGGCACGGGTAGACTCCGTTGGGAGCAACCGTACACCCGTGCTGGAACGGTCCGAGGTGCTCATCATTTTGGATGGAGTCCGTCTCTCCGTGGCGGAGTTGTTCAAGGACGGATCGCAGCAGGAGTGGGTAGCGGTCGAGGAGGTAGTGCGCATGCTCAAGGCAAAGGGGTACAACACCATCCATTACCCTAGTAAGCGCGACTACCTCTGTGCCTTGTATGGCCGGTTCCGCGGAAAGAACAGTGTTACGTGGGACGACGCGAGAGCGGCTGCCAAGGCCTGGGTAGAGTCCATCGCCTACAAGAAAATTGGCTCGGTGAATGACCTGGTCAAAGACGAAATTCTCGCCTTTGATGGCAAGGCTCTCCAGGAAGGCATCGAACGCATCAGCGGTTTGATGAAGCAGGTCACCAACCTGCGGAAGGAGAGTGAGCGCTTGCAGGCGACGCATGACCGACTCGTCTCGCTGACCGGGAAGATTACCGACACGATCATCGGCCACGAGTCTGTTCTCAAGCATGAAGTCGCTCTCAGGCACCTGAAGGTGTTGAGCGTCGACGCGGCCCTTGAATCATACCGCAACCAGGTCGAGGTCCAACGAGCCGCCATCCTGGAAAACGAGACGCAGCTTGCGGGTCTAAACGATCAGAAGTTCGAACTCAATCGCCAAGTGAGTGCCCTGAACACCAAGCTGATGGGGTTCCAAGTCCATCAGGAAAAGCAGAGCCTCGAGGCACAGGCCAAGCTGGCTACAACAACAGCAGCTCAGTGTGTTTCGGCTTTACTGCACGGCCTTAACCAGGCTCGGAATCTATCGGCGGCTGCAGAAAATGTCCTCGGCCGGCACATCCCAGTTGAGATGGCGGGAATGTCTCAGGCCATGGAGGCCGTTACCGCTGCAACCCGCGGATTAGAGCGTATTCAATTGCAGGGCATGAACAGCCAGTTGCTGATGCTGGCCATTCAGTCAGACCTCGATACCGGCATGCTCCGGGACGTGGCCGCCCAATGCACCAGCATTCAAACCGGTTGGGGCCGGCTGCACGCAGCCCTGGCCGGGACGGATGAACCCAGTCTGCTTCTGCAGTGTTACGCCGCCCAGTCGCCCGTCTCCGAAGCTATCCGTCAACTCAATGATGAATTGAGAGACAAGCAAAGCGCTCGGGCGCGGATAGTGACCGGCGGTGGAAACTACCCCAAATGGGTCAGTGTTGCGCTGGACCGTATGCGGGAGGCCATGCCCAGCGCCAACGTACAGGTGCTTTGCGACCTGATTGAACCGGCCTCCGACCACTGGCAAGCGGCAATCGAAGGTTACCTGGCTGACGCCCGTTTCAACTTCGTTGTGCCCGCCGAGTTTGAACGAGATGCGATTGACATTGCCCAGCGGCTGGGGCTGAAAACCAAGGTCATCCAAGGCGAGTACTGCCAACAGCATGCTGACCCGTCGCGAGTGCCGGCGGAATCGATTATCCACGAGCTGACCACCGAGCATCGCATAGCCAAGGCCTATCTCATCGAACAATACGGTCGAGTCGTGAAAGTAGCCTCCAGCAAGGAGCTGAGGCATACGCCGCGTGGCCTCACCATGGATGGGAAGGGCAGTGGATCCCGGACGATGTTCAGTGCGAAAGATGTGGAGTTGGTCTTTGGCAAGAAGGCCAGGGAAGTTGCCATCGAGAGGCTGTCAGCCGAGATTGCCGAGCTTGAGCAGCGGCTCAGCACAGTGCGAGGCCGTCAAACTGACCTGCAGGAAATCATCACTACGGTCCAGCGCCTTCAGAAGCCCGTGTTGGAGTTCCAATCGCTCCAGGACGCGGCAACGGACCTTGAGAAGGTCCGTCAGGCGTTGGCCAGACTTGACCTCACCGAGATCGTGAATCTCGAGGTCGAGATCGCGAAGTTGAACACAGATTTGGAGGCGGTCGAAGCTACTAGCAATAAACTCGTCGGTGCGGTGGCGGTGTCCATGAAAAGCATCAAGGAGTGGAACGACACGATTGCCTCCCTGGTGGAGGGTAGGCCCGCAGTGGTGCAGTCGTTGACTATTGAAGTCGACCGGGTACAAAGCCTTTGCGACGTGAATCGGGCCCACGTGGTGAACATGTTTCTGGAATCTGCCCATGAACTCGCTGCCACATGGCAAGGGCGCGAAGACAAACTGGAATCTGTTATCCCTGGCATGATTGCGAAGACATCCCTCAAAGCTGGCGACGTCAGGCATGACCTAGCCGAGCACAATCGAGTCGCCCGGCAAGATGAGCGCTTTACCGGCGGCGTACCGGATGTTCTGGAACAGGAGCGCTTCGACCCGGTGTATGGTCATTTGGTCCTGTTGCGGAGCGAAGTCCTGGCCACGCTTGCGGACCTGAAGAACATCGGCCTCCTGAACAATGCCCAGGACCTTGCCGACGCTGAAGCCTCTTTTCGCGATGTGTTTACCAAGCAGTTTTGCGTCGAGATCCGCGGCAAGGTGGAGGAGGGCGTCCGTGAGTTGCGAATACTCAACAATGAACTGAGGAATCTGAAGTTTGGGTCCGATCGTTTTGAGATCGAGTGGTCAAAATGGGTGCCCGAATTCTACGAGTACTACACCTTCTTCGGTGCCGTCGCCGAGATGGCCGCCTCCAACGAGGCCCATGACCTGTTTGGTTCCGCATCGCTCACCGACAACCAGATTGCGGTCCGAGACAGGCTGATCGGTTTGCTACTGGATGACGACCATGAGCGTGCAACCAAGGAGCTGATGCGGATCGCGGATTATCGCAACTACCGCGTCTACGACATCGTGAATCACTCCGACAGTGGCGGAGCAATCAAGTTGTCGGAGTGGGGCACCGGGTCGGGTGGTCAGCTCGAAACACCTGCGTACATCGTCAGGGCCGCGGTGGTAACCAACAAGCTCAAGGTCTTCGACAAAGGCCCCAGCCTCAAACTGCTGGTGAACGATGAGTCCTTCGCGCGCATGGATGAAACTCGTGCACGCGCGGTCCTGGGATTCTTACGTGACAACCTCAATCTGCAGGTCATCTGCGCTGTTCCGACCATGAAGGCCGGGGCTATTCGTGATGAATTCACCCGCGAGTACACCTTTACCCGTCTGTCTCCAGTGGAGAATGGGGAGCTCGACTTCGTTTCGGAATGCGATTCCCGTGAGTTGCGGCCAGACAAGATGCGAACGATGTGGGAACAGCAGCGCAGGGTGGCGAGAGAGCAGGCCCGCATGAGATTCGAGATGGAGAACCCGCTGAAGTCGGACGAGGAGCCAGCGCAAGAGGCGGTCCGGTGAGCCTACCAATTTGGGCACAGCAACCGGCGATCCAGGAAGTTTTGAACAGCTTGGTAAACAGACTGGATGCCGCCGACAAACGTGGTACCAAGCCTAATGCGATGGTGCTCTCGGAGACCACCTGGCCTGCGCTTTACAGGGCGTTGTACGAATCGGAGAAGGAGCACTTGTGGTCGCAGATCCAGCAGCTGCACCAAAACGGTTGGATCGAGATTAAGCCGGGGAGGGCGGCGATGTCTCGTGCAGGCTATGCCCTGGCGCCCAAGGTTGAGATTCGGGACAGCGAATGGCTTCGGACCGCTACGGGCAGGACCGAGCGTCCGCAAACGGCGAACGAGCGGTGGCGGGTGGCGGTGGACTCGGGCCTAGAGGTATCAGAGGCAGCCAAAGCGGTTGTGCGGAATTACTGCATTGACCTTCCTGGACGCGAAATGGCGGCCGTCGTAGAGCAGCTCAACAGATTGGCTGGACTTGCGAAGGATCCCTTGTTTCTACGTGAGGTCTCTGCCCGATTGTTTTGGGGCATGTCCAAGGTCTTGGACAAGCGCCAAGCGATGGTAGCAGCGATCCTTGGCCTGCCTGAATGCCCCTTCGCGGAGGCCCCCATACAGCTGCAGGTGTTCCTGCCACACGGCGGCTGGGATGGTGTGCTGTTTATTGAGAACCAGGTGTCGTTTGAGCGTGCGATTCGCTCGGCGAACGCTGAAACCTACCGATTGGCCATGGTTCATGCTTCTGGATTCAAAGGTTCGGCCATGCGCTTGCGGCATATTGCGACGTCATCGCTGTTCTTTTCGAACCTGGGCAGCCAAGAGCCCTTTCATACTGAACGCTTTGGCCGCTGGCTCTATTGCCACGAATCTGGGGCGTCGCACTTCTGGGGAGACCTGGACTGGGCCGGTGTGGCGATCTTGGTGGCACTCCGATCGAGCTTTCCCGGGACCGTAGCCTGGCAGACGGGCTATCAACCGATGTTGGTCAGTTTGACAAATGGGGATGGCCATCGCCCTGAGGAGGCTGACAAGCGCGGTCAGACGCCGGTCAGCAGCACTGGGTGCGAGTACACAGACAACCGCTTGATCCCTGCGCTGCAGACCCTGAATGCCTTTGTCGACCAGGAGGCGTTCCGGATCTGAGCACGTGGCCCAGGGTAGGTCATTTCCCACTAGGTACGCGCCTCAAACGCAGTACCATAATTTCGCCGCGTTGGTCGTTACGCGGCGAGGGCGTCCGCGAGCGCACACCAGGGAGAGCACGGTCCCTCATGTGCTGTCTTGTTAGGAAAAAATTGCTGAAGAAGGCTGAACTCAAGATTTTCCTGTTCCACTTAGGGAAGTGTATAGGAAGCCGCCGAAAGTGAGGATTCACTGGTGAACGAGTTCGTGGGCTATGCCAGACTCCTTGAAGCCATGCAGCTGTCTGCCTTGCCCTTGCGTCAGCCGGCGGCCGTACAACCCGTTGCTTGCTTACAAGAGCACGACCAGACCTTGGCCGTGCCGGTCAACGTCGCGCCCAGTGCGGATGATTTGCTGGGCCACGTCCTCTTCGCCCTGAAGCACGAGGGGATCCATCTCGGCATCCTGATGCAGGCGCTTCCGCTACTTCCGGCCGCCGTCTTCGAGGCGGCGCTGAGCAAGTCCCCCAACGCCATGTACCTTCGCAAGGCCTGCTTCCTGCGCGAGGCCTTCACCGGGCAGTTGGTGAAACAAGCTGCGCCGGTGAAAGGCGCCTTCGTCCCGCTCTTCGACCCCCGGCGCTACTTCACGCTGCCCGGTGAGCGAAACTCCCGATGGCGCGTCGAGTTCAATGGCCTTGGCACGTTGGCGTACTGCGCTACGGTGGAACGCACCCCGCAGATCGAGGCGATGCTGGAGCGCGACCTTCTTGGGCGCGCCAACATCCTCGTGGAATCCTTAGCCCCGTTCGACGCCGAACGCCTCCATGACTGGGCATACCTTCAAGAGACACAGGCGTCGTTTGCGATTGAAGGTGAAGAGCCGAGTGAAGAGCAGGCACGTAGATTCGTCCGTCTTTTGCGCCAGGCCCAAGAGCGCAGGCCATTAGACGAGTCCTACCTGGTTGCAATCCAGAACTCGACGGTTTCCCACTCATCTGCGCAGGCCACCGGCTTCCGTCAGCAGCAGAATTACCTGACGAATCAGACGCAGGGACCGTTGGGCGTGGCCTATGTCCCACCGCCGGCGGAACTGTGTGGCGAGCTGATGGAGCACCTGATGCGGATCGCCAACCGGGCAGCTTCCCAGGTGGATCCGTTGGTGGTCGCCGCCATTGTCTCCTTTGGACTCGCCTTTCTTCACCCCTTCCCAGACGGCAATGGCCGGCTTTCCCGATTCCTGCTTCACCAGCAGCTTTGCCATGCTGAGGCATTGCAGCGCGGCATGTTGCTCCCGATGTCAGTCGCTATCCAACGTGACCCAGGCCGCTATCTGGCCTCCTTGCAAGAGTTCTCCAGGCCAGCGCGTGCCTTCTGGGAGCTTAGTCGGAACGGTGGAGGGATCTCATCGCTGACCTTTAAGGGACCTCCCGCCATTTATCGCTACTGGGATGCCACGCCACAGGTGGCCTTCACGTTGGACGTGGCGCAATATGCGCTGGATGCCCTGCGTGACCAGGCGGCCTACTTGAAACGATTTGACGCGGTTTATGCGGAGGTAAACGCGTGCTGCGACGTGCGCGGCAGCGACCTGGCCGCTTTGGTAGTGCTTTGTCTCGCTCACCGCGGTGTGATCACGACACCTCGTCGCCACCAGTTCCAGGACAGGGTTCCCGAGGCGGTCTTTGACTGCATCGAGAGGGCGGTGCAGAGGCTGCCACAACAACTGCAATCGCAGTAGGTGCCCACGGAATAGGGGGAGGAGGGGAGTGCAGGCGCAGTGCGCTTGCGATCGCCTCGAGTCCGTGGGAGGCTCCATCCTATATGTCCATTGGTTCCTTCACATGACGCACAAAGCCGCCGATCCCGATCCTTCTGTTATCGCCCAGTTTGAAGCGGAGGCACGTCGATTGGCCGGCCAGGTTTCTGAGAACCAACGCCGCTTCTTGAAGGTTGGGCTGAGCAGAGGCAAAGCGCTTGAGCCGTTGGGGCGCCTCGCCGGATCAGACAAACCCTGAAGCTTGGGTTTAGACAACGCCTCAGCGGGTCATGCCACGGCATGAGAAGTTCGCTCATTCCACCATCGAACCCGCCCGTCAGGTCCATCACGGCGAGGCGGGAATTGATTGTTTACCGGGCGGCCGCCGCATCCGCTATCGCCAGGCTTGGGAGGCTATATGAGCCAGAGCACTGAACACGTCGGCATTCGATCTACTGTGACGGGAGACTTGAAAACGGTATCGGCTCGACTGAATGCCGAGAAAGCTGCGCAAGTCGTCGCCATTACGATGGACCATGCTTCGGATGAGACGTTGGCCGCGCTAGGTGAAGCGCTGGAAGCGACCGCGCGCCTTATGACCGATGCGATGTTGGGGTTATGCCGAGATAAGGCAAAAATTAGGACATTCGTTCTGCAAGATATTGAACTAAAAGGAAATTTATTGAGTTCTTGATTGCTGGTCATCCCCCGCCTGACTAGCCGTCTATGCTGATGTTTTGCCTTACTTGGGGGATGAACTCAATGGCTTCGGTGGAAAGGACAGCCTACCCGCTCTTGCCCAGTCAGTTGCCAGCTAAGGAGCTGCATCGATGCTATTCCCTGTCTGATTCAGAGATCGAATGGGTCAATAACACCGCTAAGAGTCCAGCGCTATCGATTGGGCTGGCAATCCAACTAAAGGTGTTTCAGCAGCTACACTATTTTGTTCCGTTCGAGGAGCTTCCTCAGGAGCTCATCAGTCATGTCCGACAATGCCTTCGCTACGGCGCACGAATAGCTCCGCGCTACAGCAACCCCCGCACCCTTTACCGACACCAAGCGGCGGTTCGGCAGTACCTGCAGGTTACACCCTTCTATAGCAGCGACGGGCTAGCGATCACTGAGGAAATCGCACGTGACTGCGCTGTAGTGCTTGAGCAGCGAGTCGATCTCATTAATGCCATGCTTGATGAGCTGATTCAGCGTGGCTATGAGCTTCCGGCTTATTCGACGCTCAACAACATCGCAGAAACCGCTTTGGCGAGTGCTCAGGAAGTTACCTTCAACCTGATCGTGCTCCGAGCGCCAATCGAGGTGATCTACAAGCTAAAGGAGCTGCTCGACACGGATTTCGGGCGTCGGCAGAGTGACTTCAACGCACTCAAGCAGGCACCCAAGAAGCCTTCCCGCAAGCACCTGGAGGTGTTGATCGACCACCTGGCGTGGTTAGAGAGCTTCGGAGATCTGGATGCCATTCTTGAGGGGGTCGTCGATGCTAAGATCCGCCACTTCGCCACCCAAGCCGCCGCGTCGGACGTCGCCGAGCTGAAGGACTGCTCGCAGCCGAAACGCTACACACTGATGCTGGCCTTGATCTATCGGATGCGGGTGCGAACTCGGGATCACCTGGCCGAGATGTTCATCCGACGGATTTCGACGATCCACAAACGCGCCAAGGAGGAGTTGGAGCAAATCCAGGCGCGGCAACGCCAGAAGCTGGAGCAACTGGCGGCCACCCTGGATGGCGTGGTGCAGATTCTTGTTCAGGAACCGGATGACCAGGAGGCTGGCAGTCTGATCCGGGAATTCCTCTCTCCCGATGGCAACCTGGATCGGTTGCGCGAGACTTGCGCCGAAGTCCAGGCTACGGGCGGTAACAACTACCTGCCGCTGATCTGGAAGCACTTCAAGTCCCATCGCTCGCTGTTGTTCCGTCTGAGCCACCTTCTTCAACTGGAACCCACGACTCAGGATCGCTCACTTATCCAGGCGCTTCAGCTCATCCAGGACAGCGAAAATCTACACCGCGAGTGGATCGACGAGCATGTCGACTTGTCGTTTGCGTCGGAGCGCTGGGTTAAGGTCGTGCGTCGTCCTGCCAGTGAAGGGCCACCTACCAACCGGCGCTATCTGGAAGTCTGCGTGTTCTCTTACCTGGCCAGTGAGCTGCGCTCGGGTGATATGTGCGTGCTGGGGTCGGAATCTTTCGCCGACTACCGTAAGCAGTTGCTGCCCTGGGAAGAATGTTTCCATCGTCTACCGGCCTACTGCGAAAAGGTGGGGCTGCCTGGCACGGCGAAGGAGTTTGTCGCCTCCCTCAAGATTCAGCTGGAGGAAACCGCGCAGCATCTGGATGAAAAATTCCCTTCTTGCCGAGGTGACGTATCGATCAATGAAGCCGGCGAACCGGTGCTACGCCGAGTGATAGCGCGGGACATCCCGCCTTCGGCCATCTCGCTACAGACGGCGCTTATGCAGCGCATGCCGGCCAGGCACGTGCTCGACATCATGGCCAACATTGAGCATTGGATTCAGTTCACTCGGCATTTCGGGCCGATGTCCGGCAACGAGCCAAAGCTCAAAGAACCGGCCGAGCGCTACCTGATGACGATCTTCGCCATGGGCTGCAACCTTGGCCCCAACCAGGCCGCACGGCATCTGGCCGGTAATGTCACGCCGCACATGCTGTCCTATACGAATCGCCGCCATCTCTCGCTTGAGAAGTTAGACAAGGCTAACCGCGAGCTGGTGGAACTCTATCTGCAACTTGACCTGCCCAAGCTCTGGGGCGATGGCAAGGCGGTGGCCGCGGACGGTACGCAGTTCGACTTCTATGACGACAATCTGCTGGCCGGCTACCACTTCCGCTATCGCAAGATGGGGGCCGTGGCGTACCGACACGTGGCCAATAACTACATCGCGGTGTTCCAGCACTTCATCCCGCCTGGTATCTGGGAGGCAATCTATGTGATTGAGGGGTTGCTCAAGGTCGACCTCAGCGTCGAACCCGATACGGTGTACTCTGACACCCAGGGCCAGTCGGCCACGGTGTTCGCCTTCACTCATCTGCTGGGCATCAATCTGATGCCGCGTATCCGCAACTGGCGCGACCTGGTGATGTGCCGGCCAGATCGCGGCGTTTCGTATAAACACATCAACCGTCTGTTCACCGACACCGCCGACTGGCACCTGATCGAAACCCACTGGCAGGATCTGATGCAGGTCGCGTTGTCAATCCAGGCCGGCAAGATTTCCTCACCTATGCTGCTGCGCAAACTTGGCTCCTACAGTCGGCGCAACAAGCTCTATCATGCCGCGCAAGCGCTGGGCAGCGTGATCCGGACGATCTTCCTACTCAACTGGATCGGCAGCCGCGAGTTGCGCCAGGAAGTCACCGCCAACACCAATAAGATCGAGTCCTACAACGGCTTCTCTAAGTGGCTGTCCTTTGGCGGTGACGTGATCGCCGAAAACGATCCGGACGAGCAACAGAAACGCCTGCGCTACAACGACATGGTGGCCTCGTCGGTGATCCTGCAGAACACCGTGGACATGATGCGCATCCTGCAGAAGCTCGCCCGTGATGGCTGGCAGTTCACTGACGACGACGTATCGTTTCTCAGCCCCTACCTAACCAGCAATGTCAAACGTTTTGGGGAGTTCAACCTGAAACTCAAACGCCCACCGGAACCCTGGATCAAGGATTCCATTTTCCAGCAGGCTGCGGGATCAATGCGTGCGAAACAGATGTCTGACAGCAACGTTGAGGTGACGAACTGATGCATATCCCGCCAGCTTCGTTCCGCGTGACACCTTATGGGGACGTCGATACCAAGGTACTCGACTCTCTGCGTGCAAGCTACGACACCGCTCAGTTGCTCAACTTGGTCGACCGGCTGGATGCCTGCCTTGCTGAAATCGGAGGGGTCGGCAGCATTCGAGAAGACTTCCTACGCCTGCATGGCATGGCCATGACGGTACTGGAAGGTTTCCCCCTCACTGTGGCTACCAGTGATGTCGACAGTATTTGGGCGCAGGCGATGGCCCTTCAAGAGGATATTTCTGCTTTATGTTCATGCTTGCAGGCGGGTTCTAAACACGTTGCTCCTTTGGCAGCGCTTGCTCCTGACTATCAGGACTAGACTATTCGTGCAAATGGGCTGCCGGCAGACTGAATACAATGGAGGTGCAGAGTAAAACTGATGCTGCAGGACTGACGAGTAACTCTATAGCATCGCTGTACTGTGGGGTGAATTTGACTCTGGGTAGCCGGTTTTGACGCCCTGTAGGCACGCTGCCATCCTCCCGGGCATCGGCCTAGATAAAACTACTGACGAAGCCTTCGGGCTTACATTAGCCACGAGCGGACTTGCATTAAATCTCAATGGACTCACGCTTTCTAAAAAAAACCAGAGCCACTTTCCAGAGGCAAAGATTAGTCGTCGTGACGGGTACTGACCTCTGGTGTGCAGGGGTGATCAGGCTCGGATGCCGCTCTCTTATCCGCGCGCGATATGAAGCGCTGATAGCATTCAAGGCCACAGAAGTGCACGACGTACTCGGTACCTTCCGGCGTCAGTGCGGCGTCAAGGGAAATTTCCTTGCAACATTCGCAGCAACTGATAGTGGGGGTGTCGTTTGCGTTCATGATGGGGTTTCTCCATCGTCCAAGAAAACCTAGTAACTCTTCCACACCTGCGATCGAACCTGCGCGCAGATCGACCTGCGGCTGGCAGTGCAGCAACAATTCCCAACGCTCCCAAGCCTGCCGCAACTCGGCAGCGGAGACCGCGCCGTGCTCCGAGCGGGTCACGCCCGCTTCCGAAAGGCCCGTAGAGCCGCTCTCAGGAAGAGGACGAAGAGAACCGTCAGCACGAGCGTCGCGAGGCTCCAATGCTCGCTGACGAAGGCCCCGGCCGCAGTCCCCGAGAGCAGTAATGCCAGCACCGGCAGATGGCAGGGGCAAGTGAGCGCGGCGAGCACACCCCACGTGTAGGCGTGCCAGCGGGGCATCTTGATTGATTCGGATTGGTTGGTATTACGCATGGGTGTGACCTTCGATGGCACGATGAGTCAGCCCGGCCAACTCCGTTTTCACTGCGTCTAAAGCTGCCAGCCGGGTCGCGATTTGCCCAAGCAAGCGGTCGATACACCCGATCACATCGGTACTATCGTCTGCATCGAGCGCTCGACAGAGCCGCGCCAATTCGTCGAGCCCGATACCGGACTCAAAGGCGGCACGTACGAAGCACAGCCGCGCCAGGGACCGCTCATCGAAAATGCCGTAACCGCTTTCCGTGCGCCGCGCGGGGTGCAGCAAGCCGCGCAGCATATAATCTCGGACTATATGGACACTGACGCCCGCGTCCTCGGCCAATCTGGATATGGAGTAGGCATTCATCGCCGACACTCCCGACCTTCACCGCAAACTGGGGCGCTCAGATATTTCCTTCCGGCTAGGCGCTCAGGTAGCCAGATGAGCAACGGTGCAGCTCCCAGAGCCAGTAGCAGCCACAACCTGGAGAGATGCTCGCCGTTTTGGTCAAACACATAAGCCAATAGCGCACCAACTGCGAGCAACAGGAAGTGAGGCCCCGTTATGTAGCAGTGAAGGCGGCGACAACGCGTGGCGTTGACCAGGCAGGCGCCGCCCATCACGGCCAGCGCGGCGCCTGCTGCCAGGAACAACGCGGGGCGTCGATTAGACAGAACAATCGCTATCGTCGCCACGACGGCAGGCAGGCCCCAGAAGCTGACCAACTGCCATGTCTTGCGTAGGCTGTCGCACCTACCGAGATCGTCTGCCGTGTTGCTCATGTTTCAACCTCCCTCTCTCATTACCCTGCGCAGCAGGACAATTGTTTGACGTCTTTGTTAAAGGTCTGTGCGGCGAGTTTCAGTCCCTCGACCATCGTCAGGTAGGGGAACAACTGGTCAGCCAATTCCTGCACGGTCATACGGTTGCGGATGGCGAGTACCGCCGTCTGGATCAGTTCTCCTGCTTCCGGGGCCACAGCCTGCACTCCCAGCAGTCGGCCGGAGCCCACTTCGGCAACCAACTTGATGAAACCCCGCGTGTCGAAGTTGGCCAACGCGCGCGGCACGTTGTCCAGGGTCAAGGTGCGGCTGTCGGTTTCGATCCCGGCGTGCTGCGCTTCGGCTTCGCTGTAGCCGACGGTGGCCACTTGCGGATCGGTGAACACCACGGCCGGCATGACGTCGAGATTGAGCTTGGCCTCGCCGCCGGTCATGTTGATTGCCGCGCGGGTGCCAGCCGCTGCCGCGACGTAGACGAACTGCGGTTGGTCGGTGCAGTCGCCGGCCGCATAGATATCCGCTGCGCTGGTGCGCATGCGCTCGTCGATCTGGATGCCGCCGCGCTCGTCCAGCTGCACGTCGGCCGCTTCCAGGTTCAGGCCCTGGGTATTGGGCGTGCGGCCGGTGGCGACGAGCAGTTGGTCGGCACGTAACTCACCATGGTTGGTGGCCAGTACGAACTCGCCGTTGGCGTGGGACACCTGGCTGGCTTGCGTTTGCTCCAGCACTTCGATGCCCTCCATACGGAAGGCCTCCGTCACCGCCGCGCCGATGGCCGGGTCTTCGTGGAAGAACATCGCACTGCGTGCCAGGATCGTGACCTCGCTACCCAGCCGGGCGAAGGCCTGCGCCAGTTCCACTGCCACTACGGAGGCGCCGATCACGGCGAGCCGCTTAGGGATTGTATCGCTCGCCAGTGCCTGGTCTGAGGTCCAGTACGGCGTGTCTTTCAGTCCTGGAATCGGTGGAACGGCCGCGCTTGCGCCGGTGGCGACCAGGCAGCGGTCGAAGGCTACGATGTGCTCGCCACCCTCGGCCAGTTTCACGCTGAGCGTGTGGCCGTCCTGGAAACGGGCGGTGCCGCGCAGCACGCTGATCGCCGGCGTGCTCTCCAGGATGCTTTCGTACTTGGCGTGGCGCAGTTCGGCGACACGGTCTTGTTGCTGCGCGAGCAGACGTTCGCGTAGGACGGTCGGCGTCATGGCGGAAAGCCCGGCGTCGAACGGGCTCTCGCGGCGCAGATGGGCCACATGCGCGGCACGAATCATGATCTTGGAGGGCACGCAGCCCACGTTGACGCAGGTGCCGCCGATGATGCCGCGCTCGATCAGGGTGACGCGGGCACCGCCTTCCACCGCCTTGAGCGCGGCCGCCATGGCGGCGCCACCACTGCCGATGACCGCGACGTGGAGCTTGTCGCCCTCTTTCCCGGCGTCAGTGCTGCTCAACCAACCCCGTGCCTTATCGAGCAGGCCAGGACGGGCTTGTACCATGGCGTCTTCGAACGCCGCTCGATACCCCAGGGCCTCGACAGCGGCCTGCATCTGCTCACGGCTTGCGCCCTCGTCGACCTTCAGTTCGGCCTTCCCGCTGGCGTAGGAAACATCCGCCCGATGCACGCCCGGAATCTTCTCCAAGGCCTCTTTCACATGCACGACACAGGAGGCGCAGGTCATACCAATGATTTTCAGTTCGGTCATTTCGTTACTCATTAGATCGTCTCTTGTCAGGTTCACTGGTTTGGCGGCGTCGGACAGGCATCCGGCCCACAACGGCGATGAGCGGGCGACACGAGATCCCATATCGACACCCCAAACATGAGGGCCAGGCCGATATAGAGCAGCCAACCGCTCCGCCAGCCATAAGCCCGCATAAAAAATACCGCTGCCAGTACCAGGGTAGGACCGATCAGGCCGAGCGCAGTCCGTCGCCACTGCCGATGATTGAGCCAGCCGAGGGCATTGACGAGCAGAGCCAGTCCAGCAAACAGAGGCAGCAGCGTGGTGATGAACAGGCCTTCCCACTGGCTCAAAAAGCCCAGACCGAACGCGGCCCCCAGACTAGCAAGGGCGGGAAAGCACATGGCGCAGCCTATGGCAGAAATCAGCACGCCGACGGAGCCGGCTTTGTCACCGATCCGCGTGAACAGATTGAGAGGATTTGCCATCGGAAGTCCCTCCTATTGCTTGACGCTGGACGGATAGCCAGCGTCCTCGGTCGCCTTAGTCAGCGCCAGGGCATTGGTCTTGGTATCGTCGAAGGTGACGATGGCCTCGCGGTTCTCGAAACTCACCTCAGCCTTGGTCACGCCATCGACCTTGGTCAACGCCGTCTTCACCGTAATCGGGCAGGCGGCGCAGGTCATGCCCGGCACCGCCAGGGTGACGGTCTGCGTGGCCGCCCAGACGGGTGTGGCGACCAGGCTGGCGAGGGCTAAGGATGCGAGCAGTTTTCTCATGGTGAACTCCTGATCAGTAGAACAAGGGAAGGATGTAGGGGAAGCCGAGCGCGACCAGCACCAAGGCCGCCACCAGCCAGTACAGCAGCTTGTAGGAGGTACGTACCTGAGGGATGGCGCAGACCTCGCCCGGTGCGCAGGCTTGAGCGGGGCGGAAAATGCGCCGGTAGGCGAAGAACAGCGCCACCAGTGCCGCGCCGATGAAGAGCGGGCGGTACGGTTCCAGCACGGTCAGGTTACCGATCCAGGCCCCGCTGAATCCCAGGGCGATCAGAACCAGCGGCCCCAGGCAGCAAGCCGAGGCGAGGATGGCGGCTAGCCCGCCAGTGAAGAGCGCCCCGCGCCCGTTTTGAGGTTCAGACATACGCTTGCCCTTTCAAATTTGGTTTGGATAGCTTAAGCTTACTTCCGTAGTTATGTACGGAGTCAAGCGATATGGAAAAAATTTGGAGAATCTGACCATTGGCGTTTTTGCCAAGGCGGCCGGGGTCAATGTGGAGACCATCCGGTTCTACCAGCGCAAGGGCCTGCTGCCGGAGCCAGACAAGCCCTATGGCAGCATTCGCCGCTATGGCGAGGCGGATGTAACACGAGTGCGGTTCGTGAAATCGACCCAGCGGCTGGGCTTTAGCCTGGACGAAATCGCCGAGCTACTGCGGCTGGAGGATGGCACCCATTGCGAGGAAGCCAGCGGCCTGGCCGAGCACAAGCTCAAGGATGTGCGCGAGAAGATGGCCGACTTGGCACGCATGGAGGCCGTGCTGTCTGAACTGGTGTGCGCCTGCCATGCGCGGAAAGGGAACGTTTCCTGCCCGCTGATTGCGTCACTGCAAGACGGAACGAAGCTCGCTGCATCGGCGCGGGGGAGTCACGGGGTGACTACGCCTTAGCGTGCTTTATTTTCCGAATTCTGAGACGACCCCAATACTGTGTCGCGGCTCAAGAAGCAGTGGGAGGCTGAGCACGCCGAGTGGCAGAAGCGGGGCTTATCAGAGCAGCGCTACGTCTACTGGTGGGCAGACGGCGTGTACAGCAACGTGCGCATGGATGACCGTCTGTGTCTGCTGGTGATCATCGGCGTCACTGAGCAGGGCCGCAAGGAGTTGGTCGTCGTCGAGGATGGGCAGCGTGAGTCAGAGGCCAGCTGGAAAGAGCTGCTCACGGGGCTACGCGAGCGCGGGCTGACGACGGCCCCCAAGCTAGCGGTTGGCGACGGCGCCATGGGCTTCTGGGCGGCGTTGAGCAAGGTCTATCCAGAGACCGAGCACCAGCGCTGCTGGGTCCATAAGACTGCCAACGTATTGAATAAACTGCCGAAATCCGTGCAGCCCAAGGTCAAGGCCGACCTCCATGAGATCTGGATGGCCGAGACCCGCGATGAGGCGCACAAGGCTTTCGATCGCACGGTGAAACGCTTCGAGGCCAAGTACCCCAGAGCCATGGAGTGCCTGGCCAAGGATCGGGAGGAGCTGCTGGCGTTCTATGACTACCCGGCAGAACACTGGGTGCATATCCGCACCACCAACCCGATCGAGTCGACCTTCGCCACGGTCCGCCTGCGGAGCAAGCGCAGCCGGAACTGCGGCTCCAGAGCGACGACCCTGGCGATGGTCTTCAAGCTGCTTCAGAGCGCCCAGAAGCGCTGGAAGCGGATCAAGGGGTTCAACAAGCTGGAGCTGGTCGTGAACAACGTCCAGTTCAAGGACGGCGAACCCTTGACCGATCAGTCAGACAGGACTGCCGCCTGACCGGCCATACACAGAATTTGACAATAACTCGCGTTACTTAGCGGAAAGCGCTCGCCATGCCAAGCTAGATACCACCAGCCGTTATTTGCACACCGAAGCCGATGAGTGGCATCAAGAGCAGCAGCGCCACCGCTTGAAAACGCCCCCAAAAGCAGGGGCTGAAACGTTATAATAGCCGCGACTGTGATTCATCAACGCAAAGGATACGCCATGGCAACTTCAGGCGCAGAGCTAGCCCAACAGGAGCTGGTCGAAGAGTTTGAGATGTTTGATAACTGGATGGACCGTTATCAGTACATTATTGATATGGGAAAGCAGCTGCCTGACTTTCCGGAGGAGCGTCGTACGGAAGAATATAAAATCCAAGGCTGCCAATCCAACGTGTGGACGTGCCATGAACAGGCAGGCGACAAACTGGTGTTCAAGGCTACATCGGATGCTGCCATCGTATCAGGGTTAATTGCCGTATTGCTGCGTATCTATAGTGAGCGCACAGCCGAAGAGATCAATCAGACCGAGCCGCATTTCTTGAAAGATCTCGGGCTTGATAAGCACCTTTCACCCACGCGCAGTAACGGCCTGCACGCCATGTTAGAGCGTATCTATCAGGTGGCTAAGCAAGGATAAACGTTAGTGGCGGCAGAAGGTTGAGCGGCAACGCTCAGTAGGGCGGTCGTCATTTTCACGGCAGAGCGCTTCGCTGCGCCCACCGGGCACCGGATCCATGCCGCCTGGGCTGCCTGGGTGGCATTTCACGATGCGTTTGACAGCCATCCAGCCGCCTTTGAAAGGGCCGTGCACCTGGATGGCCTCGATGGTATAGGAAGAGCAGCTTGGCCAGAAGCGGCAGCGAGGGCCAAGCAGTGGGCTGATGGTGTATTGGTAAACGCGAATACAGCCCACCATCACTGCTGTTAGCAGCTTAAGAAAAACCTGTTTAATGGCGAACAGCCAATTTTTCACGGCGCTTTTTTACCGTATAGCGTGGCCGGATCAATCAGCGGCTCGCTGGTAATCTTGGCGCTGTCTGCACCGAGCGACACATAAAAGCAGCTGCGACGGCCGGAATGGCACGCGGGACCAGTTTGCTCCACCTGAACCAGCAGCGTATCACCATCGCAATCTAGCGCTGCGCTTTTAAGGCGCTGTTGCTGTCCTGATGTCTCACCTTTGCGCCATAGCTTTTGGCGCGAGCGTGAGAAGTAGCAAACTCGCTGCGTTGTTAACGTCTCTTCCAGGGCTTCTCGGTTCATCCACGCCATCATCAGTACTTCGCCCGTATCATGTTGCTGGGCAATGGCGGGAATCAGGCCGTCTTCATTAAAGCGAATGGCATCTAGTAGCGTTGCAAGCTTGGGCAGGGAAGCTGTTGTGGTCGCTGACTCTAACGCCTTAAAAAGCTGTTGAGGGGCGAGTTCATCAAATTGGGACATTAGGCATTACTCACGGATCGGCATGCTTGACATAAGCCCTGAAGCTCAATCGTTTGGCGCTCAACGTTGAAGCCTTGGCGCTGGGCCAGGGCGGCAAGCTGATCGCTAATTTCATCAAGGTGCAGCTCTTCGACGTAGCCGCACTGGCGACAGATAGTGAGGTTATGCACTGGACGCCAACTCGCCTAAAGAGGTCTCGATCACCATCAGCTCTTTTCGGCGCACATCGATCTTCCGACGCAGTTGCTCGACACATCCGTGTACGCACTTGCTATCGCCTGCATCCAACGCCCTGCAAAGTCGCGTTAACTCGTCGAGCCTGGGTCCCGACTCGAAGGCCACGCGCAGGAAACGCAACCGTTCCAGTGTTTTGGCATCGAAAACGTTGTAGCCACCTTCGGTTCGCCAGGCGGGATGCAACAACCCGCGCATCAAGTAGTCGCGCACAACATGCACGCTTACGCCTGCATCTTCAGCAAGCTTCGAAATCGAGTAGGCATTCATGCCGTGTTTCGCTCGCTGTCTTCTAACAGCTTATGCGCGATCAGATGTCCGAGACCGAATGCATTCTCGACAGGCACGAGCTCTATCCCCGGGTGCGTCGAAGCCCATGCATTTGCAACAGAAGGCGATGCAAAAAAATGCACATGACAGCAAAAGGAACAGCGAATGTCGGGTGAAGCATCCGGCGTTAGCAGAGACACCATTGTTTCCGCCGGTTCAACCTGAAGCACTGCTTCTGGCGCAACTGTGAGCGTAATCGGCCTGCCGGTGGCAGCACAGCGCGACGTGACACGGGCTGTTTTGCCAATCAAAGCGGGAAACATCAAGGTGTCGAGCGCACACCAGGTGTATAAACGGCGGCCATCCACTTCAAAAACGTGAGGGGTTTCGCGTAGCGTCAGGCCCAGTCCAATGATATTGCCCTGCTCGTCATATTCGGTACCGGGCGCCGGCTCAAGTACAGTTGCAACCCTCTGCCCAGACCATCCGAGTGCGGTGCCGAGCGCTTCGCGTGACACAGGCCTTCCCATCACAAGCTGACGAAGCAGGGTGACGAAGAGGGTTGCGAACTCTTCTGGATGATTGCCAGATGAGAGGCTCTCGGCAATCTTTTTGGAATATATAGTCTTGTCCAATTTCCACCTCCAACATCCAAGCAGCGGTTACGCGGCATAAACCCACCCTTGGCGATTACATGCCGCGCTTTTCAAAGATCACGTCAGCGTGCGCTTTGCCGGCGTTTCCATTCCTGGACCAGCAATTGCGCTTGCTGCACCTGTTCGGGCTTCATTTGAGCCGCATAGTCGGCAATGACTTTTGCTGCCGTTGGTTCTCCTGACGCTGCTGCCAGACTCATCCACTTGTAGGCCTGAACCTGGTCGCGCGCGACCTCACCGAGCCCCTTCGCAAACAGTTGAGCCAGCCTGACTTGAGCCTGCGTGTGTCCCTGCTCGGCAGAGAGGCGGTACCACTTGAACGCCTGTGCATCGTCGGCAGGAGCCGCACGCCCTTTCTTATACATACCGTCGACTTCGCTTGCGTAGAGGCGCCCCAGGTTGAACTGCGCATCAGCTTCACCCTGCTCGGCCGCCCTGCGAAACCACTGGATCGATGCAGCATGGTCTTGTTTTACGCCCATACCGCATTTGTAGGCAAGACCCATGATGTTCTGCGCCATGGCATCGCCCGCCCTCGCTTTCTTTTCCCAGCCGTCGACGGTCTCCGGCGCCAATGTTTCGATCGCTGCTCCCAGCTTAGAAAAGTCGTAGGCCGCCAGCGCATTGTTTGACAAGCCAAACGCTGCAGTACCCGCCAACAGAATGGTTAAGCATGCACGGGTGCAACGTGCTGTTAGTCTAATATCGCAAAACATAAAAACTCCTCTGTCGCTCTTTTCGTGTCCTTGGTTTAGCCCGCACAGCACGATAGCTGTGTCACATCCTTCGAGAAAGTCTGTGCCACCAGTTTGAGACCTTCCACCATGGTGAGGTAGGTGAAAAGTTGGTTGGCAAGATCCTGGACGGTCATGCGAGCCCGGATGGCAATCGCGGCAGTCTGGATGATCTCGCCTGCTTCCGGTGTTACAGCCTGAACCCCAAGAATGCGTCCAGATCCAGCCTCAGCGACAAGCTTGATAAAGCCGCGCGTGTCGAAGTTGGCGAGTGCACGCGGCACATTGTCGAGCGTGAGAGTACGACTGTCGGTTTGCAGGCCGATGCGCTGGGCTTCTGCTTCACTGTAGCCAACCGTGGCAACTTGCGGATCAGTGAACACGACTGCCGGCATAGCGTCGAGATCGAGCGTTGCGTCGCCGCCGGTCATGTTAATGGCCGCACGAGTGCCGGCCGCTGCCGCCACATAGACGAACTGCGGCTGGTCGGTGCAGTCGCCGGCCGCGTAGATGTTCGGGCTACTGGTGCGCATGCCCTTGTCGATGACGATGGCCCCCTGCGCATTGACGGCTACCCCCGCCGCTTCCAATGCCAGGCTGCGCGTGTTCGGTGTCCGGCCGGTGGCGACCAGCAGCTTGTCGGCGCGCACTTCGCCCTGTCCAGTGGTCAGCACGAATTCGCCGTCCACATGGGCGACTTGGCTGGCTTGCGTATGTTCCAGTACCTTGATTCCTTCGGCACGGAAGGCGGCTGTGACGGCCTCGCCGATGGCAGGGTCTTCGCGGAAGAACAGCGTGCTGCGCGCAAGGATCGTGACCTGGCTACCCAGCCGGGCGAAGGCTTGCGCCAGTTCCAGCGCCACCACCGACGAGCCGATGACGGCCAGGCGTTCGGGAATGGTGTCGCTGACCAAGGCCTCGGTCGAAGTCCAGTAGGGTGACTCTTTCAGGCCCGGAATCGGCGGCATGGCCGGACTGGCACCCGTGGCGACCAGGCAGCGGTCGAACATCACGACGCGCTCACCACCCTCGTTCAAACTAACGATAAGGCTCTGGTCGTCCTTGAAACGCGCTTCACCGTGCAGAACGGTGATGGCTGAATTGCCGTCCAGGATGCCTTCGTACTTGGCATGACGGAGTTCTTCGACACGGGCCTGCTGCTGGGCCAGCAGCCGCTCGCGCAAGATCGTCGGCGGTGTGGGTGGCATGCCGCCGTCGAATGGGCTTTCCCGGCGCAGATGGGCGATGTGGGCGGCGCGGATCATGATCTTGGACGGCACACAACCGACGTTGACGCAGGTGCCGCCGATGGTGCCGCGCTCAATCAGCGTGACCTGCGCGCCTTGCTCGACGGCCTTCAGTGCTGCCGCCATCGCGGCTCCACCGCTGCCGATCACGGCGACTTGCAACGGGCGCTCGCCGCCGCTGCCCTTGTCGGCGGCACCCATCCAGCCGCGCACCTTGTCGAACAGCCCAGTGCGGTTGTCGGTCGGCGGGGCATCGGCGAGCATCGCTTTGTAGCCCAGGCCAGCCACGGCGGCGGTCAGTGCGTCCGGCGCTGTGCCTGGATCAAGGGCGAGCTGGGCCGCGCCCTTGGCATAGGACACTATGGCAGATTGGACGCCGGGTACTTTTTCCAGCGCTTCCTTGACGTGCGCCGCGCACGAGTCGCAGGTCATGCCGGTGATTTTTAGATGGGTCATGCGACAGATCCTTTTTCGTTTGTGGTAGCAGACAAGGGCGTCAGATGTGCTGCGCTGCCGTTTTCAGTGCCTCACTTCTTGACGCTGGACGGATAGCCTGCGTCTTCGGTGGCCTTGGTCAGCTTCTGCACGCTGGTCTTGGCATCATCGAAGGTGACAACCGCTTCGCGTGTCTCGAAGGTCACGTTAACTTTGCTGACGCCTTCGACCTTGGAAATCGCCTTCTTGACGGTGATCGGGCAGGTGGAGCAGGTCATGCCCGGTACGGACAGCGTGACGGTCTGGGTGGCGGCGAACACGGGGGCAACGAAAGCGGCGAGAGCGAGGGAGGCAAACAGTTTTTTCATGATGAACTCCTGGTTAGTAGAAAAATGGCATGACGTAGGGAAAACCAAGCGCGACCAAGACCAACACGGCGACGAACCAGAAAATGAGCTTGTAGGTGGTGCGCACTTGCGGAATCGCGCACACCTCGCCCGGCTTGCAGGCTGCGGTCGGTCGGACGATGCGCCGCCAGGCAAAGAACAGTGCAACCAGCGCCGCGCCGATGAAGATCGGGCGATAAGGTTCCAACACCGTCAAGTTGCCGATCCAAGCGCCGCTGAACCCCAGGGCGATCAGAACCAGCGGCCCCAGGCAGCAAGCCGAGGCGAGAATCGCCGCAAGCCCCCCGGCGACAAGAGGGGCGCGCCCGTTTGATGGTTCAGACATGCATTTCTCCTTTCGAGCATTTGATCGATGGTTTAAGGTTAGTCCCGTAGTCATGTACGGAATCAAGCGGTATGAAAAACAATTTGGAAAGCCTGACCATTGGCGCTTTCGCCAAGGCGGCCGGGGTCAACGTGGAAACCATCCGGTTCTATCAACGCAAGGCGCTGTTACCCGAACCGGACAAGCCCTACGGCAGCATTCGCCGTTACGGTGAGGCGGATGTCGCCCGGGTGAAATTCGTTAAATCCGCGCAACGGCTGGGCTTTAGCCTCGATGAAGTGGCCGGGCTGTTGAGGCTGGATGACGGTGCTCACTGCGATGAAGCGCGTGTGCTCGCCGAGCAGAAGCTTGGGGATGTGCGTGGCAAGCTCGCGGATCTGCGACGGATCGAGTCAGTTTTGGAGCAACTGGTTCACGACTGTTGTGCGAGCCACGGGACTGTTTCCTGTCCGCTGATCGTTTCGCTGCATGGGGACAACTCGGGCGTTAACCGAGGATTTCCCGTTGCGTAAGGCGCCCCTGTTGGTCGGCTTGCGCTTAGAAAAAAGCGGCGCTCAATGAGCGCCGCTGAATGGCCAAAGGAGCACTTGCAAAGGGCACAGTTTGGTATTGCTATTTGCCCTCGCGCCTCAGCAGAGTGGGCTCACGTTGCATCTGGTCGAGTAGCACAGGCTCTACTTTGCAGGCGGACAGGCGGGCTGCGCTTCGCTACGGCCTGCCGCCGTGGGGCCCAGTTGCTTAATCTCCTTGACGGTTTCCGCCACCAGGGTCGCTTCAGCCCTCTCGCGTGCAGCAATTCGCTCAATCGCTCGGTCGCTCCCGCCCTCGGCCCATACGGTGGATGACAGCAGAGTCGCACCCACTACCAGCAGCAGTCTTAGGTGTTTCATAACGGCGATCTCCTCTCGGGTTTTCGATCCACGATTCAACTCTACCTCCGTAGTTAAGTACGGAATCAAGGAGAGAGGAGATGAAGGTCCTGGATTATGGCGCTGAGAGGAAATGGCAGGGCTCCGCCATGAAGACGGCGATTGCTTCAGGGCCGTCTAGGGCTGCTGCTGGGTCGTAGTCGTAAATTTTTTCGCTCATTCTGACCTCCACTCGCTGGCGAGTTTTTTAGCCGCTTCAATATCACGGCTTTGGCTGCTTTTGTCGCCGCCGCACAACAGCAAAACGAATTCATCACCTCGCTGCTGGAAATAGGGGTTGGGGGAGCAACGGAACAGAAAGTGCACTTAAGCTCAGTCGCTGCCCCGCAAACCCTTGCAACGTCTGGATAGTTTCGAAAAACGACCGTTTTATGAAACCGTTTCCGCTATCGCGAGGAAAGGTCACCAACACCCGAAAATCAGTGCAATAAACCTTTCTCACGAATCAAAGTTCGTTAATTCGCAGTCGCTGACGAGTAAAACGAACTCTAATTCGGCTTACGTTGGTTTTCAGTTCCATTGCTCCCCAACCCCCGATGTCGCCCGGGTGAAATTCGTAAAGTCCGCGCAACGGCTGGGCTTTAGCCTCGAAGAAGTGGCCGGGCTGTTGAGGCTCGATGACGGCGCTCACTGTGATGAAGCGCGCGTGCTCGCCGAGCAGAAGCTTGGGGATGTGCGTGGCAAGCTCGCGGATCTGCGACGGATCGAGTCTGTTTTGGTGCAACTGGTTCACGACTGTTGTGCGAGCCACGGGACCGTTTCCTGTCCGCTAATCGTTTCGCTGCATGGGTAAAACGCTCTGCGTTGGCCAGTGGTTGTGAAGGGAACCAGCGGACAAGGTCTACGGCTGCCGCGGCTGTGAAGCCGCACCGGTCACCGCCGACAAACCGGCTCAACTGATCGAAAAGAGCATGGCCAGTCCTAGCGTCCTGGCGATGCTGTTGATCACCAAATACGTCGATGGTCTGCCGCTGCACCGCTTCAAAAAAATCCTCGGTCGTCACGGTGCGGATTCCACGGTCATCTGGCCACCCATTCCATGAGCATCTGACCACCGATTCCACGCTGATCCGGCCACCCA
>NZ_PGLR01000017.1 GCF_002803095.1 Pseudomonas sp. ZH-FAD | reverse complement strand
TCTCGATACTGGATACGATCAATCGGCTTAACCGCATGGCCTGAACCGCCGTGTACGGAACCGTACGCACGGTGGTGTGGGAGGACGGCGGCCGTGAGGCCGCCTCCTACCCGATCCTGGAATCTGCCCTGGCGAGGTTGTCGAGTTGATCTCGGGCAGCATCGAGTTTGTTGCGCCCTGTTACCGAAAGGCCAAAAAAAGCAAGCGCTTGGGTGGTCAGTGCCGGGGGGCGTCTTTATAATCAAGCGGATTTTTTACCCAGGTTTGGCGCCTTCCTCCACGCCCATATCGTATCGGCGTGGTCGGGTCTATTAGACCTTTGGTAGCGCCGCCTGTCCTATAAAAAGCTTTCTAAATCAGTGGTTAGGCAAACCTATGATCAAACTAAAGCATGGGCTTGATTTGCCCATAACGGGTGCGCCGGCACAGCGTATCGAGGCCGCCAGGCCCGTACGCAGTGTCGCCGTCATCGGCTTCGACTATCACGGGATGAAGCCGACGATGGAAGTGCAGGTCGGTGACCGGGTCAAACTCGGTCAATTGCTGTTTACCGACAAGAAGACACCCGGCGTGCGCTATACCGCCCCTGCGGCTGGCGTGATCAGCGCCATCCATCGTGGTGAGAAGCGTGTCCTGCAGTCCGTTGTCATCGACATCGAAGGCGACGAGCAGGAAACCTTCAGCCAGTATGCTGCCGATCAACTCGACTCGCTGAGCGACGAGCAGGTTCGCGAGAACCTGCAGCAGTCCGGTCTTTGGACTGCGCTGCGTACGCGTCCGTTCAGCAAGGTGCCGGCGTTGGATGCCGTACCCAACTCTATTTTCGTGACGGCAGTCGATACCCATCCGCTTGCCGCCGATCCTGCGGTGATCATTGGTGAACATGCCGCTGACTTCGAAAATGGCCTGAAGGTTCTCGGTAACCTGGCCAAGATCTTCCTGTGCAAGGCCGAGGGTGTCAGCCTGCCGGGCGAGCATGTTGCCAAGGTGCAAAGCGAAGCCTTTGCCGGCCCGCACCCGGCGGGGCTGCCAGGCACTCACATTCACTTTCTCGACCCGGTCAGCACCAGCAAGAGTGTCTGGCAAATCGGTTATCAGGACGTGATCGCGGTGGGCAAACTGTTCACCACCGGTCAGCTGTTCGTCGAGCGTGTGGTTGCGCTGGGCGGTCCGGTCGTCGAGCAGCCGCGTCTGCTGCGCACGCGTCTGGGCGCCAACCTGGAAGAACTCACCGCCGGTGAGCTCAAGCCAGGTTTCAATCGTGTGATTTCCGGCTCGGTGTTCGGCGGTCGTACCGCTCAGGGTGCCTTCGCCTTCCTCGGCCGTTACCACAACCAGGTGTCTTGCCTGGTGGAAGGCAACGACCGCGAGATGATGCATTACCTGCGTGCCGGCGTTAACAAGCACTCGGTATTGAACATCTTCGTTTCCAAGCTGGCCGGCGCCAAGCTGTTCAACTTCACCACCACCACCAACGGCAGCCCGCGCGCCATGGTGCCGGTGGGCAACTACGAAGCCGTGATGCCGCTGGATATCCTGCCGACTCAACTGCTGCGCTATCTGATCGTTGGCGACACCGAGATGGCTCAGAAACTGGGTTGCCTGGAACTCGACGAAGAAGACCTGGCACTGTGCACCTACGTGTGCGCCGGCAAGTATGAATATGGCCCGATCCTGCGGGACAACCTCACCCGCATCGAGAAGGAGGGTTAATCCGTGGGCATTCGTGCATTCCTCGACAAGATCGAGCACAACTTCGAAAAGGGCGGCAAGTACGAGAAGTGGTATGCCCTCTACGAGGCCATCGACACCTTCTTCTATCGTCCTGGCAGCGTGACCAAGACCACCGCTCACGTGCGCGACGGCATCGACCTCAAGCGCATGATGATCACCGTGTGGCTGTGCACCTTCCCAGCGATGTTCTTCGGCATGTGGAACACCGGCTACCAGGCCAACCTGATCTTCGCTCAGAGCCCCGAGCTGCTGGCGAGCCAGGAAGGCTGGCGCTTCGCCCTGATCGGCTCGCTGGCCGGTTTCGATCCGAACAGCCTGTGGGACAACTTCATCCAGGGCGCAGCCTACTTCCTGCCCGTCTACGCGGTGACCTTCATCGTCGGCGGCTTCTGGGAAGTGCTGTTCGCTTCGATCCGCAAGCATGAAGTCAACGAAGGCTTCTTCGTCACGTCCGTGCTGTTCGCCCTGATTCTGCCGCCGAGCATTCCGCTGTGGCAGGTCGCGCTGGGCATCAGCTTCGGTGTGGTGATCGGCAAGGAAGTGTTCGGTGGTACCGGCAAGAACTTCCTCAACCCGGCACTGACCGGCCGCGCCTTCCTGTTCTTCGCCTATCCGGCGCAGATGTCCGGTGATGCGGTCTGGACGGCGGTCGATGGTTTTGCCGGCGCCACTTCGCTGAGCCTGGCTGCCTCCGGCGGCATCGAGAACGTGATCAACAACGGCATCACCTGGATGGACGCCTTCGTCGGCACCATTCACGGCTCGCTCGGCGAGACCAGCACCCTGGCGATTGCCATCGGCGGTCTGGTCCTGCTGATCACCAAGATCGCCTCCTGGCGCATCGTCGCCGGCGTGATGCTGGGCATGATCGGTCTGAGCCTGCTGCTCAACCTGATCGGTTCCACCACCAACCCGATGTTCGCCATGCCCTGGTACTGGCATCTGGTAGTGGGCGGCTTTGCCTTCGGCATGTTCTTCATGGCCACCGACCCGGTGTCGGCGTCGATGACCAACACCGGCAAGTGGATCTTTGGTGCTCTGATCGGTGTGATGGTGGTGCTGATCCGTGTGGTCAACCCGGCCTTCCCCGAGGGCATGATGCTGGCGATTCTGTTCGCCAACCTGTTTGCACCGCTGATCGACCACTTCGTCGTTCAAGCCAATATCAAGCGGAGGCTGGCACGCAATGTCTAGTCAAAAAGAATCCACCGTCCGCACGCTGACGGTGGCCGTGCTGGTGTGTCTGGTGTGCTCGGTGTTCGTCGCCGGCGCAGCCATTGCACTGAAGCCGACTCAGGTTGAAAACCGCCTGCTGGACAAGCAGCGCAGTATCCTGGCCATTGCCGGCCTGGGTGAGGCGGGCATGTCCGGCGCCAAGGTCAAGGAGCTGTTCGACAGCACCATCACCGCCAAGCTTGTGGATCTGGAGAGTGGCAAGTTCTCCGATGCATTCGACCCCATCACCTTCGACCCACTCAAGGCAGCCAAGGATCCGAAGACCTCCAGCGCGCTCAAGGGCAGTGAGGATATCGCCGGTATCAAGCGCCAGGAGCGTTACACCACCGTTTACATGGTGGAAAAGGACGGTGAAGTCGAAACCCTGATCCTGCCGGTTCGCGGCTACGGCCTGTGGTCGACCCTGCACGGCTTTATCGCCGTCAAGGGCGACCTCAATACCGTGGTTGGCATGGGCTTCTACCAGCACGGCGAGACTCCCGGTCTCGGCGGCGAGGTGGACAACCCGAAATGGAAGGGCCAATGGCCGGGCAAGACCCTGTTCGACGACAACGACAAGTTGGCCGTACAGGTGGTCAAGGGCGGCGTAGATCCGCAAAGCCCGAACGCTACCCACCAGGTCGATGGCCTGGCCGGCGCCACTCTGACCAGTGTCGGTGTGGACAACCTGCTGAAGTTCTGGCTCGGCCAGAACGGCTTCGGTCCGTTTATCGCTAACCTGCGTGCAGGGGAGGCTTGATCATGTCGCAGCCGACTATTAAAGAAGTCCTGCTCAACCCGGTCTTCAACAACAACCCCATCGGCCTGCAGATCCTCGGGATCTGCTCGGCCCTGGCGGTGACCTCGAACCTGCAGACCGCGCTGGTGATGTCCGCCGCGCTGACGCTGGTTTGCGGTTTCTCCAACCTGTTCATCTCGATGATCCGCAGCCAGATCCCCAGCTCGATCCGCATGATCGTGCAGATGGTGATCATCGCATCCCTGGTGATCGTGGTCGATCAGGTGCTCAAGGCCTACGCCTTCAGTCTGTCCAAACAGCTGTCGGTGTTCGTCGGTCTGATCATCACCAACTGCATCGTGATGGGCCGCGCTGAAGCCTTCGCCATGCAGAACCCGCCGGTGCTGTCGTTCTTCGACGGTATCGGTAACGGCCTGGGCTACAGCGCCATGCTGGTTGCCCTGGGCATCATTCGCGAGCTGTTCGGCGCGGGCAAACTGATGGGGTACGAGATCTTCTCGGTGGTCAACGACGGTGGCTGGTACCAGCCCAACGGCATGCTGCTGCTGCCGCCTTCGGCCTTCTTCCTGATCGGTCTGTTCATCTGGGGCATCCGTAGCTGGAAGAAAGACCAGATCGAGAAGAACGCCTACAAGATGGCGCCTCAGGTATCCAGCAAGGAGGCCTATTAATGGAACATTACATCAGCCTGTTCGTCCGTGCGGTGTTCGTCGAGAACATGGCGCTGGCGTTCTTCCTCGGCATGTGTACCTTCATCGCCATCTCCAAGAAGGTGGAAACCGCCATCGGCCTCGGTGTCGCCGTGATCGTGGTACTGGGTATCACCATGCCGGTGAACAACCTGATCTACGCCAACATCCTCAAGGATGGCGCGCTGGCCTGGGCCGGCCTGCCTGAGGTGGATCTGTCGTTCCTTGGTCTGCTGACCTTCATCGGGGTGATCGCTGCACTGGTACAGATCCTCGAGATGACCCTGGATAAGTACGTGCCGGCGCTGTACAACGCCCTCGGCGTGTTCCTGCCGCTGATCACCGTGAACTGCGCCATCATGGGTGGCTCGCTGTTCATGGTCGAGCGCGACTACAACCTGGCCGAAAGCACCGTCTACGGTATCGGCGCAGGCGTGTCCTGGGCGCTGGCGATTGCTGCGCTGGCCGGTATCCGCGAGAAGCTCAAGTACAGCGATGTACCGGCTGGTCTGCAGGGTCTGGGCATCACCTTCATCACCATCGGTTTGATGTCGCTGGGCTTCATGTCCTTCTCCGGCGTGCAGCTGTAAGGAAAGGATGAACAGATGAATTACGAAATTTTCCTCGCCATCGGCATGTTCACCGCCATCGTTCTCGCGCTGGTGCTGATCATTCTCGCTGCTCGCGCCAAGCTGGTATCCAGTGGCGATGTGAACATCGAAATCAACGGCGAAAAAACCATCGTGGTCCCGGCTGGCGGCAAGCTGCTGCAGACCCTGGCCGACAACGGCATCTTCCTGTCGTCCGCTTGCGGTGGCGGCGGTACCTGCGCCCAGTGCAAGTGCATCATCGAGTCCGGTGGTGGCGAGATGCTCTCCACCGAAGAGTCGCACTTCACCAAGCGCGAGGCCCGTGAGGGCTGGCGCCTGTCCTGCCAGGCCGCGGTCAAGCAGGACATGAAGATCGAAGTGCCGGAAGAAGTCTTCGGCGTGAAGAAGTGGGAATGCACGGTGGAGTCCAACCCCAACGTCGCCACCTTCATCAAGGAGCTGACGCTGAAGCTGCCGGAAGGCGAGAACGTCGATTTCCGCGCCGGTGGTTATGTGCAGCTGGAATGCCCGCCGCACACCGTGTACTACAAGGACTTCGACATCCAGGAGGAGTATCGCGGCGACTGGGACAAGTTCAACCAGTGGAAGTACGTGTCCAAGGTCGACGAGACCGTGATCCGTGCCTATTCCATGGCCAACTACCCGGAAGAGCGCGGTCTGGTGAAATTCAACATCCGTATCGCCTCGCCACCCCCCGGCAAGGACGATTTGCCGCCGGGCAAGATGTCGTCCTACGTGTTCAGCCTCAAGCCGGGCGACAAGATCACCGTGTACGGGCCCTTCGGTGAGTTCTTCGCCAAGGACACCGACGCCGAGATGGTCTTCATCGGTGGTGGTGCCGGCATGGCGCCGATGCGTTCGCACATCTTCGACCAGCTCAAGCGCCTGAAGTCCAAGCGCAAGATCAGCTTCTGGTACGGCGCGCGCTCCATACGCGAGTCGTTCTACAACGAAGAGTACGATCAGCTGGCCGCGGAAAACCCGAACTTCGAATGGCACCTGGCGCTGTCCGACCCACAGCCGGAAGACAACTGGACCGGCCTCAAGGGCTTCATCCACAACGTGCTGTACGAGAACTACCTGAAGGACCACCCGGCTCCGGAAGATTGCGAGTTCTACATGTGCGGCCCACCCATGATGAACGCCGCCGTGATCAAGATGCTGACCGACCTGGGTGTCGAGCCGGAGAACATCCTCCTCGACGACTTCGGCGGCTAACGCATGAGGTCTGCTGTACTCCAGCCCGTTATCGCTGTCGCCCTGGCGGCAGCCCTAACGGGCTGCTTGCATTCTGAACGGATCGAAGAGTTTGGCGGCCCGACCATGGGCAGCACCTATTCGATCAAATACGTCCGCAGTGAGGGTGTCGCGCCGCAAGCCGAACTCAAGGCCGCGACCGAGGCGATCCTCGCCGAGATCGATCTGCAGATGTCCACCTATCGCGACGACTCGCTGATCGAGCAGTTCAACCGTGCGCCAGCGGGTACCTGTCAGGCCATGCCCAAGGGCGTGCTCGACCTGGTACGCGCCGGTAATCGTCTGCACGAAGAGAGCCAGGGGCACTTCGACCTGACGCTGGAACCCTTGCTCGACCTCTGGGGCTTCGGCCCCAAAGGGCAGGGCGAGGCGGTACCGGATGCCGAGCGCCTGGCCGAAGTGCGTCAGCGGGTTGGTCAGCAGCACCTGAAGATCGACGGCGAGCAGCTGTGCAAGGACGTCGATGTTCAGGTCGACTTCAACAGCATCGCCGCTGGTTATGCCGTCGATCTGATCGTGGCGCGTCTGGGTGAGTTGGGAGTGACCAGTTATCTGGTCGAGGCCACTGGCGAGCTCAAGGCGGCCGGCTTCAAGCCCGATGGCAGCCACTGGCGTATCGGTCTGGAAGCGCCGCGTGACGACCAGCGGGTGGCCCAACGCATTCTGCAGCTCGATGGTTACGGTATCTCCACCTCAGGTGACTATCGCAACTACTTCGAAGAGAACGGCCAGCGCTACTCGCATACGCTCGATCCGCTGAGCGGCAAGCCGGTCAACCACAAGCTGGCAGCTGTCACTGTGGCAGATCCATCGACCTTGCGCGCCGATGGCTTGTCTACCCTATTGATGGTGCTCGGGCCGGAAGCCGGTATGGCCTTCGCCGAGCGCAACGGTATCGCGGCGTTTTTCGTGACGCGTGAGGGCGAGGGCTTCGTCACACATGGCACGACCGCATTCGAGCAGCTATTTGCTGCAGGAGATGAACAATGACTTTTCTGGTTGTATTTCTGGCCATGGTTCTGGTCGTCGGCATGATGGCCGTTGGCGTGATCATGGGGCGCAAACCCATCGCTGGTTCCTGCGGTGGCATCGCCAATCTGGGTATCGAGAAAGAGTGCTCGATCTGCGGCGGTAGCCGTGAGAAGTGTGAAGAGGTCAATCGCGACAACGGCGAAGCGCCGAACACTGACCTGGCTTACGACGCGAGCAAGCGTTAAACCAGGTGGTAGCTTTGATAGCCGGTGGCTATTATCCGCTGCCGGCCCCGCCGAGGGTGCGCCACAAGCGCTCCGGCTTGATCTGAAGGAGTAAACATGGCGGTCTACAACTACGATGTGGTGGTGCTGGGCTCCGGCCCGGCGGGCGAGGGCGCGGCGATGAACGCGGCCAAGGCCGGGCGCAAGGTGGCCGTGGTGGACAACCGTCCGCTGGTCGGCGGCAACTGCACCCACCTGGGCACCATCCCGTCCAAGGCGCTGCGCCACTCGGTGCGGCAGATCATGCAGTTCAACACCAACCCGATGTTCCGCCAGATCGGCGAGCCGCGCTGGTTCTCCTTCCCCGACGTGTTGAAAAGTGCGGAGAAGGTGATCGCCAAGCAGGTCACCTCGCGCACCGGCTACTACGCACGTAACCGTATCGACACCTATTTCGGCACCGCCAGCTTCGCTGACGAGCAGACGATCGAAGTCGTCTGCCTCAATGGTGTGGTGGAAAAGCTGGTGGCCAAACAGATCGTCATCGCCACCGGTTCGCGTCCCTACCGCCCGGCCGACGTCGATTTCCGCCACCCGCGTATCTACGATAGCGACACCATTCTCAGCCTGGGTCACACGCCGCGCCGTCTGATCATCTACGGAGCAGGGGTGATCGGTTGCGAGTACGCCTCGATCTTCAGTGGCCTGGGTGTGCTGGTCGACCTGATCGACAACCGTGATCAGTTGCTCAGCTTCCTCGATTCGGAAATCTCCGACGCCTTGAGCTATCACCTGCGCAACAACAACGTGCTGATTCGTCACAACGAAGAGTACGAGCGCATCGAGGGTGTGGAAAACGGTGTGGTCCTGCACCTGAAATCGGGCAAGAAGATCAAGGCCGACGCCCTGCTGTGGTGTAACGGCCGGACCGGCAATACCGATCAGCTGGGCCTGGAAAACATCGGCATCGCGGTCAACAGCCGTGGTCAGATCCAGGTCGACGAGCATTACCGCACCGAGGTCAGCAACATCTACGCCGCCGGTGACGTGATCGGCTGGCCGAGCCTGGCCAGCGCCGCTGCCGACCAGGGGCGTTCCGCTGCCGGTAGCATCGTCGACAACGGCAGCTGGCGCTTCGTCGATGACGTGCCGACCGGCATTTACACCATTCCGGAGATCAGCTCGATCGGCAAGACCGAGCGTGAGCTGACTCAGGCCAAGGTGCCTTACGAGGTCGGCAAGGCCTTCTTCAAGGGGATGGCCCGTGCGCAGATCTCGGTGGAACCGGTGGGCATGCTGAAGATCCTCTTCCATCGTGAAACCCTGGAAGTGCTGGGTGTGCATTGCTTCGGCTATCAGGCCTCGGAGATCGTCCACATTGGCCAGGCGATCATGAATCAGAAGGGTGAAGCCAACAGCATCAAGTACTTCATCAACACCACCTTCAACTACCCGACCATGGCCGAGGCCTATCGGGTTGCCGCGTTCGACGGCCTCAACCGGCTTTTTTGAGCGGCTCCGGCCGGCGGCCTGAGCCGGTCGGGGAGACAGGCTGGGTAGTGGCTTCCGAATGGCGCTGGCCGAATCGGGAGAGCTTCTAGCGTCTCAGGCGGCAGCAAAGGACAAAACCGGCCATTGGCCGGTTTTGTCGTTGTTGGGTGCTGTATTCGTAGCCCGGATGCAATCCGGGGACATCCTCGCTCCAGCTCCCGGATTGCATCCGGGCTACGCGGCGGGCTGCCCTGGCTTGCTCCCCTCCCCCGCTTGCGGGAGAGGGCGCTAAGGCTCAGCCGCGCAGCGTCTGCACCGCGATGCCGGGGAAGTCGGTGATGATGCTGTCGACACCGAAGTCGGCCAGGCGGCGCATCAGCGCCGGCTCATTGACCGTCCAGACCGATACGTGCAGCCCCTGCTTCTGCGCCTTGATCAGGCGCTCCGGGGTGCACAGTGTCCAGTTCAGCGCCAGCAGGTGGCAGTCGTAATGCGCCGCTACTTTCAGCGGGTCGAGCCAGGCGTACTCGGCAACCAGACCCAGCTGCAGCTGCGGGGTCAGTTCGCGTGCGGCCTTGAGTACCTCCCGCGAGCTGGAGGTGATGGTGATCTGCTCACGCAAACCGAAGCGTTCGACGAGTTCGGCAATGGCCAGCACGGTGCGCGCGGCGCGCACTTTCGAGGCGCTTTTCACCTCCAGCTGCCAATGCTCGAACTTGCACTGCTGGAACAATTCTTCCAGGCGCGGAATGGGGCATGGACGCACCCAGCCAGGGCCGCCCTTGCGCGCGTCGTACTTCACCAGCTCGGCGGCGTCGTGCTCGACCACCTTGCCGCGCAGGCCGGTGGTGCGCTTGAGCGTTGGGTCGTGGATCACCATCAGTTCGCCGTCGCGCGACAGATGCAGATCCAGCTCGCAGCGGTCGACGCCGTGTTCCAGGCAGCGCTGGAAACTGGCCAGGGTATTTTCCGGGGCTTCGCCCTTGGCGCCGCGATGGCCGTAGATGAGAGTCACTGTTACTCCTTGGCGGTGTCGAGGTGACGTGGCTGGTGATGGCGCACGCTGTTGATCACGTGATCGTATTCGAAATAGACGCTGAATTCGCGGTAGTCCCAGCGTGTGATCGGCGGCTGGCCGACGGGCTTGTGCTCTTCATCGGCCAGGCCGAAACGCTCCAGTACCGAACGCTTGGACTGGCCTTTGTGCGGCAGGTTGCTGGCGTCGAGATCGGCGCCCTGGCTGCCCAGGGGAATGGTCAGGGTATCGGCGAGTAGAGCAGTAGGGGCGAGCAGGGTGAAAAGCAGTGCGAGACGATACATGGCGGTTCCTTGGCGACTGTCATTCGCGGGCTTGGCGACGCTCCAAAGCCTGCTTTTGCAGGATATGCCGAGCCAGCAATTGGCGCTGTGCGTCGGTCAACGCTTCGAACTCGGTGCCGATCTCGAATTGGCCATCCGCACGCTGGCTGCAGTGCACCACCTGGCCACGCAGCAGTAGACCGAGCGCCTGCGGCATCAGCACCATCTTGATCGCCAGATGGCTGCCCGGCGCCACGGCCTGGGCGTTATTGAAGCTGATGCCGCCTTCGGACAGCGATACCTGGCGTGGCGCGCCGATGTCGCGCAGCAGGCTCTGCGCCACGGCCTGGCCAAGCAGGTCGATGCGCTTGTTGATCACCTTCAGGTAGTTGGCCAGGGTACGGTCGCGCTCAGTGATATGGCGCAGCAGATGCTGGGATTCGAAGTCCATCAGGTGCAGGTCGCTGAGCAGGTTGAACAGCGGCGATGGATCGTGAAGCGCGTCGCTGGCATGGGCCTCGGCCCCCGACAGCAGGCTGAATTCCAGTGCGATCGTATCGTCGATACGATAGTATTCGCGGCGATCATCTACATCGTTAGTCGACATGGCGAACCCATGAAAGCGGTGGTGGTCGAAGACCCTGTTGAAAGTCTCGCGAACTGGATGCGTGCCAGGCAAGCGTCGCCGAACAAGCCTCGGTTACGAATGGTAAACGAGCATTGCTCGCTTCGCTCGCCCCTTCGGGGTCACACTGAAGCGCGTTGGCCATAAGCGGCTTTCCACGTGTCTTTAACGCAGCATGCCCGATACGCAGCAGACTTTGAGTTGCTTCTGAGTGTAAGGCTGCTGACCTGGCCCTGCCACAAGGACGTTTTTCTTTCCCCCGAATCTCTCCGACATGTTCAGACCTCTGTTCGTATTCATCGGTACGCGCTACACGCGGGCCAAGCGTCGCAACCACTTCGTCTCCTTCATTTCCCTGACGTCCATGCTCGGCCTCACCCTCGGGGTGATGGTAATGATCCTGGTGCTGTCGGTGATGAATGGTTTCGACCATGAAATGCGTACTCGGGTGCTGGGGATGATTCCTCACGCCACGGTCGAATCGCCGACCCCGGTCAGCGACTGGCCGGCATTGGCGCGACAGGTCGAGCGCCATCCGCGCGTCAAGGCGCTGGCCCCCTTCACTCAGATGCAGGGCCTGCTGACACACGACGGCAAAGTGCAGAAGGTGCTGATCAATGCCATCGACCCCGAGCAGGAACGCAAGGTGTCGATCATCGACGGCTTCTTTCAGGAAGGCAGCCTCGACAGCCTGGAGCCTGGCGATTTCGCCATGGTCATCGGCGACAAGGCGGCGGCCAAGCTGGGGCTGAAGCTGGGTGACAAGGTCACCTTCGTCGCGCCGGAAGTCACGGTAACGCCCGCCGGCATGTTCCCGCGTTTGAAGCGCTTTACCGTGACCGGCATCTTCCATGTCGGCGCTGGCGAGATCGACGGTGCTCTGGCCCTGGCCAACATCAGCGACCTGGCGCGCCTGCAGCGCTGGAAGCCGGATCAGGTACAGGGGCTGCGCCTGAAGTTCGATGATCTGTTCCAGGCGCCGCGCAGCGCCTGGGAGATCGCTCAGACCCTCGACGGTGATTTCTACGCCCGCGACTGGACACGCACCCACGGCAATCTGTACCAGGCCATTCGCATGGAGAAGACCATGATCGGCCTGCTTCTGCTGCTGATCGTCGCGGTGGCCGCGTTCAATATCATTTCCACCCTGGTGATGGTGGTGACCGACAAGAAGGGCGACATCGCCATCCTGCGGACCCTCGGCGCCACGCCGCGGCAGATCATGGCCATCTTCATGGTGCAGGGCACGGTGATCGGTGTGGTCGGCACCTTGATCGGCGCCGTGCTGGGGATTCTCGCAGCGCTCAACGTCAGCAGCCTGATCGCCGGCATCGAACGTCTACTGGGCATCAAGTTCCTCAATGCCGATGTCTACTTCATCGATTACCTGCCCTCGCAACTGCAGAGCGCCGACGTGGTGATGGTCTGTACCGCGGCGTTGCTGCTGAGCTTCTTCGCCACCCTGTATCCAGCCTGGCGCGCTGCGCGTACCCAGCCGGCCGAGGCCCTGCGCTATGAGTGAGTCCATGAACCAGAACGCCATGAAACAGCACAATGCCGTGCTCAGCTGTCGCAACCTGAGCAAGCGTTACGACGAGGGCCCCGAGTCGGTGGTGGTGCTCGATGGCCTCGAGCTGGAACTCATCCCCGGTGAACGTGTGGCCATCGTCGGCAGCTCCGGTTCCGGCAAGAGCACCCTTTTGAACATGCTCGGTGGCCTGGATACGCCCAGCGAGGGCAGCGTCTGGCTGGCCGGCGAGCAACTCTCGGCGCTGAGCGAGACCGCACGAGGTCTGCTGCGCAACCGCGCGCTGGGCTTCGTCTACCAGTTTCACCACCTGCTGGCCGAGTTCACTGCGCTGGAGAATGTCTGCATGCCGCTGTTGATCGGCAAGACGTCGATCAGCGAGGCGCGCGAGCGTGCCACCAAGCTGCTCGAGCGAGTCGGGCTTGGCCATCGCCTCAATCACAAGCCGTCAGAACTGTCCGGTGGTGAGCGCCAGCGTGTGGCGATTGCCCGTGCCCTGGTCAACCGCCCGGGGCTGGTGCTGCTCGATGAACCCACCGGCAACCTCGACCAGCACACCGCTGAAGGCATTCAGGAGCTGATGCGCGAACTCAGCCGTGACTCCAACACCGCGTTCCTGGTGGTGACCCACGACATGCAGCTGGCGCGGCAGATGGATCGCGTGCTCAGCCTGCAGGACGGCAAACTGGTGACCCTCTGATGTTTCGTCCGCTGAGTATCTTCATCGGCGCTCGCTACACACGGGCCAAGCGCCGCAACCATTTCATCTCCTTCATTTCGCTGACCTCGATGATCGGCCTGGCGCTTGGCGTGCTGGCGATGATCGTGGTGCTGTCGGTGATGAACGGTTTCCAGAAGGAAATGAGCTCGCGCATTCTCGGCATGGTGCCGCACGCCATGCTCTACGGCGCCGAGCCGGTCGCCGACTGGCGCGCCCTCGCAGGCAAGGCCATGGCCAATCCGCAGGTGCAGGCCGCGGCGCCCTATGCCGAGCTGGAGGGCATGCTCTCGCATCGCGGGCTGATGCAGCCGATCCAGATCCACGGCATCGACCCGGTGGAGGAGGGCAAGGTATCGATTCTGCCCGAACACATCCGTCAGGGCAGCCTGAACAATCTGCAGCCGGGTGAGTTCGGCGTGGTGATCGGTGATATCACCGCGCGCCGCTTCGGCCTGCAGGTGGGCGACAAGCTGACCCTGATCATCCCCGAGCTGAGCAGCGCGCCTGGTGGCGTCACCCCGCGCATGCAGCGGCTGAACGTGGCGGCGGTGTTCAAGGTCGGTGCCGAGCTGGACAGCTCACTGGCACTGATCAACGTCGTCGATGCTGCTGCCATGCAGCGCTTGCCGGAAGGTACGCTGCCGGGCATTCGCCTGGCGCTGAAAGACCTCTATCAGGCGCCGCAGGTATCCAAGGCGCTGGTCGCCGAGCTGGGCGCGGGTTATCGCGCCGATGACTGGACCCACACCCAGGGCAGCCTGTTCAGCGCGATGAAAATGGAAAAGACCATGATCGGTCTGCTGCTGCTGCTGATCGTCGCTGTGGCGGCGTTCAACATCATCGCCACGCTGATCATGGTGGTGGCCGACAAGGGCGGCGACATCGCCATTCTGCGTACCCTGGGCGCCACACCCCGGCAGATCATGGCGATTTTCATGGTGCAGGGCTCGGTCATCGGTCTGGTCGGTACGCTGATCGGTACGGTACTCGGTGTGCTGGCAGCGCTCAACGTCAGCGCACTGGTGGCCTGGCTGGAGTCTTTTGCCGGTCAGCAGGTGATGAGCTCCGATGTGTATTTCATCAGCAGCCTGCCGTCCGACCTGCAGTGGCTGGACGTGGCGCTTATCTGTTCGGCGGCATTGATCCTGAGTTTCCTCGCCACGCTCTACCCCTCATGGCGGGCGGCGCAGGTGCAGCCGGCCGAAGCGCTGCGTTACGAGTAAGAACGAAAAGCCGTCGAACCAGGCTGTGCGAAAACTACTGCGCTCGGTCATGCTGCGTTAAAAGCAGGCTGGAACGCCAGCCCGGTCAAATGCTCATTTACCACTTGTAAACTGCGCTTCTTCGCCTGCTTTTGCGGGGCCGCCATCGGTATTGCCTGACCTTCGCTCGCTACGTTTTCACACGGCCTGGTATTCGACGGCTTTTTCTTTTCAGTGGCGTTCCAGTCGGCGCTTTTCCTGACGCTTGCGCCAGCTACGCTGGACCCACCAGCGCCAGTAGAGCATGGTCAACACATAACCCAGTGCGGCGAGCACCAGGCCGGAGACGAAGGAGCCGAGGTACAGCGGTTTCCACAGGACGGCGACTTCAGCCGTGATCCATTCCAGGCTCAGCGTCTCCGGCATGCGCACCGGTGGTGTCTGCATGATCCATGCACCCATCTTGTAGGTGCAGTAGAAAATCGGTGGCATGGTGATGGGGTTGGTCAGCCACACCAGACCGATTGAGATTGGCAGGTTGGCGCGCATCGGGATGGCGACGGCGGCGGCGGCCAGCATCTGCATGGGCATGGGGATCATCGCCCAGAACAGGCCGATGGCCATGCCGCGGGCTACCGAATGGCGATTGAGATGCCAGAGATTGGGATCATGAATGAGTTTGCCGAGAAAGCGCAGGGACTTGTTACCCTTGATGCTGTCGGGGTTGGGCATGTAGCGCTTGAATAAACGACGCGGCATGAAGAGTCTCTGGGCAGGCAAAAGCGCCGATATTATGCACGGATTCAGCCTGGCCAGCGTTTCCATATTGTGACCAGAGGTGAGCGCTGGACGCGCTCGCCGCAGCTCGATGAACAAGGAGAAATCATGCGAACAGGGATGTTGGCGCTGGCCCTGGGGCTATTGATGCTGCGCTTTCTGCCGAGTTTGCCGCCGGGCTGGCTGTTGCTGGTGGCGGTCGGTGCCGGCCTGGGGTTGCTGGTCTCGCGCCTTTATCCGCTGGGGTTCTTTCTGTTGGGGCTGGCCTGGGCCTGCAGTTCGGCGCAATCGGCACTGGATGACCGCCTCGATCCACAACTCGATGGCCGCACCCTGTGGCTGGAGGGCCGTGTGGTCGGTCTGCCGGAGGTGTCCGACGGCGTGGTGCGCTTCCAGTTCGAAGAGGCGCACTCCCGACGTGCCGAGCTGCCGAAAAGGTTACGCCTGGCCTGGTATGGCGGGCCGCCGGTGCAGGGCGGCGAGCGCTGGCGGGTGGCGGTCAACCTGAAGCGTCCACATGGGTTGGTCAATCCGCAGAGTTTCGACTACGAAGCCTGGCTGCTGGCCCAGCGCATTGGCGCTACGGGCACGATCAAGTCTGGCCAGCGGTTATCCGCCGCGACGGGCTTGGGGAGTTGGCGCGACGGCCTGCGTCAGCATCTGCTGGCGGCGCCGGCCTTTGAGCGAGAGGGCGCCATTGCCGCTCTGGTCCTGGGTGATGGCTCCGGCTTGAGCGCGAGCGACTGGCGCCTGCTGCAGCACACGGGCACGGTGCATCTGATGGTCATCTCTGGTCAGCATATCGCCCTGCTGGCCGGCTTTCTTTACGGACTGGTGGCGTTGCTGGCGAGAGTCGGCGCCTGGCCAAGGCGCTGGCCCTGGTTGCCCTGCGCCTGTGCGCTGGCCCTGAGTGGGGCTCTGGTCTACGGGATGTTGGCTGGTTTCGAGGTGCCGGTGCGCAGGGCCTGCGTGATGGTTGCGCTGGTGCTGCTCTGGCGCATGCGCTTTCGTCATCTGGGCGCCTGGTGGCCATTGTTGCTGGCCCTGCTCGTGGTGCTGCTACTCGAGCCATTGGCGTCCTTGCAACCGGGCTTCTGGCTATCGTTCTCGGCCGTGGCGATTCTCGCGTTGGTGTTCGGTGGTCGGCTTGGCGTCTGGGGTTGGTGGCGCGGGTTGACGCGTGCGCAGTGGACCATGGCCATTGGTCTGTTGCCGATGATGCTGATTCTCGGTCTGCCCGTCAGCAGCAGCGGGCCGCTGGCTAATCTGGTCGCCGTGCCCTGGGTGGGGCTGGTGGTCGTACCCCTGGCCTTGCTGGGCGCTCTGCTGCTACCCGTTCCCGTGGTTGGGGAGGGCCTGTTGTGGCTGGCCGGCGGTGCGCTGTATCTGTTGTTCGAACTGCTCAGCGTGATCGCTGCTTGGCTGCCTGCCTGGCTGCCCAGCAATCTGCCGCTGTGGGCCTGGCTACTGGCAGCGGCAGGCGCCTTGTTGCTCCTGCTGCCTGCTGGCGTACCCTTGCGTCTGCCCGGCCTCGCGCTGTTGTTGCCTGCCTTGTTGTTGCCCACACAGCACCTGGACGATGGCCGTGCCGATGTCTGGGTGCTGGACGTGGGGCAGGGGCTGGCGGTGTTGGTGCGTACCCGAGAACACAGCCTGCTGTACGACGCGGGGCCGCGCTTTGGCGATTTCGATACCGGGGAGCGTATCGTCCTGCCTTCCTTGCGTGCGATGAACCTCAGGCAGCTCGATCTGATGCTGCTCAGTCATGCGGATAACGATCATGCCGGCGGTGCAGTGGCGATCAGAGCCGGGATGCCGGTGAGCCGAGTCATCAGTGGCGAACCGCAACGGCTGGCCAGGACGCTTGGCGCTGAGGATTGCGAATCAGGACAGCGCTGGCAATGGAACGACGTGACGTTCAGGTTGTGGCAGTGGGACCAGGCCGTGTCCGGCAATCAGCGTTCTTGTGTCTTGCAGATCGAGGCGGCGGGTGAGCGCCTGTTGCTGACCGGTGATATCGATGTCCGCGCCGAGCGCGCACTGATGCAGGCCGACTTTCCCCTGGCCTCGCGGTGGCTGCTGGCGCCCCATCACGGCAGTCGCACGTCATCCAGCCAGGCCTTTATCGATGCGGTCGGTGCGCAGCACGTGCTGATCACCCGCAGTCGCCACAATGCCTTTGGACATCCTCACCCGCAGGTGTTGGCGCGCTATCAGGCGGCGGGTGTCGAGGTACATGACACCGCGTTGCAAGGCGCTCTGCATTTGCGTCTGGGTGAACATGCTGCACCGCATGGGTTGCGACGCGAGCCACGTTTCTGGCGGGAAAAATGAGAACGGCGGCGGTCGGCGGGCGTTGCGCCCTGTGCTAGAGTGGCGCCACTTTTTCGAGGGGGATTCTCTACCGTGTGGGAACTGGTCAAAGCTGGCGGCTGGATGATGCTGCCGATCATTCTCTGTTCCATCGCTGCTGCCGGCATCGTCGCCGAGCGCCTGTGGACCCTGCGGCCCGCCCGCGTCACCCCGGCCAATCTGCTAGCTCAGGTGTGGCGCTGGATCAAGGACAAGAAGCTCAACAACCAGAAGCTCAAGGAGTTGCGTGAGGACTCGCCGCTGGGGCAGATTCTCGCCGCCGGCCTGGCCAACTCCAAGCATGGTCGCGAGATCATGAAAGAGTGCATCGAGGAGGCCGCTGCCCGCGTCATCCATGAGCTGGAACGCTACCTCAATGCCCTTGGCACCATTGCCGGCATCGCGCCGCTGCTGGGCCTGCTCGGCACCGTGCTGGGCATGATCGAGATCTTCAGTTCCTTCATGGGCTCGGGCATGGCCAATGCGCCGATGCTCGCCGGTGGTATCTCCAAGGCTCTGATCACCACAGCAGCCGGCCTGATGGTGGCGATCCCGGCGCTGTTCTTCCACCGTTACCTGCAGCGTCGCGTCGACGAGCTGGTGGTCGGCATGGAGCAGGAAGCGATCAAGCTGGTGGAAATGGTGCAGGGTGATCGCGACGTCGACCTGGGTGAGGGCAAGGCGTGAAATTCCGGCGCAAACCGCGGGAGAACGTCGAGATCAACCTGGCCTCGTTGATCGACGTGGTATTCATCCTGCTGCTGTTCTTCGTGGTCACCACCACCTTCACCCGCGAGACCCAGCTCAAGGTCGACCTGCCCGAGGCAGCCAGTGGCACGCCGCCCGAGCAGACCGAACTGAAGCAGGTTGAGGTGCTGATCGGCGCCGATGGCGCCTACTCGGTCAATGGCAAGGCGCTGCTGGAAAGCAACCTGACTAACCTCATGGCGGCGCTGCAGAAGGAATCCGACGGCGACAACAGCCTGCCGTTGATCATCAGTGCCGACGGCAAGACGCCGCACCAGGCGGTGATCACCGCCATGGACGCCGCCGGCAAGCTGGGCTTCTCGCACCTGCGTATTACCACGGTGGAAGCACAGGAAAATCCTTAAGTGAGCGCTGCCGATCGCTTGCTCGAGGCCTGGTATCGCGGCCACCCGGCGCTGGCGCTGCTGCGTCCGCTGGAGTGGCTGTACCGTCGCGTGGTGCAGAGCAAGCGCAGGCGTTTCCTGGCCGGCGAGGGTGATATCTACCGCGCCCCGGTACCGGTGCTGGTGGTGGGCAACATCACCGTGGGCGGCACTGGCAAGACACCGCTGATCCTCTTTCTCATCGAACACTGCCGCGCTCGTGGCCTCAAGGTCGGCGTGGTCAGTCGTGGCTATGGCGCCACGCCGACGAGCCTGCCGTGGCGCGTGCGAGCCGATCAACCGGCCGCACAGGCCGGTGACGAACCGCTGCTGATCGTCCAGCGTACGGGCGTGCCCTTGATGATCGACCCGGACCGCAGTCGCGCGGTGCGTGCGCTGTTGGCCGAAGAACCACTGGATTTGATCCTCTGCGACGATGGCCTGCAGCACTACCGTCTGGCGCGTGACCTGGAGCTGGTGCTGATCGATGCTGCCCGTGGCCTGGGTAATCGCCGCTGCCTGCCGGCCGGGCCACTGCGTGAGCCGGTCGAGCGTCTGGCTGAGGTGGATGCTGTGCTGTTCAACGGCGCCGAGGCGGATTGCGCCGATGGCTATGCCTTTCGCCTGCAACCGACCGCACTGGTCAATCTGGTCAGTGGTGAGCGCGTTGGCCTCGAGCACTTCCCGCCCGGTCAGGCCGTGCATGCGGTGGCCGGCATCGGTAATCCGCAACGTTTCTTCAATACCCTCGAAGCGCTAAACTGGCGGCCGGTTCCGCATCCCTTCGCCGACCATGCCCAGTACGATGCCACGCAGCTCAGCTTCGAGCCATCGCTGCCCCTGCTGATGACGGAAAAGGATGCGGTGAAATGCCGGGCCTTCGCCGCCGCCGACTGGTGGTACCTGGCCGTCGATGCCGCGCCCACGCCGGCTTTCGTCGACTGGCTGGATGGAGAGCTGGCCCGCCTCATACCGGGGTCCTGATGACCCCAGCAAGGATTCCACCATGGACCTTAAACTGCTCGACATTCTCGCCTGCCCGATCTGCAAGGGCCCGCTGCAGCTCTCCGAAGACAAGACCGAACTGATCAGCAAGGGCGCTGGCGTGGCCTACCCGATCCGCGACGGCATTCCGGTGATGCTGGAAAGCGAAGCGCGCACCCTGACCACCGACGAGCGTCTGGACAAGTAAATGAGCGCAGCCTTCACCGTCGTCATTCCCGCCCGTTACGCCTCCACCCGCCTGCCCGGTAAACCGCTGCAGGACATCGCCGGTAAGCCCATGGTGCAGCACGTCTGGGAGCAGGCCAGGAAGAGTTCGGCCAGCCGCGTGGTGGTCGCCACCGACGATGCGCGCATCGTCGAGGCCTGTAAGGCTTTCGGTGCCGAGGTGCTGCTGACCCGCGAGGATCACAACTCCGGCACCGACCGCCTGGCCGAAGTCGTCACCCAGCTCGGCTTGCCGGCCGATGCCATCGTGGTCAACGTGCAGGGTGATGAGCCGCTGATTCCGCCTGTGATCATTGATCAGGTGGCGGCCAACCTGGCGGCCAACCCGCAGGCAGGCATCGCCACCCTGGCCGAGCCCATTGAAGATGTCACCGCGCTGTTCAATCCCAATGTGGTCAAGGTGGTCGCCGACAAGCATGGCCTGGCCCTGACCTTCAGCCGCGCGCCGCTGGCCTGGGCGCGCGACGCCTTTGCCAAGAGCCGCGACGTGCTACCGGCCGGCGTGCCGTATCGCCGTCATATTGGCATCTACGCCTACCGCGCCGGCTTCCTGCATGACTTCGTCGCCTGGGGCCCTTGCTGGCTGGAAGACACCGAGTGTCTGGAGCAGCTGCGCGCGCTGTACAACGGCGTGCGCATCCATGTCGCCGATGCGCTCGAAGCACCGGCTGCCGGTGTGGATACCGCTGAAGACCTGGAGCGGGTGCGCCACCTGCTGGGGGCCTGATGAAGGTTCTGTTCGTCTGCCTGGGCAACATCTGCCGTTCGCCCACGGCCGAGGGCGTTCTTCGCCACAAACTGCGCGCGGCGGGTCTGGATGATCGGGTGTTGGTGGATTCCGCCGGCACCGGCGACTGGCACGTCGGCAAGGCGCCGGACAGTCGCACGCGCCAGGCTGCGCTGCGCCGTGGCTATGATCTCTCCGCGCTGCGTGCGCGCCAGGTCGAGGCCGCCGATTTCCAGCGCTTCGACCTGATCCTGGCCATGGATCAGAGCAACCTGCGCAATCTCAAGGCGCTGCGCCCCGCCGATGCCCGTGCCGATCTGGATCTTTACCTGCGCCGATATGAACTGGCGCTGGATGAGGTGCCCGATCCCTACTACGGCGGCGAGGATGGCTTCGAGCAGGTGCTGGACCTGATCGAACAGGCCAGTGACGCGTTGCTGATCGAGATCAGGGGGCGCCTGTGAGTCTGAATCTGCAGAGCGACGTGTCGCTCAAGGCCTTCAACAGCTTTGGTGTCGATGTGCATGCACGGCGTTTCGCCGAAGCCCACGATGATGACGATGTACGCGAGGCGCTGAACCTGGCAAAGCAGCAGGGCTTGCCGCTGCTGGTGATCGGCGGTGGCAGCAACCTGCTGCTGACCCGCGATGTCGAGGCGCTGGTGCTGCGCATGGCCAGCCGTGGTATTCGTATTCTGGAGGACGACGGCGAGCAGGTGCTGGTGGAGGTCGAAGCCGGCGAACCCTGGCACCCCTTCGTGCAGTGGAGCCTGACGCAGGGCCTCAATGGCCTGGAAAACCTCAGCCTGATTCCCGGCACCGTCGGCGCTGCGCCGATGCAGAACATCGGCGCCTATGGTGTGGAGATCAAGGATCTGTTCGCCGGCCTGACCGCTCTGGATCGGCACTCCGGCGAGCTGCGCGACTTCGCGCTGGAAGAGTGCGCCTTCGCCTACCGCGACAGTCTGTTCAAACGCGAAGCCGGGCGCTGGTTGATCCTGCGCGTGCGCTTTCGTCTGAGTCGCCTGGCTTCGCTGCGTCTGGATTACGGTCCGGTACGTCAGCGCCTGGCTGAGATGGGCATCGAGGCACCGACTGCAAGCGATGTCAGTCGAGCTATCTGCGCCATTCGCAGCGAGAAGCTGCCAGATCCCGCCGAGCTGGGTAATGCCGGCAGCTTCTTCAAGAATCCGGTGGTGCCATTCGAACTGGCCGAGCGCATTCGCGCCGAGCATGCCGATCTGGTCAGCTATCCGGCTGGAGCTGGCTTGGCCAAGCTGGCCGCCGGTTGGCTGATCGAGCGGGCAGGGTGGAAGGGGGCGCGTGAGGGCGATGCTGGCGTGCATCGTTTGCAGGCGCTGGTGCTGGTCAATTACGGCAACGCCACGGGTGCGCAACTGCTGCAGCTGGCGCAGCGTATCCAGAGCGATATCCTGGCGCGTTTTGGTGTAGAGCTGGAGATCGAGCCCAACGTGCTCTGATCTGTAGGCAGGGCGTGATCCGCTGCCTGCCGCTCCCGGATTGCATCCGGGCTACGCTTCTGCAGCGCCAGCCACGGAAATGAAAAAGGGGATGCCTAGGCATCCCCTTTTTAGTTACCGCAGGAGGATCAAGCCTGAGGCTTGACCTCCTCCTTGTCGGCTTGCGTTTCTTCTTCCGGCTGCGCTTGCTCTACCGCTTCGCTCACGCTTTGCTCGCTGACGACAGAGGTGGCTTCGGCTTCAGCAACCGGCTCGACTACAGGAGCTGTTTCGACTGCAGCGGCTTCGGCTTCTGCTGGGGCGCTTGCTTCAGCGACCGGAGCGGCGTCGACTACTGGGGCAGCTTCTACAGCCGGGGCTGCAGCGGCGGCCTGTGCAGCTTCGCGCGCCAGACGCTCGGCTTCACGCTGACGACGACGCACTTCGCGCGGGTCGTTCGGCGCACGGCCAGTGGCATTGGCCGGAATCGGTGCGGCAGCAGGTGCTTGTTCGACCGGTGCCGGAGCAGGCTCCTGGGCGACTTCGACAGTCGGCTCAGCTTGAGCGACCGGTTCGGCAACTGGCGCTTCAACGGCAGCAGGGGTTGCGACTGCGGCCGGTTCTGCCTCAACTGCTTTCTCTGCGACCGGAGCAGCTTCAACCACTTCACTCACAGCAGCCTCGGCTTGCGCCTCGACCGGTTGAGCAGCAGGGGCTTCTTCAACCTGAACAGACGGCGCTTCGACGGCCGGAGCCTCGCTGGCAACGGCTTCGCTGCTGTCGACGCTTTCTGCAACCACGGCGGCGGCAGTAGCCACGGCAACCGGGGTGACTGCCTGGGCGTCGTTACCGGCAGCTTCGCTGTTCTCGGCGCTCTCGATCAGGTTGCCATCGGCGTCACGCTGACGTTCGCGACGATTGCTGCGACGACGCTGACCGCGGGAACGGCGACGTGGGCGCTCGCCATCGTTGTTGTCCTGCTCGTCGTCCTGCAGTTGCTCTTCGTTCGGCAGGGCTTCGTCCTGCAGGGCCTCGGCTTGCTCGGCACGCGGCTGACGCTCTTCACGCGGTTGACGCTGACGCTCCTGGCGTTCACCACGCGGCTGACGCTCGGCACGCTCTTCACGTTGCTCGTTACCAGACTCGGCATCGATAGGCTCACGCAGTTCACGCACGCGCTCTTCACGCGGGGCACGCTCTTCGCGCGGCTTGCGCTCACGGCGATTTTCCTGACCTTCGCGCGGCTCGCGTGGGGCGCGCTCTTCACGCGGTTGACGCTCTTCGCGAGGTTGGCGTTCTTCACGCGGTTCACGGGCCTGACGCTCTTCACGCGGGGCGCGCTCTTCCCGAGGCTTGCGCTCCTCGTCGCGGCGACCGCCACGGTTACGGCTCTGCTGACGACCGTTGCGACGCTCTTCGCGTGGCGGACGCTCGTTGCTCTTCTTCTCGACTACTGCAGGTTTGGCTTCTTCTTCCTTGCCGGCGAACAGGCTGACCAGAGACTTCACCAGGCCCTTGAACAGGCTCGGCTCAGGCGCTTTGGTCGGAGCCAGCGGTGCTTGCGGCTCGGCAGCGACCGGGGCACTGCTGCGCGGTGCGGCCTTGATCGCGGCCTCCTGGCGAACCAGGGTGCGCGTGGCGGCGGCCGGCTGGGCAGCGGTTTCTTCGGTTTCCGCAGTGGCGGCGATTTCGTAGCTGGTCTGGCCGCTCAGGGCTTCCGGGCTGTCGTCACGCAGGCGCTGCACTTCGAAATGCGGGGTTTCCAGGTGATCGTTGGGCAGGATCACGATACGCGCACGGGTGCGCAGTTCGATCTTGGTGATCGAGTTGCGCTTCTCGTTGAGCAGGAAGGCGGCGACCGGGATCGGTACCTGAGCGCGGACTTCGGCGGTGCGATCCTTCAGCGCTTCTTCTTCGATCAGGCGCAGGATGGCCAGCGACAGGGATTCGACGTCACGGATGATGCCTTGACCGTTGCAGCGTGGGCAGACGATGCCGCTGGTCTCGCCGAGGGACGGACGCAGGCGCTGACGGGACATTTCCAGCAGGCCGAAGCGCGAGATGCGGCCGACCTGAACGCGGGCGCGGTCGGCTTCCAGGGCTTCACGCACCTTCTCTTCGACGGCGCGCTGGTTCTTGGCCGGGGTCATGTCGATGAAGTCGATGACGATCAGGCCACCGATGTCGCGCAGACGCAGCTGGCGGGCGATTTCTTCGGCCGCTTCCAGGTTGGTCTGCAGCGCGGTTTCCTCGATGTCGCTGCCCTTGGTGGCGCGCGCCGAGTTGATGTCGATGGAAACCAGGGCTTCGGTCGGGTCGATGACGATGGAACCACCGGACGGCAGCTTCACTTCACGCTGGAAGGCGGTTTCGATCTGGCTTTCGATCTGGAAGCGGTTGAACAGCGGCACGCTGTCTTCGTACAGCTTGATCTTGCTGGCGTACTGCGGCATCACCTGCTGGATGAAGCTCAAGGCTTCTTCCTGGGCTTCGACGCTGTCGACCAGCACTTCGCCGATATCCTGGCGCAGGTAGTCGCGGATGGCGCGGATGATGACATTGGATTCCTGATAGATCAGGAACGGGGCAGGGCGGCTGGTGGAGGCTTCCTTGATGGCGCTCCACAGTTGCAGCAGGTAGTCGAGGTCCCACTGCATTTCTTCGCTGGAGCGGCCGAGGCCGGCAGTACGCACGATCAGGCCCATGTCGGCCGGAGCGTTGAGGCCATTCAGCGCTTCGCGCAGTTCGTTGCGCTCTTCGCCTTCGATGCGGCGGCTGATGCCACCAGCACGTGGGTTATTCGGCATCAGTACCAGATAACGACCGGCCAGGCTGATGAAGGTGGTCAGGGCTGCGCCCTTGTTGCCGCGTTCTTCTTTCTCGACCTGGACGATGACTTCCTGGCCTTCCTTGAGCACGTCCTTGATGTTGACGCGGCCGCCTTCAGGGGCTTTGGAGAAGTATTCGCGGGAAATTTCTTTGAGGGGGAGGAAGCCGTGGCGTTCGGAGCCGAAGTCGACGAAGGCGGCTTCGAGGCTGGGTTCAACGCGGGTGATGCGGCCTTTGTAGATGTTGGCCTTTTTTTGTTCGCGGGCGCCGGACTCGATGTCCAGGTCGTAGAGTTTTTGGCCATCTACCAGGGCAACACGCAACTCTTCAGGCTGAGTCGCGTTAATTAGCATTCTTTTCATGTGGTACCAATGGGTTCCGGGGCTAGCGGAAGCCACGTTAGGCACACACGACTCTCAGGGTCGGTGTCAGGCGCGTCAGAAACGGTCGTAAATCGTTCCACTGTCTAGCGACGGTCAGCCATTATCAGGCCGCGGTCGCGACGGACGTCTCCTGCTTGCTGTGGTGACAGAAAGCACTCAGTCAGGAAGAGGAATCAACTGGCGGTAGCGGACGAGATGAGGCGTCTTTGATCAAGCGATATGCTACGCAGTCCGACAGTTGTACATCTCCACCCTACACGTATCGCTGAAAATCGGGTGCCGCGCGCGGATTCCGCAGCGGTTGTCAGTTACCGCGACCGCCCGGTGGGCGAATCGCGCATCATACTCAAGGCTTTATTTCCGAAGTCTTCGTGGCCTTTTGCGGCCTTTCTAACCTGAAGAATCCGTCGGACGGCCTCACGTCCAAATACGTTTGCGCGGGCAGGGGATGGCAAGTTTGGCATTCATCCGCAAGCCAGGCCGCTTTTGGCGGCGTTCGCGACTATAGCAGCAATGATTAAGTGCTTCAATTCCATAAAAAATTGTTATGATTGCGCGATGACTACTCCTGCCTCTCCAACCTCCGGCGTTCAGCTGATCGAGGTTGCACCGGAACTCGCCGGCCAACGCATCGACAACTTCCTCAGGACACAGCTCAAGGGCGTGCCCAAGACCCTGATTTACCGCATTCTGCGCAAGGGCGAAGTGCGGGTTAACAAGGGGCGGATCAAGCCCGAGTACAAGCTCCAGGCTGGTGACGTGGTGCGCGTGCCGCCGCTGCGCCTGGCCGAGCGCGATGAGCCCGAGCCGCTGGCGCAGGGGCTGCTGCAGCGCCTCGAAGCCGCGATCGTTTACGAGGACAAGGCGCTGATCGTGCTGAACAAGCCGGCCGGTATCGCCGTGCATGGTGGCAGCGGCTTGAATTACGGTGTGATCGAGGCGTTTCGCCAGTTGCGTCCCGATGCCAAGGATCTGGAGCTGGTGCACCGCCTCGATCGTGATACGTCCGGTCTGCTGATGATCGCCAAGAAGCGCAGCATGCTGCGCCACCTGCACGAAGCGCTGCGCGGCGATGGCGTAGACAAGCGCTATATGGCGTTGGTGCGTGGCCACTGGGCGACCGCCAAGAAGCAGATCGCCGCGCCGCTGCTGAAAAGCAACCTGCGCTCCGGCGAGCGTATGGTCGAGGTGAATCCCGAGGGCAAGGAGGCACTCACGGTATTTCGCGTGCTGCGCCGTTTCGGTGAGTTCGCCACGCTGGTCGAAGCCAGGCCGATCACTGGTCGTACCCATCAGATTCGTGTGCACGCCCAATATGCGGGTCATGGTATCGCCGGTGACAGCAAATACGGCGACGACGACTTCTCTCGCGAGATTCGCGAGCTGGGCGGTAAACGCCTGTTCCTGCATGCCTATGAGTTGCACGTGCCGCTGCCCGATGGTGGCGTGCTGAAGCTCGAGGCGCCGGTGGATGAGATGTGGGCGAAGACCCTGGAGCGCCTGAGTGCCTGATTATCAGCTACTGATCTTCGATTGGGACGGCACGCTGGTGGATTCCATCGGCCGTATCGTCGAGGCCATGCACCGTGCTGCCGATGTGGCGTGCGTGCCGCGCTGCACCGATGTCGCGGTGCGCGGGATCATTGGTCTGGAGCTGGGTGTGGCGATTCGCACGCTATACCCGGAACTCGATGAGCCGCTGCGAATCGAAACCATTCGGCGTGCCTACAGCGAGCAGTATCTGGCGCTGGAAACCGAGCCGTCGCCACTGTTCGAGGGTGTGCGCGAGTCGCTCGAGGTGTTTCGTGATCAGGGGTATCGTCTGGCCGTGGCCACCGGCAAGGGACGCAAGGGGTTGCATCGGGTGCTGGCTGACAAGGGTTGGCTGGATTACTTCGATATTACCCGTTGCGCTGACGAGACGGCGAGCAAGCCCGATCCGCTGATGCTGCATGAGATTCTTGCGCATTGCCGGGTGCAGCCCGAGCACGCGCTGATGGTGGGGGATTCGACCTTCGACCTGCTGATGGCGCGCAATGCCGGGATGGATGCCGTGGCGGTAGGTTTCGGTGCGCAGCCGTTGTCGGTGCTGCGCGAGTGCTCGCCGCGTTTGGCGATCAATGAATTCAATGAGCTGCGTGCATGGCTGGAAGGCCGTCATGCGCAGCGTCCTGCAGAGGTGAGTGAGCATGTCGGATGAGTGGAAATCATCGTCTTCGTCGGGCGAGGATGCCAAAAGCTGGAAGTTGCTGGAAAAGGCACTGCTTTCCAGTGTTCAGGAGCAGCGTCGCTCGCGTCGCTGGGGCATCTTTTTCAAGCTGCTGACCTTTATCTATCTGTTCGGTGCGCTGGCGCTGGTGTTGCCGGTGCTTGATTTGAAAAAGGCCTCGACCACTGAGGCGCATACCGCGCTGATCGAAATTCGCGGCATGATCGCTGATCGTGAAGAGGCCAGTGCCGACAAGGTGGTGGGCAGTCTGCGCGCCGCCTTCGAGGACACCAATACCAAAGGTGTGATCCTGCGCATCAATAGCCCGGGCGGCAGTCCGGTGCAGTCCGGCTACATCTATGACGAGATCCGTCGTTTGCGCGGTGAATATCCGCAGACCAAGGTCTATGCGGTGATCAGTGATCTGGGCGCCTCCGGTGCCTACTACATCGCCAGTGCGGCCGATGAGATCTATGCCGACAAGGCCAGTCTGGTCGGCTCCATCGGTGTCACGGCGGCCAGTTTCGGCTTCGTCGAAACCATGGAGAAGCTTGGTGTGGAGCGCCGCGTTTACACCTCGGGCGAGCACAAGGCGTTTCTCGATCCGTTCCAGCCGCAGAAGGAAGAGGAAACTCGCTTCTGGAAAGGGGTGCTGGACACCACGCATCGCCAGTTCATCGAAAGCGTGAAGAAGGGGCGCGGTGAGCGTCTCAAGGCTGACGAGCATCCCGAACTGTTCTCGGGTTTGGTCTGGTCGGGTGAGCAGGCGCTGCAGTTGGGTTTGGTCGATGCGCTAGGCAGTGCCAGCTATGTGGCGCGCGAGGTGATTGGCCAGAAAGAGATGGTCGATTTCACTCAGCGTGATACGCCATTTGATCGCTTCGCCAAACGCCTGGGTACCAGTGTGGCGGATCGCATCGCGTTGTGGATGGGCTTTCAGGGGCCGACGCTGCGCTGACAGTTAAAAGGAAGGCCCGCTGAGCGGGCCTTCTTCTTTTTATGGGGGACTCAAGGGACTTCGATTTCCTCGTTCAGCAGCATGTCCACCAGGCGAATCAGCGGCAGGCCGATCAGGCTGGTGGCGTCCTCTCCTTCGGTGCTGCGAAACAGGCTGATGCCCAGGCCTTCCGATTTGAAGCTGCCGGCGCAGTCGAACGGCTGTTCGCGTTGCAGGTAGCGCAGGATTTGCTCATCGCCGAGTTGGCGGAAGTGCACGGTGAAGGGCACGCATTCGATCTGGCATTTGCCGGTGTTCGAGTTGAGGAGTGCCAGACCGGTGAGGAAGGTGACGCTGCTGCCGCTGGCGGCGCGCAGCTGTTGCTGGGCTCTCGGCAGATCGTGCGGTTTGCCGAGTATTTGTCCATCGCCGAGTACGGCGACCTGATCCGAGCCGATGATCAGGTGCTCGGGGTGGCTGGCGGCGAGGGCGCGGGCCTTTTCTTCGGCCAGGCGCTTGACCAGGTCGATGGCTGCTTCACCGGGCAGGCGGGTTTCGTCGATGCTCGGCGATTGCCAGGTAAAGGGCAGTTGCAGGCGGTCGAGCAGCTCGCGACGGTAGGGTGAGCTGGAGGCGAGCAGCAGCGCGGGCATGTTCTCTTCCTTTATATAGGTGGGTGGGAAATTCTACTGATCGACACCATTCGAAGACAGGCTGAATTTCCTTTGACAGCGGCAGGGCGCATCCCTAGAATGCTGCGCCTATGTTGAATGGGCCGATTCCACCTCACGTTGATCCGCGCAAGCTCGCCGACCGCGAAGCTACCCTCGAAGGGCAGCTCGAACTGGCCAGCCTGTCGCGTCTCTGCGACCCGCTTGCCAATACGGCGGGTGTGGTGCAGGCGAAGTTTCATTTCGCCCGTGACGAGCAGAAAACTGTGGTTATCCGCAGTGAGCTCGAGGTTGAGGTCAAAATGGTCTGCCAGCGTTGTCTGGAGCTGGTCGCGCTACCCATCCGCAGCGAATGTGAATACGCCGTGGTTCGGGTTGGAGCGAACACTCAGTCCTTGCCGAAGGGCTACGACGTGCTGGAAGTGGGCGAAGAGCCGCTGGAGCTGCTTGGTCTGGTCGAGGAAGAGTTGCTTCTCGCCTTGCCCATCGTTCCTGCTCATGCCCCAGGTGATTGCCAGCAGCCGGACGGTCTCGATGAGCCCGAGCCGGGCGAGGACGAGGTATCGCGGTCCAACCCGTTCAGTGTATTGGCGCAGTTAAAGCGTGACCCAAACGTTTAGGAGTTAATGAGTTATGGCTGTTCAGCAGAACAAAAAATCCCGTTCCGCCCGCGACATGCGTCGTTCGCACGACGCCCTCGAGGCCAGCACCCTGTCCGTAGAGAAGAGCACCGGTGAAGTTCACCTGCGCCACCACGTTTCTCCGGAAGGCGTGTACCGCGGTCGCAAAGTGATCGACAAGGGCGCTGACGAGTAATCCTTGTCTGCCTCGATCATCGCGATTGATGCAATGGGTGGGGACTTCGGTCCCCACTGCATTGTTCCGGCCTGCATTTCTGCGCTGGCCGAATTCCCCTCGCTGCATCTGGCCCTCGTCGGCCAAGCTCCCCTCATCGAAGAACAGCTCGCTCGCCAGTCCGGCGTCGATCGCTCACGCCTGCAGGTTCATCACGCCAGTGAGGTGATCACCATGGACGAGCGTCCGGCTCAGGCGCTGCGTGGCAAGCCCGATGCCTCGATGCGCGTGGCGCTGGAGCTGGTGCGCCAGCGCCAGGCGCATGCCTGCGTCAGTGCCGGCAATACCGGTGCGTTGATGGCGCTGTCGCGTTACGTGCTCAAAACGCTACCGGGCATCGATCGGCCGGCCATGGTCAGTCCGTTTCCCACCGAGCGCGGTCATTGCTACCTGCTGGATCTGGGCGCCAACGTCGATTGCAGTGCCGAGCACCTCTATCAGTTCGCGATCATGGGCGCCGTGGCGGCCGAGACGCTGGGCGTGTCTCGGCCGCGGGTCGCCTTGCTCAATGTCGGTACCGAAGACATCAAGGGCAATCAGCAGGTCAAGCTGGCGGCCAATATGCTGCAGCAGGCGCATGGGCTGAACTTCATCGGCTACATAGAGGGCGATGGCATGTATCGCGGCGAAGCCGATGTCGTGGTGTGCGACGGTTTCGTTGGCAATATCCTGCTCAAATCCAGCGAAGGCCTGGCCAAGATGATCACCGGGCGAGTCGAGACGCTGTTCAGCGATGGGCTGTTCGCCCAGGCGATAGGTGCCCTGGCGATGCCGTTGTTGCGACGCCTGAAGGCTGATCTGGCGCCGGCGCGGCACAATGGTGCGAGTTTTCTCGGGCTGCAGGGCATCGTGGTCAAGAGCCATGGTGCGGCTGGCCAGGAAAGCTTTCAGAGCGCCATTCGCTGTGCGCTGCGCGAGGTGCAGGAGAATTTGCCGCAGCGACTGCATGGTCGCCTCGAGGACTTGTTGCTGTAAACTCGTCACGTTTTCAGGGCGTGGGCTGTGGCGGAATGTGACCGCGGCACGCAGCCTGTCATCCAACTGTCAGTTTGCTGCGCCAGGCTCGCCTGGCGTTGGTTTTTCGACTCAAGGGACTTATTCATGTCTGCATCCCTCGCATTCGTCTTCCCCGGTCAAGGCTCGCAAGCCCTGACCATGCTTGCCGACCACGGTGCCCAGCAGAAGCTGGTGCTCGATACTTTCGGCGAAGCTTCCGAAGCGCTCGGCTACGACCTCTGGGCACTGACCCAGCAAGGCCCGGAAGAGCAGCTGAACCAGACCGACAAGACCCAGCCGGCCATTCTTGCTGCTTCCATCGCCCTGTGGCGTCTGTGGCAGGCCGAGGGTGGTGCCAAGCCGGCTTTCGTTGCTGGTCACAGCCTGGGTGAATATTCCGCGCTGGTCGCTGCTGGCAGCATCGGCTTTGCCGATGCCGTGAAGCTGGTGGAGCGCCGCGGTCAATTGATGCAACAGGCCGTTCCGGCCGGGCAGGGTGGCATGGCCGCCATCCTCGGTCTGGAAGATGCCGACGTGCTGGCCGCCTGCGCCGAAGCGGCCCAGGGTGATGTGGTCAGTGCCGTGAATTTCAACGCCCCAGGCCAGGTGGTGATCGCCGGTAGCGCGGCTGCCGTCGAGCGTGCCATCGAGGCGTGCAAGGCCCGTGGCGCCAAGCGCGCCATGGCGCTGCCGGTCAGTGTGCCGTCGCATTGCGCGCTGATGAAGCCGGCCGCCGAGCGTTTCGCCGAGTCGGTCGAGGCGCTGAACTGGCAGGCTCCGCAGATTCCGTTGGTGCAGAACGTCAGTGCCGCCGTGGTGTCCGATCTGGCCACCCTGAAGGCTGACCTGCTGGCGCAGCTGTACAGCCCGGTACGCTGGGTCGAGTCGATGGTGCGTCTGTCCGAACAGGGTGTGACCGATCTGATCGAATGCGGCCCTGGCAAGGTGCTGAGCGGCCTGAACAAGCGCTGCGTCAAAGGCATTAACACTCACAACCTGGATACCCCGGATGCTTTTGCTGCCGCTCGCGCAGCCCTGGCTTGAGCAAGGAGAAAGAACATGAGTCTGCAAGGTAAAGTCGCACTGGTCACCGGCGCCAGCCGTGGTATCGGTCAGGCAATCGCTCTGGAACTGGGTCGTCAGGGTGCCATCGTCATCGGCACCGCGACCAGTGCCTCGGGTGCCGAGCGTATCGCCGAAACCCTCAAGGCCAATGGCGTCGAAGGCGCCGGTCTGGTGCTCGACGTGAGCAACGACGAATCCGTTGCCACCACCCTCGAACACATCCAGCAACATCTTGGTCAGCCGTTGATCCTGGTCAATAACGCCGGTATCACCCGTGACAATCTGATGCTGCGCATGAAGGACGACGAGTGGCATGACGTCATCAACACCAACCTCAACAGCCTCTACCGTCTGTCCAAGGCCGTACTGCGTGGCATGACCAAGGCACGTTTCGGGCGCATCATCAACATCGGCTCCGTGGTCGGTGCGATGGGCAATGCCGGTCAGGTCAACTACGCTGCAGCCAAGGCTGGTCTGGAAGGTTTCAGCCGCGCGCTGGCGCGTGAGGTCGGTTCGCGCGGCATCACGGTCAACTCGGTGGCCCCAGGTTTCATCGACACCGATATGACCCGTGAGCTGCCGGAAGGCCAGCGCGACGCGCTGCTGACGCAGATTCCGCTGGGCCGTTTGGGGCAGGCCGAAGAGATCGCCAAGGTAGTCGGTTTCCTGGCTTCCGATGGCGCAGGTTACGTCACTGGGGCTACTATCCCGGTGAACGGCGGTATGTACATGAGCTAAAAAGGGCGCCTCCGAATGCCCGGAGGCTCTCGAATGTGACGCGAGCCATCAGAAAACTGTCATAGTTGCTGTCTAAAATCCGTTATAAAGCTGCAACAGGTTTATAGACAGATCGTTGAAGTGTTCCTGGGGGCTCCCCGGCATTCAGCTTGAAATGCTAAAAACCCTTTCTATACACTTGGCCGCTACCAGCTGCCTGGATTTGTCCAATAGGAGTGAAAACAAGGTATGAGCACCATCGAAGAACGCGTCAAGAAAATCGTTGCTGAGCAACTTGGCGTCAAGGAAGAGGAAGTAACCAACAGCGCTTCCTTCGTTGAAGACCTGGGTGCCGACTCTCTTGACACCGTTGAGCTGGTGATGGCTCTCGAGGAAGAATTCGAGACCGAGATCCCGGACGAGCAAGCTGAGAAAATCACCACCGTTCAAGAAGCTATCGACTACGTGACTGCCCACGCGCAATAAGTCACCGTCAGCTTTCTGATCGAGAAAAGCCGCACTGCCCTCATCAGGCGTGCGGTTTTTCTTTACGTGCAGGGCGCATGTGGCGCCTGAGTAGAACAAGAGGAGATTGCTGTGTCGCGTAGACGCGTCGTGGTTACCGGTATGGGCATGCTGTCGCCGCTGGGTAACGATGTGCCGAGCAGCTGGCAGGGCATTTTGGCCGGGCGCAGTGGCATCGGTCTGATCGAGCACATGGACCTGTCCGCCTACTCCACCCGTTTTGGTGGGTCGCTCAAGGGCTTCAATGTCGAGGAATATCTCTCCGCCAAGGAGGCGCGCAAGCTCGACCTGTTCATTCAGTACGGTCTCGCTGCCTGCTTCCAGGCCGTGCGTGATTCCGGCCTGGATATCACCGATGCCAATCGTGAGCGTATCGGTGTGGTCATGGGCTCCGGCATCGGCGGCCTGACCAATATCGAGAACAACTGCAAATCGTTGCACGAGCAAGGGCCGCGGCGCATTTCGCCGTTCTTCGTGCCTGGCTCGATCATCAACATGATTTCCGGCTTCCTGTCGATCCACCTGGGTCTGCAGGGGCCGAACTATGCCATTGCCACGGCGTGCACTACCGGCACGCACTGCATCGGCATGGCCGCGCGCAACATCGCCTATGGCGAAGCCGATGTGATGGTCGCCGGCGGCGCCGAGATGGCCGCCTGCGGTCTGGGCATGGGCGGCTTCGGTGCCGCGCGTGCGCTGTCGACGCGTAACGACGAGCCGACCAAGGCCAGCCGTCCGTGGGACAAGGGCCGTGACGGTTTCGTCCTCTCCGATGGCTCCGGCGCCCTGGTGCTGGAAGAGTTGGAACACGCCAAGGCGCGTGGCGCCACCATCTACGCCGAGCTGATCGGCTTTGGCATGAGTGGCGATGCCTTCCACATGACCTCGCCACCCGAAGATGGCGCCGGTGCGGCGCGCTGCATGGCAGCAGCCCTGCGTGATGCCGGTATCAATGCCGACCAGGTGCAGTACATCAACGCCCACGGCACGTCGACCTCGGCTGGCGACCTCGCCGAAGCCGCGGCAGTGAAGAGCGTGTTCGGTGATCATGCCTATAAGCTGGCGGTCAGCTCGACCAAATCCATGACTGGCCACCTGCTCGGTGCGGCAGGTGCGGTCGAGGCGATCTTCAGCGTGCTGGCGCTGCGCGATCAGGTAGCGCCGCCGACCATCAACCTGGACGAGCCGGACGAAGGCTGCGACCTGGACTTCGTGCCGCATCAGGCCAAGGCCATGCCGATCGAAATCGCTCTGTCGAACTCCTTCGGCTTCGGCGGCACCAACGGCTCGCTGCTATTCCGTCGGTACCACGGCTGATGCTGAGCTGGGTCAACGGCGCGCCCGGCGAGCAATTGTCGGTTCGTGACCGTGGCCTGGCTTACGGCGATGGTCTGTTCGAGACCATCGCCGTGCGTGGCGGGCGCATCCCGCTGCTGGCGCGGCATATGGCGCGCCTTGCCGATGGCTGTCGGCGCCTGTCCATCCCCCTCGACCTGGTTCTCATTGAGCACGAGCTGCAGGCGTTCGCCGGGCAGCTGGGCGAGGGCGTGGCCAAGCTGATCGTCAGCCGCGGTGAGGGCCAGCGTGGCTACGCGCCGCCGCAACCCTGTCAGCCGCTGCGCATCCTGCAGGCGGCGCCGCTGCCGCAGTATCCCGCTGCGCATGCCGAGCAGGGCGTGCGTCTGTTTCCCTGCAAGACGCGTCTGGCCGAGCAACCGCTGCTGGCCGGGCTCAAGCACCTCAATCGCCTGGAGCAGGTGTTGGCTCGTGCCGAATGGCAGGACGCCGAACTCGCCGAGGGCCTGATGCGCGACAACAGTGGCCGGGTCATCGAGGGCGTATACAGCAACCTGTTTCTGGTCGCCGACGGCGGGCTGGTGACGGCCGATCTGTCGCGCTGTGGCGTCGCCGGCGTGATGCGTGCGGAGATCCTGCAGCAGGCGCAGTTGCTCGGGCTGTCTGTCGAGTTACGCGATATTTCCTTCGACGAACTGCTGGATGCCGATGAAGTCTTTCTCTGCAACAGCCTTTACGGCATCTGGCCTGTACGGGCGCTGCAAGAGCGACACTGGTCGGTCGGGCCGCTCACCCGTAAACTGCAGGCCATCGTCTGCGACCTACTGAGTAAATAACTGGTGCTACGCAAGATTTTGGTGCTGCTTGAGTGCGGCGTGCTACTGGCTGCGCTGCTAGTCGTGGGTGCCGCCTGGCAGCAGCAGAGAGCGCTGGAGCAGCCTCTGCATCTGACTGAAGAAATGCTCCTGGAGGTGCCTTCCGGCGCCACGCCGAGCGGCCTGCTCAATCGCCTGGAGGCGGAGGGGGTGATCGACAACGCCTTCTGGTTGCGTCTGTACTGGCGCTTCAATCTGCGTGCGCCTGCCATGCACAGCGGCGAATACCGCTTGCTGCCCGAATACAACGCCCGCGACATGCTCGGCCTGTGGCAGCGCGGTGAGGTGGTGCAGTACAGCCTGACCCTGGTCGAGGGCTGGAACTTCCGCCAGGTGCGCGCCGCTCTGGCTCGCCAGGAGCGTCTGGAGCAGCGCCTGGCCGATCTTACCGATGCCCAGCTGATGGAGCGTCTTGGCCTGGCCGGGCAGAATCCGGAAGGGCGTTTCTTCCCCGATACCTATCGCTACGTGCGTGGCATGAGTGACGAGGACCTGCTCAAGCAGGCCAACGTCCGTCTTGAGAGCGTATTGGCCGAGGAGTGGCAGAAACGCGCCGAGGGTTTGCCCTATCGCGAGCCTTACGACGCGTTGATCATGGCCTCGATGATCGAGAAGGAAACCGGTGTACCCGAAGAGCGCGGCGAGATTGCCGGCGTGTTCGTGCGTCGCCTGCGCATGGGCATGCGCCTGCAGACCGACCCCACCGTCATCTACGGTATGGGCGAGCGCTACAACGGCCGCATCACCCGCGCCGACCTGCGTACGCCAACGCCCTACAACACCTACACCATCGACGGCATGCCGCCGACGCCGATCGCCATGGTCGGCCGCGAGGCGATTCACGCGGCGCTCAACCCGCTTGATGGCACCACCCTGTATTTCGTCGCGCGAGGCGACGGTAGCCATGTGTTCTCCAACACCCTGGCCGAGCACAACCGCGCCGTGCGCGAATACCAGCTCAAGCGTCGCGCCGACTACCGCTCCAGCCCCGCGCCCCGCGCGGCGGCCGAAACCGAATAAGGGCAACCCGTGACTGGTCTGTTTATTACCCTGGAAGGCCCGGAAGGCGCCGGCAAAAGCACCAATCGCGAATATCTGGCCGAGCGCCTGCGCGAGCAGGGCATCGATGTGCTGCTGACTCGTGAACCCGGTGGCACGCCGCTGGCCGAGCGGATTCGTGAATTGTTGCTCGATCCGAGCGATGAGCCGATGGCGGCCGATACCGAACTGCTGCTGGTGTTCGCCGCCCGTGCCCAGCACCTGCAGCAGGTCATTCGCCCGGCTTTGGCCAAGGGCAGCGTGGTGCTGTGCGACCGTTTCACCGATGCCACCTACGCCTACCAGGGTGGTGGTCGGGGTCTTTCCATCGAACGTATCGCGCAACTGGAGCAGTTCGTTCAGGGCGAGCTGCGCCCTGATCTGACGCTGATTTTCGATCTGCCGGTGGAGATCGGTCTGGCTCGCGCCGCGGCTCGCGGTCGCCTGGATCGTTTCGAGCAGGAAGGCCGTTGCTTCTTCGAAGCGGTACGCCAGGCCTATCTGCAGCGCGCCGAGCAGGCGCCGCAACGTTATCGCGTGCTCGATGCCGGGCAGACCCTGGCTCAGGTGCAGGCCGATATCGATGCCTTGCTGCCGAGTCTGCTGGAGGCCTGCCGTGGCTGATGTCTATCCCTGGCAACAAGCGCTCTGGCAGCAACTCGCCGGGCGTAGCCAGCACGCCCATGCCTACCTGCTGCATGGTCCGGCCGGCATTGGCAAGCGTGCGCTGGCCGAGCGCCTGATGGCGCGCCTGCTATGCCAGAGCCCGAATGGGCTGGATGCCTGTGGCAACTGTAAATCCTGTCATCTGTTGGTTGCCGGTACTCACCCGGACAACTACGTGCTGGAGCCCGAAGAGGCGGACAAGCCGATCAAGGTCGACCAGGTGCGTGAGCTGGTCGACTTCGTGGTGCAGACCGCGCAGCTCGGTGGGCGCAAGGTGGTGTTGCTGGAGCCGGCCGAGGCGATGAACCTCAACGCCGCCAACGCGCTGCTCAAGAGTCTGGAAGAACCCTCCGGCAATACCGTGCTGCTGCTCATCAGCCACCAGCCTAGCCGCCTGCTGCCGACCATCAAGAGCCGTTGCGTGCAGCAGGCCTGCCCATTGCCGAGCGAGGCGATGAGCCTGGCCTGGCTGGCCCAGGCACTGCCCGAACTGGGTGACGATGAGCGCGCTGATCTGCTGACCCTTGCGGCGGGTTCGCCGCTGGCTGCCGTGCGCCTGCATGCTCAAGGTGTGCGCGAGCAGCGTGCCCAGGCCGTGGAGGGAGTGAAAAAACTGCTCAAGCAGCAGGTCTCCCCGAGCCAACTGGCGGAAAGCTGGAACTCACTGCCGCTGAATCTGCTGTTCGACTGGTTCTGCGACTGGGCGCAACTGATGTTGCGCTACCAACTGACCAAGGACGAGGAAGGCCTGGGCCAGGTCGATATGCGCAAGGTGGTGCAGTACCTGGCGGACAAGAGCGCGCAGGCCAAGGTATTGGCGATTCAGGAATGGTTGCTCGCGCAAAGGCAGAAGGTGATGGGCAAAGCCAACCTCAATCGTGTGCTGCTACTGGAAGCCCTGCTGGTGCAGTGGGCCGCCTTGCCAGGACAGGATCGCGGCTGATTGGCGCGAGAGCCGGATTCGGCAGGGCGTCACATTCTGCTGGCTGCCTGCCACCCGGTTGTTTGCGCATGAGCATGAACAAGCCCTAGAATCAGCCATTAAGCAATAAACGCTAGGAATGCGCTGATGAGCCTGCCACCCAATCTGGGTCCCCGTAACGGAATTCTGTCCCTGACCATCAAGGACAAGTCCGTGCTGTACGCGGCCTACATGCCTTTCATCAAGAATGGCGGTCTCTTCATTCCCACCAACAAGAGCTACAAGCTCGGTGACGAAGTGTTCATGCTGCTCAACCTGATGGATGAGCCGGAGAAGATTCCGGTGGCTGGCAAGGTGGTGTGGATCACCCCTAAAGGCGCTCAGGGCAACCGCGCCGCCGGTGTCGGCGTACAGTTCAACGACGGCGATAACACCGCTCGCAACAAGATCGAAACCTACCTCGCTGGCGCGTTGAAGTCCGACCGCCCGACTCACACCATGTAACCCGCTGGCCGCGAGTTTACTGTCCTCGCGGCCGAAGCATCCTCCCCAAAGCGTCCAGGCGCCTGCCACTTTCGATTACAATTCGGGCTTTCCCTTTGCTCGAGTTCTCCTGCTGTGCTGATCGACTCCCATTGCCACCTTGATCGTCTCGACCTCGCTGCCCATGGCGGTTCGCTGGATGCTGCTCTGGATGCGGCGCGCGCAGCCGGCGTCGGGCATTTCCTGTGTATTGGCGTCAGCGCTGACAACGCCGCCACGGTCAAGGGCCTGGCCGAGCGCTATGCCGATGTCGATTGCTCGGTGGGCGTGCATCCGCTGGATCTTGAGCCGGGCGCCGAGCCGGCGCTGGACTGGCTACTGGGCGAGCTGGCACACCCAAAAGTGGTGGCCATTGGTGAGACCGGTCTGGATTACCACTACGAGCCGGAATCCGCTGCGCTGCAGCAGGCCTCCTTCCGTCTGCATCTGGAGGCAGCGCGCATCACTGGCAAGCCGGTAATCGTGCATACCCGCGAGGCTCGCGCCGACACCCTGGCGTTGTTACGCGAAGCGGCGCTGCCACAGGCTGGCGTGCTGCATTGCTTCACCGAAGACTGGGAGATGGCCAAGGCCGCGCTGGACATCGGGTTCTATATTTCCCTGTCCGGCATCGTCACCTTCCGCAATGCCGAAGCGCTGCGCGAGGTGGCGCGCCAGGTGCCGGCTGACCGTCTGCTGGTGGAAACCGACTCGCCTTACCTGGCGCCCGTACCGCACCGTGGCAAGCCCAACCTACCGCAATACGTGCGTGAAGTGGCCGAGTACCTGGCGGTGTTGCGTGGCGTCAGCTACGAGACCCTGGCCGAGCAGACCTCGAGTAACTTCAAGCGTCTGTTTCCGTTGGCTGGTGTGGCCTGAAACTGTGGCGTAGCCCCGGATGCAATCCGGGGGCGTCGGTAAATATTTCCCGGATTGCATCCGGGCTACGGTTCGCGCTTCTGTCATCAGACCAGGCAAAAAAAACCCGGACTCTGGGGGATGAATCCGGGTTAAGACCATTAGGAGTAAATCAAGGTACGCGGTCCACGGTACCTTGGCTGGCGGGGCACTTGGGGGGAGATGCCGCACACCAGTAAGTTCCAGTATTAGCCATGATCAGCGAGCGTCCAGGCCAAAGCCTGAGTTTTTTAAACGGATTTGGAATACCGCGGACGCTGCTGAGTCCTCACCCTTTTGCCAGCTGGGTTAGCAGGCCCAAGGTCTCTTCGATCACCTGCTCGCTGGTATAGAAATGTGGCGACAGGCGTACGCCTGGACCGCGCTGCACGCAGATCACCTGTTCCTCACGCAGACGTTGATACAGCGCGGGGTTGTTCCAGCCTGCCAGGCTGAAGTTGAGGATGCCGGCACGGCGTTGCGTAGCCAGCGGACTGTGCAGCGTAGCGCCCGGTAGCCTGGCAATGCCGTCGGTCAATTGCTGCACGCGCTCTTCCAGCAGCGCACCGACGCGCTCCATGCCCACTTCCTCGAGCAGCGACAGGCTCGCCTCCAGGGCGAAGGCGCCGAGCATGTTCGGGCTGCCGCATTCGAAGCGCCGCGCACTGCGGGCTGGTTGCCAGTCCTGACGGGTGTAGTCACCAGCATGTTCCAGCATGTGCCAGCCGTACTCATGAAGTTTCAGCTGATCGCGTACCGCACTGCGGCAATAGAACACCCCCAGGCCCTCCGGGCCGAGCATCCACTTGTGGCCGTCGGCCATGGCGAAGTCGCAGTCGTAGGCCTGGACATCGAAGGGCAGGGCGCCCAGCTGCTGGATGGCATCGATGCAGAACAGCACGCCATGCTGGCGGCAGCCGCGACCAAGGCGCGGCAGATCCAGGCGCAGGCCGCTGGCGAACTGCACGGCGCTGATCGACAACAGGCGTGTTCGCGGGGTGAAGGCGGCGAGCAGCGCTGCTTCCGGATCGTCGCCCTTGAGGCTGACCTCGACCACCTCCACACCCTGGGCGGCCAACGCCAGCCAGACGATGCGGTTGGAAGGGAATTCCTCGTCGCTGATGATCACCTGGTCGCCCGCTCGCCAGTCCAGGCCGAAGGCCACGAACGAAAGTGCCTCGGAGGTGTTCTTGACCAGCGCAATATCACCGGTGCTTGGTGCGTTCATCAGGCGCACAAGGCGTTCGCGTAGGCTACGCTCCAGTTTCAACCAGTCGGGATAATCACGTGCGCCGCTGGTCACGTTCGCTTCCGAGAACCGCCGCACCGCTTCAGCACTGCGTTTTGGCCAGGGGGCGACTGCTGCATGGTTCAGGTAGCGCAGTCCACTTTCCAGGGGGAACTCATCATGAAACACGTACATGGTCGGATGATCCGTGCAATTTGGCCGCATTTGGGCATAATAGGCGGCTTCGATTTTTGACCCCGTAGTCCCTTTATGCAGAAAGAACCCCGTAAGGTCCGCGAATTCCGTCGCCGCGAGCAAGAAATTCTCGATACCGCGCTGAAACTCTTCCTCGAACAAGGAGAAGACAGCGTTACCGTCGAGATGATCGCTGATGCGGTCGGTATCGGCAAAGGCACTATCTACAAGCACTTCAAGTCCAAGGCGGAGATCTACCTGCGCCTGATGCTCGACTACGAGCGCGATCTCAACGAGCTGCTGCATTCGGCTGACGTGGATCGTGACAAGGAAGCGCTGTCGCGTGCGTACTTCGAGTTCCGCATGCGCGATCCGCAGCGCTATCGCCTGTTCGACCGCCTGGAAGAAAAGGTGGTCAAGGGCAATCAGGTGCCGGAAATGGTCGAGCAGCTGCACAAGATCCGGGCTTCCAACTTCGAGCGTCTGACCCAGCTGATCAAGGGCCGCATCGCCGAAGGCAAGCTGGAAGACGTGCCGCCGTACTTCCACTATTGCGCAGCCTGGGCCTTGGTGCACGGCGCCGTGGCGCTGTATCACTCGCCGTTCTGGAGCAACGTGCTCGAGGATCAGGAAGGCTTCTTCCAGTTCCTCATGGACATCGGCGTGCGCATGGGTAACAAGCGCAAGCGCGACGCCTGATGCCTGGCATATCGGCCACGGTAATGTGCCGTGGCTGACATAGCGATATACTCCGGTTCTTAACGAACTGGAGCTCTCAATGATCGTCGATCGCCAGGGCAGACGCTTTCGCAACCTCCGCGTCAGCCTGACCGCCGCCTGCAACTACGCCTGCACCTATTGTGTGCCGAACGGCAAGCGTCTGGTCGCCGCTCAGGACGAACTCTCCGCCGACGCCATGGCGCGTGGCGTGGCTTATCTGATCGAAGCAGCCGGCATCGAGCGCCTGCGCATCACCGGTGGTGAACCGCTGGTCAGCACGCGCCTGGAGCCTTTCCTGCGCCAGGTCAGCCAACTCGGTCTCGACGATATCAGCCTGACCACCAACGGCCAGTTGCTCGAGCGCAAGCTACCGCTGCTGGTCGAATGCGGTATCCGCCGTCTCAACGTTTCCCTCGATACCCTCGACGCCGACGCCTTCCGCAGCATCGCCCGCGGCGGCGACCTGGCCACCGTGCTGGCCGGCATGGAAGCGGCGCGCGAAGCCGGGATGAAGATCAAGGTCAACATGGTGCCGTTGCGCGGGCAGAACCTCGACCAGGTACTGCCGCTGCTGGAGTACTGCCTGGAACGCGGTTTCGAGCTGCGCTTCATCGAACTGATGCGCATGGGCCACCTGGCGCGCGACCCCAATGCCTTCAACCAGCAATTCGTCGGTCTGCCCGAGCTGCTCGAGCTGATCGGCAGCCGCCACCAGTACGTTCAGGCCAGCGCTCCGGTGGATGCCACGGCGATGCGCTACGCCATTCCCGGTGCCGGTCATTTCGGCGTGATCGCCAACGAAAGCGTGCCGTTCTGCCGTACCTGCTCGCGTCTGCGCCTGTCGTCTACCGGCTGGTTGCACGGCTGCCTGTCGTCGAGCAACCGCCACTTCGTTGGCGACCTGCTGGACAAACCCCGTCACCAGGCCTTGCCGGCGCTGCAGCGGCTGCTGGTCAAGGCCCTCGGCGACAAGCAGGACCTGGCCTTCTCCGGCGGTGTCACTGTGATGAAGATCATCGGCGGCTGAGCCGCTGTGTCGTGCTTGGTTCCTCTGCTACTGCACAATCGCCGGGGTTAGTACTTCTTCGCACCATTGCCTGAATGTGGTCGGAGTCGTGTTTTCAGGCGTGCGCTGTACACCATTGTCCAGGCCTTCGTTCTTGGCTTTGTACATATCGATCATGGCGTTGGCCATGGCATTGGACATTCCGCGTTGGACGAAGCCTGCTTTGAAGTCATCGAAGCTGATCTGCTGGTAACGCACTGGTTTACCCAGCACCTCGGTCATGATGTCTGCCATCTCGTTGAACGAAAGATCTTCTGGCCCAAGAACCGCCACTTCATGTTGCCCGCTCCAGCTTTGATCTAGTAGCAACTGAGCGGCCACAGACGCTATGTCACGAGTCGCAACTGTGGGGAATTTACGGTCTCCGTCGATAGGGAGGAAGAACACGCCTCGTTCACGAATCGGTGCTATCTGGCGAGCGATGTTGTCCATGAACGAGGGCATTGTCAGGGCTCGAAAATTCACACCAGTGCTGGCGATCAGGTCATCCATGGCTAGTGAAGCCGTCACGTAACCAGCGTTAGCCGCAAAGGGCGTATTGCGGCCTAGGGCGGAAACGCTGATGACGCGGCGTACGCCATGCCGCAGGATTGCTTGGCATGCAGGACGAGTGAAGTCTACGTAGGCATCTATTGCGCTTTGCGCCTGGGCATCGGGTGGACATAGCCAGAACACGGTGTCGGTATTCTGAAAGGCTTCATCGACGACGGCAGGATCACTATGTGAGCCCTGAATGATTTCGATATGGCTCCTCACAGTGGCGGGAATGCGAGAGGGGTTGCGTTCAATCACTCGGATGGGAGCACCACTGGCCACGATGGTTTCTAGAATTTGACTGCCTATATTTCCGGTGGGCGTCGTAATGACGATTCTGTTTTTGCCAACCGATGGAGTGGCGGAAGCGCCAAGGCTTGCAAGTATCCCCACCCCCGCAGTTGCTACTACTCCGCCAAGAAAACGGCGCCGTTCTACATCTTGCAAATCGGAGTTGGAAAAAGAATCTTCTTTTTTGGTCATGCTAATCTCCAGGCTTATTCGGGTAAGGAGTTGTGCCGAACATTTTGTAGAGATTAGGCTTGGTGTCTGGTGCGTTCCATGCGTGAAAATCCTGTTTATATTGTAGCCAGTCCATGGCCGCAATTGGTGGAGTACGCATAAGTTAGAAAGTTTTGGTGCGATTCAGAACTCCACCAGACTCAAACCGATGCTGAATACGGTGCGCCTACGGTTATATTCGATAAGTGTGTCACCATAGCCATGGAACAACTGTGTGTGTAAGCGAAGGTTGCTGCTGTCTGAGTCGCCGATGGTGCGGAACCATTCAAGACGGAGTGATCCGCGGCCATCACTGCGCAAATTGTTGCGCAACGTAGCGTCGAAAATGTTGCGTAAATCGTAGTTCCACCTTCCTGTAATCTCTGCCCGACCAATGTAATTGGCTATATCGGGGTTGTCGTCGTTCTCCGAATCCTCACTGATCCGTTTCCAGAGGCGTCCGTTGATCTGGAAGCGGTCGTCAAGCTCCGCACCGCTCATCAGATAAACACGGTTCCAGCTTCGAGAGAGTGGCTCGGACTCTCCATTGGAGTGATGAGCTGCACCAACACCCATATAGCGTACTTGCCAGTTGCCAAGAGCGCTGTAAGTCGTCGGGTAGACATACATGATTTCCGGCTCATGATCTGTCGTTCGGAATGGACGGGACATGTTTTCATTGAACAACTGCCAGGTTGACTGCTGGCTGTAGCCGAACCACAAAGAATCCTGATGAGAGGCGTCGTTATCCGTCAGTAGGTTCTGAGCAAGTTTGGTGCGTAACGACAGGGCAATACGAGCTTCGGTAGCTTGGTAGGTCGAGTTTTCACCTTCCGTGGCATCCTCGACCTTTGGTCGATCTGTCGTGGTTGAGAGCGAAACGTTCAAGGGGCGATAACCGCGCAGGGAGAGGGTTCCGCAGTCCGTGCCTGCTTCAAGCTCCCAGAAGCGTGATAAGGCCGAGTATTGCTTGTTGCGACAGTTACCTGACTCTGCAATAGCCGAAGTTTCTCTGCTGGGAGGTATTACTGTCGTCGCTGCATCTGTTGACGGAGCATTGTTCGGTGTCGCGACCTTGGCGGTTTGTTGCCGCCCCCATTCATCAAAGCAAGTTAATCTTTTTTCAGGGTTTTCTATTCGTTGGCAGGATTTCCAGGCCGGCGGGTCATCAATATTTGCATACACCTCATTGGCGATGGTAGTGGCGTATGTTCTCTGAGTGCCAAGGCCGCTAAGAAATATGGCGGAAGCAACACAAAAAACTTGTTTAAATTGCATAAGTGTTCCTTTTGAAAGTGTTGAGGCCACTGTATTGACCTAGGCTTGCCACGAATACAATTCGTCTATGATTTCGGGTCGTTCTCTGTCCTGCACGACAAGCACGTGGTCGATAGGTAAGAACGCATGAATACGAGGTACGGGCGGATCACTCTTTCGTTTGTGGACGAGTGAGGAGGACGCGTAATCGAGAGACCAGAGACTGTTGAAGGGCTATCAGGGTGATCATCAGGCTGGGCAGGACAGTCAGAGTGACTAACGTGGAGAATGCGACACCGAACATCACGATGGCGCCCAGTCCACGATAGAGCTCGGTACCCGCGCCGGGGATGAATACCAAAGGTGCTATGCCCAGGATGGTTGTTAGAGTGGACATCAGAATCGCTCGCAGACGGATGTTGATGGCATCGTCTACTGCCGAAGTGATCGATTCTGCACCTTCTTCCATACGTTGATAGGCTTCCTGAACGATCAGAATGGGGTTGTTGACTACTGCACCAAGCAGTACCAGGAAGCTGAGTAGAGTGATCATGTCGAAAGGTTGATGGATGCCGAATGTGGCGCCGACACCGTTGAGTATTGCCAGCCCGATGATCCCTCCGGTGATGCCCAATGGGATGGTTGCCATGACGAATAATGGTCGCCCCCAGTGACGGAAGATCGCTACCAGCATCAGATAACAAAGCAGCACGGCGAGCAGGAAGTTGCTCGAAACCGCTTCACGCGTGGCCTGTAGCTGGTCACTGGCGCCGCTGATGCTAACCGAGATGTCATATGGAATTTCGCCATCCAGTCGCATGGCGTCGATCAGATCCGTACGCACCTGATCGACGCCAGTTTCCAGCGCGACCGAGCGTGGCGGGACGATATTCAGAGTAACGGTGCGGCGGCCGTCTACTCGGCGAATGCTGTCGGTATCAATCGATTCCCTGAGCTCGGCTAGCGCGGAGAGCGGCAGCACTAGTCCTGCGGGGGTCGCGATAGGCAGATCACGCAGGTGCTCGGCTTTTTGCTCGCTACCTGCATTGCTGAAGAGATAAATATCGACGCGTCGATCATTCAGAATCATATCGTCGGCGAACGCCCCGTCGCTGAGGGCGGCAACTGAGTAGCCAAAGCGCTCGGCGCTCAGGCCGACTTCTGCCAGACGCTCCCAGCGTGGGTGAACTTCCAGTAGTGACTGGTTCAGGCTGAGTGAACTTGGTTCGGAACCAATCTGGGCACCTTCGAACAGTGACCCGGCCCGGGCGTAGGCGCGACCGGCAACTTGGTATATCTGCACGAGATCAGTACCTGAAATGTTCAGATTGATGCTTCGCGTGCCGCCGTCGTTGCTTGAAATGATGGAGCCGCGTGAGGCGAACGCCCTCATGCCCGGCCAGGCGGTGAAGCGCGTTTCCAGAGCTTTCATCAAGGCTTCCAGATCGCCTGCATTCTTGGGGTCGGTAATGACGCTGATACCCTGAGCATCGACAAACATGGAGAAGAAACGGAGCGCAGGTATGTCTGTCTCGCCGCGATGGAAAAGCGCTGGGTCATCCTCCAGGCGCTGTTGCAGCTCCGGAATCAGAATCTGCGCAATGCTTTCGACCTCCGCAAGGTTGTAGCCGGGCGGTGCGATCATTCGCGAGAAAATTCTGGCTTCCTCACCTTCTGGCAGGTACTCCGCCGGAGGTGTCAGCCACACCGCAGTACAGACAGCAGCAAAAAGGGTCCCAAGTAGAATGATCACGCGCCTTTTGGGGCTGCGATAAGAGGCCGTTATCCAGGTGCCTATCCGTCCAAGTACGCTGCTTTCAGTTGGTTCATTTGATGTCAATGTCGGTAGTAGGCGCGATGCCAGTGCCGGTAGCACTGTCACGGCGACCGCCATCGACGCCAGGATCGCCGCAGATATGGCGATGGCAATATCCGAGTAGAGCTGCCCGGCTTCCTGCCGGATGAACAGGGTAGGTGCGAACACCAGTACGGTAGTCAGTGTACAGGCCAGTATCGCTGGCCAGACCCTCCGCACTCCTTCCACCGCGGCCTGGAATGGCTTGAGGCCACGCTTGCGGGCTTGATCGATGCTTTCCAGCACCACGATGGTGTTGTCGAGCGTCATGCCGATGGCGAATGCCACCCCGGCCATGGAGATCACGTTGAGTGTGCGTCCTGCCAGTAGCAAGCCGATGAAAGCTGCGACGGTGCAGATTGGAATACCAATTACCCCTACGATCGTGCTGCGTATCGAACGCAAGAAGGCATACATCGCCAGAGTTGCCAGCAATGTGCCCAGCAGCAGATTGTTCCAGACGTTGCTGATGGAGTCCTCGACATAGCGTGCATCCTCGTTGACCAGCGTCATCTCCAGGCCCAACGGGGACAAGATATCCGTGTTGATAGCCTCGACTGTCGGAAGTACGGCGTACTTGGTCTGAACGACATTCGAGCCGGTTTCACGGCGCACCGCCAAGATCAGAGCGGGTAGGCCGTTGTAATAGGACGAAGTTCGCAGTTCGTGATGGCTTAGTTGGATTTCGGCCACATCTGATAGGCGCACCAAGCTGCCTTCGCGCTCGGCGATGATCAATTCGCCGATGTCAGCAGGTTCGCTGAAGCGCCCGACAGTACGCACCAGTATGTTGCGCTTACCGCTGTCGAGGTCACCGGCGGGATGATCGATATTGCGTAGCCGCAGGGCATTGCGAAGATCAGCCATGTCCAATCCACGTTCGGCCAAACGGTAGGGATCGACTTCGATACGCACCTGCCGCTCCTCCGCACCACGAATATCTACCAGAGAAACGCCATTGATACGTTCCAGACGCGGACGCACTTCGTCCTCCAGGAAGCTGCGCATCATTTTCAGATCGAGATTGGCGTCACCCTCCGTGCGCGGCCCTACACGGAAATACATAAAGGGATCATCAGATGAGGAAATGGTGCTGAGAGAGGGGGCGTCGACGTTTTCCGGATAGCCAGAAACCTGGCTGAGCGCATTATTGGTTCTGATCAGCGCTTCGTTGATATCGACGCCAAATGGGAATTCCAGCTCGATGTTGGCCTGGCCTACGCTGCTGGTCGAAACCATGCGCCTGAGGCCAGGAAGTGTTCTCAAGTACTCTTCCTGCTCGATCAGAATCTCTTGCTCCACATCCCGAGGTGAAGCTCCAGGCCAGCGGGTATCTACGCTGATGGTTCGTGTTTCCAGATCTGGGATCATCTGAACGGGTACACGTAATGCTGAGCTGATCCCAAAAACACATAAGATGAGGACTGCGACGGCTATCAAGGTGCCATGCTGAAGCATGCGTTCGAATCCCATACGTCAGTGCTCCACCACGTCTACGCGTTGGCCGTCTCTTAACGCCTCGTTGCCGCGGATGATGATTCGTTCGCCGACTTTTACATGGTCACTGGCGACGGCTACGCCGCTGCCCTCATCGTGGAGAACGCGTACGACGCGTCTGCGCGCAACGATCTGACCTCTTTCGTCCTGAACTACATAAATGCTATGACTACCATCAGGCTGGCGTAGTAGCGCGTCACGGCTGATCAGGACCGCATCGCCAGCCGTCTGCGAGAGAGAAATCTCTGCCCGGGCAGACGTTCCGGGAAGCAGGCCACCTTGCGGGTCGTCTACCAGCAAACGAAGCAGAAAGGTTCTCGCATCGGGATTCGTCACCGGCACTTTCGCACCGATACGAGCCTCTAGTGGTCGGCCGCCATGGGCATCGGAGAATACCCTTGCCTGAATGTCATCGCCGATCTGTTCAAAGCGCTCTTGCGGTACGCGAAGGTCGAGATAGACGGGGTGGGTTGCTACCAGCGAGAGCACTGGTGTGCCGCGCTGTACCCACTCCCCGATTTCACTGAGTTTCTCGGCAACAACCCCGGAGAATGGCGCCGGCAAAACGTGTCGTGTGACGATTTCTTCTTGCTCGCGCACGCTCGCGTGAGCAGATTGCTCTGCAGCTCGTGCCAGCTCCAGAGCCGCAGTACGAGCCCCAAGTTCCGTGGTCGCTATGGCATTGTGCGCGACAAGTCGTTGCGCCTCGGTGACCAAGCGTTGGGCTTCGCGTACGGTGGCGCTGGCTTCAGTCGCGTTGGCGCGAGCGCGTAGCAGTGCCTGGTGCGTCAATGCAGAATCGAGTTCAAGCAGAGTTTGTCCGGCTTCGACGTGATCGCCAGCATCGACATGAACGCGTGATATCAGCCCATCCGTGCGTGCCGACAAACGTGCCTGTCGTTGCGCAGTCACGGTTCCTGTGAGAGAGAAACGTTCGCCAAATGCCAGGGGTTCCGCTGGAGCCACCGCCACACGCGTGTTATCAGGATTGGGGGCGTCATCAGGGCTATGAGGTGCCGTATCGCATGCGCCGAGAAAGAGTGATGCCAGCACAAGAATTGATCTCACGAACACGGGAACCTTCATTGGTCGAATAATGGAGTGAGTCGAGGTGCGGCAGGGCTATTTGTAATAAGTCATGACACGAATCGTCGCAATACAGCCTGTATTCAGTAAGTGATGTCGGTATGTCGTTACATACGGAGACATTTCCTACGCTTAACCCGAAGAGACTGAATATCAGTTGGAATAGTCTTCTGCTGCCCTCTGCACATTTCTCCTTTCGAGCTTATGAAGTTGCGGGAAAGGTGGCTATGCGCGTTGGTCCCGCATACTTTTGTGATCGTCCATCACAGAGCTGAATAGATTGGGGCATGTTTGACTGCCTGCCTTGGCAGTATTGATTGGGTGCTACACAAGTTGTTCGGTGGCAATGGAGCTGTAATTTCAATAATTGCCTTATCGAGTTTTAAGTTTTTTGTTACCAGCTTTATCTGGGAGGCCGGATAGCATTTCTGTCGCTTACACGTTGCATTAACTGTGGGGTAATGTCGGGCGTCTATTTGATCGTTCGGAGAAATCATGGATCCGCTGTCAGATGTCCTCTCGTTGCTGAAGCCGCGTAGCTATGTTTCTGCCGGCGTGGAAGCGGGCGGAGCATGGTCAGTTCAGTTCCCGGCGCAGAACAAGCTCATCAAATGTTATGCCGTGGTATCTGGTGAGTGTTGGCTAGCTGTCGAGGGTGTGCCAGAAGCAGTGCACATGAGAAAAGGTGATTGCTTCGTCCTACCCCGCGGTAGACCTTTTCGTTTGGCCAGTGACATGACATTGCCGGCAGAGCCGTCTAGCAACTATTTTCCGCCACCTCGCCCCGGTGCTGTAGTGAAGATCAAGGACGGAGGAGAGTTCTTTCTTGTTGGCAGCCGATTTGGCGTCAGCGGTGGGCATAGCGAAACCCTGATAGGGATGCTTCCGCCAATTGTGCATATCCGCAGCGAGGTAGAGCAGGCTGCGTTGCGTTGGGCCGTGGAAAGGATGATGCAGGAACTACATGATCCAGAGCCTGGTGGCTCTCTTATCGCTCAACACCTCGCTCACATGATGCTGGTTCAAGCGCTCCGGCTGCACGTGAAGGAGAATGGCTCGAACCGTACCGGATGGTTATTTGCCGTGGCGGACAAGCAACTGGGGCCAGCAATCGGAGCGATCCATGCCGACCCCGCCTACCGTTGGACGTTGCCGGCACTGGCTGAGCGTGCCTGCATGTCGCGTTCGGCCTTCGCTCTCAAATTCAGGGATACCGTCGGTAGTTCACCCATGGAGTACGTGACACGATGGCGCATGCTTCTGGCCGGGGACAAGTTGGAGAACTCCTCTGATCCAGTCTCTGCCATTTCCTTGTCCCTGGGCTACGAATCAGAGAGCGCATTCAGCACGGCGTTTAAGCGCGTGATGGGCTCTTCCCCTCGACAGTACGCCAGGTCATGTACTCAGCAAGCAGGATGAGTTGATACCGGTCTCTTCGGTGGCTTGATGGTGATGAAGATCATCGGCGGCTGATGCTTGGGTTGGCTGTTCTGGAACGGCTTAGCTACGCAATCCTTTCTCGGCGACTGCCGGCTGCTCTCTGAAAAAGAAAGCGCCGGGGTGTTCTGCATCAGGCTTTCGGTCCAGCCCAAAAGAAAGCCGCCCGAAGGCGGCTGCGAGCGTCAGGCGTATCGTCTTTCCAGGCGCCCGACGCGTGTCTCGTGATTACTTCTTCACTGCCTGCAGGTAATCCTTGAGGGTCTGCTCATCAGCTGATTTGACCGTCATGCCCTCCGGGCCGCTGCCGATGTCGGTGAACTGCTTGGCCGGCTCGCCGGTGGCTTTGAAGTCCTTCAGTTCCTGAGAGTTCTCGCGAAATACCCACAGACGGCCGTCCTCGATTTCGGTGACGAAGCCGGGCCTGTCGTACTGGCTGGCCAGCGCGGTGCCGGCGAAGAGGCTGGAGAGCATCAGGGCGGTCAGGGCGATCTTTTTCATCGTTGTGCATCCTAGGATGTTTGGGGTGGGCACACCCTAGCGCAGGCTATGTGACTTACTTATTACATTATCCGCATATGCGTGTAACCAGATGTAAAAGCTGCCTAGCCGTCAGTGCAGGGCCCGCTCGTACCAGTTGCGACTCTTGTTGACCATGCGCACCAGCCAGAGCATCACCGGCACCTCGATCAGCACGCCGACCACGGTGGCCAGCGCCGCACCGGAGTCGAAGCCGTAGAGCACGATAGCCACGGCCACGGCCAGCTCGAAGAAGTTGGAGGCGCCAATCATGGTCGACGGGCCTGCCACGTCGTGACGTACCTTCAGCGAGCGATTTAGGGCGTAGCCCAGGGCTGCGATGAACAACGTCTGCAGCAGGATGGGCATGGCCAGAATGCCGATGACCAGCGGCTGCGCGACGATGGCCTGGCCCTGAAAGGAGAACAGCAGCACCAGGGTGGCCAACAGAGCGATGATGGAGAAGGGAGAGATTTTCGCCAGGGCCGCTTCGAAGGTGGGCTTGCCGCGCTTGAGCAGGTGGGCGCGCACGGCCTGGGCGATGGCCAGGGGAATGACGATGTACATCACCACCGACAGCAGCAGGGTGTCCCAGGGCACCGGGATCGACGATACACCGAGCAGCAGGGCGACGATGGGGGCGAAGGCGAACACCATCACCAGATCGTTGAGCGCCACCTGGCTGATGGTGAAATTGGCGTTGCCATTACAGAGATTGCTCCAGACGAACACCATCGCCGTGCAAGGCGCGGCACCAAGCAGGATCAACCCGGCCATGTAGCTGTCGAGCTGGTCGGCCGGCAGCCAGTCGGCGAACAGGATCTTGATGAACAGCCAGCCGATCAGGGCCATGGAGAAGGGCTTGACCACCCAGTTGACGAACAGGGTGACGCCGATGCCGGCTTTCTGCCCGCGCACTTCATGCAGCGAGCCGAAATCGATCTTCATCAGCATGGGGATGATCATCACCCAGATCAGCACGCCGACCGGGATGTTCACCTGGGCAATCTCCATGGCGCCCACCGTCTGGGCGGCCTGCGGCGCGACCAGGCCGAGTGCTGTACCGGCCGCAATACAGAGGAATACCCACAGGGTCAGGTAACGCTCGAAGAACCCCAGGGGCGCGCCTGCGGATTGCTTCAGGGCGGTATCACACGCATTTGTCATCTTGGTTGCCTATCCTCGTCATCAGCGAATGGCCAAACATATTCGCTTTACTGTATATCTGCAAAATAATATATTCGCTCATGTGCATCCTTGACGGAAATCAACATGAGTCAGAAAAAGCGTGTCCTGTTCCTCTGCGTGGCCAACTCGTCGCGCTCGCAGATGGCCGAAGCGCTGCTGCGTCATACCGACTCCGAACATTTCGAAGCCTTCAGTGCGGGCACCGCGCCCACTGAGGTAGACCCGCGCACCCGCGATGCGCTGGAGCACCTCGGCGTTTCTACCGCCGGGCTGTTCAGCAAATCCGTCGAGCAGGTGGCGGGCGAGCCGTTCGACTATGTGATCACGCTATGTGACAAGTCTGCGCTGGAATGCCTGGCGCTTCCCGGCACTGGCGAGTACATCGCCTGGAACTTCGAGGATCCGGCGACCAGCTCGCAGAAGGACGCCTATCGCAAGACCCTGCACGAGATCCACGAGCGGATAAAGATGTTCGTGCTGATCAAGAGCAAGCCAGCCAGTGCTGCCAACGACGACATGACGCCCACCGAACTGTTCAAGTGCCTGGCCGATGAAACGCGAGCGCGTATCGCCATGCTCGTTACCCTCGAGCAGGAACTGTGCGTCTGCGAGCTGACCGCCGCGCTGGAAGAGGCCCAGCCGAAGATTTCCCGGCACCTGGCGTTATTGCGCAGCAGTGGCCTGCTGGAAGATCGGCGCAATGGCCAATGGGTTTACTACCGCCTGCATCCGCAGTTGCCCGAGTGGGTCAGGGACGTGCTCAAGCGCACCCTGGACAGCAATGCCGAGTGGCTGCGCCCGGATGTGCAGCGCCTGTGGCAGATGCGTGACCGCCCTGGGCGCAAGCCCGCTTGTGACTGAGCGGCGAACCTCGTGAAGACCCTGTTCTGACCACATTCCTGGAGCGACACCGTGCAAGACGACCTGCCCAACGCCGACCTGCAACTGCTCGATCTGCCGACTGCCGACAAGCTCACCATCGAGTCGGCCTCGACCCACGCGCCGCGCATCCTGCTGCTGTACGGCTCCACCCGAGAGAAGTCCTTCAGCCGCCTGATGACCGAGGAAGCCGCGCGCCTGTTGCAGCACTTCGGCGCCGAGACGCGCATCTTCGACCCGCGCGGTCTGCCGCTGCCGGACGATGCGCCGGAAAGTCATCCCAAGGTGCAGGAGCTGCGCGAACTGATGCAGTGGTCGGAAGGCCAGGTGTGGTGCTCCCCCGAGCGTCACGGCGCGATGACCGCCGTGTTCAAGGCGCAGATCGACTGGGTGCCGCTGGCCATGGGCGCGGTCCGCCCGACCCAGGGCAAGACCCTGGCGGTGATGCAGGTCTGTGGCGGCTCGCAGTCGTTCAACGTGGTCAATCAGTTGCGCGTGCTGGGGCGCTGGATGCGCATGTTCACCATCCCCAACCAGTCCTCGGTGCCCAAGGCTTTCATGGAGTTCGACGCGGACGGCCGGATGAAGCCGTCCTCGTTCTACGACCGCCTGGTGGACGTGATGGAGGAACTGGTCAAGTTCACCCTGCTGCTGCGCGATCGCTCCGACTACCTGGTCGATCGCTACTCCGAGCGCAAGGAGTCGGCCGAAGAACTGTCCAAACGCGTCAATCAGCGCGCCATCTGAGCGAAGGAACTGCCCACCATGACTCATCCATACGATGTACTGCACGTGCCCGGCCTGGCCGGCACGCTGATCTTCACGCCTTGCCCCGGCACCCGGGAAACCTCGCTGGAACAGGCGCTGCTGGCGCTCAAGCAGGCCGGTGCAGAGGGGGTGATCACCCTGATGCCGCGCAGCGAGCTGGCCGCCAATGGTGCCGAACGGATCGCCCAGCAGTGCCAGGCCCTGGACCTGGCCTGGTATCACCTGCCGGTGGCCGACGAGCAGGTGCCGCTGGAAGACTTCGGCGAGGGCTGGCGGGCATCGCGCCAGGCAATTCTCGAACACCTGCGTGGCGGCCGCTCGCTGGCCATTCACTGCAAGGGCGGCTCCGGGCGCACCGGCCTGATCGCCGCACGCATCCTCATCGAAGCTGGCATCGCGCGCAGTCAGGCCATCGCCCTGGTGCAAGCATTGCGGCCCAAGGCCATCCAGCATCCCGCTCACGTCAACTGGATCAACCAGTTCGGCGCGACCCACTGACAGAGGCATCGACATGACCATCAAAGTAGGCATCAACGGTTTTGGCCGCATCGGCCGTCTGGCCCTGCGCGCCGCCTGGGACTGGCCCGAAATGGAGTTCGTGCAGATCAACGACCCGGCAGGTGACGCCGCCACCCACGCGCACTTGCTCAATTTCGACTCGGTTCATGGCCGCTGGCAGCATGAGGCGGGCAGCGATGGCGATTGCGTGGTGATCGATGGCAAGCGCATCAAGGTGAGCGCCAACAAGGCCATCGCCGACACCGACTGGAGCGGCTGCGACCTGGTGCTCGAGGCCAGCGGCAAGATGAAGACGGTCGCCGTGCTGCAGGGTTATCTGGACCAGGGCGTGAGGCGCGTGGTGGTCTGCGCGCCGGTCAAGGAGCAGGGCGCGCTGAACGTGGTGATGGGCGTCAACCAGCACCTGTTCGACCCGGCGCAGCATCGCATCGTCACCGCCGCGTCTTGCACCACCAACTGCCTGGCACCGGTGGTCAAGGTGATCCACGAGGCGCTGGGCATTCGTCACGGCTCGATCACCACCATCCACGACCTGACCAACACCCAGAGCATCCTCGACCAACCGCACAAGGATCTGCGTCGCGCCCGCGCCTCGGGTATGAGCCTGATTCCGACCACCACCGGTTCTGCTACGGCGATTGCCGAGATCTTCCCGGAGCTGCGCGGCAAGTTGAACGGCCATGCCGTGCGCGTGCCGCTGGCCAACGCCTCGCTGACCGACTGCGTGTTCGAGGTCGAGCGCGCCACCACCGCCGAGGAAGTCAACGCGCTGCTCAAGGCGGCCGCTGATGGCCCGCTGAAGAACATCCTGGGTTACGAGGAGCGCCCGCTGGTGTCCATCGACTACCGCACCGATCCGCGCTCGTCCATCGTCGATGCGCTGTCGACCATGGTGGTGGCCGGCACCCAGGTGAAGATCTACGCCTGGTACGACAACGAGTGGGGCTATGCCAACCGCGCGGTAGAGCTGGCGCGCCTGGTCGGTCAGGCCGGTTGACCCGGTATTGTGGGAGGGGCTTTAGCCGCGACCTGCAGTCTCGTAGGGTGCGCCGTGCGCACCAGCCAGCGCAACGCATAGGAAGGACAGGCTTATGGGGCGTCCTTCCTGCTGCCTGGGACGAATCATCGGCTTGCTCGTATGCCCGTTAGGGAGCGCCATGGTGCGCGCGGCGCACCCTACGTTTGAGGCCAGCCCTCCGGCCGCTATAACGCCCGATCAGGAAATCACGCCATGCACGCCCTCGCACGACTCTCTCCGGAGATCCGCCAGTACCTCTTGGTGACCGGCAACTACTGGGCCTTCACCCTTACCGACGGCGCACTGCGCATGCTGGTGGTGCTGCATTTTCACAGCCTGGGCTACACGCCGCTGCAGATCGCCGCGCTGTTTCTGTTCTATGAGATCTTCGGCGTGGTCACCAACCTGGTGGGCGGCTACCTGGGCGCGCGGCTGGGTCTGAACCGCACCATGAACATCGGCCTTGGTCTGCAGGTGCTGGCGCTGTTGATGCTCACCGTGCCGGCCGCCTGGTTGACGGTGCCCTGGGTCATGGGGGCGCAGGCGCTGTCCGGCATCGCCAAGGATCTGAACAAGATGAGCGCCAAGAGCTCGATCAAGCTCCTGGTGCCGGACAGTCAACAGGGCACGCTGTACAAGTGGGTGGCGATCCTCACCGGCTCGAAGAATGCGCTCAAGGGCGTGGGCTTTTTCCTCGGTGGCGCACTGCTCGCCGTGCTCGGCTTCACCGGTGCGGTGCTGGCCATGGCCGCCGCGTTGGCGCTGATCTGGCTGGCCAGTCTGGTGCTGCTGAAGAAGGATCTGGGCAAGGCCAAGGCCAAGCCGAAGTTCCGCGACATGCTGTCCAAGAGCCGGGCGATCAACATTCTCTCGGCCGCCCGGCTGTTTCTCTTCGGTGCGCGCGACGTCTGGTTCGTGGTGGCGCTGCCGGTGTACCTGAGTTCGGTATTCGGCTGGGACTTCTGGCTGGTCGGCGGCTTTCTCGCCAGCTGGGTGATCGGCTACGGCATCGTGCAATCGCTTTCCCCGCGCATCACCGGCAAGCAAAGCGGGCATGTGCCGGACGGCCGCGCCGCATTCCTCTGGGCGGCGTCGCTGGCGGGGCTGCCGGCGCTGATCGCCCTGGGGTTGGGCGCCGGCTGGTCGGCGCAGGTGGTCTTGCTCGGTGGGCTGATGCTGTTCGGCGTGCTGTTCGCGGTGAATTCCTCGCTGCACAGCTACCTGATCGTCAGCTACGCCAAGGAGGACGGCGTATCGCTGGACGTAGGCTTCTACTACATGTCCAACGCACTGGGGCGGCTGATCGGCACCTTGCTCTCGGGCTGGGTCTTCCAGGCTTATGGGTTGGAGGCCTGCCTATGGGTGTCCAGCGCGTTCGTACTGGCCGCCGCGCTGATTTCCATCGCCTTGCCCAGACACCGCGATACCGCTCGGCAGGCCTGAGGTCAGTGAAATGGCAAGGTGGACTTGAATAAGGCTGGCGCAGAACCTGCATCTACGCCTCATCTGCCGGATTTCCGTCACCGGCGAGGAGGATCGATTCATGCGTAACCTGCTTCTACTGGTGGCGCTGCTGGGCCTGACCGGGTGCATGAAGGTCAGCGATCTGGCCAGCGGCGCCGAGTACCACCTGCGCGATGCCGGGTTTCTCGACCACGGCCGTACCGAGCGCATGGCCTCGCGGCGCCTGCAGCAGGACTCCTTCATCTACATCGCCCAGGGCCACTTCGTGCCGCCGGGCCATGGCTACCCGCGGCCCAATGTGGTGGCCGAGGAGGCGTTCAAGGGCTTCGTCGAATACTTCCCGCTGGTGCGCCGCGCACGTCAGCCGGCAGGCCTGGATGAAGCCATGGCCGAGGCGCGCGGGGCTGGCGCACATTATCTGTTGTATGCGCGTTTCGCCTACAGCGATGACCGCATCGGCACCCTGGAGGAGTGGGAGGATCAGGAGGCTGTGGATCGCCTCGGCACTGACCGGGCATCGATCCAGCTGATGCTGATCGAAACCAATACTCGCTTCCTGGTCGACACCGCGCGGATTCGCAGCCGTGGCGGATTCCTGACGTTCTACGATGCCCAGCCGCAGGACCTGATCGGCCCGCCGCTGCACGACTATGCGCGCAGCCTGCTGGGGGTTGGCCGCTAAGAATAGGGGCAATCGGCGCGCCGCTCTTGTGGGAGGGGCTTTAGCCGCGACAGGTGCCACGGTGTATCCTCTTCAGTCCCCGGCAAAATATGGACGAGGAGAGAGCATGAGCGATCCAGGCAAGGCCGGCGACCTGCTGGCGCAGATCCCCAAGGGCGAAGGCAAGGGCCTGCCACCTGTGCACCTGTGGAACCCCGATTTCTGTGGCGATATCGACATGCGTATCGCCCGCGATGGCACCTGGTATTACCTGGGCACGCCCATCGGCCGCAAACCCATGGTGCGGCTGTTCTCCACCATCATCCGACGCGACGGTGACGACTATTTCCTGATCACGCCGGTGGAGAAGGTGGGCATCAAGGTAGACGACGCGCCTTTCGTTGCGGTGACCCTGCAGGTGGAAGGTGAGGGCGAAGCGCAGGTGCTGCGCTTTACCACCAACGTCGAGGACGAGGTCGTGGCCGGCGCCGAGCACCCGATTCGGGTGGAGATCGACCCTGCGACACTCGAACCCTCGCCCTATATTCTGGTGCGGCGTAACCTCGAAGCGCTGATTCATCGCAACGTGTTCTACCAACTGGTGGAGCTGGCGGTGGAGCGCGAAGTGGACGGCAAGCCCTGGCTGGGGGTGTGGAGTGCCGGGCAGTTCTATCCCATCGGGCCGTCCCCGGTCTGAGTGGGCAATTCGGGAGAAGCGCCGGTGCGCGCAGCGCACCCTGAGGGTTTGACAGGAGACGCAAATGGATGAGCATCGCATCGAAACCGAACGTCTGACGCTGCGCCCACCGCAGCCGCAGGACGCTGCCGAGGTGCAACGTCTGGCTGGTGATTTTCGTATTGCCGATGTCACCAGCAGCATTCCCCATCCCTATCCGCCCGAGCTGGCGCAGCAGTGGATAGAGCGCTGCGCGCAGGATTGGGCCAGTGGCACGGCGGCCAACTTCATCATCATCGAGTCGGCCACCGGCAAGCTGGTCGGCAGCATGGCGCTCAAGGACATCGGCCGCGGCGAGGCCGAGGTTGGCTATTGGATCGGCGTGCCTTACTGGAGCCGTGGCTACGCCAGTGAAGCCTGCAATGCCCTGGTGGATTTCGCCTTTCAGCAACTGCGTCTGCGTCGCCTGCACGCCAGCCACCTGGCGCGCAATCCGCAATCCGGCCGAGTGCTGTTCAAGGCCGGCTTCCGCCATCTGGGCCTGGGCCACAGCCAGTGCGGCTGCCAGGGCAAGCTGGAGCCGGTCGAGCTCTATGAGCGGGTTTCCGGCGAGTGACCTGAGCGGCCCTCAACGCACCCGATCACGACTCTGCACCGCCAGGTCCAGCGCCTTCTGCATATCCAGCCGCGCCGAGCGACCCACGTCCTTGTCGCTCATCTTGTAGTTGCGCTCCGATGGCAGGATCGGCGCGGTCAGGTCTTCGGCGTCCATCGGTTCGAAGTCGTAATCACCGCCGATGGTCATGGCGCTGCGCCGTAGCAGCATGCGCACCTGTTCCGGCTGCAGACGCGGATTGATCGACAGCATGGCGGCGACCACACCGGTGACCAGGGGCGTGGCGTAGGAGGTACCGCAATGCACGTCGCCGGTCGCATCGACCTCACGGGTGGAGGCGCGGGCACAGGCGGCGGCGGTGATGTCGACGCGCATGTCGATGTTCGACGAGTTGCGTTTGACCGCGTAGCTCGGGTCGTCGATATCGACCTCCTTTTCCTTGTTGCGCTGATGCCCGCCGACCACCAGCAATTGCTCGGTGATGAACGAGGAGGGCAGGCGATACTCGTCCTGGCCGGAGTAGGACGAACCGTTGCCGGCGGAGTTGATCACCAGCACGTCCGGGTGTTCCTCGCGCAGCCACAGGAAGAACTCCTCCAGCAGTTCTTCGTAACCGCTCATGGCAATGCCCGAGCGCACCAGCGAATCGATCTCGTCACCTTCGACGTTGCGCGTGCCAACGCGGTGGATGCCCCAGCTCCAGTTGAGGACGCGTACGCCGTCTTCCACCAGGTTCACCGATGCGGCGATGTTGGCGGTGATGCCGGCGTCCGAGTTGCGCTCGACGATGACTTCGAAGCCCTGGCTGGCCTTGTCTAGCCCGCGCAGGAAACCGGTGTTGCCGCCCTTGTCCCAGTGCGCTGCGAGAATCCCGGCCACGGTGCTGCCGTGGCTGTCCGGCTCGTCGGCATCACGCGCATAGACGCAGGTGCGCGGTTTGCCATCGGGGCAGGCGCCGAGGTAATCGGCGAAGTCGGGCGAATCGAAATCGACGTTGCGCTCGATCACGCCGACGCGGATCGGTTCGGCCTCTATGGGCGTCTCGCCCGCCGGGATGCGTCGCTGGTAATAGTTCACCGCATCCATGAAGCGGTTCGCCGCCCACTCTTCGGAGTTCTTTTCCGGTTTGCGTGCTGGCTGGCGCGCGGCTTCGCGCTCTTCGCCGCGCTCCGGTGCGCTTTCTTCCACCACCACGGCATCGACGCTGGTTTCGTTGCCGATGCGCAGCACCAGCGCATCGCGCTCGGTCAGGTTCTTCACCGGCAGGCGCAGTTGGTAGACGTTCAGCGGTGGGATGGCGCCGACCACCTTGGCGTCGTATTTCTTCGCCAGGCGCCTGGCCTCGTCGAGGCCGTCGTGGCTTTCCTCGATCAGCAGGCTGACCAGGTCGACATAGGTGGTCAGGCCATCCATGTTCTTCGCCACTTCATCCGGGCCGGCAGCGAGCACATGGCTGCGATGCAGCGACAACCACACCGGATTGCTGGCGCGCGAGCCGTCCTCCAGCCACAGCGGTGCGCTGCGATGTTCGTTGCTGTTCAACTGTAGGCGTAGGCCATCGCCAGTGCGCTTGACCGCCGAAGCGGGCAGGGTGTCGTCGCCGAACCGCAGCCTGGGCAGCTTCGCGCCAAGGCCACGCACCTGCATGCACCATTCCTGCTTTTCACTGGCGAGTAGGTCGCCGCAGCGCTGCAGGCTCTGGATGCGCAACGGCTCCTGCGCCTCGGCAAGGGGGCTGAGCAGGGCCACGACGAAAGCGGAGAGAAGGGCGCGGTTGGGCAGCATGGGGCAGGGTTTCCGTGACGATTGTCCTGCTTTTCCGACTGCCTTCGCCGCGCTTTGTTCAGGTTGGGAGGAAAGTGGCTGGTTCGCTCAGGCCACTGGAATCGCCGGGTCGGCGGCTGCCAGGGCGATGGCGCGATCAGCGACCGGCGGGTAGATCCACAGGCTGTTGATCTGTTGTTTCAGCGTCTTGGCTTCGCTGCCGATCAGTTTTACCTGGCGATCCCAGCCTTCGCTGTACACCGCACCCCAGGCGCCGAGATCGAGGCAGGTCACGTACTTGGGCTGGCTGTAGTGCGTCGCCGCTACCCCGATCAGTTCGGCTGCAGCGTTGTTGCCGGCGTGGCGACCCAAGGCGATGGCGTGCTGGCAGGACATCACGCTGAAGTTGCCGACATCGTCCGTTGCGGCGCGGGCGGTATCGCCTGCTGCGAAGATTGCAGGTTGACCCTGGACCTTGAGCTGGCTGTCGACCTGCAGTCGGCCCTGATGATCGCGTGGAGCATCGATCTGCTCGGTCAGCGCGCTGGCGCGAAAACCCACGGTCCAGATCACGGTATGGGAGGCGATACGCTGGCCATCATCCAGGGTCACGCCATCGGCATCGACCGCCACCACCATGCGTCCCAGGCACCATTCGATTCCCAGTTCCCGCGACGCCTCGCTGATCGCCGGACGAATGCCATCACCCAGCGCGGCGGCAATCTCTTCGCCACGATCGACCACTACCACGCGAATGTCGGCGTCATCGCCGAGCAGGGCGCGCAGGCGTGCCGGCATTTCCGTCGCGGTCTCGATGCCGGTAAAGCCGCCGCCGGCGACCACCACGGTATTGCGTGCGGTGCTTGGCGGACGCTCCGCCAGGCTCGCCAGATGTTGCTCCAGGCGCACCGCCTGCTCGATTTCATCGACGTCGAACAAATGCGCTTCCATGCCTTCCAGCGCTGGGCGCATCAGGCGGCTACCCGAGGCCAGCACCAAGCGGTCGTAGCTCAGGCTCCCCGGCTTGCCGGCGGCATCGCGATAGCTGACCTGCTGACGCGATGCATCGATACCCTCGGCCGTGCCTTGGACGAATTCCACACCCACGGCTGCCAGCAGCTCGGTGAGAGGCGCTTTCATGCTTTGCACATTCGGCTCGTAGAAGCGCGGTCGAATGCGCAACTCCGGTTGAGGGGCGAGCATGGTCACGCCGATATCCGTTCGTCCGTGTTGATCGAGCAGGCGCATGGCACTGAGGGCGCTCCATACCCCGGCAAAACCACCACCGACAATCAGAATGCGTTGTTTCATCTGGTACTCCTGGCTTTGGCTCGTTTCGTTTGACGGAGCCATGCTAGGAGAGGAGCATTTCGGCAGATACGACATATACCCCCGAAATCATGCCAACTCGCCCGCGTACCGTTCTGTTTCTCGCCTACCCGCAAGTCGGTCTGCTCGATCTTACCGGCGCGCAGACGGTGTTCTGGGCGGCCACCAAGGCCATGCACGAACGCGGTTTGCCGGGTTACGAGCGCCTCACTGTCAGCCTTGCGGGCGGTTTGGTGGGCACTGCCGAAGGCCTGGTGGTGGATACCCAGCCGCTGGCAGAGGTACAGCTGGCGCAGGTCGATACGCTGATCGTGCCTGGTGCGCCGGAAATCGAGCGTGCGGTGGCCGAATCGGCCGAACTGATCGCCTGGATCGCCAGCAACGCACGCCGAGTGCGGCGCACGGCCTCCGTATGCAGTGGCACCTTTCTGTTGGCTCATGCGGGTTTGCTCGAGGGCAAGCGCGCGGCGACGCATTGGGCGATGTGCGACATGCTCAAGACGCGTTTCCCGGCCATCGAAGTGGACAACAACGCCATCTTCATCGAGCAGGGCGCAGTGTGGACCTCTGCGGGTGTCAGTGCCGGCATCGACCTCGCCCTGGCACTGGTCGAGGCCGATTGCGGGCGAGAGGTGGCCATGCAGGTGGCGCGTGAGCTGGTGGTCTTTCTCAAGCGTCCCGGTGGGCAGGCGCAGTTCAGCGAGCTGTTGCAGGCACAGGCCAAGGACACCTCGACCTTCGATGAGCTGCACCGTTGGTTGGGCGATCACCTGAGCAGCCCGGAGCTGAATATCGAGACCATGGCCGAGCGCTGCCACATGAGCCCGCGGCATTTCTCCCGCCTGTACAAACAGAAGACCGGGCGCACGCCGGCCAAGGCAGTGGAAATTTTCCGCCTCGAAGCCGCGCGCAGGCTGCTGGAGGACTCCACCCGCAATATCGATGTTATCGCCAGGCAATGCGGCTTCGGTGACGAAGAGCGAATGCGTGCGACATTCCAACGTCATTTAGCGATTTCGCCGCGGGATTATCGAAGACGCTTCTCGCGCTGAAGGCTCTGCGCCGCAGGTGGATGGCATCGGCTCGGCAGAATCTGGTTATAGTATTACGTTCTCTTCAAGCCCCATTCGAAGCCTTTCATGCCCTCCAATCGTCTGCTCTCGATCGACGCCCTGCGCGGTTTGGTCATCCTCTTCATGTTGCTCGATCACGTTCGCGAAACCTTCTACCTGCACCAGCAGGTCGGCGACCCGATGGACGTGACCGCTACTGAGCCTGCGCTGTTCTTCAGCCGTACCCTGGCGCATCTGTGCGCGCCGGTGTTCATCCTGCTCACCGGGCTTTCGGCGTTTCTCTATGGCGAGAAGCAGATGAGCCGGGCGGCGACCAGCGCCTTCCTGTTCAAGCGCGGGCTATTTCTGGTGGTGCTGGAGTTCACCCTGGTCAACTTTGCCTGGACCTTCCAGTTCCCGCCCACGGTGATCTACCTGCAGGTGATCTGGGCCATCGGCCTGAGCATGCTGGCGCTCTCCGTGCTGCTGTGGCTGCCGCGAACGCTGCTGGCCGTGCTGGGCCTGGCGCTGGTGGCGGGGCACAACCTGCTCGATGGGTTGCACTTCGACGCGGAGTCGGCGCTGCACATTCCCTGGGCGATCCTGCATGACCGCGGCTGGATCGAGTTTTCCGAAACCCTGCGCCTACGCACCTCCTACCCGGTGCTGCCGTGGATCGGGGTGATCGCCCTGGGCTATGTGATCGGCCCGTGGTTCCGCTGGACCAGTGCGCCCGAGCAGCGTCTGCAATGGCTGCGTCGCGCCGGTTTCGGCGCGCTGGCGCTGTTCGTACTGCTGCGCCTGCTCAACGGCTATGGCGAGAAACCCTGGGCCGTGGAAGAAACCGCACTGCAAACGCTGATGGGCCTGTTCAACATCACCAAATACCCGCCGTCGCTGCTATTCCTGGCGCTGACGCTGGGCGTCGGCCTGTTGCTGCTGGCCTACTTCGAGCGCCGCAACGACGGGCGCATGGTGCGCACGCTGGCCGTGTTCGGCAGCGCGCCGATGTTCTTCTACCTGCTGCACCTGTACGTGCTGAAGCTGCTCTACATCGCCGCCTTCGCCATCTGGGGCGCGAACCAGGGGCATTACTTCGGCTTCGACTCGATGGGCTGGATCTGGGCTGCGACCGTGCTGCTGGCGCTGCTGCTGTTTGCGCCCACGCAGTGGTTCGCTCGGCTCAAGGCGCGGCGTCGCGACATTCGCTGGTTGAAGTACCTCTGAGAGCCTTTGACGTAGGGTGCGCCGTGCGCACCAACTGGCACCTCGAAAATATCCGGTGCGCACGGCGCACCCTACCTTCGCTCGGCATTGGCACGATGTCGTGCGTTGTAGGAGCCCGCTTGCGGGCGATGGCTGACTGACGCGATCGCCGGCAAGCTGGCTCCTACAGGTCGAGTTGCGGAGTCCTTTCCGCGCGGCTCCGGCGTTACAGCTTCATGTTCACTGACAGGTAGGCCGAGCGACCTGGAGCAGGGGAGAACATCGGCTGGTCATCGCCGCCCCAGAAGAAGTTGTCGAACCATACGTACTCGTAGTCGCGGTCGGTCAGGTTCTTCATCTGCAGGTCGAGGCTGGTGGTGGCCGATACCTGATAGCGCACGTTGGCATCGAGCACCGCGAAGCCGCCGTACTTGCCTTGCTGGTTCAGCTCGTCGATGTAGTAGTCGCCTTGGGCGCGGGCCGACAGGCCGAAGCGCCAGGCGTCGTTGAACTGGTAGTCGACCCCGGCATTGCTGATGTAGCGCGGCGTGGAGAACACCTCCTTGCCCGCCAGCGACTGCCCGCCCGCGGTGAACGCGCTGACCACCTTGGCTTCCTGGATGGCGTGCGAACCCCACACCGTCCACTGGTCGTTCAGCTGTGCGGTGAGCTGCATGTCGATGCCACGACGCTTGGTTTCACCCAGGCCGACGGTGGTGCCGGTGCTGGGCATGTTGGCCACTTCGTCGGTGGCTTCCTGTTGCCACACGGCGATGCGCGCCTCCGAGCCGGCGAACGGCTTGAACTTCACCCCCACTTCCTTGCCGGTGTTGATCGACGGTTTGTACGAAGCCTGGCCGGCGGTCATGTAGGCCGGTGCGGTGGAGCCGGTGAGGATCTGGAAGGTGCGCCCCCAGTTGGCGTAGACGTTGATGTCCGGGGTGATGCTGTACACCACGCTGAGCTTGGGCTGCTCGATCCAGCCGTAGTCCTGCAGCTCGGCCTTCTCGCCGTTCATCAGCTCGGTATTACCGGAGAACTTGTCGACGCGGTACGCCGGGATGATCTTCAACTGCTCGATGGGCTGGATGATCGCCTGGCCATAGGCGCCGGTGTTGTACAGCGTGTAGCTGTCGTCGTTTTGCGTGCGTGCCGGCGGCGCGTCGAAATCGGTGGGAATGCCGAAGCTGTAGCGGTAGCGGCGGTATTCGTTGTTCTGCTGCTCGTAGTTGATGCCGCCGTCGAGGGTCAGCATCTCGTGGGCGCGCCAGGTCAGGTTGCTCAGCACGCCGATCTGGCGCTCTTCCCACTGGCGGCGCTGACGCGGGGCGTTGCCGATCGGGTAGCTGGTGAAGGTCACGGTGCGGTCATCGTCGTAGCTGTTGTAGTACAGCTTGTTGCTCAGGCTCAGGTCGTCGCTGAGCTGGAAATCGGCATGCGCGCTGAGGTGCTTCATGTCGCGGTCGTCGCCGTCGTTGGCGTTCTTCTCCGGTGACTGCGAGCGGCTCGCGGCCAGCTCTTGCGCGGTGAGAAAACCTGGCTCCTCGGCTTGGTGGTGGTAGAGGCGGGCGATCACGCCGAGCTTCATGGTCTGCTCGTCATCGGTGACGAACCATTTGCCGCCCAGGGAGTATTTGTTGGAGTTGCTGTGGTCGCGGAAACCGTCGGAATCCTGCTTGGCCAGAAAGTAGTTCTGCGCGAAGTTGCCTTCCTCGTGGCCGACGGCCAGCTGGAATTCGCGGGTGTTGAAGCTGCCGTAGGTCAGGCGGCCGTCAGTGTAGTTGCCGCCCTGACGGGTGGCGAAATTGATGTTGCCGCCGATGTTGTGCAGGCCGTAGCGCGGGTCATTGGTGCCGCGCACCACCTCGATGTAGTCGATGTCCAGCGGGAAGATCATGTCGATGAAGCGTTGGTTGCCGCTGTTGACGTTGCTCGGCACGCCGTCGATCAGCGTCTTGATGCCATTGATGTAGCCCTCGCCATTGAACGCGCGGAAGGTCACCTTGCCGGATTCGGCGCCCATGCGCGTTTCGGTCAGCTGGATGCCGGGCATCTGGCCCACCAGCTCCCAGCTATTCATCACGTTCTTATCCTCGATCTTGTCACTGCCCATGATGTCGACCGAGCTCAGGATGCTGTCGGTGCGCAGCGTGCCGCTGGCCTCCGGGGTGACGTAGACCGAGCCGAGCGAAACGGTGGAGTTGCCGGAGGAGGCGGCGTGAATCTGAGGCGTGACCAGGGCGGTCATGACGGCGAGGGAGGCCGAAGTGGCTTTCATGGGTATTCCTAGCGTTGCGTTTTCTAAGTGAGGGGAGGGTGTGGCGCTGGTTTGCTGCGCGGGCTGGCGAGTCTCCTGGCGGCAGCGGGTTGTCCGGTCGGACGAATTATCTTCAATTCAGATGTTATATCATAACAATTCTGGTGCGCTCGACCAGTTCGAAATCAAGCCACGGGGGTCGCAAAGGCTCTGGCTAGAGCCGTCTCAGGCTGAGCAATCGGCGCAACGGCCGATGCACAGTGGCCTGACCTGCACGAACGATTAGACGCCGGCCAGCTAATGGCGTATCAATATCAGGCGTCTTCCGCGTTTCTATCCAAACAGAATCACTATGCAGCCCCTGTGTTCGGTCAATGCGCCCAGCAGTGCCAATGATGAGCGGCTCGATGGTTTAGTGCGCCTGCTTGGCCGGTATTTCGACTCGGCCGCCGTGCTGGTTACCGGCGCCGGCTCTGCGCGCCGTATCTGGGCCAGCCCTGCCCTGAGCGATGTGGCGAAGATCATCGGCATCAGCGAAACCACGCCCACCACGCTCGTCTGGCCACTACAGGCGCAAACAGGCGCCCGGCTCGGCACGCTGTACCTGCATTTCGACCGGCCACATAAGCTCGATGCCAGGCAGCAGGAGGCTCTGCAGGACTTCGCCGCCCTGGCCCTCGATCTACTGGCACTAGAGGCCGATGAAGCCCGGCAGCGTCAAGAGATTGCCGCCCTGCGCGACAGTGAACGACGCATGGCGCTGGCCATCGTCGGTAGTGGTACCGGCATCTGGGACCGCGACATCAGCAGCGGCGAGATTTACTACTCCAGCAGTTGGAAGGCGCTGCTCGGCTATGCCGACCACGAAGTCGGCAATCGCATCGAAGAGAGCTATACCCGCGTACATCCAGCCGACCTTGACTACGTGCGCGAGACCATCCAGGCACACCTGGATCAGCGTACCGATGCCTATGAAGTGGAGCATCGCCTGCGTTGCCGTGACGGCCAGTACAAATGGGTGTGCAGCCGCGGCAAGGTGGTCGAGCGCGACAAGCACGGCAAACCGCTGCGAATGATCGGCACCACCACCGACATCACCGCCATGCGCCGCCTGTCCGAGCAGGTACAGCAGACCGCCACCCTGATGACCGATCTGACCAATGAAATACCCGGCATGGTCTTCCAGGTCCGCCGGCACAGCGATGGCAAGTACGCCGTTACCTACGCCAGCGCCGGCGCGCAAGCCATCTGCGGCCTCAGTGCCATGCAACTGATGCAGGACGCTGAGGCGCTTACCGCCATCATTCACCCGGACGACCGCGCGGCTTTCATCGACTCCTTCCAGCTATCGGCCGAGCAACTCACGCCTTGGCATCTGGAGTTCCGCGTGCAGGTGCCGGGGCGTGAAGTCGCCTGGTGCCAGGGTGAAGCCTGCCCGCGCCGCGAAGCAGACGGCAGCGTGATCTGGCATGGCTTCATGACTGACGTGACCGAACGCAAGCAGATCGAGGCCGAGCTGCAGGCCTTCGCCACCACCGACTTCCTCACCCAGCTCGCCAACCGCAGGCACTTCATGTGTCAGCTCGAGGCAGAGCTGGCGCGCCTGCAACGCAGCCCTGAACAGAGTGCGGCGATCCTGATGTTCGACCTGGACTACTTCAAGACCATCAACGACCGCTGGGGCCACGATGTCGGCGACCAGGCGCTGCGCCATTTCGCGGGAATTCTAAGCAGCCAGCTGCGCAAGGCCGACACAGCCGGGCGACTGGGTGGCGAAGAGTTCGCCGTGGTGCTCAGCGATGCGAGTCTGGACAAGGCCATGCATTTCGCCACGCGCATCCAGAGCGAACTGGCCAGGGCGCCGATCCTGCATGCTGGGGAGCCGATCTTTCTCGCCGTCAGCGTCGGCATCTCATCGCTCAACGCCAGCGATGCCAGCGTCGAGGCCGCCCTGTCGCGCAGCGATATCGCCCTGTACTGCGCCAAGCGCGGCGGGCGAAATCGCATCGAGCATCATTGACGGCAGGCTGGCTCAGGCCGCCAGCAAGGCCTGGCTGATGGCCTCGTTGAACGCAGGAATATCGTCGGGGTTGCGCGAGGTGATCAGCGTCCAGTTCTGCCCTGGGCAAACTTGCACCTCGGCGTCTACCCAGCTCGCACCGGCATTGGCCAGATCCAGGCGCACGCTGGCATACGACGTCAGCACCTTGCCCGGCACCACGCCAGCATCGATCAGCAGCCAGGGGCCATGGCAGATCGCCGCGACCGTCTTGCCGGCGTCACGAAACTCCTGCACCAGGCGCTGCGCGTCCTCATCCTGGCGCAGGTTGTCGGCGTTCACCGTACCGCCAGGGATCACCAGCAGATCGTAGTCCGCCGCGCCCACTCCTTTGAGCTGGGTGTCGGACTGCACGCTGACGTCCTTCTTGCTGTCCTTCAGCCAGGTTTCGGCCTCGCCGCCCTTGACGCTGGCGTGGGTGACGCTGGCGCCCTGATCCTTCAACGCCTGCATCGGCTTGAGCAGCTCGTCGCGCTCGATGCCCGTGTTGGCGGTGATGAACAGCACCTTCTTGCCTTGCAGATTCGAACTCATGATCGATACCTCCGCTGATGCGCCGCACGGGGCGCAGTGAATGGTCGCGTTGGCGAACGCGGCATGTATCAGGATTGAAAGGTGTAAGAAGCAGAAGTTCGACTTGATTGGCGGGCGATGGCTGCCATCAGGCCCGTCTCGGCCGGCTCACAGATTCGCCGAGGGCAACTGCAACCAGACCGAGAACACGCCCAGCACACTCCAGAAAACGATGAACAGCCAGGGCGAGCGCAGAAAGAACAACAGCGATTTGTAGGTGCTCTCCCGGCTGGCCTCCTTCTCGCTGAACAGTGGTGAGTCGTCATAGGCATGGCCGAACTCGGGATCGCTGCGCAGCAACTGCTCCTGCTTGTAGTGCCAGTGCTCGATGATCGTTGCGGAGGCCCTGATCCCCGGCCAGGCGTGCAGTGAACTGATGATGCCCAGCAGCGTGAACAGCGCCGGAACCACCAGAGTGAATAGCGCCCCCCAGTTTTCGTTCAGGTTGGCCATGGACGATGCATAGGCGATCACCAGAAACGACTGCGCCGTCAGATAGGAATTGGTGCGCCCGGCCAGCAGGCTGGTTTCGTACTGAATTTCCCGCCGATAGAAATCGAGCCGCTCCTTCGGCGTGCCGAAAATCATCAACTCCGCCTGCTGCTCACTCTGCAGATCGTGTAATTCCGAGGTAATGATTCGGGCGCGTTTCATGGGCTGTGCTCGACTGTCAGTTGGGCCTGCCCGGCAGACGAGCAGCCGCGTGGGGGCTGACGAGTTAGACCGCGAGCCCTCCAGTCATTCACTGTTTTATTGGGCCGGCATGCCACGCACGGGGGCGTGGCACCCCAGCCGCAGGCGCAAGCCGATGAGCACGCAGAGCTCGCCCACCAGCTTGCGGGACGCCTACAACTGCAACTCCGTGCGCCTGGCCTGATGCTCACCGCCAAGCGGCGAGCACAAGCGCTGATGGATGCGGCTGAGAAACCCCAGCTCGAAGGCGTGCCGCTGCGCACCGGGCGGGAACAGCTGGCGTTCCAGCAACAGGTTGGCCCACAGCCAGCCGCTGTTGTCATCGTCCAGCCAGGCCTGCGCCTGCTGTACGCCATGGATGAAGCTCGCCTGACTCTGTTCGTTCCAACCGAATTCGGCGCCGGGGTGGCCGTCGTGGGCGGGCAGGTGAGTGATATGCCGTTCAGCCATGGGCGTTACCTCCCTGCGCCTGGGCGATGGCCTGGCGATAGAGCACGATCAACTCGCTCAACAACGCACTGCTGGTACTCGCCAGCTCCGGCTCCGGCAAACGCCGCAGCAACTTGGCCAGCAACGCCGCCCGATACTCGGCCGCCGCCAGGTGCGGGCAATCGTCCGCCAGGTGGCTACGCAGTGGATTGCGGGGTGTAGGGAAGGGGATAACGACGGAGTCAGACCTGGCCATGCAGCACCTCCAGAACGGAAGTCGACACGACAGCCAGCAGCCCAGGGCGGAGCCCTTGGGTAAAAGGGGGATAGTGCATTTTCCTTATGCTCCTTCGTGTGATTAAGGAGCCGCCAACCAGGCCTTCCTACGGGCGTTGGGAGGTGGACCGTGCGAGGGTAGGAATACCGGCCACGAAGGACGCCGGCCAGGCCGAGGCCTGCCTCACACGGTCCGCTCTAAAAATAGCGAAGGAAAACCAGTGACGCGGGCTGGGCATATCTAGGAGGAAGGGACGACCTGCCAGACCTCTTCAGCGATTCGACCGTTACGGTAAACAAGCACATAGCGCACATGGAGGGGCTGCCGGCCTGCGAAATATACCGTCGCAGTCACGGTAGAACCTTTCGGGTTTGAAGCTTCTTCCAGATTCTCGATCTTTAGCTGTAGCGGTCCCTGCGAGTCTGTGAACTTATGCCATACGGGCATGATCGCGGCGGTACCTACGTAGCTGCCATCGAGTGGACCGCCGATCCAGGTGAGATGAGCATCTTTTTCATAGTTGTTGATGAGCGCCGCAAGATCGTTTGTGGCGATTGCCTTGAAATGCGCCTCCGCTGCATCACTGGTGATGCTCGCCTGGGCGTTACCGATGGCGAGTGAGAGCATGGTTAGAAGGATCTGTGCTTTGAGTGTCATGTTGTTGTCCTGATGAGTGGGTTAGTTTTCGTTGCTGCACTGGCCCGCTACCTGGTACTCGAGCAGGTGAACGTTCCCCGCGTGGTCGAGGTATTTGAGTTGCGCCGGTTGAATGCCGCAGAAGCTCGTGAGGTCCGTGCTCTCGAGGATTTTGTCGATGTCCAGATGTAGATAGGTCCCGGTTCGGTCGATGATTGGCGGTGGCTGGCCATCGGCAAGCAAAGGCATCGAAACGGCGAGAAGGGATAGGCTGAATAGTTGTCGGCGCATGCTTGTAAGCTCTGAAGTGGTGGTAGGGGACCTGTCGAATCGCTCGGCAGGACATTGGTAATACGCCGGACACTGCGCTTTATTCCCGCGCTCAAAATATTCTGCTGCTCTTGGAATAATCCGCGCACTAATGCGTCTTACCGTTGCTACTGGCCAATCGAGCCGGTCAAGTCGGTGGATGCAGATGAGTTTGGAAATGACGGATGAGCAGTTGCGTGAGTTGTTGCCGCGCCTGCGACGTTTCGCGCTTTGGCTGACCCGCCACAGTGCGAGTGCGGATGATCTGGTTCAGTCCGCCCTTGAGCGGGCGCTGAGCCGGAGCGCCGGCAAGCAGGCCGAGGGCGACTTGCGGGCGTGGCTGTTCACCATTCTCTATCGGTTGTTCCTCGACGGGCAGCGGCGGAGCCGTCGCTATGCCCGTGTTCTGCAGTTCTTCACTGGCGACGAGCCGCAAGCGGCATCGGCCGAAGAGGTGACGATAGCCCGCTCGACGCTCGATGCCTTTGCTGGACTGACCACGGAGCAACGCGCGCTCCTGCTGCTGGTGGGCGTCGAGGGGTTAAGCTATCGAGAAGTTGCCGAAACACTCGATGTACCAATAGGCACCGTCATGTCGCGACTGTCCCGGGCGCGTAATGCGCTACGTGAGGCCAGCGAAGGGCAGATCACTCAACCACAGTTGCGGTTAATCAAATGAAACCCAATTACCCCAGCGAAGACGAACTACAGGCCTATGTGGACGGGCAGCTAGACGCCATGCGGCACGCCGAGATCAAGGCTTTTGCCGCTGCGGACGCTGGTCTCGCCGGCTGGATCGATCGGCTGCGTGCGGAAAATCAGCAGCTTCGCGCAGCGCTGGCCAGCTTGCCGCCACTGAAACCCGAGCCTCGGCTGGACCCCGCCGCGATACGCCGTGGCCTGGCACGTCGCCGGCAGACGAGCCTGGCGGTCGCTGCCTCGGTTCTCTTGGCCTTCGGGTTGGGTAGCTTGGGTGGTTGGCAGGGGCACGGCATGGTCATGCAATCGACTAGCTTGCCAATGGCCGATGCAGTGCAGGCCTACCGGCTGTTCAGCGAGAGCGGGAACCCGGTAGTCGACATCGCCGCCGGCGAGCCGGGAAAACTGCAAAACTGGCTGGATATGCACTTCGTCCACGCGGCACCGATGCCCGACCTCAAGAGCTACGGTTTCTACCCGGTCGGCGGTCGTCTGATGGCCACAGAGCAGGGCGCCGCGGCGATGGTGCTGTACAGGGATGATCGCGGTGAAACCGTGCTCTTCTACATCCGCCCGCCGGGCCATTCCGTCATTGGCCGCGGCAGCCGCCGCGAAGGCGACCTGCTTGCCCAGTACTGGGCCGATCAGGGCTATCACTACGCGGTGGTAAGCACGGGCAGCAGTCCGCGCGCGGCCGCGGTTCAACGGGCACTCGACCCACTGATCTAGCCTGCGTCTGCCTCTGTGCAGTGCAGCCAGAAGCGCTTCTGTGCCGGCGAGACAAATTTATCCGTGTGTCGCAACAGGTAGAAGCGCCGCGACAATGGTGGCAACACCGTTGTCAGTTTGCTTAATTGGCCGCTTCCAGCAAATCTGCCATCACCCGCCGCGACAGACAGGTGATGCCACGCCCTACCGCCACGCAGCGCTTGATCGCTTTCGAGCTGGCTATTTCTATCGTCACGTAAATGTTGCAGTAGCGCGTAGTCGGCCTCTTCGTGGGTGTCCGAGCTGGTTTCGCGGAATATCCACTCGGCTTGCCGCAATTTCTGGTGATGCAGACGCCCCTGACTGGCCAGTGGATGCCCTGGTGCAGCGACGACCAGCAGCTTGTCATCGAGCCAGGGTTCGGCGAGTAGTTCCAGCATGTGGCAGGGGGCCTCGATCAGCCCCATATCGATTTTAGAGGCGGCAACCTTCTGTACGATCAACCGGCTGTTGTCGATGGATACGTTCAGCCTGGTTTGCGGCACAGCCTCAAGCTCATTCAGCGCAGCGCTGGTGGCCGATTGCGACAAAGCGATGGTTGCTGCCGCCGCACTGTCCGATAAGCCCCTGCCCGGGAAGGCAGGGGGTTAAGCGCAGCGAATGCTTACAGCGCCTGGAGTTGGATCGGCTTACCCGGTGCTTCGGCAGTGCCCGGGGCAATGACCAGGTAACGCCGCTGGGTTTCGTCCTCATGCCGGACAATCTGCCGGATCGCCCCGACAGCGTTGACGATTGCCGCACCCGCTGGATTGGCCATGAACGACGCCAGCGGCTCGAGTTTGCCTTGACCGTCTGGCTGGCTGGCCAGCGCGAGTACATAGGGTTGCTTCGGCGTGAGGCCGGTGACTGAGGCCTGCAACACTTGCGACAAACCCTGATCGAACAGCGTCACGCTGGTGGGGGCTGGGTTCTGCTTGTTGCCATCGGTCGCCAGCAGGCGCAACTGCGTCGTCTGCCCGGCTTCACCCAGGGGCTGAAGATTAGCCAGGCCGTCGCCGCTAGGCACGGCATTGGGGACGTACACTACCGCCTGTGGCGCTTGGCCGATGGGGATAGTGGTTACTAGCGTATTACTCACAGTATCAATGGCGGCCAAGGCATCGGCGTTTTCGAGGCCGACGTAGATGCGCGTGCCGTCGCCTGACGGCCAGAGCCCGTGGGGCAGCTTATCCACGTCGATGGTAGCGACCTGCTCGAAATTGTCGGTGCGGAACACCTTTACCTGATTTAGCCCACCGACGGTGACATAAGCGAAGGTGCCGTTTTTGTTGTGGACGATGTTCACGTGGTTGGTAATCGGGCCGGTGTCCAGCGTCTTGATCGGCTTGAAGGGAGGGCGTGCATCGAATACCTGAACCTTGCCAATATCCTTGAGTGTCAGCCAGACCTGTTTGCCATCTGGTGTCGCGGCAATATCGGGGCAGAAGGGGCTGGCCTGCTTCATGGTGCCGACCACCTTATGATCGCTGACCGAGATCACCGTGGTTTCCGGATTGAACGAAGAGCAGATGTAACCGTACTGACCGTCTGGCGAGAAGATCTGCATGCCGGGGCCGGCCGGAACCTTGATGCGGCCCGTTTCCGCGTAGGTCTTGCCATCCAGTACGGCGATGTAATCTTCGCCTCGCACCGTCACCCAGACCTCCTTGCCATCTGGCGTGAAGAAGGCCTCGTGAGGTGCGCGGCCGACGTAGGTAACCTGCTTGACCGCGTTGCTCGCGGTGTCGATGAAGCTCACGGAGTTGGAGCCGATGGAGACTACCGCCAGAGTGCGATGATCGGGCGAAAAGCCCATGCCATGAACCAGCACCTGGCCCTTGTACAGCGGGCTGAAGTTACCGGGCTGCGGGGAGCCCAAGCGGATCACGCCGAGCAGCTTGTTGCTTGCTGGGTCAGTGACCGAAACGGTATTGGAGAACTGCTCGGCAGCATATACCCGGTCGCGATGGCTGATGGGGATGTCCGGGGCGTCAAGGGGCCCCGGCACTTGCCCCGCCCAGGTCGACGCGGAGAGAGCGAGCAAGCCTGCGGTGAGCAGGTTGAGACTGTAGCGAGTGACTTTCATAGGTATCTCCGAGCAGATGTTAGGGATGGCCAGCGGAATGCGCTGAATGGCCACCGACCTGGGTTGGTGCTGGTTGTGCGGGCGGTAATGGGTCACCGATGGCCAGTCGCATCGCGACGATCTCTTGCTGCTGGGTAACGATGATTTCCTGGGCCAGACGTTTGAGTTGCTCATTCTTGCCATGGCGCAGCACCGCCAGGGCCATATCGATTGCACCTTGGTGATGCGGCACCATCATCTCGACGAAGTCTCGGTCGATGTCGCCAGTCGGCTCGACTGTCATGGCCGACATCATCCGGGCCATGGCTAGGTCGTTCTCGGCAAGAAAAGCGGCTTCGGCGGGCGTTTTTGCAGGGCCTGATGAGTGCTGGAAAGCTTCATGCGCCAGCGCAGCGGTTGCTGTCGCAAGGCTTAGTACGCCGGCGACGAGCGCGGCGCGGGACAATGAATGGATAGGAATGTGTTTCACCTGACCTCCTGAAAAGCGCTATGGGTGCGCTCTCAAGACGAACAGATGGGCTACTTATTCCCCGACCCGACCTATGTATCTCAGTGTCGTGCGTCAATAAGCCTTAGCTGTGGAATGATCTTCGCAACAGGGAAGCGTCAGCTCTCGGCCAAAAGAGGACTGTTGCCCAGTAAATAAATCTGTCCCCTTTTCCCAGTCCCCTTTTCCACTGCCCTTTTCCAATCTGATCAACACCCAAACCAGTTGTGCTCGAACAACACAACTGGTCACGTGTACTTACGCTAAGTCATTGTGACGGTGGATCCAGTGGGCAGGGATAAGCCCGTCGTCTTTGCTCTGCCACGCCGCTACGGGCACGGTATCAGCAACCTGCCCCCAGATGTCTGGGCCCGCATGTTCAAGGACAATGATCTGGATGAAATGGCCTGCACGCTTGAGGCCTTCAGCCAAGACTTCGAAGATTCGGCGCGTGGCAACGACATCCGCTGGCCGGGCTTGATTCACCGCTTCGAAACCTGCATCCAATGCGTTGATGCCACCGGTATTACTTGGGAAATAGACCTGGCTCGGTTGGTCGATCACGATGAAGCTGAAAGGCGGGAGCTTGCGATTCTCTTCCTTCGACAGGTATTCATGAATGCCAAGGAACGTCGCGATGTGGTAACCCATCCAGTTCGCACCACTTCCAATTTCCCAGAGGAAATCCCGCTGGCCGTGAGAATCGAAGCGAAGCGTGAGCTCTTTTCTATCGAGATAAATCTGAGCACCAGGTGTTCCATTCAAGCCGAATTGATCCGCATAGTCCTCGAACATCGGGGCCAACTGGGCATCCACCTTCCGCTCTTGCTCAGCCATGTCGGTCAATGACATCTGGAAGTTGTAATGCCGAATCAGGCTTTCCAGCTCTGTCATGCGCTTTGTTAAACCTTCGTCAGCTTCAGAGCCATCCAGTTGTTTGATCAGCCGGCTGATCTCGCCTGCCACGTAGTAGATCTGGCCAATGGCATTACGTGTGCGTTCATCCTCTTGGATCAAGCGAGCCTGCTCTCGCATCAAGCGAGACAGCTCACGCTCCTCCTTGGCGCGCTGCCGTATCAGCGTAGCCAGTTGCTTGTCGACGACGGGGTTATCCTTTAGCGCGTCCGAAATCCGGGTAACCTTGTTGACCTTCTCTTCCAGGTTCTCGATCACCATAGGCAAGGCGTTGGTGAACGAGCCGCAGGCCACGCAGTGCCCACCGTCAGAGACACTTTGCTTGAGCCAGTCGAGACCAATGACATGGGACTTCTCAGTGTCAATGGCCGCTACGAACTGCTTGCTATTACGCGCTAGATGGTCGAAGCCATCGACCTGGGCATCAAACTCGTCAACGATACGTTGTTGCTTCCCAACCTCCTCGATGATCGCCTTCAGCTTTTCTGAGATATGCAGTCGTTGAGGTTCCAGGAGTGTCTGCTCAAGCCGCCCTTCATGGGTAGCAATGACGACCTTTTTAAGCAGTTCGACTTTCTGAGCGCCCTGGGTACTTGTGCGCTCAAGCAAGCCCAGCTGAATGCAGCGATCGAACAGTTGGTCGACATCAGCGTAATGGCTCGCTTTGGCCGCATCGTGGACTGCTAGTTGCTTACGTAGCCGATCCTGCTCGCGCTGCGCCTCATCCCGACGCCGCTCATTCATGACGTAGTTTGCATCCACCATGCCTAGCGCGTAAGGCATGGCTCGCGTCAGGCGCTCCTTGTGAGCAAACGAGTCAGTTTTGAAGAACAGAGTGTTGGGGTTTGCGACGATGTGCTGAGGCAGGAAGTTGAACGCCGCCATGTCGCGATAGGAACTGCGGCGATCAAAGCTAGACGGCTCCTCCTCATCGGAGTGGGGGAGATCACTGACCCGAACCATGCCATCAAAGGCGGCTTTGTACTGACCCAAGGAATGGGTACGGTAAACGGAGTCCGGGATTTGTTCATCGTCGACCTCCAACATGCAAAGATCGTTGGAGCCTTGGGAGTTTCCTGGAGTGCGTCGAGCTACGATGTAGGTGGTATCGAGAAGGCGGATTTTCATCCCGAACCACTCGACGGTGTCGCGGATGATGCCGATTGGAATCTGGCATTTGGTCGCGCCCAGCACATAGTCAATGATGTGAACAATTGACGACTTACCGGTGCCACTCAGCCCGTAAATGATGTTGATCTTCCCTTCTTGAAAGGGAATGACTCGTGGCTCCAAGCCAGGGCAGCGAGGCCATAGGATGACAGCGTCAATCGTGAATTTCATTGGGAATCCCAAACAAGAGCTTGTATAGGTTTTCTGTCGTGTCGGTGGCAAACCACTTCGCCAGTTTCTCAGTGGTCTGCAGCATGGCCGCGGGCATGGTGTTCTTGATTCCTCGTGGCCAACGATCGACCAGGACTTGGAAGCTGCTCTCACTCCCCTCGGAGCCAATCCTTCCAACCAGACGCGAAGAGACGGCGAGATTAAGCCCTTGTAGGGTGGTAGGCGCATGGGCGGACACCCTTCGCTGCAGATCGATTTTCAACACCGGGGTCTCCCTGAGCACTGCACCTAGGGTGGAGCGGCTGGTGCGCTTGCTCAACGCGTCGCGTGAACGCTGATTCCACACCAGCGGCAGCACCAACATCAGTTTCGGTAGATCCGGGGTTTGCCCGAGCCCTGCCTCTTGGTATTCGCCTATGAAGTGCGTCAGGAGAAAGCAGGCCAATGACGAGTTGTGGATCAATTGATGATCCAGATACACCTCACTCATGACTCATCCTCCGAGGTCGGTGCGTCACGGTGCCAATGGATGGGTGAGTGTGTTCCATCGGCGTTGGCCATCCTGTGATAGGTGCCACTGAACAGGTACTGAGCCGTGGAGTTCACCCGTCCAACCTTCATGGGAAAGGTTTCTGGAAACAGGGTTTTCGTCATCACAGATCTGTAGTCAGCAGTGCCGTAGTCATCTAGCGATGTCATGTTGTCCAACTGGTGGCGGTCGTTGATCGCCTCCCAGCGATCACTGAGCACACGCTCAGCTACATCAAAGTCCTTGGCCAGAACTGCACCTGATTCCAGAAGGCGGATGCGCTCAGAGTAGGCGGCACAGTAGAAGCCGAATTGCTTCATCAGCAGGTCTTTCGGCATGTTGATTTTGTTGAGCTGTTCTACGAACAGCATGTCCGCAGGGTCGATTTTCTCAGCCCACTCTGCGAACTCGGTTTTCTCGAAGGGCAAAGGTTCCCAAGGGCCATTCATGAACGCTTCAACGAGCGTTTGGCGCTTGTTGTAGTAAGGCTGAGCGGTCGTCCAGAAAGGCTTTCGGGCTACCCAAGTCTCTTGGCAACGGTCGAACAGGAAACCGACCAGACCATGGTAGATGTCCTCAGCATTCGCCACCGCGTCCTCTGGGAGGTGGAGAGAAGCGATCACACGCTGCTTCATCTGGGCATTGAGCTGGCCGTCCTCAATGGACATGTGCTCGATCAGAAATTCCAAGTCGGCGTCCGAGTAGGCGATGACATCCCGAGCGATCTCGCCAGGCTTGCCTGTCATGCCGTCGGCATGCGTTCGAAGCGCAACGACAGCGTCTGCCACATCTTGCTTTGAAAGGGCATCAGAAAGCCGCATGGCCAGCGTGCCTTTCTTAAGAACGCGGTTCGTGACGAGGAGAAACTGCAATTCCTCATACTCTTTTCGAGCAGCCGCTAAGCCGCTCAACCAGATGCGGAGTGTCTTCCACAGGTTTTTACTGCTGTCTTGCAGTGGGTTTTTGCGAGGTTGGACAGAGAGCTTCGCTTGCTCTGACACACGCCGAGAACCTGTCTCTGTCTGGCTGACCTCTTCAACATCATCAGCCGTTTCAATGCCGAACCTGGTCTGCGCGTTGGGTGCCGTAAAGATGCGGTAAAGCGCGCGTTCGTACTGATAGCCATACCCCGCTGCGCTGGAGCTAGCATCTGGATCCTTCATCCTTCTATCTCTCAGTCCATACCCGTTTAACGGCGGGGCCGAGCCCCCATTCCTCTTTCCATGGAGCAACGGGTACAGGAATGTACCGGCGAAGATATCATTTAGCCATAACTTTGAGAGTGCTAAATCGCCCTTTGTTTGGTAGATACCCGGCATTCGCCTGCTGGCACACCGGAGTAGAGCATGACCAATCTCAACGTGTTTGATACGGAGACAACAGGCTTTCCAGTCTTCAAGGAGCCAAGCGACGATCCGCGCCAGCCCCACCTGGTGGATATCGCAGCCCTCCTCTACGACGAGCAGGGCAACCAGGTAGACAGCTTCGAAGCCATCATTCGTCCGGATGGCTGGACGATCCCTGAGGAGGCAGCGGCGATCCACGGCATCACCAACGAGATGGCGATGGATTTGGGTATTCCAGAAGCAGAAGCGTTGGAAGGTTTCCTGGCCATTCACGAGCGTGCTGCTCTGAAGCGAAAAGGGGGACAGATTTATTTACTGGGTTGACTGTCCGCTCCTGGCCGAAAGCAGCCAATCACCATGTACCGCTTACGGCTCTCCATCGGTCGAGGTCCGTTAGCGTCTCAAAGTCCGCCACCAGCGAGTTAATGTAAGCGGTCGCGCCGGAATTGACCTCATGAAAATGCGGCATGGTCCAATGCCTCAGATTCCCGAACCGTGTGCGATTGCCAGATACCCTCTCTAACCAGGGCTTATGCTGAAAACCCCCCATCTATTGTTAAAGCTGCACCTGTCACCATCGCAGCTTCGATGCCAATCAGCCAAGCGACCATTGCTGCCACTTCACTGCCTTTTGCATGCCGCTTGATGGCCATAAAGCTGTGCATGAGATCCTTCAACTCGCCGTCGCCTGGATTCATGTCCGTGTCGGTTGGGCCGGGTTGAACCACGTTTACCGTAATTCCGCGATCACCGAAGTCCCTCGCCAGTCCCTTGGCCATTCCTTTGAGGGCGGCTTTGCTGGCGCCGTAAGCAGCGAGTCCCGCCATGGGCGTCCGATCGGCGTTGGTCGAACCAATAAATATGATTCGTCCCCCTTCGGACATAATCCGAGCGGCTGCAACAGCGGCATGGTATGGGGTGTTGATGTTGATACGAAACAGGCGATCAATCTCATTCGGGTCCATGACCAGTGGATCACCTGCCCCCAATATGCCTGCGTTAACGACCAGTACATCCAGCGCGTCCAGGCGGTCGATCATCGAGCTCACCGCTGCACAATCACCACTGTCCACCTGTATCGCTTCGCCGCCTACCTCCTCTGCGAGTGCCCTCGCAGGTTCCCGGGATGCCGCATAGGTAAATGTGACATGCATACCTTCCTTGGCGAGACGCCGAACGATGGCTGCACCGATGCCGCGGCTGCCGCCCAAGACCAAGGCTTTTTTAACCGTTGTAGTTGTCATGCTGAGACTCCTGGGTGAAAGATTTGTCAGTGCCCGAGGACGGTTTTTCCGGCCGATCGCGCCCCCTGCGGGAAGCCGCTACGCCGGGCGGAAGCAGCGATAGCCAGCGCAGCCAGAAGCAATACGAAGACAGCCCAGGCAAATGACTGCGCACCTTGGGTATCCAATAGGATTCCACCGACGATGCCGCCGCCGGCAATTGCGCTGTTCCAGGTCACCACATTCATGGAGAGCGCAGCATCCGCGCCGGCGCCGGCAGTGTCTGCCAGGGCGGTTTGCAGCAGCGTGGCAGCGCCACCGAAGCTCAAACCCCAGACGAAGACGCCCAAGTACTGCGCGGTAGCGGAGTGGCTGTTCATGCCCATCACGAGCGAAATCAATGCGAAGGCTGCGAGGCTCAGTAGCACGGCACGACGCAGGTGTCGGTCGACGATGCGTCCGGTAATCCAGATGCCGATCAGGGAAGCGAGACCGAATACCAGCAGTATCAGGTCGACCCGTTCGATGATCCCGGCCTGGGCTACGAATGGGGCGATGTAGGTATAGAGGATGTTGTGAGCCAGCATCCAAGTGAATACCACCCCCAGGACTCGAAGGATTCCAGGTGTCTTGAGTACTTGGAGTACCCGTAATTGCTGGCCTTTTGGCTGTCCTGGATAGTCGGGTACTTTCACCACGACCCAGGCGATCAACGCCAGCGTTAAAAGTGACATTGAGCCGAACGCCAGCCGCCATCCCAGCAAGTTGCCTAACCATGTTCCGAGCGGTACGCCCAGCGAAAGCGCAACGGGTGTGCCCACCATCGCGACGGCCATTGCCCGCCCCTGAAGAGCTGGCACCACCATACGCCGCGCATAGCCCGCCAACAGGCTCCAGGCGAGGCCTGCCGCCGCGCCAGCAGCAAAGCGTGCGATCAGCGTCAGCGTATAGCTGGAAGATAGGGCAGTGAGCGTGTTGAAGAATAGGAAGCCAAGAATGGTTGCAAGCAGGACCCGGCGTCGATTCCAGCCTTGTGTGGCGATTGTCAGGGGTATGGCCGCAACGACTGACCCCAGGGCATATGCCGTTACCGTCTGGCCAGCCAATGCTTCCGAGATGTTGAGGCCACCGCTGATTTCGGAGAGCAACCCGGCCGGTAGCGTCTCGGTCATGATGCATATGAACCCTGTCATCGCGAGCGCCGATAGGGCCGCGATGGGCAGCTTCTCTGGGTTGCGGCTGGTGGTCGTCATTGGAGGAAATCCTGTATTTATGTATCGATCGGTACATATATGATCAGGAGTGTGCTCGTATGGTCAATGACTTTTGTATCGACTAGTATATAAATCCAGTAGGTGAGGACACTGATATGGCCCAGTTAGGACGTCCACGCTCGTTCGATCGCGCGCAAGCCATTGACGATGCAATGCTGCTGTTCTGGAAATACGGCTACGATGCAACGTCGTTGAGCCGACTCAAGGAAGCCATCGGCGGTGGGATCACCGCGCCGAGCTTCTACGCGGCTTTCGGCTCGAAGCAAGGGCTCTTCAAAGAGGTTGTAGAGCGCTACATGGAGACTCATGGGCGAGTGAACGACCCCCTTTTTGATGAAAACCTGACACCGAAGGAGGCGATAGCCACTTCGCTCAAACGCTCCGCACGCATGCAGTGTGATGATCACCTTCCAAAAGGTTGCATGGTGGCGCTTGGGACGATAGGAGCTTATGTAGACGACCCCAGTGTTCCCCTGCCGCTACGGCAGGCACGAGCCCGCACGCGTAAAGGCATTTTGGCCCGCGTTACTCAAGGCATCGAACGAGGCGAACTTCCTGAAACCACCGATGCGTCTGCACTTGCTTCAGTGTTTGAGGGTTTTTTACTCGGCATCTCGCCCATGGCACGTGACGGCGTTCAGCTCTCGGTGATCGAGTTGGCCATTGATCAGTTAATGGGGTTATGGAAAGTACAATCGGCCTGTTTGGAGCGAGAGTAACCATGACGTGAATAGCTCCAGTTCACGTGGATACAGCTCAGACCCAGCATCACTCGCTGGCGAGCCACGCACAAATCATCGGTGCTGCGGCATACAGGCAGGAGTAGTGAGAAAGCCCCTCCATCCGCTCGACGCGGGCGTTGCTTGGGAAACGCTCGGCCAGATACTCCGACATACCGAAAGGCGACCAATTGTCCGCCGTGCCATGCCACAGGCAGATATTCACTTCGCCGGCGAAGACGTGGGCAGACCAGGGCTGGAAGTTAGGGCGAACTGCCGCATTGCCTTGTGGATTCGAGCGCCTGTGTGAGTCTCGCTTGGCTTACTGCGGCAACCTGACCTTCTTCTTCGCCCCGAACAGATTCCAGCTGGCCACGAACAGCGCCGCCACCAGCGGGCCGATCACGAAGCCGTTGAGGCCCAGCAGGGCCAGGCCGCCGAGGGTGGAGATGAGGATCAGGTAGTCGGGCATGCGGGTGTCCTTGCCGACCAGGATGGGGCGCAGGATATTGTCCACCAGGCCGATCACCAGCACGCCGAAGGCGGTGAGGATGATGCCTTGCACCAGGCTGCCGCTGAGCATCAGGTAGATGGCCACAGGCGCCCAGATGATGCCGGCGCCGGCAGCCGGTAGCAGTGACAGAAAGGCCATCAGCACGCCCCACAGCAACGGGCTGTAGATGCCCAGCGCCCAGAAGATGAAGCCACCGAGTGCGCCCTGTACGGCGGCGACCACCACGTTGCCTTTTACCGTGGCGCGCACCACGCGGGTGAACTTGATCTGCAAACGCCGTTTGGTGGTGTCGGCCAGCGGGATGGCGGTGCGGATTCTATGCACCAGATCCTTGCCGTCGCGCAGCAGGAAGAACAGCAGGTAGAGCATCACGAAAAAGCCGATGAAGAACTCGAAGGTGCCCTGGCCGATGGCGAATACCTTGGTGGCCAGGTATTGGCTGCCGGCCATGGCGCCGTTGGAGATCTGTTCGCGCAGGCCTTCGAGGTTGCTCATGCCGACACGGTCGAGCTGTTGCTGTATCGATGGCGGCAGCATCTGGATGAAGCGGGTGACGTAGGCGCCGGCATCCAGCTCGCCCGACTCGAGCTTCTGGTACAGGGCGGTACCTTCGGCCACCACGGCGGAGGTGATGAAGATCACCGGCAGGATCGCCACCAACAGGCAGATGATCAGCGTCAGCAGGGCAGTCAGGTTGCCTCTGCCGCCAGTGCGCCGCAGCAAACGCTCCTGCAGCGGCGCGAACACCACGGCCAGGACCATGGCCCAGAACACAGCGCCGTAGAACGGCAGCAGTATCCAGAAGAAGGCGATGGTCACCAGAACGAGCAGGAGGATGAAGGCTTTCTGTTCGAAGGTCGGGCTCTGCATATCGGGATCGCTGGGAAGGGACATGTCAGTTAGTCCCCCGATGCTCTGGCAAAGTGCCGACAAAGTTGGACTGGGCGTGTAGCCGCGCGGCGGGGGGATTGACAGCTCTGGGATACTGGAAGGCGTGAGGACGATCATTCGACGGAGGCATGGCCATGCGTGACGAGGAAATCAAGGCGCTGTTCGACCAGCAGGCGGCGGGCTACGACAGGCAATGGGCGGGGATGGCGCCGATTCGTGAGGCGCTGTATTTGCTGCTCGATGCGCTGTTCATCGACCTGCCGGCCGACGCGCGGATACTGTGCGTGGGCACCGGCACGGGGGCGGAAATCGCGCACCTGGCCGAGCGCTTTCCGGGCTGGCGATTCACCGCGCTCGACCCGTCCGGGGCGATGCTCGAGCTGTGCCGTCAGCGCGCGGAGCACGGCGGCTTTGCCCAGCGGTGCGACTTTCACGAGGGCTATCTGGATACGTTGGCGCCTGGGGCGGTCTACGACGGCGCTACCTGTTTTCTGGTGTCGCAGTTCCTACTCGAACCCGCGGTGCGTACCGCGTTCTGCGGTCAGATTGCGCAGCGCCTGAAACCCGGAGGGCTGCTGGCCAGTGCCGACCTGGCGGCGGATATCCGGTCACCGGCCTACGAGGTATTGCTGCCTGGCTGGATGACGCTGATGGCTGCGGCCGGGGTCGATGCGCAGATGCTGGAGCGTGCGCGCGCAGCCTACGCCCGTGATGTGGCGGTGCTACCGGCGCAGCAGGTGGCTGGCATCATCCAGGCTGCCGGGTTCGACGCGCCGGTGCAGTTCTTCCAGGCTGGGCTGATGCATGGCTGGGTAAGCCGGCGCAAAGCCGATGCGTGAATGGCTCTACTCCTGGCGTGAGCTGCTGTCGCGGTCGCGTGGGTAGTGGCGGTCGAAGGGCAAGGGTGGTAGCCAGGCTTCGCGGCGGATGGTCCAGAGTTCGTAGGTGGGGGTGAACTGGTTCGGTTCGTCCAGCGAGCCGACGTTGACCTCGACTTCATCCCCCGAGCGTGCGAACACCGGCGAGCCGCAGCGCGGGCAGAAGTGGCGGCCGGCGTACTGGCCGGTTTCGCCCTCTACCTTTACCGCGTCCTGCGGGAATATCGCCGAGGTGTGAAAGAGGGCGCCGTGGTGCTTGCGGCAGTCCATGCAGTGGCAGACGCCGACCCGATAAGGCTGGCCGCTGGTTTCGAAACGCACCTGGCCGCAGAGGCAGCCGCCGGTGAAGTGGGGCATGGCGATGTTCTCCTGTTTCGTGTGCAGGGACTAAGAACATAGCAGGGGGAGTGCTTTATCTGGCCTGCGCTCGGGTGAGCGACAGCAGTAGTTGTGGCGGACTGTTCGCTGGTGCTCTGGTACGTTCTGTGGGGTGCAGGTGTCATCTGGCGACATTGCTGCTATGTCGTCAGTGATTTCGTCCGTCGTACTGCTAGGCTTGGCTGGTGTGGCAGATACCGACTTTCTCAGCACAGGGACTAGTGATGAAGCTCTTTCATTTTCTTCTTGTTGTAGCCATCGCTTGGCTACCCGGTTGTAGCCGTAGTGTCAGCGAACGTGTGATTTATGAGGGGGGCAACTGGTGGTCGATTCGGCAAGTGCACGATCCGCATCCTGCCGGCGGCGTGACAGTCGAGTACCGCGTCTATCACCAGGGTAAGCTGGTCCGTTTTGCGCCGCCGCTTGTTGGGTGGGAAACCAGTACCGTGCTGTCGGTCGCGCACTTCAATCCGGGCCAGTCTCTTTACCCGGACCTGGTCGTGCTGGTGAGTGATCGCTTCACTGATGAGCACGGTTATGACAATGCGAGGTTGCGCGCCTTTCGCTTGATTACGCATTTCGACCGGGTGGAAATCGTGCCTATCGCTATACGGTGATGCTCATCGCAAGCCGTTGGCCTTGGCATGTATTATTTGCCCTTGTCGCCTGTTTTCAGGCTAAACGCTGCTTTGTTCCGATGGCCTGACTCGCCACTGTGCGGTGGTATGTTGGCCCGCTGAAGCGCTGTTTCCCGTATTCAGGGCTGCCCGAGATCGGCAGGCCCGGCCATCTGCGAGTTATGACACCATGATCGAGGTAACCGAAGTTTCCATTGCTGAGTTGCGCGCCGCGCTGGAGTCCGGCCGCACCACGGCGGTCGAGCTGGTCAAGGCGTATCTGGCGCGTATCGACGCCTACGACGGCCCGGATACGCCGACCCGGCTCAACGCGGTGGTGGTGCGCAACCCCGACGCGCTGAAGGAAGCCGAGGCCTCCGATGCACGCCGTGCTCGCGGCGAGACGCGGAGCCCGCTCGATGGCATTCCCTACACCGCCAAGGACAGCTACCTGGTCAAGGGCCTGACGGCGGCCTCCGGCAGTCCGGCGTTCGAGGACCTGGTGGCGCAGCGTGATGCCTTCACCGTCGAGCGTCTGCGCGCCGCTGGCGCCATCTGCCTGGGCAAGACCAACATGCCGCCGATGGCCAATGGCGGCATGCAGCGCGGTGTCTATGGCCGCGCCGAAAGCCCGTATAACGCCGATTACCTGACGGCGCCGTTCGCCTCGGGCTCGTCCAACGGTGCCGGCACTGCCACGGCCGCCAGCTTCTCCGCCTTCGGCCTGGCCGAGGAAACCTGGTCCAGCGGGCGTGGCCCGGCCTCGAACAACGGGCTGTGCGCCTACACGCCGTCGCGCGGGGTGATCTCGGTGCGCGGCAACTGGCCGCTGACGCCGACCATGGACGTGGTGGTGCCCTATGCCCGGACCATGGCTGACCTGCTGGAAGTGCTCGATGTGGTGGTGGCCGACGATGCCGACAGCCGCGGCGACCTGTGGCGTTTGCAGCCCTGGGTGCCGATCCCGAAAGCCTCCGAGGTACGCCCCGCGTCCTACCTGGCGCTGGCGGCCAAGGTCGATGCTCTGAAGGGTAAGCGCCTTGGCGTACCGAAGATGTTCATCAACAAGGACGAGCTGGCAGGCACCAGCGAGAATCCGGGTATCGGCGGCCCGACGGGCCAGCGCATTCACACCCGGCCGACGGTGATCGCCCTGTGGGAAGCAGCGCGCCAGGCACTGGAGGCGGCCGGCGCCGAGGTGGTGGAAGTGGACTTCCCCTTGGTGTCCAACTGCGAGGGTGATCGCCCTGGTGCGCCAACCGTTTTCAATCGCGGCATCGTCACGCCGGAGTTCCTGCATGACGAGTTGTGGGAGCTGAGCGGCTGGGCCTTCGACGACTTCCTGCGCGCCAACGGTGATCCGCAGCTCAACCGCCTGGCCGATGTGGACGGCCCGCAGATCTTCCCGCACGACCCCGGCACGCTGCCGAACCGTGAGGGCGACCTGGCGGCGGGCATGGACGAGTACGTCAACATGGCCAAGCGTGGGATCAAACCCTGGGACCAGATCGCCACGCTGCCTGATGGCCTGCGCGGCCTGGAGCACACCCGCAAGATCGATCTGGAAGACTGGATGGATCAACTGGGGCTGGATGCGGTGCTGTTCCCCACCGTGGCCGATGTCGGGCCGGCCGATGCCGACGTGAACCCGGCATCCGCCGATATCGCCTGGAGTAATGGCGTGTGGGTGGCCAATGGCAACCTGGCGATTCGTCATCTGGGTGTGCCGACCGTGACCGTGCCGATGGGCGTGATGGCCGATATCGGCATGCCGGTGGGCCTGACCTTCGCCGGCCGTGCCTATGATGATTCGTCATTGCTGCAGCTGGCGGCGGCCTATGAGTCGACCGGCAGCAAACGCCTGATCCCGCCGCGTACGCCGGCGCTGGGTTGATTGGAAGTCAGCTGATCGTGCTGTGTCGTGTGTAGGAGCGAGCGAACCGCTTTTCGCGAGCAGAGCTCGCTCCTACAAAGGCACATCGATTCAGCCCTCTCCCCCGGCCCCTCTCCCGTAAACGGGAGAGGGGAGACAGGCGCGCTACAACCCTGTGGGAGGGGCTTCAGCCGCGACTGCTGTAGCGCCTGTCGCCGCTAAAGCGCCTCCCACGGTTTGTGGCGCTCCACAATTCAGCGCGTAGGGCGGGTGCAGCCCGCCATCGCCATTGCGGCGGGTTTCACCCGCCCTACGATGTATGGTTCACCTGTGATTGAAGAGGGGAGGCAAGTCGCGCTGGCTCAGTGGGAGGGGCTTCAGCCGCGACTGCTGTAGAGCTTGTCGCCGCTAAAGCGCCTCCCACGGTTTGTGGCGCTCCGCAATTCAGCGCGTAGGGCGGGAGCAATCCGCCATCGCCATTGCGGCGGGTTTCACCCGCCCTACGATGTATCGGTCACCTTTGATTGAAGAGGGGAGGCAAGTCGCGCTGGCTCAGTGGGAGGGGCTTCAGCCGCGACTCTTGTAGAGCCTGTCGCCGCTAAAGCGCCTCCCACGGTTTGCGGTGCTCCACAATTCAGCGCGTAGGGCGGGTGCAACCCGCAATTGCCATTGCGGCGGGTTTCACCCGCCCTACGATGTATCGTTCACCTGTGAATTGAAGAGGGGAGGCAAGCTGCGCCGGCTCGGTGGGAGGGGCTTTGGCCGAGACGGCTGTAGAGCTTGTCGCCGCTAAAGCGCCTCCCACGGTTTGTGGCGCTCCGCAATTCAGCGCGTAGGGCGGGAGCAATCCGCCATCGCCATTGCGGCGGGTTTCACCCGCCCTACGATGTATCGGTCACCTGTGAATTGAAGAGGGGAGGCAAGCCGCGCCGGCTCAGTGGGAGGGGCTTCAGCCGCGACTGCTGTAGCGCCTGTCGCCGCTAAAGCGCCTCCCACGGTTTGTGGTGCTCCACAATTCAGCGCGTAGGGCGGGTGCAGCCCGCCATTGCCATTGCGGCGGATTACGAGATGACGCCCTATCATTGCTGCCGCAAATCCACCGCCGGTGCTCCCTGGCCGTCGAACAGCTGGCTCGGGGTGCTGGGCAGGATGCTGGGGCGGCCGTTGTCCGGGCCGCCGTTGCCGATGATGCGAATGTCGCTGTACTTCTTGCCCGACAGCGCAGCCAGGCCGGCGCCATCGCGGACGATGGTCGGCCGCAGGAAGACCATCAGGTTGCGTTTGATATGGGATTCGCGGGTGGAGCGGAACAGCCCGCCGAGCAAAGGAATGTCGCCCAGCAGCGGCACCTTGGAGATGGCCTGGGTGACGTCGTCCTGAATCAGGCCGCCAAGCACGATCACCTGACCGTCGTCGGCGAGGATGGTGCTCTTGATCGAGCGTTTGTTGGTCACCAGATCGACCGCCTGGGCGTTGAGCCCGGTGCTGGGGGCGATGGAAGAGATTTCCTGCTCGATCTCCAGGCGCAGGGTGGCGCCTTCATTGATGCTTGGCGTGACCTTGAGGGTCACGCCGATGTCCTGGCGTTCGATGGTGGTGAAGGGGTTGCCGGCGCCGGAGGCGTCGGTGGTGTAGGAGCCGGTCTGGAAGGGCACGTTCTGCCCGACGAGGATTTCCGCTTTCTGGTTGTCCAGGGTCAGCAGGCTCGGCGTGGACAGCAGGTTGCTCTTGCTGTTGGCCGATAGCGCGGTGATCAGTGCGCCGAAACGATCACTGCCGATGCCGATGATGGCGCCGTCGGGCAGGGTGAGGTCTTCCGGTATTTCGTCACTTTGCAGGATCTGCAGCACGCTGCCCACCGACAGGCCGGTGCCGGCGAAGTTGACCCCGCCCAGGCCGCCCCTGCCGCCACGAGCATCCACGGCCCACTGCACGCCGAGGGCGTCGGTGATGTCGCCGGAGACCTCGACGATGGCCGCTTCGACCATCACCTGGGCGCGCGGTACGTCGAGCTGACGCACGATATCTTCGAGGGTGGCGACCAGATCGGGCTCGGCCAGCAGCACCAGGGCGTTGAGACTCTCGTCGGCGCGGATGAGGATGTTCGACTGCCGGCCGGTGGTTTCGCTGCTTTCCTGGTTCTTCAGGCCTTCGGAGATGTCCCCGAGGGTTTCGGCCAGGGACTTGGCATCGTTGTGGCGCAGGCGGATCACTCGCGTATTGGCCGAGCGGCTGGTGGGGCTGTCCAGCGAGCGGGCAAGGTCGGCCAGTTTGGCGCGGGCGTCCGGCGGGCCAAGCAGAATCAGGCGGTTGGTACGGGCGTCGGCCACCACCTGGGTGGCGCTGGTGCTCTGGGCCTGGCCGCGGGCGATGGCGGTATTGAGCACTTCGGCGGCGTCCATCACCCAGGCGTGCTGCAGGGTCACCACGCTGAAGTCCTGCGCGCCACTGCGGTCAAGCTGACGCATCAGGTCTTCGATGCGTGCGATGTTGGCGCTGCGGTCGCTGATGATCAGCGCGTTGGACGAGGTAATGGCAGCCAGGTGGCCGTATTGCGGTACCAGTGGACGAATCAGCGGGATCAGCTCGGCCACTGGCGCGTGCTGCACCTGGATCAGGCGGGTTTCCAGGCGATCCGGTGCCGGGCGGCCGGCATCGGCTTCGGCCTTGGCTTCTGCGTTGGGCACGATGCGCGCCTGGTCGCCCTGGGTCAGCACGCTGAAACCGTGGGTGGCCATCACCGAGAGAAACAGTTGATAGACCTCGGCCAGCCCCAGCGGCGTGCTGGAGATCACGTTGACCTGGCCCTTCACACGCGGATCGACGACGAAGGTCTGCCCGGTGATGGCGGCGACCTGATCGATGAACTCGCGGATGTCGGCGCCCTTGAGGTTGATAGTCCAGCTTTCTTCCTGCTGACTGGCGCTGGCCGGCACCTGCTCGATCTGCGCGAGCAAGGGCATGGGGGCAGCGGCCAGGCCGGCGGCGAGGAGGGCGAGGGTCAGTCTGCTTCGGAGAACATGCATCGGTTCAGTCGCTTTCCATAGGCTGATCGGCGGGTGTTTCCTCAGGCAGTGTGCCAGAGGCTTCCATCTGTTCGCGCAGGTCTTGCATGCGCTGGCGCAGTTGTTCGAGGTTGTTCTCGTCGAGTTGATCAAGCTGTTCGACGGGGTCGTTGATCGTTTCTTCCGCTGGCGTATAGACGCTGTACTGACCACTCTGCTGACGAGGGAAGGCCAGGCTTTCGCGGCGACCGTTGCGCAGCAGTTCGACGCGGTCGGCATAGACGGCTTCCAGGCGCACACCGCTGTCCACCTCCATGCCGACGGTATAACGCTGGGCACTCTGGCCCTGGCGCTGAACCACCGCGCTGGAACGTTGCGGGTCACTGTGGACGAAGCTGCCGAGCAGGGTCAGTTGCAGGTTGGTGGCCGGTGGCGGGCCGCTGTCGGCCTCGCGCGGGCTGCCGAACAGTTGGGCGATGGGTACCTGCGCGCGCTGTTGCAGACTTGGCGCAGTCTGATTGAGCGGTTGCTGTACGGGGCCGCGCACCAGGCGCAGCAATTCTGCACTCTGCCAGGCCAGACTCACGCTCAGGGCTATAAGCACGAGCATACCGATCAGGCTCGGGACATTGTCCTTGATCCGCTGGGAAAGGGCCGAGGTGGGCAAAAGCATTACTCCGCAAACGACAGTCTAGTTCTTCTTATGTGCTGGGCGTCGCGCGCTGATCATAGCAGCCTGCGCGAGGTTGGCATCCCCCAAATCGGGTGGGTGTACAGTTACAGACGATGTGTTAAAGATAGTTGAATAAACGCACAAAAAGACCGTCCTAGAGGTAGCCATTGGGTCAAACAGTCAGATTAGGCTGTGCTACCCGAATAAGGTTCTGTTCTAAGGCCACGCATGAACACTTCGTTGCTCGAAATTCCGCTGCGCCGTCTGCCCTTCAGCTTTGCCAAGCGTCACGGTGTGGTGTTCGTGATGCAGGATGAGCGCGCCAGCCTGGCCCATCGCGCCGATTGTGACCCGGTGGCGCTGGCCGAGGCGCAGCGCTTTGCTGGGCGCCACTTGCCGCTGCAGGTGCTGAGTGCGCCTGAGTTCGCCCAGGTGCTGGGTGCGGCCTATCAACACGATTCCGCTTCCATGCAACTGGCCGAGGACATCGGCGGCAGTTTCGATCTGGCCTCGCTGGCCGATCAGGTGCCGGAAACCGAAGACCTGCTGGAGCAGGAGGACGATGCGCCGATCATTCGCCTGATCAACGCCATCCTGGGTGAAGCGATCAAGGAAAACGCCTCCGACATTCACCTGGAAACCTTCGAGAAGCGCCTGGTGGTGCGCTTTCGCGTCGACGGCATCCTCCGTGAGGTGCTCGAGCCCAAGCGCGAGCTGGCGGCGCTGCTGGTCTCGCGGGTGAAGGTCATGGCGCGGCTGGACATCGCCGAGAAGCGCGTGCCGCAGGACGGGCGCATCTCGCTCAAGGTCGGCGGGCGCGAGGTGGACATTCGCGTGTCCACATTGCCCTCGGCCAACGGTGAGCGGGTGGTGCTGCGTCTGCTCGACAAGCAGGCCGGGCGCCTGTCTCTGCAGCACCTGGGCATGCGCGCCGAGGACCGCAAACTCATGGAAGAGACGGTGCGCAAGCCGCACGGCATCCTGCTGGTCACCGGCCCCACCGGCTCGGGCAAGACCACCACGCTGTACGCCAGCCTGGTTAGCCTCAACGACCATACGCGCAACATCCTCACCGTTGAAGACCCCATCGAGTACCACCTCGAAGGCATCGGCCAGACCCAGGTCAACACCAAGGTGGACATGACCTTCGCCCGCGGTCTGCGCGCCATCCTGCGCCAGGACCCGGACGTGGTGATGGTCGGCGAGATCCGCGACAAGGAAACCGCCGAGATCGCCGTGCAGGCTTCCCTGACCGGTCACCTGGTGCTGTCGACCCTGCACACCAACAGTGCCATTGGTGCCATTACTCGTCTGGTGGACATGGGCGTGGAGCCTTTTTTGCTGTCGTCATCGCTGCTCGGCGTGCTGGCCCAACGCCTGGTGCGGGTGCTGTGTCCGTCGTGCAAGGAACCCTATGCGGCCGATGAGGCCGAATGCGCACTGCTCGGTGTGCCGGCCAGTTCGCCGCCGACGCTTTACCACGCCCGTGGTTGCGCCCATTGCCATCAACAGGGCTATCGTGGGCGTACCGGCATCTATGAACTGGTGGTCTTCGATGAAACCATGCGCACTCTGGTGCACAGCCGCGCTTCCGAGCAGGACATGACCCGCCACGCCCGCACCCTGGGCCCGAGCATCCGTGACGATGGCCGGCGCAAGGTGCTGGAAGGGGTGACCACGGTAGAGGAAGTATTGCGTGTGACGCGAGAGGAATGATGGCGAGTGGGAAGTTGGGATCGGCTCCTGTGAGAGCGGCTTCAGCCGCGAGTCGGCGACAATCGCGGCTGAAGCGGAATGCCGCCCAGCCGTTCCTACGGGGACAACGGGAGCGATTTGCCGATGGCTGCCTTTGAATATATCGCCCTCGACGGGCGCGGCCGCCAGCAGAAGGGCGTGCTGGAAGCCGACAGCGCGCGCCAGGTACGCCAACTGCTGCGCGAGCGACAGCTGGCGCCGCTGGAGGTCAAGGCCACGCGCAGCCGCGAGCAGGACAGTGGGCAGGCACGCCTGGGTTTTGTACGTGGCCTGTCGGCGCGCGACCTGGCGTTGGTCACTCGCCAGTTGGCGACGCTGATCCAGGCGGCGCTGCCCATCGAAGAGGCGCTGCGCGCCGTTGCTGCGCAATCCACCAGTTCGCGTATCCAGGGCATGCTCCTGGCGGTGCGCGCCCGCGTGCTAGAAGGCCACAGCCTGGCCGGCAGTCTGAAGGAATTTCCGGCCGCTTTTCCCGAGCTGTACCGCGCCACGGTGGCAGCGGGTGAGCATGCCGGGCACCTTGGTCCGGTGCTGGAGCAATTGGCCGACTACACCGAACAGCGCCAGCAGTCGCGGCAGAAGGTGCAACTGGCGTTGCTCTATCCGGTGATCCTGATGTGCGCCTCCTTGCTGATTGTCGGCTTTCTGCTCGGCTACGTGGTGCCGGACGTGGTCAAGGTGTTCGTCGACTCGGGGCAGACCCTACCGGCGCTGACACGCGGGCTGATCGCCCTGAGCGACTGGGTCAAGGCCTGGGGGCTGGTTGCCCTGGTGGCGCTGATACTGGCGGTCGTCGCCTTGCGTGCAGCTCTGCGTGACGAGGCGTTCAGGCTGCGCTGGCATCGATTTCTGCTGCGCATACCGCTGGTCGGACGGCTGGGGCGTGCCACCGATTGCGCGCGTTTTGCCTCGACCCTGGCGATCCTCACCCGCAGTGGTGTGCCGCTGGTGGAGGCGCTGGCGATTGCCGGCGAGGTGATCGGCAACCGGGTGATCCGTGGCGAGGTGCTGGTGGCGGCGCAGAAGGTGCGCGAAGGTGGCAGCCTGACCCGCTCGCTGGAGGCCACCGGCCAGTTCCCGCCGATGATGTTGCATATGATCGCCAGCGGCGAACGCTCCGGCGAGCTGGATCAGATGTTGGCGCGTACGGCGAAGAATCAGGAGAACGACCTCGGTGCACAGATCGCTCTGCTGGTCGGCTTGTTCGAGCCGTTCATGCTGGTATTCATGGGGGCAGTGGTGCTGGTGATCGTACTGGCCATCCTGCTGCCGATTCTTTCTTTGAACCAAATGGTGGGATAGCAGGTGAGAAAATCTCAGGCGGGCTTCACGCTCATCGAAATCATGGTCGTGGTGGTGATTCTGGGCATTCTGGCGGCACTGGTGGTGCCGCAGGTGATGAGTCGGCCCGATCAGGCCAAGGTCACCGCTGCGCAAAACGACATTCGCGCCATCGGCGCCGCGCTGGACATGTACAAGCTCGACAACCACAACTACCCCAGCACCCAGCAGGGCCTGGAGGCGCTGGTGAGCAAGCCGAGCGGTAACCCACAGGCGAAGAACTGGAACAAGGACGGCTACCTCAAGCGCCTGCCCATCGACCCCTGGGGCAACCCCTATCAATACCTGGCTCCCGGCACCAAGGGCGCATTCGATCTGTATTCGCTTGGCGCCGACGGCAAGCAGGGTGGCAGTGACCTGAACGCCGATATCGGCAACTGGGATCTCTGACTCGACCATGCCGTCGTTCGCCGGTAGGAGCGAGTGTCGCGAGCGAAGCATGCGTCGTAGAAAACCTTCGCGAGCAGAGCTCGCTCCTACGTTGAAGGCGCAGCGTGGCTTCACCCTGATCGAGCTGCTGGTGGTGCTGGTCATTCTCGGCAGCCTGATCGGTCTGGCGGTGTTCAGCACCGGTATCGCCGGGCCGGCGCGCGAATTGCGCAGCGAGACCGAGCGCCTGGGTGGGTTGATCGGTGTGCTGGTCGACGAGGCGGTGCTGGACAATCGCGAATATGGCTTGAGCTTTACCCGCGAGGGTTACCGGGTGCTGCGCTACGACCCGCAGCGCGGCGAGTGGCAGGCACTGGATCGTCAGGCCCATCGCCTGCCGGAATGGGCCGAGCTGGCATTCGAGGTCGATGGCGAGGCCTTGACGCTCGGGGGCGAGGCCAGTGCTGATGCACCGCAGTTGCTGATCCTTTCCAGTGGCGAGCTGACGCCGTTTCGCCTGCGTATCGCCGAACGCCGTCGTGACGGCCTGCGTCTGCAACTGTCCAGCGATGGCTTCGGTCTGCCGCGTGTCGAGGAGCTGGGCACGGGGCGCGCCAGATGAGATCAGCGCGCGGCTTTACCCTGCTCGAGGTGCTGGTGGCCCTGGCCATCTTCGCCCTGATTGCCGCCAGCGTGCTGACTGCCAGCGCCCGCAGCGTGCGCACGGCCAGCCAGCTCGAGAACAAGACCCTGGCCATGTGGGTGGCGGACAACCGACTGACCGAGCTGCAACTGGCCGACACGTCACCGGCTGATGGTCGCGACCAGGGCCAGGTGGAGTTCGCCGGTCGTCGCTGGTTGTGGCAGAGCGAAATCCAGGCCACCAGCGAGCCGGCCATGCGCCGCGTGACGCTGTGGGTCGCCGCCGAGGAGCGGGGCGCCAGGGGCGATCTGCGTGAGCGGGCGCAGGTCACGCTCAGCGGTTTCCTGGGGGCGCCATGATGCGTAGGAGCGAGCTCTGCTCACGAGTCCGTGGCGACGCCATTTCGCTCGCGACGCTCGCTCCAGCCCGTAGGATGGGCCGGGCGGCGCTCCGCTTCAGCCCACCAACAGCGGCCAGCCTTGGTGGGCTAAAGCCCACCCTACCAACTGGTGACCCTCAGCGGTTTTCTGGGGGCTCCATGATGTGTCGGAGCGCTCAGCGCGGCTTCACTCTGCTGGAGCTGCTGATCGCCATCGCCATCTTCGCCCTGCTTGGGTTGGCCACTTACCGCATGCTCGACAGCGTGCTCAGCGCCGATGCCGTCACCCGCGAGCACGAGCGTCAGTTGCGCGAGTTGACCCGCGCCCTGTCAGCCTTCGAGCGTGATCTGCGTCAGGTGACGGTACGGCCGATTCGCGATGCTTTCGGTGATGCCCAGCCAGCGCTGCACGGCGATCTGGCTGATGCCACGGCGCTGGAGCTGAGCCGCGTCGGCTGGCGCAACCCGCTCGGCCAACCGCGTGCCGAGGTACAGCGGGTGCGTTGGCAGCTCAGTGGCGAGCAGTGGCAGCGGCGTTACTGGCGCGTGCTGGATCGCGCGCAGGACAGCACGCCGCAGATCCAGCAGGCGCTCGATGGCGTCGAGTCGTTGAGCCTGCGTTATCTGGACAAGGACGGCCAGTGGCAGCCTGACTGGCCGCCAGCCAATGCCTCTGGCGACGGTCTACTCACCGACCTGCCACGCGCTGTGGAACTACGTCTGCAACATCGCCGCTATGGCGAGCTGCGCCGTCTGCTGCGCCTGCCCGATCTGCCGGCGCAGAACGCTGTCGGCGCGCCGCCAGAGGATTTGAACGAGGTGCCGCAGTCATGAAGCGGCAGAATGGAGTGGCGTTGATCACTGTGCTGCTGGTGGTCGCCGTGGTCACGGTGGTGTGTGCCGGGCTGATCGCCCGTCAGCAGTTGTCGATTCGCAGCAGCGCCAACCAGTTGCACGTGACCCAGGCCTGGCACTACGCCTTGGGGGGCGAGACGCTGGCCAAGGCGATGCTGGAGCGCGACCTGCGCCGGGGCGATCCACGTCAGCCGGTTGATCACCTGCTGGAACCTTGGGCCAGGCCGCTGACGTTCCCGCTGGATGAAGGCGGCGAGCTACGGGTACGCATCGTCGACCCCAACGGCCGTTTCAACCTCAACAGCCTGGTGCGCCAGGGCCGGCCCAACGAGCTGGCGGTGCTGCGCCTGCGCCGCCTGCTGTTGCGTCTGGGCATCGATAAACCCTATGCCGAGCGCTTGCTGGACTGGCTCGATAGCGACAATGAGTTGCAGGGCGGCAATGGCGCCGAGGACGGCCAGTACCTGCTGGCGACACCACCTTATCGCACGGCCAATCGCGAGATTACCGACGTGTCTGAACTGCGCCTGCTGCTGGAAATGGAGGAGGCCGACTATCGCCGCCTGCGGCCTTTCGTCAGTGCGCTGCCGAGCGAAGCGTTGCTCAACGTCAATACCGCCAGCGCGATGGTGCTCTCCAGCCTGTCCGACAGTCTGACGCCGGATGCGGCCCTGGCATTGATCGCCGGGCGTGGTGACGAGGGGTATCTCAGCCCGGCCGCGTTCGCTGCTCAGCCTGCGCTCGCCGGGTTGGGCGAACAGGTGGTACAGGGGCTGGCGGTCGGCAGCCAGTATTTCGAGGTGTTCAGCGAGGTGAGCCTGGGTGAACGCCGGGTGGTATTGCGTAGCCTGCTGCAGCGCAGCAATGATGGCCAGGTCAGTGTCCTGGCGCGTGATCTGGGGCAGGGCGGTATGCCGCCAAGGCCCATCGAGGAAGAACAAGAATGAACCCGTTATGGATTTTTCTGCCGCCTGAGGCGTGCCACGCGCTCTCAGCGGATCTACCCGTGCAGCGCGTCACGGCAGACGGCAGTCGCACGCTCGGTCTGACCGAGGCTCTGGCTGATTTGCCGGCACACTGGGAGCTGGTGCTGCCGGTTGAGGCGGTCACCGCCTGCGCTGTGCAACTGCCGACGCAGAAGGCGCGCTGGATGCGCCAGGCGCTGCCATTCGCGGTGGAGGAACTGCTGGCCGAAGAGGTCGAGCTGATGCACCTGGCGCTGGGTGAGCAATTGGCCGATGGCCGTCACCGCGTCTATGCGCTGCGCGCCAGCTGGCTGCGCGAGTGCCTGGCCCTGTGCGCGGCGCAACCGCCGCAGTCGATTCGCGTCGATGCCGATCTGCTGCCACGCCAGGGCAGTCAGCTGCTCTGGTTGCAGTCGCGCTGGTTGCTCGGTGGCGAGGCGCCCTGGCGCCTGGCTTTGCAGGCTGAGGACTGGCCAGCGCTGGCAGGCCGTTGCCCATCGCCATGCATCGCCAGTGCGCCAGATGGGCAGGTGCTGCCCGAACCGGTGGATGAGGTGCATTTGCTGGAGGACGCGCATCAATGGCTGGTGCGTCAGGGCAACGGTGTCGATCTGGCTCAGGGGGAGTTCGCCCTGCGCCAGAGTGGCGACAGTTGGCGGCGTTGGCGCCCGCTGACGGGGGTGTTGGCACTGTGCCTTGTGCTGCAGTGGGGCTTCAATTTCGCGCAGGGCTGGTACCTGCAGCGCGAAGCCGATGCTTACGCTGCGTCCAGCGAGGCGCTGTACCGTGAGTTGTTTCCTCAGGACAGCAAGCTGATCAACCTGCGTGCGCAGTTCGATCAACATCTGGAGCAGTCCACGGGCGGCGATAGTCCGGTGCTGGGCCTGCTGGCCGAAGTAGCGGCGGCGCTGCAGGCCGATGGCGCAGCGCTGGTGCAGGTCAATCAGCTCGATTACAGCGCGACCCGTGGCGATCTGTCGTTGCAATTGCAGGCGCCGGGTTTTGCCGAGCTGGAGCGTTTGCGTGAGCGTCTGGAGGAATCCGGCCTGTCGGTGCAGATGGGCTCGGCCAGCCGTGAAGCCGAGGGCGTCAGTGCACGCGTGGTGATAGGAGGATGATGGGCATGTCGAGGACGGGTTTGAGCGAAAGTGTGCAACTGCACTGGCAGCGCTCACCGCTGGCGCAACGCTGGCAAACGCTGCCGGCACGTGATCGTCTGGCACTCGTGGCGCTGAGCGTTTTCCTGCTGTTGGTGCTGTTCTATCTGGCGTTGTGGCAGCCGGTGCAGCGTCAGGCTCAGGCCGCGCGTGCCGCGTTCGAAGAGCAGCGCGCCCTGTACGCCTATATGCAGAGCCGTGCGCCACAGGTGCAGGGGCGCGAGCTGCAGCCACGCGCCAGCCTCGACCCGGCGCGCCTGCAGGGGGTGGTCACGGCAAGTGCGGCCGAGCAGGGCCTGGTGATCGAACGTCTGGATACCGAGGGCTTTGGCGCGGTGCAGGTCAACCTGCAGCCAGTGGCATTCGCCCAGTTGCTGCGCTGGATTCAGACGTTGGAGGGACAGGGCGTGCGCATCGAGGAAGCAGGGCTGGACCGCGCCGAGGAAAACCGCGTGACTGCGCGCCTCAGCCTGCGTGTGGGCGATTGATCTGGTGCATTTATTGACAAGTACTCCCGTCACTCCCGCGCAGGCGGGAGTCCAGGTGGCCTCTGGGTTCCCGCCTGCGCGGGAATGACGGTTGCTCCATGAAGTAATGGCGCTTGTTTCGCGGGGTAACGACGGCGGTTGCATGGAATGTTCTCGTGGTGCGCGCGGCGCACCCTGCGATTTGCATGGCGCCGCGGTAACAGCGTGCACCCGATTGGGCGGTTAGGGAACGTCGCTGCCCTGATAAGGTGCCGTCAGTGGCGCCTTGGAATACTACGAAGTGGCTCCAACGCCCATGTTTCGGGCGTTATGTGGTTTATGGCCTGAGTATTGCTGTAGGTATCTGTTTACCCTTTTCTGCTTGATCACTCCTTTTGCAGGCTGTCAATATCTGCCGCCGGCGCTTCCTGTGCTTCTGTAATTAGTTGTCGCATTGAGGAAATATCGCCTCATTGCCTGCCGCTAGAATGCCGCACACCCAGCCAAGGCCCCTTTGTCGCTCGTCCACCACGACAGCGCAGCACCGCCTTCTACAATCCATAAAAGGCCCGGGCCCCTCACTGCCATCGATGTCATACCCAATTCGAAGGAGCAAAGAATGAAGAAGATCGCACTGCTTGGCGCCCTGGCGCTGTCCCTGATGTCGCCCCTGGCCATGGCCGAGAAGCCGCTGCGCATCGGCATCGAGGCGGCTTACCCGCCCTTCGCATTCAAGACTCCCGATGGCCAGATTGCCGGCTTCGACTACGACATCGGCAACGCCCTGTGTGAAGAGATGAAGGTCGAGTGCAAGTGGATCGAGCAGGAATTCGACGGCCTGATCCCGGCCCTGAAAGTGCGCAAGTTCGACGCCGTGCTGTCTTCCATGTCGATCACCGAAGACCGCAAGAAGTCCGTGGACTTCACTGGCAAGTACTACGCCACCCCGGCCAAGCTGGCGATGAAGGCCGGTACCGAGATCAAGGACCCGCTGGTCGACCTGAAAGGCAAGAAGATCGGCGTGCAGCGCTCGTCCGTGTATGACCGTTACGCCACCGACATCTTCGCCCCGGCTGGCGCTGAAGTCGTGCGCTACAGCTCGCAGAACGAAGTGTTCCTGGACATGCAGTCCGGCCGCCTGGACGCCACCCTGGCCGATTCGGTGAACATCGATGACGGTTTCCTCAAGACCGACGCAGGCAAGGGCTTCGCGTTCGCCGGTCCGGACTTCACTGACGTGAAGTACTTCGGCGAAGGTCAGGGCATCGCCGTGCGCAAGGGTGACAAGGCGCTGGCCGACAAGATCAGCGCCGCTATCCTGGCCATCCGCGCCAACGGCAAATACAAGGAAGTGCAGGACAAGTACTTCGACTTCGACGTTTACGGCGAGTAAGCGTCCCAGATAGATGAAGTGGCACTAACCTTTTGAGGTTGTGCCACTTTTTTCTTGGTTCTGCGGGGTCGTTAAATACCAATCTAGGTATTCAACCTGCGGCCCGTCGCGTGAGCGACATGAATTTTCTTTGTGCTAGGCGGCGCCTGGGGTGCCTGAGAGGTATTAGCGCATGCTTCAAGGCTACGGCTCGACCATTCTCGATGGTGCCTGGCTCACCCTGCTTCTGGCGCTGACGTCCATGGCAGTGGCGATCTTCCTCGGCCTGCTGGGTGCGGCCTTTCGTCTGTCGCCGATCCGCTGGCTGGCGGCGTTGGGCGATACCTACGCCACGGTGATTCGCGGGATTCCCGACCTGGTGCTGATCCTGCTGATCTTTTACGGCGGCCAGGACATGGTGAACCGTATCGCGCCGATGCTCGGCTATGACGATTACATCGACATCAACCCCTTCGTCGCTGGCGTGTTCACCATGGGCTTCATCTTCGGGGCCTACCTGTCGGAGACCTTCCGCGGTGCCTTCATGGCCATCCCCAAGGGGCAGGCGGAAGCCGGTGCGGCCTATGGCATGAGCGGGATGCAGGTATTCTTCCGCATTCTCGTGCCGCAGATGATCCGTTTCGCCATTCCCGGTTTCACCAATAACTGGCTGGTGCTGACCAAGGCCACCGCGCTGATTTCCGTGGTTGGCCTGCAGGACATGATGTTCAAGGCCAAGAGCGCGGCCGACGCGACGCGTGAGCCGTTCACCTTCTACCTGGCGGTGGCGGGGCTGTATCTGGTGCTGACCAGCGTTTCCTTGCTGGCGCTGCGTTTCCTCGAGAAGCGCTACTCGGTGGGTACCAAGGTGGCTGACCTATGATCTTCGACTATCAAATGATCTGGGAGAACCTGCCGCTGTACTGGGGCGGCGTGCTGGTGACCCTGAAAATCCTGCTGATCTCCCTGGCGTTCGGCCTCAGCCTGGCGCTGCCACTGGCACTGATGCGGGTGTCGAAATCGCCCTGGGTCAACTTACCGGCCTGGCTCTACACCTACGTGATTCGCGGCACACCGATGCTGGTGCAGCTGTTTCTGATCTATTACGGGCTGGCCCAGTTCGAGTTCATTCGTGACAGCTTCATGTGGCCGTATTTCTCCAGTGCGACCTTCTGCGCCTGCCTGGCGTTTGCCATCAACACCAGCGCCTACACTGCGGAAATCCTCGCTGGCAGCCTCAAGGCCACGCCGCCCGGCGAGATCGAGGCGGCCAAGGCCATGGGCATGTCGCGCAGCAAGCTGTATCGGCGCATCCTCCTGCCTTCGGCGCTGCGCCGGGCGCTGCCGCAGTACAGCAATGAAGTGATCATGATGCTGCACACCACCTCGCTGGCCTCGATCGTGACCCTGATCGACATCACCGGCGCCGCGCGCACTGTCAGTTCGCAGTACTACATGCCTTTCGAGGCCTTCATCACCGCCGGCCTGTTCTACCTGGCGCTGACCTTCATCCTGGTGCGCCTGTTCAAGCTGGCCGAGCGCCGCTGGCTGGCCTACATGGCCCCGCGCAAGGCCTGATGCCATGACGATTCAAGAGAACCCGAACATGTACAAACTCGAAGTTCAGGACCTGCACAAGCGTTACGGCAGCCATGAAGTGATCAAGGGCGTGTCGATGGCGGCCAAGGCTGGCGATGTGATCAGCATCATCGGTTCCAGCGGCTCGGGCAAGAGCACCTTCCTGCGCTGCCTGAACCTGCTCGAGCAGCCGCATGCCGGCAAGATTCTGCTCAACAACGAAGAGCTGAAGCTGGTGCCGGCCAAGGACGGTTCGCTGCGCGCCGCCGATGCCAAGCAGTTGCAGCGCATGCGCTCGCGCCTGGCCATGGTGTTCCAGCACTTCAATCTGTGGTCGCACATGAGCGCCCTGGAGAACGTGATGGAAGCGCCGGTGCACGTGCTCGGCATGAGCAAGGCCGAGGCCCGCGACAAGGCCGAGCACTACCTGGCCAAGGTCGGCGTCGCGCACCGCAAGGACGCCTACCCCGCGCACATGAGTGGTGGTGAGCAGCAGCGCGTGGCCATCGCCCGCGCCCTGGCCATGGAGCCGGAGGTGATGCTGTTCGATGAACCGACTTCGGCGCTCGACCCGGAATTGGTCGGCGAAGTGCTCAAGGTAATGCAGGACCTGGCCACCGAAGGTCGCACCATGGTGGTGGTGACCCACGAAATGGGTTTTGCCCGCGAGGTGTCGAATCAGCTGGTGTTCCTGCACAAGGGATTGGTCGAGGAGCGCGGTTGCCCGAAGGAAGTGCTGGCCAATCCGCAATCCGAACGGCTGCAGCAGTTCCTTTCCGGCAGTCTCAAATAATAAGAAGCTAGACTTCGCACTTAACTGGTGCGTTGAACCCACTGAATAGACACTAATGACTCCCCATCGAATCGGCTTTTTGTACTGGCCCGGCACCAAGGCCCTGACCCTGTCCCTGGCGGAGGAGGCCCTGCGTGTCGCCCAGCGCGTGCATCCGGAAGTGCTGTACGAGCTGGTGTTCCTCCAGGCCGAGCCGCTGGCGGCCGGTGACTGGCGTCTGCCGGGCGAGCCCTGGGCCGGGCATCTGGAAGGGTTGGACAAGCTGTTCCTGCTCGCCGATGCGCCGCCAGCGCAGGTGTCTGCGGGGCTGGCGGCGGCGCTCAAGCAGCAGGTGCGCAGTGGTTGCGTGATCGGCGGGCTGTCTGCCGGGGTCTATCCGCTGGCTCAGCTTGGTTTGCTCGATGGTTATCGCGCGGCAGTGCACTGGCGCTGGCAGGACGATTTCGCCGAGCGTTTCCCCAAGGTCATCGCCACCAGCCATCTGTTCGATTGGGATCGCGACCGGCTGACTGCCTGTGGTGGCTTGGCCGTGCTCGATCTGCTGCTGGCGGTGCTGGCGCGCGATCACGGCGCCGAGCTGGCCGGTGCGGTGAGCGAGGAGTTGGTAGTCGAGCGCATTCGCGAGGGCGGTGAGCGTCAGCGCATTCCGCTGCAGAATCGCCTCGGCTCCAGCCATCCGAAGCTGACCCAGGCCGTGCTGCTGATGGAAGCCAACATCGAGGAGCCGCTGACCACCGACGAGATCGCCCAGCACGTGTGCGTCTCGCGTCGTCAGCTGGAGCGCATCTTCAAGCAGTACCTCAACCGCGTGCCCAGCCAGTATTACCTGGAACTGCGCCTGAACAAGGCACGCCAGCTGCTGATGCAGACCAGCAAGTCGATCATCCAGATCGGCCTGTCCTGCGGATTTTCCTCGGGGCCGCATTTCTCCAGTGCCTACCGCAACTTCTTCGGCGCCACGCCGCGCGATGATCGCAACCAGCGTCGCAGCAACAGCCCCTTCGAGTTGACCTCGACGTCAGTCGAGCGGGGCTGAGGCGGCGTCTTCTACAAGCTTGTCTCCCCTCTCCCGCTTGCGGGAGAGGGGCGGGGGAGAGGGGCTGTCCGACACTCCGAGTTGCCTGAACCACCCTCTCCCCAGCCCTCTCCCATAAATGGGAGAGGGAGTAGATCGTGCATGGTTACGCAAGCAGGACTTTCGATACCGACCGGTCAGCCTGCGGAGATTTTTTCCTGTGGCGTGCTCCGGGCGGCGATCTGCGATTAAACTGCGCCTTTCCGACGCTTTCTGTCGCTTGGACGAAAACCCGCGGAAAACCTGGGGTGGCGCTGTAAGAAGTTGTCGCATGGCGACAATGCCTGCCCCGATTCAGTCCCTACAATCCTTGTATTCCCTGTCGTTTCGGGCGCTTCGTCGCCTCTCTGCGGCCGGTATTTCTCATCAGGAGAGCTTTGATGTCCGTTCAGCACGATGCGGTGCAACGCGCCGATTTCGACCAGTTCATGGTCCCCAACTACGCCCCTGCCGCTTTCGTCCCCGTGCGCGGCCTGGGTTCGCGAGTCTGGGATCAGAGCGGTAGAGAGCTGATCGACTTCGCCGGCGGCATCGCCGTCAACGTGCTTGGCCACTGCCACCCGGCACTGGTCGCGGCGCTGACCAAGCAGGCCAATACCCTGTGGCACATCTCCAACGTGTTCACCAACGAGCCGGCCCTGCGTCTGGGCAAGAAGCTGGTCGAAGCGACCTTCGCCGAGCGCGTGTTCTTCTGCAACTCCGGCGCCGAGGCCAACGAGGCCGCGTTCAAGCTGGCGCGTCGTGTTGCCCATGACCGCTTCGGCCCGGAAAAGCACGAGATCATCGCGGCCACCAACAGCTTCCACGGCCGCACTCTGTTCACCGTCAGCGTTGGCGGTCAGCCGAAATACTCCGACGGTTTCGGGCCGAAGATCCAGGGCATCACCCATGTGCCGTACAACGATCTGGACGCGCTGAAAGCCGCCATTTCCGACAAGACCTGCGCCGTGGTGCTGGAACCCGTGCAGGGCGAGGGCGGCGTGCTGCCCGCCGACAAGGCCTATCTTGAAGGCGCCCGCGAGCTGTGCAACGCGCACAATGCGCTGCTGGTGTTCGATGAAGTACAAAGCGGCATGGGCCGTACCGGCGAGCTGTTCGCTTATATGAATTACGGCGTGGTGCCGGACATTCTCTCCAGCGCCAAGAGCCTGGGCGGTGGTTTCCCCATCGCGGCGATGCTCACCACCACTGACCTGGCCAAGCACTTCTCGCCCGGCACCCACGGCACCACCTACGGCGGCAACCCGCTGGCCTGTGCAGTCGGTGAGGCGGTGCTGGATATCGTCAACACTGCCGAGACACTGGACGGTGTGAAGACCAAGAGCGAGCAGTTCAAGACGCGCCTGCTGGCTCTGGGCAAGCAGTACGGTCTGTTCGAGCAGGTACGTGGCATGGGTCTGCTGCTCGGCTGCGTACTCCACGAGGCGTGGATGGGCAAGGCCAAGCAGGTGCTCGACGCTGCCATGGCTGAGGGACTGATGATTCTGCAGGCCGGCCCGGACGTGGTGCGATTCGCCCCGAGCCTGGTGGTCGAAGATGCCGATATCGACGAAGGCCTGGCGCGCTTCGAGCGTGCGCTGAGCAAACTGACGGCCGCCTGAGTCCTTGCTGACTGACTGTGGGAGGGGCTTTAGCCGCGACAATCGCCGCTGAAGCGCCTCCCACGGTTGTTCGCCTGACCCTGGCTGCGAGTCCTATAGATTCCGTGTTTTAGAAGGAGTGACCCATGCTGGTGATGCGCCCTGCGCAAATGGCGGACCTGGCTGAAGTGCAGCGACTGGCTGCTGACAGCCCGGTAGGTGTCACTTCATTGCCGGACGATGCAGACCGGCTGGGCGACAAGATCGCCGCCTCGGATGCGTCGTTCGCCGCCGAAGTCAGTTTCAATGGCGAGGAAAGCTACTTCTTCGTCCTCGAGGACACCGAGAGCGGTCGACTGGTCGGCTGCTCCGGCATTGTTGCCTCGGCTGGCTATTCCGAGCCGTTCTACAGCTTTCGCAACGAAACCTTCGTGCACCACTCGCGTGAGCTGAAGATTCACAACAAGATTCATGTGCTGTCGCTGTGTCACGACCTGACCGGCAATAGCCTGCTCACCAGCTTCTATGTCGAACGCCCGCTGGTCAGCAGCGCGTTCGCCGAGCTCAATTCGCGTGGGCGCCTGTTGTTCATGGCCGGGCACCCGGAGCGCTTCGCCGACGCGGTCGTGGTGGAGATCGTCGGCCATAGCGACGAGAACGGTGATTCGCCGTTCTGGGATGCGGTGGGGCGCAACTTCTTCGACATGACCTACGCCGAGGCCGAGCGCCTGTGCGGCCTCAAGAGCCGCACCTTCCTCGCCGAGCTGATGCCGCATTACCCGATCTACGTGCCGCTGCTCTCGGATGAGGCGCAGGAGGCCATGGGGCAGGTGCACCCGCGTGCGCAGATCACCTTCGACATCCTCATGCGCGAAGGCTTCGAGACCGACCATTACATCGACATCTTCGACGGTGGCCCGACCCTGCATGCGCGTACCTCGGGCATCCGCAGCATCGCGCAGAGCCGCCTGGTGCCGGTGAAGATCGGCGAGGCCGAGGCGGGCGGGCGCCAGTATCTGGTGAGCAACGGCCAACTGCAGGATTTCCGCGCCATCGTCGCCGACCTCGACTGGGTGCCGGGCAAGCCTGTGGTGCTCAGCGCACAGGCGGCCGAGGCCCTGGGTGTCGGTGAGGGCGCCAGCGTCAGGTTGGTAGCGGTTTAACAGGCTCGCTCCGGCTGGAGTGGGCGCCCTTCAAGGGCAGAGGAGAGCGCCGGCGGCGCTCTTGAGGAATCTGGAGGCTTTATGATCGTTCGTCCCGTGCGCAGTGCCGACTTGCCGGCCCTGATCGACCTGGCTCGCAGCACCGGCGCTGGCCTGACCACGCTGCCGGCCAACGAGGAGCGCCTGGCGCACCGGGTCGGCTGGGCGGAGAAGGCATTTCGTGGCGAGGCCGAACGTGCCGATGCCGACTACCTGTTCGTCCTCGAAGACGATGCCGGCAAGGTGGTGGGCATTTCTGCGGTAGCCGGCGCCGTCGGCCTGCGTGAGCCCTGGTACAACTACCGGGTCGGCCTGACCGTCAGCGCTTCTCAGGAGTTGAACATCCATCGCCAGGTGCCGACGCTGTTCATGGCCAACGACCTGACCGGCAACTCCGAACTGTGCTCGCTGTTCCTGCATGCCGATCACCGCATTGGCCTCAACGGCCGCCTGCTGTCGAAGGCGCGCTTTCTGTTCATCGCCGAGTTTCGCGAGCTGTTCGGCGACAAGGTGATCGCCGAGATGCGCGGTATGTCCGACGAGCGTGGGCGCTCGCCGTTCTGGGAAAGCCTCGGTCGGCATTTCTTCAAGATGGAGTTCTCCCAGGCGGACTACCTCACCGGCGTCGGCAACAAGGCCTTCATCGCCGAGTTGATGCCCAAGTTTCCGCTCTATACCTGCTTTCTGTCCGAGGATGCACGTGCCGTGATCGGCCGTGTGCACCCGGACACCGAACCGGCGCTGGCCATGCTCAAGGCCGAGGGTTTCAGCTACCAGGGCTATGTCGACATCTTCGACGCGGGCCCGGCTATCGAGGCGGAAACCGCGAAGATCCGCGCCGTGCAGGGCAGCCAGAATCTGGTGCTGGCCATCGGTACGCCGGGTGATGATGCCGAGCCGTTCCTGGTGCATAACCGCAAGCGCCAGGACTGCCGTATCACTGCTGCGCCTGCGCGTCTGGCAGCCGGCACCCTGGTGGTCGATCCGCTGACGGCCAAGCGTCTGCGCCTTTCCGCGGGTGATCAGGTGCGTGCCGTGACGCTGTCGGCGCACCGCTGAGTTATTGGTTTTGCGCGGCGGCCCAAGCCGGCCGCCGGAAAATGCTGGGAGTGGTAAAACAAGATGAACACTCATTACATCGCAGGTCAGTGGCAGCCCGGTCAGGGCGAGTCGCTGCAATCGCTCGACCCGGTCAGCCAGGCCGTGCTGTGGCAGGGCCAGGGCGCCACGGCGGCGCAGGTCGATGCCGCCGTTAGCGCTGCACGGGGTGCGTTCTCGCTGTGGGCCGCGCACTCGCTGGACGGCCGTATCGCCGTGCTGGAGCGCTTCGCCGCCTGTTTGAAGTCACGTGCTGACGAAGTCGCCCGAGCGATTGGTGAGGAGACCGGCAAACCATTGTGGGAAGCTGCCACCGAAGTGAACAGCATGGTGGGCAAGGTCGCCATTTCCATTCAGAGCTACCGTGAGCGCACTGGCGAGAAGAGCGGCCCGCTGGGCGACGCCACCGCGGTGTTGCGGCATAAGCCACATGGGGTGGTGGCGGTGTTCGGTCCCTACAACTTCCCGGGTCACCTGCCCAATGGGCATATCGTGCCGGCGCTGCTGGCCGGTAACTGCGTGCTGTTCAAGCCCAGCGAGCTGACGCCGAAGGTGGCCGAGCTGACCGTGCAATGCTGGATCGAGGCCGGGCTGCCCGAGGGTGTGCTCAACCTGTTACAGGGTGGTCGCGAAACCGGTGTTGCCCTGGCTGGCCACCCCGGTATCGACGGGCTGTTCTTCACCGGCTCCAGCCGCACCGGCAATCTGCTGCACGCCCAGTTCGCCGGGCGCCCGGACAAGATCCTGGCGCTGGAGATGGGCGGCAACAACCCACTGATCGTCGATCAGGTCACGGATGTCGATGCTGCGGTTTACACAATCGTCCAGTCCGCGTTCATCTCGGCTGGCCAGCGCTGCACCTGCGCGCGCCGTCTGCTGGTGCCGCAAGGGGAGTGGGGCGATGCGCTGCTGGCGCGCCTGGTACAGGTCGTCGGGCAGATCAAGGTCGGTCGCTTCGACGAGCAGCCGGCGCCGTTCATGGGCTCGGTGATTTCCCTGCAGGCCGCCGCGCAGCTGATGCAGGCGCAGCAGGACTTGCTGGCCGGCGGCGCCACGGCATTGCTGGCGATGACCCAGCCGCAGGCGGGTGCCGCGCTACTGACGCCCGGTATTCTCGATGTCACGGCCGTGAACGACCGTCCTGACGAAGAATTCTTCGGTCCGCTGCTGCAGGTGATCCGCTACGACAATTTCGAGGCTGCCATCGCCGAGGCCAATGCCACTGTTTACGGACTGGCGGCGGGCCTGCTGTCGGACTCGAAGGCGCGCTTCGAGCAGTTCTGGCTGCATAGCCGCGCCGGTATCGTCAACTGGAACAAACAGCTCACTGGCGCCGCCAGCACTGCGCCTTTCGGTGGCATCGGCGCTTCGGGCAACCATCGCGCCAGTGCCTACTATGCAGCGGATTACTGCGCCTACCCGGTGGCCGGGCTTGAGAGCGAAAGCCTGGCTTTACCCGCGACCCTGACCCCGGGAGTGACTCTGTAATGACCGCTTATGAGATGTCCGCTTTTGAAATGAATGTCGACGGCCTGGTCGGGCCGACTCACAACTACGGTGGGTTGTCCTACGGTAACGTCGCGTCGCAGAGCAACTGTCAGGCCGTGTCGAGCCCCAAGGAGGCCGCCAAGCAGGGGCTGGCGAAAATGAAGGCGCTGATGGACATGGGTTTCAAGCAGGGCGTACTGGCCCCGCAGGAGCGTCCGGACGTTGCCGTTTTGCGCAGCCTGGGCTTTACCGGCAGTGACGCGCAGGTGATCGCCAAGGCCGCCAAGGGCGCCACGCCTCTGCTGGTGGCGAGCTGTTCGGCTTCCAGCATGTGGACGGCCAATTCCTGCACTGTCAGTCCCAGCGCCGACACGGCAGATGGCCGCGTGCACTTCACCGCCGCCAACCTCAACTGCAAGTTCCACCGCAGCATCGAGCACCCCACCACCAGTCGGGTGTTGCAGGCGATGTTCGCCAGCGAGAAACACTTCGCTCACCACCCGGCGCTGCCGGCAGTGGCGCAGTTCGGTGACGAGGGCGCAGCCAACCACACGCGCTTCTGCAAGGGTTATGGCGACGCCGGGGTGGAGTTCTTCGTCTACGGGCGCAGCGCCTTCGACGCTCGCTATCCGGCGCCGGCGCGCTATCCGGCGCGACAGACCCTTGAGGCCAGCCAGGCGGTGGCCCGTCTGCATGGGCTAAGCGAGGCGGGTGTGGTCTACGCCCAGCAGAATCCGGCGGTGATCGATCAGGGCGTGTTCCACAATGACGTGATCGCCGTGGGTAACGGCGAGGTGCTGTTCTATCACCAGGATGCTTTCCTCGAAACCGACAAGGTGCTGGCCGAGCTGGGCGACAAGCTGGCTCGTCGTGGCGGCAACTTCCAGGCCGTATGCGTGCCAGCTTCTGCTGTCAGCGTGCAGGACGCGGTGCGCTCCTACCTGTTCAACAGTCAACTGCTGAGCCGTGCCGACGGCAGCATGCTGCTGGTGGTGCCGGAGGAATGCCGGAACAATGCCAGCGTCTGGCGCTATCTGCAGCAGCTGACGGCCAGCGGCGGGCCGATCCGCGAGGTGCGCGTGTTCGACCTCAAGCAGAGCATGCAGAATGGCGGTGGCCCGGCGTGCCTGCGCCTGCGCGTGGCGCTCAACGAGCAGGAACTGGCAGCGGTCAATCCTGGCGTGGTGATGAGCGACGCGCTGCACGATACCCTGGTGGCCTGGGTCGACAAGCATTACCGCGACCGCTTGAGCGAAGCCGACCTGGCCGACCCGCAATTGTTGATCGAGTGCCGCACGGCATTGGATGAACTGACGCAGATCCTTAAACTGGGCTCGGTCTATCCTTTTCAGATAGCCTGAACCTGACCTCGATTCCCGGAGATTTTATGAGCGACGCGCTGCAACTGATTCTTGAAGACAACGACGGCACCCAGCTGGAGACCTCCTGCAGCCGCTTTGCTGTGGTCTGGCAGGGCAAGGAGCTGTGGGTCCAGGCCGTTGGCGATCAGTTGCTGATCGGCGTCGACGTGGAGGAGGGCGATACCGAGTACGTCAACCTGCTGCTGCGTCCGCAGGCTACCAACCTGGTCAGCCTCCAGTTGGAGATGGAGCCGATGATCGCCGATGAGGACGATCATGTTCATGGCCCGGACTGCAATCACTGATCGAACCTTGTAGGAGCGAGCTCTGCTCGCGAAAACGCTTGTTCGCTCGCGACGCTCGCTTCTACCAAAATGCTGCGAACCAAGGAGTCCCCATGCTTGCCCTCGGCAAACTGCTTGAACTGACCCTGGCCGGCCATGAGCCGTCGGCGAAGATTCAACTGACGCCCGATGGTACGCGTCTGCGCTGGCTCGACGAAGGTGCGCTGGAGGTGACGCCGCCTGCAGCGCGCGACAACGGACTCGACCTGCTGCTATCGGCCGGCGTCCACGGCAACGAAACCGCGCCAATCGAGCTGCTCGATCGTCTGCTGCGCGGCATCGCGCGCAATGAACTGCATCCGGCGGCGCGTATTCTCTTTCTGTTCGGCAATCCCGAGGCCATGCGCCGCGGTGAGCGCTATATCGAGCAGGACCTCAATCGCCTGTTCAGTGGTCGTCACGAGCAATCCAGTGGCTTCGAGGCTATTCGCGCCTGCGACCTGGAGCATCTGGCCGCCACCTTTTTCGGCAAGCAAACAGGCCGCACTCGCCTGCATTACGACCTGCACACCGCCATTCGCGGCTCGAAGATCGAGCAGTTCGCCCTCTATCCCTGGCAGGAAGGTCGCGCCCATTCGCGGCGTGAGCTGGAGCGCCTGCGTGCTGCCGGCATCGAGGCGGTGCTGCTGCAGAACAAGTCTTCGATCACCTTCAGCGCCTACACCTATGCGCAGCTTGGTGCCGAGGCTTTCACCCTGGAGTTGGGCAAGGCGCGCGCCTTCGGCCAGAACGAGTTGGTCAACCTCGACCTGCTGGAGAATGCGCTGCACGCTCTGATTGAAGGGCGCGAAGTGATCAGCGGTGAGCCGACGCTCGATGGCTTGCAGCTGTTTGCGGTATCACGTGAGGTCATCAAGTACAGCGACAGCTTCCAGTTGCACCTGCCGGCGGATATCGAAAACTTCACCGAACTGGAGCCCGGTTACCTGCTTGCCGAAGACATCGCCGACAGTCGCTGGATGGTGGAGGAGAAGGGCGCGCGGATCATTTTCCCCAACCCCAAGGTCAAGAACGGCCTGCGCGCCGCCATTCTGATCGTTCCGGACGATGGCGCCGGCCTGGCGTAGCGGCGTTTGTGGGAGGGGCTTTAGCCGCGATGCTGCGGCGTATTGATCGCCGCTGAAGCGCCTCCCACGGCTATCCGCGATTTTGCCCTCAACTGTATCTTGCACCGTCTGGGCGATCTCTTTAGCATGAGCCTTTCGCCAATTGCCGGGAAAGCCTGTCATGCCCCTGATCGACCTGCGTAGCGACACCGTCACCCAACCCTCTGTTGCCATGCGCGAAGCCATGATGGCTGCCGAGTTGGGCGATGACGTGTATGGCGAAGATCCCACGGTTAATCGCCTGGAGGTCTGGCTGGCCAATGAACTGGGCTTCGCGGCGGCGCTGTTCGTCCCCACCGGCACCATGAGCAACCTGCTGGGACTGATGGCTCATTGCGAACGCGGTGACGAATACATCGTCGGCCAGCAGGCGCACACCTATAAGTACGAGGGTGGCGGCGCCGCCGTGCTCGGCTCCATCCAGCCGCAACCGATCGAGGGTGAAGCCGACGGCTCGCTGGATCTGAGCAGGGTCGAGGCGGCGATCAAGCAAGACGACTTCCACTTCGCCCGCACTCGCCTGCTGGCCCTGGAAAACACCATGCAGGGCAAGGTGCTGCCGCTCGATTATTTGGCTGCCGCCCGCGAACTGACTCGCCGTCGTGGTTTGAGCCTGCACCTCGATGGCGCCCGCCTGTATAACGCGGCGCTCAAGCTCGGGGTGCCGGCGCGCGAAATCACCCAGCACTTCGACTCGGTCTCGGTATGCCTGTCCAAGGGCCTCGGTGCGCCGGTCGGTTCGGTGCTGTGTGGCAGCACTGCGCTGATTGCCAAGGCGCGGCGTCTGCGCAAGATGGTCGGCGGCGGCATGCGTCAGGCCGGGGTGTTGGCGGCGGCGGGGCTGTATGCCCTGCAGCATCAGGTTCAGCGCCTGGCTGAGGATCATGCCAACGCGGCGCGCCTGGGCGCTGCACTAAGCGAACTGGGCTATAGCGTCGAGCCGGTGCAGACCAATATGGTCTATGTGCAACTTGGTGAGCGCGCCGGGCAGATCAAGGCCTTCATGGCCGAACGCGGCATCGCCGTCAGTGCCGCCCCGCGCCTTCGTCTGGTCACTCATCTTGATGTCAGCGCCGAGCAGATCGAGCGGGTGATCGAGGCGTTCGCCGCTTTTCGCTCTCATTGAGCGATATGCCGACAGTTCATAGCTGTCGGCTATCAACAAGGTACTAGCCGCGCGCGGTAGGCCCGATATAATGCGGCCCTTTGCAGACTGCGTGAAAACTACTGCGCTCTGTCATGCTGCGTTAAAAACCGGCTCAGAATGCTCATTTACAACTCGTAAACTCGTTTGCGAGCCCAGTGCGTTCTTCGCCGGTTTGATTCGCTGGCGCTCACCCTTCGGGCCAGCCTTTGGCTGTTACTCCCGTTGGTCGTGGCGCCTTGCCTGACCTTCGCTCGCTACGTTTTCACTTTGTCTGCTTCGCCGGCTTTGCCGTGGCCGCCTGATTCCGTGGATATCCCTATGAAAAGCGCAGAAATCCGTGAAGCCTTCCTGAGCTTCTTCGAAGAAAAAGGGCACACCCGTGTCGCTTCCAGCTCGCTGATTCCGGCGAACGATCCGACCCTGCTGTTCACCAACGCAGGCATGAACCAGTTCAAGGACTGCTTCCTGGGCCTGGAAAAGCGCGCCTATACCCGCGCCACCACCAGCCAGAAGTGTGTGCGTGCCGGCGGCAAGCACAACGACCTGGAAAACGTCGGCTACACCGCGCGTCACCACACCTTCTTCGAGATGCTGGGCAACTTCAGCTTCGGCGACTATTTCAAGCGTGACGCCATCCATTACGCCTGGGAGTTTCTGACTTCCGAGAAGTGGCTGAATCTGCCCAAGGAAAAGCTCTGGGTCACCGTCTACGCCACCGATGACGAAGCCTACGAGATCTGGAACAAGGAAATTGGCGTACCGGCCGAGCGCATGATCCGCATCGGCGACAACAAGGGCGCGCCATACGCTTCCGACAACTTCTGGGCAATGGGCGACACCGGCCCGTGCGGCCCGTGCACCGAGATCTTCTTCGATCACGGCGAGCACATCTGGGGCGGTCCACCCGGCAGCCCGGAAGAAGATGGTGATCGCTACATCGAGATCTGGAACAACGTGTTCATGCAGTTCAACCGCACGGCCGATGGCGTCCTGCACCCGCTACCTGCGCCGAGCGTAGACACCGGCATGGGCCTGGAGCGCATCAGCGCCGTGCTGCAGCACGTCAACTCGAACTACGAGATCGACCTGTTCCAGAACCTGCTGGCCGCCTCGGCCAAGGCCATTGGCTGCAGCAACGAAGGCCAGGCCTCGCTGAAGGTGGTGGCTGACCACATTCGTTCCTGCAGCTTCCTAATCGCCGACGGTGTCACCCCGTCCAACGAAGGCCGTGGCTACGTGCTGCGCCGCATCGTGCGCCGCGCTTGCCGCCACGGTAACAAGCTGGGCGCCAAGGGCAGCTTCTTCTACCAGATCGTCGCCGCCCTGGTGGCCGAGATGGGCGAAGCCTTCCCCGAGCTCAAGCAGCAGCAGGCGCACATCGAGCGCGTGCTGAAAACCGAAGAAGAGCAGTTCGCCAAGACCCTGGAGCAGGGCCTGAAGATCCTCGAGCAGGATCTGGCTGGCCTGCAGGGTTCGGTCATCCCGGGCGATGTGGTGTTCAAGCTGTACGACACTTACGGTTTCCCGGTCGACCTGACTGCCGACATCGCCCGCGAGCGCGAGCTGTCGGTGGATGAGGAAGGCTTCGAGCGTGAAATGGAAGCGCAGCGCGAGCGCGCCCGCTCCGCCAGCGCCTTCGGCATGGACTACAACGCCCTGGTCAAGGTCGACGCCGACACGCGCTTCCTCGGCTACGAAGGCACCAGCGGCAGCGGCAAGATCATCGCCCTGTTCAAGGCCGGCAGCGCCGTCGACAGCCTCGCCGAAGGCGAAGAGGGCGTGGTGGTGCTGGATCAGACGCCGTTCTACGCCGAATCCGGTGGTCAGGTCGGTGACTGCGGTTACCTGGAAAGCGCTGGCGTGCGTTTCGATGTGCGTGACACCACCAAGGCCGGCGGCGCCTTCCTGCACCACGGTGTGGTGGTCAAGGGCGGCCTGAGTGTCGGCGCCAGCGTCAAGGCTGAAGCCGAAGCCGGCGTGCGTCAGGCCACCGCGCTGAACCACTCCGCGACCCACCTGCTGCATGCCGCGCTGCGTCAGGTGCTGGGCGATCACGTGCAGCAGAAGGGCTCGCTGGTCGACAGTCAGCGCCTGCGTTTCGACTTCAGCCACTTCGAGGCGATTAAGCCCGAGCAGATCAAGCAGCTGGAAGACATCGTCAACGCCGAGATTCGCAAGAACTCCGAGGTCCAGACCGAAGAAACCGATATCGAAACCGCCAAGGCCAAGGGCGCCATGGCGCTGTTCGGCGAGAAGTACGGTGATCAGGTGCGCGTGCTGAGCATGGGCGGCGACTTCTCTGTAGAGCTCTGCGGCGGTACCCACGTATCGCGAACCGGCGACATCGGTCTGTTCAAGATCACCAGCGAAGGTGGCGTGGCCGCTGGCGTGCGTCGTATCGAAGCGGTCACTGGTGCAGCCGCGCTGGCCTGGCTCAATGGCGCCGAGGAGCAGCTCAAGGAAGTCGCTTCCCTGGTCAAGGGCAGCCGCGACAACGTGCTGGACAAGCTCTCGGCCCTGATTGAGCGCAACCGTCAGCTGGAAAAGGAGCTGGAGCAGCTCAAGGCCAAGGCCGCCAGCGCCGCCGGTAACGACCTGGCCCGTTCGGCCGTGGACGTGAAGGGCACCAAGGTGCTGGCTGCGCGTCTCGATGGTCTGGACGGCAAGGCGCTGCTGGCGCTGGTCGACCAGTTGAAGAACAAGCTGGGCAGTGCTGTGATCCTGCTCGGCGGTGTGTTCGACGAGAAGGTGGTGCTGGTCGCTGGTGTGACCCAGGATCTGACCGCCAAGGTCAAGGCCGGTGATCTGATGCGCCAGGCCGCTGCCGTCGTCGGTGGCAAGGGTGGCGGTCGGCCGGACATGGCTCAGGGCGGCGGCGTTGATGCCGGTAAACTGGATGAAGCCCTGGCTCTGGCCGCTACTCTGGTCGAGCAGGCTTCGTAACGAGCGAGAAAGCGGGGCCCGCAGTGCGTCCGGCGGGCCTTGGCAGTATGACCCGATGCGGGTTTAATGGGCGCCCTTCGAGGATTCAGGCGGCTTTTTGAAATGGCTTTGATCGTACAGAAGTTTGGGGGCACCTCCGTCGGCACCATCGAGCGTATCGCGCAGGTGGCTGACAAAGTGAAGAAGTTCCGCGAGAACGGTGACGACATTGTCGTCGTGGTTTCCGCCATGAGCGGCGAAACCAACCGCCTGATCGATCTGGCCAAACAGATCACCGATGGCGAGCCGGTTGCGCGTGAGCTGGATGTCATGGTGTCCACTGGTGAGCAGGTGACCATTGCCCTTCTGGCCATGGCGCTGATCAAGCGCGGCGTGCCTGCGGTGTCCTACACCGGCAATCAGGTGCGCATCCTTACCGACAGCGCGCACAACAAGGCGCGCATTCTGCAGATCGATGACCAGAAGATTCGTACTGAACTCAAGGCCGGTCGCGTCGTCGTCGTCGCTGGCTTCCAGGGTGTCGACGAGCACGGCAATATCACCACCCTCGGTCGTGGCGGTTCCGACACCACCGGCGTGGCTCTGGCTGCTGCGCTGAAAGCCGACGAGTGCCAGATCTACACCGACGTCGATGGTGTCTACACCACCGACCCGCGTGTGGTGCCCAAGGCCCAGCGCCTGGAAAAGATCACCTTTGAAGAGATGCTGGAAATGGCCAGCCTCGGTTCCAAGGTGCTGCAGATTCGTTCGGTGGAGTTCGCCGGCAAGTACAACGTCCCGCTGCGCGTCCTGCACAGCTTCCAGGAGGGGCCGGGCACCCTCATTACCCTTGATGAAGAGGAATCCATGGAACAGCCGATCATTTCCGGCATCGCTTTCAATCGCGACGAAGCCAAGCTGACCATCCGTGGGGTACCGGATATCCCCGGTATCGCCTTCAAGATTCTCGGCCCGATCAGCGCCGCCAACATTGAAGTCGACATGATCGTGCAGAACGTCTCGCACGATAACACCACCGATTTCACCTTCACCGTGCACCGCAATGACTACAACAACGCCCTCGGCGTGCTGCAGAAAACTGCAGACGAGCTGGGCGCCCGTGAAGTGGTCGGCGACACCAATATCGCCAAGGTGTCCATCGTCGGTGTCGGTATGCGCTCCCATGCCGGTGTTGCCAGCCGTATGTTCGAAGCCCTGGCCAAGGAGACCATCAATATCCAGATGATCTCCACCTCTGAGATCAAGGTGTCCGTGGTGATCGAAGAGAAGTATCTGGAGTTGGCGGTACGCGCTCTGCATACCGCTTTCGAGCTGGATGCTCCGGCCCGACAGGGCGAGTGATTCAATTGATTTGAAAGGCGCGGCTGGTTCCGCGCCTTTCGTTTTTTTGACTGGTACGTGGGAACTTTCTTTCTACGCGGGCTGGTCAATACTTGGGTGGAGGCTTCGGGCTTGATTCAGCAGGAAGCCGGCACCATTTTCTTTTTGCAGACTGTTGTCCTGAGAAATGTAATCCGTTGAGGAGAAAGGAATGCTGATTCTGACTCGCCGGGTCGGAGAGACCCTGATGGTCGGTGATGATGTGACTGTCACCGTGTTGGGTGTGAAAGGTAACCAGGTGCGCATTGGGGTCAATGCGCCAAAAGAGGTTGCCGTACACCGTGAAGAAATCTACCAGCGCATCCAGAAAGAGAAGGGTGACGAACCAAGCCACTAATTTTTCTACAAATTTTTGTTTGCAAACGGGGAAAACATGTTTATCATGCGCCCCGTGTTGCGGAGAGGTGGCCGAGTGGCCGAAGGCGCTCCCCTGCTAAGGGAGTACACCTCAAAAGGGTGTCGGGGGTTCGAATCCCCCCTTCTCCGCCATTATTCGGCGAGTCAGGCGTAAGCCTGGCTGGCGAATCAACCAGAGGTGATCTGGTATAAAAACACCAAAGATCTCGCGAAAGCGTAGCGAGCGAAGGGTAGGCGAGGCGAAAACGAGCGAAGAAGCGCAGTTTAGTTTTCTAAATGAGCATTCTGAGTTCGGTTTCAACGAAGCATACCCAAGTGCAGTAGCTTTCGAGTGATCTGTAACGGACTCATAGCTCAGCTGGATAGAGTACTCGGCTACGAACCGAGCGGTCGGAGGTTCGAATCCTCCTGAGTCCGCCATATTGAATGGCTTGCATCGCTGCAAGCCATTTTGTTTCAACCAGTGGTGATCTGGTCTAAAAGCGCCAAAGTGTGGACTCATAGCTCAGCTGGATAGAGTACTCGGCTACGAACCGAGCGGTCGGAGGTTCGAATCCTCCTGAGTCCGCCATATTAAATGGCACTGCAGCGATGCAAGGTCATGTTTCAGCCAGTGGTGATCTGGTCAAAAAGCGCCAAATGGACTCATAGCTCAGCTGGATAGAGTACTCGGCTACGAACCGAGCGGTCGGAGGTTCGAATCCTCCTGAGTCCGCCATACTGAAAGGGCCTGCAGCAATGCAGGCCCTTTTTCTTTGCGCATCATCTGCCTTTCACGCATCCGGCCTCGTCGAAACTGACCTGCCGGCTGTTGCCGCCTTTGCGTTTTTCTTTGTAGTGATAGCGCTGCTGCCCATTGCTGCTCGTGACTCTGTCAGGCTTGCCCAGGCTGCTTTCCACGTCGGTTCTGCTCATGCCGCGGCGCACTTCCTTGCGGATGATTGCCTGGCGCCTTTCGCTGCTGGTCAACAGGTTGCCGCAGCCATCGTCCTGTTGACCGACGATGACCACCTCGCCACTGCTTGCCGAGGCGGCTGTCGTACGTCGGCCTGGGTCAGCCAGGGGGATTGGCTTGCCGCTGCTGGGCGTGTGGTTGCGCGCATCCTGCAGATGCTGCTGCTGATCGTCGGTGCAGCCGTGGCGGGTGAAGGTGATATGGCCGTCAGCGTCGACGCAGCGGAACACGCTGGCGGCCGAGCTGTCTGCAATAGGGTAGAGAAGCGCAGCGGCCAGTAGCGCTGCGACGTGCTGTCCTCGCATGAATCGTCCTCCGTGACGTTTGCCTGCTTCAGGTTAGACCGTTTTTTCGCGCTCGCCAGGGTGTCCTGGCGGGGAACGCTGACGTCGCATAGCCAGGTTTTCATGCGAGATCGAAGTTTGTGATGCAAGCAGTTGTTCTTGCCGCGCTTTTGTCACGTACAAAGCTGTTTTGCGGTGTTATCATTCGCCGCGTCAGCCCCGCCGGGGCTTGTGGAATACCACCATGGACTTACCCAGTAGTTACTCAATACTCCCCTCGCACAATCGTGTAAGACCTGATTGATCCCCTCTGGCGTGCCCGCCAACTGGGGGTGGAGCGCGCTATGACTGAAGTAGAAGCCAAAAAGCCGCAAGAAAGCTTGCAGGATCGCCTGGCCCAGGTGATCGAACTACTGCATCGGCACAAACTGGTCGAAGACCTGACTCATCGTCAGGAAGGCCAGCATCACGACCGGGTCGAGAACCTGGTGCATCGTCAGAATCTCGTCGAGCTGCAGCGCAAGCTCGAAGATCTGCACCCTGCGGACATTGCCCACATCCTCGAAGCCTTGCCGCTCGACGAACGTCTGACCGTCTGGCAGCTGGTCAAGTCCGAGCGCGATGGCGACATCTTGCTGGAAGTCTCTGACGCGGTACGGGAAACCTTGATCGCCGACATGGACGATCACGAGATTCTCGCCGCGGCCAAGGACCTGGACGCCGACGAACTCGCCGACCTGGCGCCGGAACTGCCGCGCGACGTCGTTCATGAGCTGATGGAATCGCTCGACGCCCAGCAGCGCGAGCGTGTGCGTTCGGCCCTGTCCTATGAAGAGGATCAGGTTGGTGCGCTGATGGACTTCGAGATGGTCACCATCCGCGAAGACGTCAGCCTGGAAGTGGTTCTGCGTTACCTGCGCCGGCTGAAAGAGCTGCCGGGCCATACCGACAAGCTGTTCGTGGTCGATTACGACGGCGTGCTCAAGGGCGTGCTGCCGATCAAGCGCCTGTTGGTCAACGACCCGGACAAGCAGGTCGGCGAAGTCATGGCCGACGATCCGGTGAGTTTTCACCCGGATGAGGACGGTTATGACGCCGCCCAGGCCTTCGAGCGTTACGACCTCATTTCCGCCCCGGTGGTGGACAAGAACGGCAAGCTGATCGGCCGTCTGACCATCGACGAGATGGTCGACCTGATCCGTGAGGAAAGCGAAAGCGAAGTGCTGAACATGGCCGGTCTGCGCGAGGAAGAAGACATCTTCGCCTCGGTGTGGAAGTCGGTGCGCAACCGTTGGGCCTGGCTGGCGATCAACCTGGTCACCGCATTCCTGGCTTCGCGGGTGATCGGCCTGTTCGAAGGCTCGATCGAGAAGCTGGTGGCGCTGGCGGCGCTGATGCCCATCGTCGCCGGTATCGGCGGCAACTCCGGCAACCAGACTATCACCATGATCGTACGCGCCATGGCGCTGGATCAGGTCAGCACCGGTAACACCGCGCGGCTGGTGCGCAAGGAACTGGGGGTTTCCCTGATCAACGGCATCCTCTGGGGCGGCGTGATTGGTGGGGTGGCCTATTACCTGTACGACAGCTGGTC
>NZ_PGLR01000016.1 GCF_002803095.1 Pseudomonas sp. ZH-FAD | reverse complement strand
TGCGTCGCTGCGCTCCGACTGCCCGGCCGGATGGCCGTGGAACAGGTGGCCAGATGGCCCTGGAATGCCTGGCCAGATGAGAGCGGACTGGGTGGCCGGATGGCGTGGAATCCGCACTAGTTGGTGACTTGATCGAAGGCATGCGCCAAGTCCTGGTGTTCTTCGTGGTCGCAGCTGCCGTCTGCCTAGCAATTCTGTTCTGGTATACCCGCTGTATCCGCAGTGCGCTAGTTGTGCTGGTGTGTTCATTGGTGGCTGTGGTCTGGTTGCTAGGCGCTCTTGCTAGTCTGGGCTTCGTACTTGATCCCTATTTGGTGTTGGTGCCCTTCTTGGTGTTTGCCATTGGCCTAAGCCATGGTGCACAGAAAATGAACGGTATCACCCAAGATATTGGTCGTGGCGTGGACCGGCTAATGGCGGCCCGACTGACGTTCCGTCGACTCTTCTTGGTTGGGCTTTCTGCCTTGATCTGTGACGTGGTCGGATTTGCCGTGCTAATGGTCATCGACATTCCGGTAATCAAGGATCTGGCTATCAGTGCTAGCATCGGAGTGGCGATTCTTATTGTTACCAATCTGATGTTGTTGCCGGTTTTGCTCTCTTATGTTGGCGTTAGCCAGAGCGCTGCCGCGCGTACCGCCGCCAACGCTGTGGCCGATCTAAGCGACTCTGGTCACGTAAAGCATCCTGTGTGGGCCTTTCTCGATCTATTCACTAGCCGGAAATGGGCCAGTTTGGCTCTACTTGCCGGCACCGGTCTTGCGCTGATCGGATTTGGCTACAGCACTCAACTGAAGATTGGTGACACCGACGCCGGTGCTCCCGAGTTGCGACCTGACTCGCGCTATAACCGCGACAACGCCTTCATGGTGAGCCACTACTCGGCGAGCAGTGATGTTTATGTAGTGATGGTTAAAACTCCTCAGTTTGCCTGCGCCCACTACAGCACGTTGCGCACAGTTGATCAGTTGGAGTTAGAACTGTCACAAGTGGTGGGGGTCGAGGCTACTAAGTCGTTGGCCGGGCTGGCAAAAGTATCCGCTACCGGAATGAACGAAGGGAGTGTCAAGTGGTTTGAGATTCCTCGCAACCAGGACATGCTCAACTCGATCATAACCCGCGCTCCGCGCGAGATGTTCAATCAAAAGTGCGACCTGTTGAGTATTTACCTCTATCTACGAGACCACAAAGCAGACACGCTCGATGGAGTGGTCCGGGCCGTAGAGGACTTTGCGCAGCGTAACAACTCGACAGAATACCGCTTCCTTAATGCCGCAGGAAACTCTGGGATTGAGGCAGCCACAAATATTGTCGTCAAAGAGGCCAACCGCAAGATGCTTTTGTTGGTCTATGCGGCGGTAATCATCATCAGTCTGGTAACTTTCCGGTCCTGGCGTGCGGTACTTTGCGCGGTCCTTCCGCTGATGCTCACCTCGGTGCTATGTGAAGCCCTGATGGTTTGGCTGAATATTGGGGTCAAGGTCGCGACGCTCCCGGTAATCGCACTTGGCGTAGGTATTGGTGTGGATTACGCCTTGTACATCATGACCGTAATGCAACGGTACTTGCGTGACGGCGTCAGTCTTTCCGAGGCGTATTACCGATCACTGCTGTTTACCGGAAAAATAGTTGTACTGACCGGTGTGACTCTGGGTATTGCGGTGGCCACGTGGTATTTCTCCCCCATCAAGTTCCAGGCTGACATGGGAATCTTGCTCGCATTCATGTTTATCTGGAACATGCTCGGCGCGTTGGTGCTTCTGCCGGCCCTCGCACATTTCCTGTATCGACCATCTGCTAGCTAAATCCCAGTTGCTGTGTGCGAATCTCAGACCATCAATCTGTGAAGTGCTGCTGGCCCGTATAGCGGGCCAGTCAGGGGAGTAGGATCCAATGAATCCCCGCACAGCATCGAGACAGCGCTTAGGAGCAGCGAACCGCCCCCTGAAGAGGCCAATATCGGGCGCCACCGACAGACGCGTATCGCCGAGATCGGCCTCGAACTGAACACCTTAGTGCTGGATGACACCGACATAGCCCCTCTGGGAAGGGATCTGCTGATACTTATCCACTGAGGTAATGAGAGTGATTGGTTACTGCACTTCGGCCACCAACGACTTGGTAAAGGCAACAGCTTTCTACGACATGTTGATGGAGATGCGTGGTGCCCGCCGAGTCCTGAAATTTGAGCGATACGACTTCTAGGTTGTGCGTTCTGCCCAGACACCGACTGCGCAAGTTCCGTCCGGATCGGGCGGTGCGTACCCGTAGACCTCATTACAAGGATACGTCTATGAAGATGCGCTCTCTGCAAGTCACTCTCACCGCGCTTTCCGGTCTTCTTATGCTGGCCGTCATTGGCGGCTTGCTGCTGTATGTTTTCCTGTCGAGTCATGCCAGCCAAAAAATACTGCAAGCGACAATACGTGAGCGTTTGGAAAGCGACATGCGCGAGCGCTTATTGCTGCAGGCTCATGAACAGGCCGCGCTTATCCAGCGGCAATTGGGTCAAGCAGTAGAAACGGCGAGAGTCCTGTCGCGCAGCGTGTCAGTAATCGCGGCCGTTGACGCGGGGACGCTCAATCGGGAGACCTTGACTGAGGTACTCCGCCACACCTTGGCCGACAACCCACAGTTGATGGCGACCTTTATTGGCCTTGAACCGGGCGGGTTGGAGGGCCGAGATGCTGATTACGACGGTCATCCGGGTCATACGCCCGAAGGGCGTTTCGTACCGGTATGGCTGCGTACGCCTGAGGGGAAGCTTGTATTGGCCGACATGCATGGCATGGAAAGCGAGGAGCGGGGTGAGGAAGGGGTTCGGAAAGGTGAGTTCTATCTATGTCCGAAGGCCCGTCAGCAGCTCTGCGTACTTGATCCCGTCAGCTATCCGGCCAACGACAAGTTTGTGCTGCTGCCGGCGATTGCTGCCCCGATCATGGTCAAGGGGCGATTTCTGGGTGTTGCGGGGGTGGACCCAGCCATTGATTTCATCCAGCAACTAGCCCAGCGCACCAGCGCGCAGTTGTTCGAAGGCGCCGCAGAAGTAGCAATTTTTGCCAGCAACAAGCGGTTAATCGCCTACAGCTCCGACGCGTCCCGCCTTAATCAGCCTGCGCAGCAAGTACTAGACCAGAGCAGCCTAGAGGCGCTAGCCAACCTGCAAGAAGCGGCTTTGTATCGTGTAAGCGAGGCACAGGATCGCATTGAACTCTACCTGCCATTCGACATTGGTGATCCGCGCACCCGCTGGACGCTGATGATCCAACTACCACGCAGCGTCGCACTGGGGAGTCTTGCGCAGTTCGAGGCTCAGATGCTCGAGAGACAGCGCGAAAGCCTGCGTCAGTTCCTGCTTATCGGGCTTCTCGTTGCCGTGGGTGGTCTCGCGCTGATGTGGCTGGTAGCGCGTAGCATGGTCCGACCGGTACGGCAGATGCAGGGCGTCCTCGACAATGTGGCGAGGGGGCAAGGTGATCTGACGGTGCGACTCGACCAGCATCGTTCGGATGAGCTGGGTGATATTTCCCGGGGTTTCAATCTATTCCTGGCAAAGTTGCAGGGTATGGTTGGTCAGGTTGTCGAGTCTGTCGGTCACTTGGGGCAGTCGGCCGGTGAAATGCAACAGATTGCCTTGACTACCAGTGCGGCCAGCCAGCGACAGCTGCTAGAGATCGACCAAGTGGTGACGGCAATCAACGAAATGGCGGCCACAAGCCAGGAGGTAGCGCGCAACGCTCGGCATGCTTCCGACGCGACTGAGCAAGCCACACAAGCAGCGCAGTCTGGTCAGTTACTGGCCGAACAGAGCGCCGAACGGGTTCAGGCATTGGCGCGGGATATCGACTCGGCAATGCTTCTGATCGAAGGACTCGCCCGGCGCAGCACGGATATTCAGGCCATCCTGGGTGTGATTAGGGGACTGGCCGAACAGACCAACCTGCTGGCCCTAAACGCAGCGATCGAGGCTGCGCGTGCAGGTGAACAAGGGCGGGGCTTCGCAGTGGTAGCCGATGAGGTTCGCAATCTCGCACAGCGTTCCTACCAGGCGACGGAGGATATTCAGGCGCTGATAGAGCGCCTGCAGCAGGGCACGCGAGATGTGGTTCTTGCAATGCATGAAAGCCACTCCCAGACCATCTCCAGTGTAGAGCAGGTGCGATTGGGAGCGGAGGCCTTGGATCGCATCACCCGCGCTGTTGTGTTGATCGCCGAGATGAATACCCAGATCGCCAGCGCCGCTCACCAGCAGAGCATGGTGGCCGAGGAGCTTACCGAGAGTATCTCTAGCATCGGCAGGGAGGCAGCCTCCGTCAATAAGGGGGCGACAGAAACCGCAGCGGCGAGCCAGTCTCTGAACGAGTTGGCCCGGCATCAACACCAATTGGTGAGCCAGTTCAGCATCTAAGCCGAACTGGCAGTCACTGCACAACATATGCCTCATTTCGCAACGATGCGTACTTCATGCTTGCGCTGCGTTCAGTCGGTCTCGACTGCGGCCCCATGTCCGGCTTGAGGGGCAAGAGGTCAACGCAGAGTTATTCCTGGACGGCAATTGGGAGGTCAACTTCTTGATCAGTATCGGGTACGGAGATGGCCGTGCACTTGCCCCACGCCTAACGCGGCTGCCCGTCGCAGATGCCTGCTTGTTTCTTTAGGAAGGTAGAGCGGTAGACGCGTCGATCTGGGCGCCGTACGTAATTCGTGCGTACGTATGGAGAACATGGCTGAAAAAGAAATTCTTTGTCAGAAAAGGAGCAGTAGATGGACCTGAGGAACTTGAACATCGGGCGGCGGGCTGGATTGGGTTTTGCGGTGCTTACCCTGATTACTCGACGAACCAGGACTAGTGAAGAGGCCCCGCTTGTGGCAGGGCCGTGTAGCGCTTACTGAATGAGAAAGCATCGCCTGACGATCGTGGCACCAGGCGATGGCACGCCTCCATGGCATGACCGTTCACTGCCAACGGTAAGGCTTCGCAGCTACTCCGGCATCCATGCACGGAAATTCGCTTACATACCCCGTGCCTTCGGTGGAGTCACGGAGCCGCTAGAAACCCTCACTCAATCGCCTCGTACGGCAGGCCCACATAGTTCTCCGCAATGGTCCGGCGCCCGGCTTCGGAACTGACGTAGTAGTCCAACTCGGTCTGCTGCATGCGGCGGCCGAAGGCATCCATCTCGGGGAAGCGGTGCAGCAGGGAGGTCATCCACCAGGAGAAGCGTTCGGCCTTCCAGATGCGCCGCAGGCAGATGGCCGAGTACTGCTCCAGTAGGTCGGTGCGGCCTTCGCCATAGACCTTCAGCAGGATGCGGAACAGGGTGTTGACGTCGCTGGCGGCCAGGTTCAGGCCCTTGGCACCGGTGGGTGGGACGATGTGCGCGGCGTCGCCGAGGAGGAACAGGCGACCATATTGCATGGGCTCTACCACGAAGCTGCGCAGCGGGGCGATGCTCTTCTCGATGGAGGGGCCGGTGACCAGCTTCGCCGCGGTCCGCTCCGGCAGGCGGCTTTTCAGTTCATTCCAGAAGCGCTCGTCCGACCAGTCATCCACCTTCTCGTCGGCCGAGACCTGCACGTAGTAACGGGTGCGGGTGGGCGAACGCATGCTGCACAGGGCGAAGCCGCGCTCGTGGTTGGCGTAGATCAGTTCGTCGCTCACCGGCGGGGTATCGGCCAGCACGCCGAGCCAGCCGAAGGGGTAGACCCGTTCGAACTCCTTGAGCACCCCGGCCGGGATGGATTTGCGCGACACGCCATGGAAGCCGTCGCAGCCGGCGATGTAGTCGCAATCCAGGCGGAACTGCTCGCCGTCCTGCTCGAAGGTGACGTAGGGCGCATCGCCCTTCAGGTCGTGGGGCTGGACCTGGGCGGCGTTGTAGAAGCTGCGCGCGCCCGAGGCGGCGCGGGCCTCCATCAGGTCGCGGGTGACTTCGGTCTGGCCGTAAATCATCACCGTCTTGCCGCCGGTCAGGCCCTTGAGGTCGATATGCTCGCGGCGGCCGTCAAAGGCCAGTTCGAAACCATCGTGCACCAGGCCCTCAAAGTCCATGCGTGCGCCGACGCCGGCTTCGCGCAGCAGGTCGACCATGCCCTGTTCCAGCACCCCGGCACGGATGCGGCCGAGGACGTAGTCCGGGTCCTGGCGTTCGATGATAACGTTGTCGATACCGGCGTTGTGCAGCAACTGGCCGAGGAGCAGGCCGGACGGGCCGGCGCCGATGATGGCGACCTGAGTCTTCATGGTTGTTGTCCTCTCATAGGATTGCGGTGGCCGGCGTAGGGTAGTGGCGGCTCACCTCTTGTTATGGTTCGCTTGTATTTTTAGTGGATGGCCATCGGCTTTGAAGGCAATATTCGCGCTCATTAATGGACTTTCCATGGATTCATGTTGTTGGAGGTTCGGTGATCGAACAGACCCATTCCCCCGTCCCGGTGTTCAAGCTCTACGGCGAGACGGCCGCCTGGCCGACGCCGGACCTGATCCATTGGGAATCGATCGAGTCGCGCAGCCGCCTGCATGAATGGGAGATCAAGCCGCACCAGCATGGCGACCTGGTGCAGTTGCTCTACGTGCGTTCGGGTCGCGCGGAGCTGGAAGTGGAGGGGCGGGTGAACCGGGTCGACTGCGCGTCGCTACAGGTGGTGCCGGCGCTCTGCGTGCATGGTTTTCGCTTTTCCAACGATGTCGACGGCCATGTGCTGACTCTGGCGTTGCCTCTGGTGGAGCAAGTGGCGGGGCTGCTCGACAGCAATGCGCTGCTGGCACCGGCCTGCTTCGCCGCCGGCGACAGCCAGCCTTACCTGGATACCTTGTTCGAAGCCATCAGCCGCGAGTACGCCCAAGCGGCGCCCGGGCGCGAGCTGATGCTGCAGTCTCTGATCAGTGTGCTGCTGGTGTGGATCGGCCGTCGCTCGCTGGCCCTGTCCCAGGCCGAAGCCCAGCATCAGGATCGCGGGCGGCTGCACTTGCAGGAGTTCGCGCGGTTGCTGGAGAAGCACTTCCGCGAGCACCTGCCCATCGAGCATTACGCCCAGCGCCTGGGGATCAGCGCCGCTCACCTCAACGCCCTGTGCCGACGCCTGGCCGGGCAGTCGGCGCTGCAGCTGATCAACCAGCGGCTGTTGCTGGAGGCCAAGCGCTGCCTGGTCTACACCGCGATGACCATCAATCAGGTGTCGGACAGCCTGGGCTTCTCCGAGCCGGCCTACTTCTCGCGGTTCTTCAAGCGTGGCACTGGACAGTCGCCGAAGGAGTTTCGTTTGAGGCAGTGAAAGCTTAGGTACCCAACCTATCAGGCTTGTCACCACCTCAGTTTCTTAGCGCAAGGAAATTCGCGTAACCAAAGGGAAGAACTGCAAGTTCTAAACGCAGTGATCTGGAGTGCGAGCCGCAGGGAGTAGTGGGCGTGTTTCTAGTCCAATGGACCGCGGTGTGCCGGGGAGGCGGTTTTTTAGGATGTCTCGCTCTTTGGTCACCCGCTTGAGTTCGGCGCGCCAACGACGCAGTTCGGCCTGCTGATCGTCTTCTTGCTGCCGCTGTTCCTGGGGCTTGCCGTAGCGCTTGATCCAGGCATACAGGCTGTGGGCCGACATGCCCAATCGCGCCGCCACCTCGGCCACGGGGAGGCCGCGCTCGGTCACTTGCTTGACCGCTTCGATCTTGAATTCTTCGGGGTAACGCTGGTTGCTCATGGCACCTCCTAACGGGCTTGGAGGTGTCTACGAAACTAGGGGCGATTCAGTCTCTCATTGGGTTGAACAGAAACCAGTCTGGCCCGATCAACCGTTAGGCAAGTTGTTATTTTGATGTCTTACTTTGAGTGGTAGAGATTCTGTATCCAATTCCCCGAACGGATTTGATGCGCACATCACAGCTAGCAGTGCGCAGTCGATTTCGCAAGCGAAACACCAGCGACTCTACAGACTTTAGGGGTTGTCTTACCTTCATATCGGGTAGGTAAAAACTCTCTGCAAAGTGTTCCTTTTGAACCGCTCTAGGTGCATTTCTGACTAATGTAAAGAGTAGTCGCATTTGCTTGTAAGGAAGTTTGGTTGTGGTGCGATCAATTGTCATTGTGTTTCTCGCACTGCAGATTGTGATGCTCCCGAAGGTGAGCTTTGAGTCGTTGCAGTGTGAATTTAATACGGCTTTTACATGCTTTTCGAGCGCAATAACATTAAATGGCTTGAACAAATAATCATCTGTTTCTGCATTGAAGTGCTCCAATGGTTTTTGAATTATGCGACTTGTTGCAAGCACGATGCAGGGTGCGTTGGAGTTTCTTGTGAAATTTCGTGCGGATAGAGGGGATGCGGCCATAAAGTCGGGCGCATCACTATCAACAATCATTGCTGACACTTCGCAGGAATGCATGAGACCGACGGCTTGCTTACAGCTATCTGCCTCAACCACCTCATAACCCGAAGCTTTCAGGCAAATGCGAATCTGGGATCGGAGTGCAGGGTGCTCGTGGACCAAAAGGATCTTGAGGGACGCCGGTTTCACGATAGGTGTCATGTTCTGGTAGCGCAAAGGTGAAGGAGGCAGCTAGTGGACGATGAGTGTTTCAAAACCCCAAGGATCTTGGGCCTTCCGCGAGGGGTTCCTATGGTTTGGCGGAGGATTGAAACCAACTCACCAATTCTAGACAGCTTTGCAATGTAAGTATATGATTTTGCGATAGAATTCAGCGTATCAAAAATCTGATACGTTTTCCTAATGGTTATTCAAGGACGCGGTCAACTGAGCCCGTTACCCGGAGCCGCTCGGCTCCGGGGTCCCCCAGCGCAGCCACGCTGCGACATTCGCTGATACAGCCATGCTTTAGACAGGCTGTAGTCCTGCAAAAAAACCACTACAATGCGCGGCCATCATCTTCGATCACGAGGCCCTGTGCATGAAATTCCGTTTTCTCCTGTGGATGCTGGGCCGTCTGATGGCCAAGGCTAGCCGCGAAAATCCGGCTTTCCGTCAGCAACTGGAAGGGCGCGATATGGTGTTCCAGCTGCACACGCTGGACGGCAAGGTGGCACGCCACTTCACCGTGGCCGGTCAGCGCGTGACCAGCAAGCGCGGCACCGCCACGGATCCGGCCTTCGCCATTGGCTTCAAGGATGCCGTCTACGGCTTTGAAACCATGACCGCGAAGAACAAGCAGCTGGCCTTCATGCAGGGCATCCAGAACAAGGACATCCAGATCCAGGGCAACCCGGCGCTGGTCATGTGGTTCCAGGGCCTGACCAAGTACCTGATGCCGAAGAAGAAGACCGAGGCGCCGAAAAAGGCCGCCTGAACGGCTAATGCCTGTCAGTTAGGCGTCGACGCATCGAAATTGTAGGAGCGGCGCTCCGCCGCGAATCAGGCGCTGGCCCTCGAAAACGCTTCGCCCCGGGGCGGGGCTCCTACGAAAGGTCACTTTGGCAACCTTATCTGGTTGGCTTCCGATAGGCGTCACGGCTGGCCGCGACGCCGTGCTTTGGTTAGGCTGCCAGGCACGTCCCTGTGGAAAGCCCGACCATGCGTCTTTTCCTGTTACCCCTGCTATTGCTGGCCGCCACCACTGCACGGGCCGAGCCAGCGTCTGCCAAGGCCTTGTTGCCGCTGTTCGAACTCGCTGGTATCCATCTGCTGTGCGAACAGAGCGCGCCGTTGGTGCAGCGTGGCCAGGAAGAAACCGAACAGAAGCGCCTCGCCCAGCTCTTCGCTGGCGAAGCCTTTTGTCTGGACCTGGCCCAGCGCGTCGCTGCCCGCTTCGATGCGGCGCAGGGCGAGCAGGCCCGTGAGCGTCTCGACAGCCCGTTGGCGCAGCGTTTCACCGCTGCCGAGCGCGCCGTCGGTGAGCAACCCGAAGGCTTGGCTGAATACCGCCAGCGTCTGCAGGAGCAGCCGCCACGAGGTGCGCGTCTGGAGTTGGTCAAGCGTCTCGACGCTGCCGCGCGTACCACTGAACTGGCCAGCCTGCTACGTTACGAAGTCGGCAAGACCCAGGCATTGCTGGCGCTAAGGGCGCGGGGCGAGAACCTCAGCGAAGCCGAACTGCAGGCGCAGACGCAAAAGCAGGCGGATGCCATCCGCCAGTCCAGCGAGCAGGCGGTGAAAACCTTCATGTTCTATGCCTACCGGCAGATGCCCAGCGATCAACTCGCCGAGTATGCGGTGCTTTACGAGCATTCCAGTGTCAGCCAACTGCTCGCCATCAGCCTGGAAGTGGTGCCGCAACTGTTCGCCGAGCGTCGGGAGAAGCTGCGCAAGACGGCGGGCAAGTTGTAAGGGGCGTCGGCCGCTCGGTGCGAGGCGAGCAGCCCATCCTTGAGGGTTAGGGAGCTAGCAGCCGCTCATTGCGGCTGCTGATACTGCGCTGCCAGTTCACGCAAGGCGACCTCGGCGCTGAGTACCTTGCTCACTGCGTCCTCGGCTTTTTCCCGGCTCAGGCCCAGGGCCTCGAACAGCTCATCAGGAATCTCGCTCTGCGGCCCGGCACCGATACCCCGGTTGCGCAGCAGGCTGACAGCCAGGCACACCAGGTTGGGGAAGGCCGCGCTGTCGCCGGCATAAGATGGGTCGTGCTGAAAGCGCAGAGCGCTGGACAGCTCTTCCGGCATATCCCAATGGCGCATCAGCCAGGCACCGATCTGCTCGCGAGTGATGCCCAGCAGGTGCTGCTCGATGTACCCGGCAGACAGGTGCGGGTTGACTTCCAGGTGGCGGCAGATCAGCGAGAAGTGCGGCGGAAACACGTGCGCCAGAACCAGGTAGCCGAAATTGTGCAGTAAGCCGGCCAGGTAGGTCAGGCCGGCTTCAGGGCGCTGCGCGCGCGGCATGGCGCGGGTCAGGCCTTCGATCACTGCGGCGGTATAGATCGCTTGCTGCCAGTAGGGCGTGGCGTGCTGCGGCTGATCCTTGGGCAGGCTCAGGGTCTTGCCCAATGCCAGGCCGAGAGCCAGGTTGATCACCAGGTCGAAGCCCAGCACGCGGACGATGGCGTCTTCCACCGAGCGGATCTTGCCGGGCGCGGCATAGTAGGGCGAGGCTGCCCAGCTGACTACCTGGGCCGCCAGCGCGGGATCGGTTTCGACCACGCCGGTGATGTCGTCCACCGTGGCATTGGGGTCAACGCGCAGCTTGATGATCTTCTGCGCGGTTTCCGGCAGCGGCGGAATCTCGATGGTTTCTTCCAGGCGCTGCTGGATGCGGCGTGCGGTAAAGGCCTGCACGGCCTGGGTGATTTCCGCGCGGTCATCATGGGGGCGATCGAGGTTCGGTCTGATCGCACTGACCGGCTCACCGAAACGCGCGGCGCTGGCCTTGCTCAGCAGCGCCTTGAAGGCTTCAGTGGGAATTTCCAGCAATACGCCAGGCTGGCCGGACTCGATCAGCAGACTGGGCACCTGCAGCAGGCGTTCTTCGTACAGGCAGGGCGAGCTGGTCAGGGGCGGCAAGCCGGGCAGGGCGGCCAGATTGTGCTTGCCGAGCATGCGCTCCAGGCGCTCCGGCTTGACCGCCGTGAGCTGGCGCCCGGTCAGTTCGGCCAGGCGCGACAGATCGAGCATGTGGCTACGCGGGTAGAGCACCAGCAGGGCGCCGATGGCGTCGTCCACCAGCACGGCCTGCAGGCGCGCCTCGCTTGGCTGACCCGGGCGCTCCGCGCGTACCTGATAGGGTACGGCGAGTTTCTCCAGCAGTTGCACGATCACGGCGGGGGCTTGCGCAGTGGCGTTGGCGGCGAGGGCGGCTTCAGTCATATCGATATCCAGCGTTAGCGCATGTGCCCCGAAGTATAACCAGCGAGGATTTGTGCAAAGGTTCGTGGCAACGGTTGTCCTATGAACAGGTTCACACTTGACCGTATTGCTGGCCGTGACGCAACCAGCGCTCCAACAATGGAGCCACATGTTGTGGCCAATGTTCCAGCAGAGCGTGCGCGGCATCGCGTACGGCGGGCAGCAGATCGGCGTCGCGCATCAGATCCGCCACCTTGAACTGCAGCAGACCGGTCTGCCGGGTGCCGAGCATTTCCCCCGGTCCCCTGAGTTCGAGGTCCTTCTCGGCGATGACGAAACCGTCGGTGGTCTCGCGCATGATCGCCAGGCGCTCGCGCCCCAATTGCGACAGCGGCGCGTGGTAGAGCAGCACGCAATGGCTGGCCGCGCTGCCACGGCCGACCCGACCGCGTAGCTGGTGCAACTGCGCCAGGCCCAGGCGCTCGGGGTTCTCGATGATCATCAGGCTGGCGTTGGGCACGTCGACGCCGACTTCGATCACCGTGGTGGCCACCAGCAATTGCAGGTGGCCTTGCTTGAATTCGTCCATCACCGCGGCCTTTTCGGCCGGCTTCATGCGTCCGTGAATCAGGCCGACGCGCAGCTCGACGAGGGCCGCCGAGAGCTCCTCGAAGCTGGTCTCTGCCGCCTGGCAGGTGAGCTCCTCGGATTCTTCGATCAACGTGCACACCCAGTAGGCCTGGCGGCCCTGCTGGCAGGCATTGCGCACGCGCTCGACCACCTCATCGCGGCGGCTGTCGGCGATCACCAGGGTATTCACTGGCGTGCGGCCGGGGGGCAGCTCGTCGAGGATCGAGGTATCCAGGTCGGCGTAGGCGCTCATCGCCAGGGTGCGCGGAATCGGCGTGGCGGTCATGATCAACTGGTGCGGGCAGAGGCGGCCGTCGATGCCCTTCTGGCGCAGGGCCAGGCGCTGCTGCACGCCGAAGCGGTGCTGCTCGTCGATGATCACCAGCGCCAGGCGCTTGAACTTCACCTCGTCCTGAAACAGCGCATGGGTGCCGACCACCATCGGGCAGCCGCCAGCGATCTGTTCCAGTGCCGCCGCGCGTGCTTTGCCCTTGAGCTTGCCGGCCAGCCAGGCGACGTCCAGGCCGAGCGGTGCCAGCCATTTGCTGAAGTTGAGCAAGTGCTGCTCGGCGAGGATTTCGGTGGGCGCCATCAGTGCCACCTGGTAGCCGGCCTCCAGCGCCTGCAATGCAGCCAGGGCGGCGACCACCGTCTTGCCGGCACCGACGTCGCCCTGCACCAGGCGCAGCATGGGTTCGCTCTGCGCCAGGTCATAGGCGATCTCGGCACCCACGCGCTGCTGCGCGCCGGTAGGGGCGAAGCCGAGGTTGGCGAGGTACTGCTGCGGCAGCTTCGTCGCCGGCGGCAGCGCCGGCGCCTGTTGCGCGCGCACCTGCTCACGCAGGCGCTGCAGGGACAACTGGTGCGTCAGCAGCTCTTCAAAGGCCAGGCGGTGTTGCGCCCAGTGACGGCCCTCGGCGAGCTCTTCGACATCGGCGTCCGGCGGCGGCCGGTGCAGGTAGCGGATGGCTTCGTCCAGCGGCGCCAGGCGATAGTCGCGGGCCAACTCCTCGGGCAGCCAGTCTGGCAGGCTGTGTGGCCCGAGGCGCGCCAGCGCCTGCTGGCTGAGTTGGCGCAGACGCTGCTGAGTCAGGCCTTCGGTGGTCGGGTAGATGGGCGTCAGGCTCTGCTCCACCGGTGCCGGTTCGTCGCCGCTCTGCGCGCGGTATTCCGGGTGGTAGATTTCCAGGCCGGTGGCGCCAGGGCGTATTTCGCCATAACAGCGCAGCGCCGTGCCGCGTTTTAGGCCGTCCTTCTGCGCCTGGCTGAAGTGAAAGAAGCGCAGGCTCAGTGTGCCGCTGCCGTCCTGCAGGCGCACCAGCAGGCTGCGCCGCCGGCCCATGACCACATCGGCGCCGGCAACGATGCCCTCGACCACCGCATCCTGCCCCGGGCGCAGCGCGCCGATGGGGGTGATGCGGGTGCGATCCTGGTAGCGCAGCGGCAGGTGGAACAGCACATCCTGCAGATTTTCCAGGCCGACCTTGGCCAGTTTTTCCGCCAGCGCGGCGCCTACGCCTTTCAGCGCGGTGACGGGAACCGCTGACAACTCGCTCACTTCCGGCCTCAGGCGCTCTTGGTCTGCGGGCTGCGGGCGACCGAGCAGAGGCGGATGGAGTCGGCCAGTACTTCGATGGCGTTGGGCCGCGGGAAGCTGGCGCGCCAGGCGATCGCCACGGTGCGGAACGGCACCGGTGCGCTGAGCGGACGTACTTCGATCACGCCAGGCGCATAGTGGTGGCTGTCCACCGCCGAGAACGGCAGGATCGATACGCCAAGGCCGGAGGCGACCATGTGGCGGATCGTCTCCAGCGAGCTGGATTCCACTGTGGTGTGCTTGCCGTGGTCGTCGCCGCCCTTGCGCAGGGTCGGACAGGCCTCCAGTACCTGGTCGCGGAAGCAGTGGCCTTCGCCTAGCAGTAGCAGGCTCTTGTCGTTGAGCAGCTTGGTGTCGATGGTGTCCATCGCCGCCCAGGGGTGGCCGGCCGGCAGCAGGGCGTAGAACGGTTCGTCGTACAGCGGCTTGGTCAGGACATCGGCCTCCTGGAACGGCAGGGCGATGATGATCGCATCCAACTCACCGGTACGCAGCTTGTCGCGCAGGATATGGGTGAAGTTTTCCTCGATGTACAGTGGCATGTCCGGGGCGACCCGGTGCAACTGTGGAATCAGGTGCGGGAACAGGTAAGGGCCAACGGTATAGATGGCGCCGATCTTCAGCGGGGCGGCCAGCTGGTTCTTGCCGGCCTGGGCCAGCTCGCGAATGCCCTGAGCCTGCTCCAGCACCTTCTGCGCCTGGGTGACGATGCCCTCGCCGACCGGCGTCAGGCGTACCGCGCTCTTGCTGCGTTCGAAGATCAGTACGCCAAGCTCGTCTTCCAGCTTCTTCACGCCGACGGACAGGGTCGGCTGGCTGACGTGACAGCGTTCGGCGGCGCGGCCGAAATGCTGCTCCTGGGCAAGGGTGACGATGTAACGCAGTTCGGTGAGGGTCATAGTGTTTATCCATTAAATTGCCGACAAGCATAGCCTTTGCATACGAATGAACCAACCGGGCTAAACTGCGCCTTTGCATAAATGTCATGGAGAAAAGCATGTCGGGATGCAACAGCCTGCTGATTGCCGGGTGTGGAGACGTCGGTACCCGCCTTGGCCTGCGGATGGCCGCACAAGGCTGGCGCGTGCTCGGTATGCGTCGCAACGTGGCCGCGCTACCTACCGCCATCGAGCCGCTGGCCGGCGATCTGCACGCCGATGCCTGCCCGCCGGCTTGGCCGCAAGGGCCGCTGGATTACCTGGTGTACTGCGCCGCCGCCACCGAGCACGACGAGGCGGGCTACCGCGCCGCCTATGTCGAAGGGCTGCGCCGTGTGTTGAGCTGGCTGGCGCAGCATGGCCAGCGACCACGGCGCATCCTGTTCGCCTCCAGCAGCGGCGTGTATGGGCAGCAGGAAGGCGAGTGGATCGACGAGGGTTCTGCGGCTGAAGCCCAGAGTTTTTCTGCGGTGATCATGCGCGAGGCTGAGCGTGTCGCGCTCAACAGCGGTCTGCCGGCGACCACAGTGCGTCTGACAGGCCTTTATGGCCCTGGTCGCGAATGGTTGCTGAGCCAGGTGCGCGGCGGCTATCGGGTCAGTGAAACACCGCCGTTGTATGGCAATCGCATTCATGTCGAGGATGCTGCCGGCCTGTTTGCCACGCTGTTGCAGGCGGATGCCGCCGGTGTGCCCTTGGCCGATTGCTACCTGGGCGTCGACGATGAACCGGCGCCACTGCACGAGGTAGTAGGTTGGCTACGTGGGCAACTGGGCGTCAGCCATTGGAGCGACGAGCAGCGCGTGCGCCGCGCCGGCAGCAAGCGCTGTCGCAACGCCCGCGCCCGTGCGCTGGGCTGGGCGCCGCAGTATCCCAGTTACCGTGAAGGTTACGCGGCGATCCTGGCGGGTCGCTGAGCCGCTGCCGAGATGGATTCCAATCGCCTTCTGGCCAAGCCCTGGTTACCGGGAATCGAGCTGTTCCACGCCGACTTTTCCGGCCAGCCGTTCGGGCGCCATAGTCACGACGCGTTTGCCGTTGGGGCGATCGTACAGGGTGTGGGCGGCTACCAGTGCCGCGGTCAGCGCCACGCGCTACCAGCGGGAACTCTGTCGCTGATGAATCCCGAAGAGCCGCACACCGGGCACGCCGAGTCGTCGCGCCTGATCTACCGCATGCTCTACATCGAGGAGTCGCGACTGCCGGCTCTGCTTGGGCGCAAGAGCCTGCCCAGTGGCTTTCGCGCGCTCAATCCCCACGATGACGGGCGCGTGGCGGCGGGATTGGCGCGTCTGGCCGGCCAGTTTGAAGGGGGCGATGCGCTGGCGCTGGAGAGCGAACTGCTGGCGTTGCTGGAGCTGGTCTTCGTGCGGCACGGCGGCTTGCGCGAGGCGCGCCCGACATGTCGCAACAGCGGGGTGACGGCGTACCTGCGCGATTACCTGGAAGCGCACTACGCCGAGGCTGTCAGCCTCGAGCAATTGGCTGCCTTGGTGCAGCGTCACCCGCGCCAACTGATCGAGGCATTTCGCCGTGCCTATGGCGTGCCGCCACACACCTATCTACTGCAGCGCCGAGTGCGTGAAGCCAAGCGCAGGTTGTTGCAAGGCCAGGCCCTGGCTGATGTCGCACTGGATCTGGGCTTTTATGACCAGGCGCATTTCAACGGGGTGTTTCGCCGTTTCACCGGGGTCACTCCGGGGCGTTTTCGCGCCGTGGCGCAGGCCTGATTCTGCAGGGCTTTGCGCGAACTTGCATCGGTGCGCGCCAAGTTGTTCGGCAGCGATTGCGTCGCTGTAGAGCCTGAGTTTTTTCCAATACATCGCACCGCTGGTTGCCGACACTGCCTCCGCCAAACGGAGGTGCCATGTTCGCGTTGTTTCTACTGGTTGCCGGTACTCATTTCGCGGCCTTGCTGTCGCCTGGGCCAGACTTCTTTCTATTGATTCGCACCGCGCTGGCCAAGGGCCGGCACCAGGCCGACGGTTGCGCCTGCGGCATCGCGCTGGCCAACCTGCTGAGCATGCTGCTGGTGCTGTTCGTCATGGCGTTGTTACCCGCCGAGGGCAGTTGGCTGTGGCGCTGCTTGCAGGTCGTCGGCGGGCTGTATTTCGCCTGGATCGGCCTGCAGGGGCTGGCCTTGCGGCGAGATCTGGTCCTGCCACAGGGTGATCAGCTGAGGCTGGGCGGGGTGTGGAAGGGCATGCGTCAGGGCCTGCTGGCCAGCAGCCTCAATCCCAAATTGCCGCTGTTCTACGCCGGGTTATTCGGGGTCTTGCGCGAGTCGGCAATGCCGGCATGGGGGCTGGGCCTGGCGATGCTGTGGATGACCCTGGTGGTGCTGTTCTGGGATCTGGCGCTGGTGCGCCTGCTCGATCAGGCGCGCTGGCGCAACTGGTTGCAGCGGCGCGTGCGCTGGCTGGATCGCGGTTGCGGTGGCCTGTTGCTGGCGCTGGGAGGCTGGCTGTTGCTGGGGGCTCTATAGCGTGGCGCCGCTCCTGCCCGGAGGCGGCGCATCCTGATCAGCGGCGTTTGAGCAGCCAGCGCTGCGGGCCGGGCTGGTACTCGGGCATCTCGTCGTACTGGGCGCGGTTCTGCGCTTCAAAGATGCGCAGCTGATTGCCTTCATGCACGAACAACCAGGGGCTACCCTGATCACCGGCTTGCAGCCAAAGGCTGTCATGTTCGCCGCTCATGGCCGCGCAGTCGCCTGCCAGGCACAGGGCGAAGCGTTCGGCGCCAGGTAGGCCTTGTACCTGCCCGTCGCTGTTGAAGCGCACCAGGCCGCCCTGGCCCAGACCTTCCTCTATCAGCCAGTCGCCGCCCAGGTAGTCGCGATATAGCGCCTGCTCGAAGCTGCTGCCCAGTGGCTTGGGTTCGCTGGAGCTGTTGACGCGGGCGAAGTGCTGCTCGGGCCAGTATTCGCTGGCGATCTGCACCAGTTCGCCGTTCTGAATGGCGAGCTGCTCGTTGTAATCACCGTAGAAAGTCACCTGCCAGCGGCTTTCGCCGGCCGCCTGCAGGCGGCCCTCGGCCAGTTCGAAGCCGTTGCTGTAGCTGGCCTGCTGCCGCTCCGGGTGAACCTGCCATTCGAGGTTCGGGCCGTAGGCGAGCAGCGCTTCGCGCAGGCGGCCGCTCTCGCGCGCCGCATCGATGGCCGCCTGGTTGATCCAGGTGCCGCTGGGATCGTTGTTCGGTTTGCTGGCGCAACCGGCCAGGAGGGTGCTGCATAGCAGCAGGGCGATCAGGCGCATGGTCGTCTCCATGCCGGCAGGGAGGGGAAGAGGGCGGGGCGTTTGCCCCGCCGCAGGACTTATTCGAGTACCAGAATAGCGTCCATTTCCACCTGCGCGCCGCGCGGCAGCGCAGCGACGCCAATGGCGGCGCGGGCCGGGTAGGGCTGCTCGAAGTAGCGGCCCATGATCTCGTTGACCTTGGCGAAGTACGACAGGTCGGTGAGGAAGATGTTCAGCTTGACGATGTCCTTGAACGAACCGCCGGCCGCTTCGGCCACGGCCTTGAGGTTCTCGAACACCTGTACGGTCTGTGCTTCGAAGCCTTCGACCAGCTCCATGCTTACCGGGTCCAGCGGGATCTGGCCGGACATGTAGACGGTATTGCCGGCCTTGATTGCCTGGGAGTAGGTGCCGATGGCGGCCGGGGCCTTGTCGCTGGTGATGACGGTCTTGCTCATGAATCGCTCCTTGTGAGAACTGGCTGGGTCGAGCACCCAGCCTACAGACTGGAAATAGGGGAATTGTGTCAGGCGCGTACTCGGGTGATACGCATCACGCCCTTGATCGCGCGCAGTTTCTTGATCACGCGGGCCAGGTGGACGCGGTCATGCACGCTGATCACCAGCTGTACCACGCTGATCCGGCCGTCGCGCTCGTCCATGCCGATCTTCTCGATGTTGCCATCGGCGGCGTTGACGCTGCTGGCCAGCAGGGCGATCAGGCCGCGCTGGTGCTCCAGCTCGACGCGCAGTTCGACGTTGAATTCGCCGGCGACATCCTTGGCCCAGTTGAGCTGGATGCATTTTTCCGGGTTGTGGCGGATTTCGCTGATGTTGCGGCAGCTTTCCAGGTGCACCACCATGCCCTTGCCGGCCGACAGGTGGCCGACGATGGGGTCGCCCGGAATCGGCGTGCAGCACTTGGCGTAGCTCAGTACCAGGCCTTCGGTGCCGCGAATGGCCAGCGGGCCTTCGCTGCTCGGCAGGGCCTCGCCACTTTCGGCCAGCAGGCGACGGGCGACCACGTAGGCCATGCGGTTGCCCAGGCCGATGTCCTCCAGCAGATCCTCGATCACTTCCTGGCGGTACTCGCCCAGCACTGCCTGTACGCGCTCGGGGGCAATCTTCTCCAGGTGCGTATCGAAGCTGGCCAGGACCTTGTTCAGCAGGCGTTCGCCGAGGCTGATGGATTCGGAACGGCGCTGCTGCTTGAGGGCATGGCGGATATGCGTGCGCGCCTTGCCGGTGACCACGAAGTTGAGCCAGGCCGGATTCGGCCGGGCGCCCGGCGCGGTGACGATTTCCACCGTCGAGCCGCTTTCCAGCGCCTGCGACAGCGGTGCCAGGCGGCGGTTGATGCGGCAGGCGATGCAGGTATTGCCGACGTCGGTATGCACCGCGTAGGCGAAGTCGACCGCGGTGGAGCCTTTCGGCAGCTCCATGATGCGACCCTTGGGCGTGAACACGTAGACCTCGTCCGGGAACAGGTCGATCTTCACGCTTTCGATGAATTCCAGCGAATTGCCGGCGCGCTGCTGAAGTTCCAGCACACCCTTGACCCACTGGCGTGCACGGGCATGGTTGCCCTTGGGCACTTCGTCCTCGTTGGACTTGTACAGCCAGTGCGCGGCGATGCCGTTGTTGGCCATCTCTTCCATCTCGCGGGTGCGGATCTGGATCTCGATGGGCACGCCGTGCATGCCGAACAGCGTGGTGTGCAGCGACTGGTAGCCGTTGGCCTTGGGAATCGCGATGTAGTCCTTGAAGCGGCCAGGCAGCGGTTTGTAGAGGTTGTGCACGGCGCCGAGCACGCGGTAGCAGGTGTCGACCTTGTCGACGATGATGCGGAAGGCGTAGACGTCCATGATCTCGTTGAACGCCTTACGCTTGCCGCGCATCTTCTGGTAGATGCTGTACAGGTGCTTCTCGCGGCCGATCACTTCGCCTTCCATGCCTTCGCGTTGCAGGCACATCTGGATCGATTCCTCGATCTTGGCCACGATCTCCTTGCGGTTGCCCCGAGCGCGGCGCACGGCGGCGCGGATGCGCTCGGAGCGCATCGGGTGCATGGCCTTGAAGCCCAGGTCCTCGAATTCCACGCGCATGTTGTGCATGCCCAGGCGGTTGGCGATGGGCGCGTAGATTTCCAGGGTTTCCTTGGCTATGCGCCGGCTCTTCTCGTGCGGCATGGCATCGAGGGTGCGCATGTTGTGCAGGCGGTCGGCGAGCTTGACCAGAATCACGCGGATGTCGCGGGCCATCGCCATGGCCATCTTCTGGAAGTTCTCGGCCTGTGCCTCGGCCTTGGTCTCGAAGTTCATCTGGGTCAGCTTGCTGACCCCGTCGACCAGCTCGGCCACGGTTTCGCCGAACTGCGCGTTGAGCGCTTCCTTGGCGATGCCGGTGTCTTCGATGACGTCGTGCAGCATGGCGGCCATCAGGCTCTGATGATCCATGTGCATGTCGGCGAGGATGCTGGCCACGGCCAGCGGATGGGTCACGTAGGCTTCGCCACTGCGGCGGCGTTGGCCATCGTGCGCCTGTTCGGCGTAGAAGTAGGCGCGGCGGACCAGGTTGACCTGGTCATGGCCGAGGTAGGTCGAAAGCCGATCGGCGAGAGCGTCTATGCCGGCCATGGGATGCTCCCTTGCTGACCGGTTTGGCTACGCCTCGAGCGACTTCGACCCGGCTTCATCGACTTACAGAGGCTCGTTGGCCTCTTCCTCGAAGGCGGCGAACAGCGGTTCTTCTTCGACGATGTCTTCCTGGGCGACCACTTCGTAGTCCACCAGGCCGGCAGCGATTTCGCGCAGGGCCACCACGGTGGGCTTGTCGTTTTCCCAGGCCACTTTCGGCTCTTTGCCGCCGGTGGCCAGCTGGCGCGAACGCTTGGTCGCGAGCATGACCAGTTCGAAGCGGTTATCAACGTTGTCCAGGCAATCTTCGACGGTAACGCGAGCCATGGTGTTCCTCGTAACTTGTGCGGATAAGCTTGGCCCGAGTGGGCGAGCGGACTGAATAGTCTAAAAAATCACCAGCGACAATGGAAGCGCTGTTTTACGCCAGCAGTTCGCTGAGCAGGCCGGCATGGCGCTGCTGTTGCTGCGTCTGCGCCAACTGGTTGCTGCGGAAAATGGCTTTCAGGTCGCTCAGGGCGTGGTTGAAGTCGTCGTTGATCACCAGGTAGTCGTACTCGACGTAGTGGCTCATCTCGCTGACCGCCTCGCGCATGCGCCGCTCGATGATCTCGCCGCTGTCCTGGCCGCGGTGGGTCAGGCGGTGGCGCAGGGCTTCCTGGGTGGGCGGCAGGATGAAGATGGATTTGGCCTGCGGCATCAGCTTGCGCACCTGCTGTGCGCCCTGCCAGTCGATCTCGAGAATCAGGTCGAAGCCCTCGGCCAGGGTCTGCTCGACCCACTTCTGCGAGGTGCCGTAGAAGTTGTCGAAGACCTGGGCATGCTCGAGGAACTCGCTGCGCTCGATCATGGCGCTGAACTGCGCGTGGTCGACGAAGTGGTAGTTGACCCCGTCCACCTCGCCCGGGCGCATGGCGCGGGTGGTGTGCGAAACCGAGACGCGGATCTGCGGCTCGCTGTCGATCAGGGCCTTGACCAGGCTGGTCTTGCCGGCGCCGGAGGGTGCGGAAATGATGTAGAGGGTGCCGGTTGTGGCCATGAAAAGGATCCTGGGAAAAGCATTGAACGAAAGATAGCAGCCGTCTGGCTGGCGTTACTCGATATTCTGCACCTGCTCGCGCATCTGCTCGATCAGCACCTTGAGGTTGACCGCGGCCTGGGTGCTGCGCGGGTCGAACGCCTTGGAGCCGAGTGTATTGGCTTCGCGGTTGAGCTCCTGCATCAGGAAGTCCAGGCGCCGGCCGGCGGCGCCGCCGGCCTTGAGCACGCGACGCACCTCGCTGACGTGGGTGCTCAGGCGATCCAGCTCCTCGGCCACGTCGCTCTTCTGCGCCAGCAGCACCAGCTCCTGCTCCAGGCGCTGCGGGTCGAGCTCGGCCTGCATTTCGGCAAAGCGGGCTTCGATCTTCTGGCGTTGCCCGGCAAGCATCTGCGGCACCAGTTCGCGCAGGGCGGCGACTTCGTCGAGGATGGCGTCCAGGCGGTCGTTGAGCAGCTTGGCCAGCTCGGCGCCTTCACGGGCACGACCGGCCTTGAGCTCGCCGAGGGCCTGGTCGAACAGCTTCAGCGCGGCGGCGTTGAGCGCCTGCGGGTCGGCCGAGTCGGCCACCAGCACGCCGGGCCAGGCCAGCACTTCCAGCGGGTTGAGCGGCGCCGGTTGCTGGATCAGCGCGGCGACCTGCTCGGCGGCGGCGATCAGTTGGCGGGCGCGCTCGCTGTCGACCTGCAGCGGCTTGCCGGCGGTTTCCTCGGCGAAGCGCAGGGTGCATTCCACCTTGCCGCGTGACAGCCCTTGACGCAGGGCTTCACGCACCGCGCCCTCGAGGTCACGGAAGGCTTCCGGCAGGCGCAGGTGCGGTTCCAGGTAACGGTGGTTGACCGAGCGCAGCTCCCAGCTCAGGGTGCCGTGGGCGGTCGCCTGCTCGTTGCGGGCAAAGGCCGTCATGCTGTGAACCATCGGATACCTCAGGGAAAATCGGCTCGAAAGGTCGGCGATTGTAGCTCAGCGAGCCTCCCCTTTTCATTCGCCGGTGCTCGAGTGACTGGAACGGCTATTACGTCGGCCATGGCCAATTCGTCGTGTCGCCCCGCCCGGTGGCCCCCTATAATGCGGATTGTTTTCCTTAGACGAAGTAGGTATCGCTCGATGAAACGTCCCAGTGGCCGCGCCGCCGATCAGTTGCGCCCGATCCGCATCACTCGCAACTACACCAAGCACGCCGAGGGTTCGGTACTGGTCGAGTTCGGCGATACCAAGGTGATCTGCACCGTCAGCGTCGAGACCGGTGTGCCGCGCTTTCTCAAGGGCCAGGGACAGGGTTGGCTGACCGCCGAGTACGGCATGCTGCCGCGCGCCACCGGCGAGCGTAACCAGCGCGAGGCCAGCCGTGGCAAGCAGGGCGGTCGTACCCTGGAGATCCAGCGTCTGATCGGCCGTTCGCTGCGCGCTGCACTGGACATGACCAAGCTTGGCGAGAACACCCTGTACGTCGACTGCGACGTGATCCAGGCCGACGGCGGCACCCGTACCGCGTCCATCACCGGCGCCATGGTGGCGCTGATCGACGCGCTGAAGGTGCTGAAGAAGCGTGGCGCGCTTAAGGGCGAGCCGCTCAAGCAGATGATCGCCGCGGTATCGGTCGGCATCTATCAGGGCGAGCCGGTGTTGGATCTGGATTACCTGGAAGACTCCGCCGCCGAGACCGACCTCAATGTGGTCATGACCAACGCCGGCGGTTTCATCGAAGTGCAGGGCACCGCCGAAGGCGCGCCGTTCCAGCCCGACGAGTTCAACGCCATGCTGGCGTTGGCGCAGAAGGGCATGAACGAGATTTTCGAGCTGCAGCAGGCCGCTCTGGCCGACTGAACATTCCCCCGAGCAAGGAGCACCACCATGAGTGACGACGTGCAAAACCCGCTTCCAACGCCCAGTCCGGAGGCCCGGCAGTGGGCGATGTTCTGCCACTTCGCGGCGTTTCTCGGGCTGGTGTTCCCGTTCGGCAACCTGCTGGGGCCGCTGATCGTCTGGCAGATCAAGAAGGACCTCGACCCCTTCGTCGATGCTCAGGGCAAGGAGGCGCTGAACTTTCAGATCAGCGTGGCGCTGGCAGCGATCGTCTGCTTCATCCTGATGGTGGTGATCATCGGCTTCCCGCTGCTGGTGCTGCTGGGTATCGCCGCGCTGGTGCTGACCATCATCGCCGGGATCAAGGCCAACGAAGGCCAGGCTTATCGCTATCCCTTCGCCTGGCGCCTGGTGAAGTAGCCGGCGACAGGTACAAAAAAACGCCGGGAGCGTTTTTTGACGTCGCTTGCGACGGCCCGCAGGGTGGCCGCCAGGGATGGCAGGCCAGAAAAAAGCCGGCGCGATGCCGGCTTTTTTCTAGCGGTCGATCAGACGCTGAGAATCCAGTCGTAGTCGACGATCAGCGGCGCATGCTGGGAGAAGCGCGGCTGGCGCGGCAGGCGTGCGCTGCGCACGCTGCGGCGCATGCCGGGCGTGAGCAACTGGTAGTCGAAGCGATAGCCCAGGTTGAGCATCTCCGCCTGCTCGTTGTCCGGCCACCAGCTGAACTGGTCGCCTTCGCGGCTGACTTCGCGCAGGGCGTCGACATAGCCCATGTTGCCGACCACCTCATCCATCCAGGCGCGTTCGGGCGCGAGGAAGCCGGGTGATTGCTGGCAGTCGCGCCAGTTCTTCACGTCCAGTTTCTGATGCGCCACTTGCAGCGAGCCACAGTAGATGTACTCGCGGCGCTTGCGCCGTTGCTTGTCCAGATAATGGGTGAAGTCGTCCATGAACTTGAATTTCTGATTCAAGCTCTCGTCGCCGTCCCGCCCGCTCGGCAGGAGCAGGCTGGCGATACTTACCTTGTCGAAATCTGCCTGCAGGTAGCGCCCGTAGCGATCGGCCATCTCGAAGCCGAGGCCGCTGATCACCGCCTTGGGTTGCAAACGCGAATAGAGTGCCACGCCACCTTGGCTGGGCACTTCACCATCGCATGCATAGAGGAAATAACCATCCAGTTGGAAGGCTTGGTCGTCCATTTCAAAGGCGGAGGCACGGGTGTCTTGCAGGCAGATCACGTCGGCATTCTGGGCTTGCAGCCAGCTGAGCAATCCTCGCTCGGCCGCAGCCTGAATACCATTCACGTTCACACTGATGATCCGCATAAATGGCCCCCAAAAACACGTGCGTGTATGATACCCGAGCTCACCTCAATTAGCTAAATCCGTGCCGTCCGGGACTTTTCATGCAAGCGTATCAGCGCGATTTCATTCGCTTTGCCATCGAACGCGGTGTTCTGCGTTTTGGCCAGTTCACCCTCAAGTCCGGGCGCACCAGCCCCTATTTCTTCAATGCCGGCCTGTTCGACAGCGGCCTGGCGTTGGCCCAGCTGGGGCGTTTCTATGCTGCTGCTATCGTCGACAGCGGCATCGACTTCGACGTGCTGTTCGGCCCGGCCTACAAGGGCATTCCGCTGGCCGCGACCACTGCGGTGGCGCTGGCCGAGCACCACGGTCGCGATCTGCCCTGGTGCTTCAACCGCAAGGAAGCCAAGGACCACGGCGAGGGCGGCACCCTGGTCGGCGCTCCGCTCAAGGGCCGTGTGCTGATCGTCGATGACGTGATCACCGCCGGCACCGCCATTCGCGAAGTGATGCAGATCATCCAGGGCCAGGGCGCCCAGGCGGCCGGTACCCTGATCGCGCTGAACCGTCAGGAGCGCGGGCAGGGCGAGCTTTCCGCCATTCAGGAAGTCGAGCGCGACTTCGGCATGCCGGTAGTGAGCATCGTGTCACTGCAGCAGGTACTGGAATATCTGGCGGGGGATGCTGAACTGAAGCAATATCTCCCGGCTGTCGAAGCCTATCGCGCCGAGTACGGAATCTAGCCCAAGGTAGCCCCTATGCCTGCACCGCTCCTGACCCGTTGTACGCTGCTGCTTGGTCTGCTGCTGCCGTTGTCCGGGTCGGCTGCGGAACTGTATCGCTACGTCGACGACAAGGGCGTGACGGTGCTCAGCCGCCAGGGTGTGCCGCCCGAGTTCATCGGCAAGGGTTACGAGGTGCTCAACGATCAGGGCCGTGTGCTGCGGGTCATCCCGCCGGCCCCGACGCCCGAAGAGTTCGCCCGCATGCAGGCAGACAAGGCGCGCGCCAGCAACGATGCGCAGCTGCTGCGTCTGTATACCAATCTCGATGATGTCGACCGTGCGCGCGAGCGCAAGCTGGCTGAGCTCGATGGCGTCACCAGCGTCGCCCGCGGCAACCTGCAGTCGGTGCGTACCCAGCAGGCCAACCTGCAGAGCCAGGCCGCCGAGCATGAGCGGGCCGGGCGCCAGGTGCCCGAACACCTGCTGGCGCAGATCAACAACCTCAAGGAAGAACAGCAGCGGCTGATGCGCGACATTGCCCGCTATCGCGAGGCCCGCACCCAGGCAGAGGCCGACTTCGCCGCCGACCGTGCACGTCTGGCCGAGCTGTTTGGCGAACCCCAGGCCAAGCCGTAACCCCCCTGGCGCCTCAGCTCTGCGGCGCCACCCGCTCGAATCCCAGAATCTTCTCTCTCAGCCAGTTCGGCAGTGGCGCGCTGCTGCGCGTGGCGCCGTCGGCGTGCACGTAGACGATCTCTCCGCTGGTCAGCAACTCGCCGTCGCGCCAGATGCCGAGGGCGAAGGTCAGGCTGGAGCGGCCGAGCCGTGCACTGCGAATGCCGATCTGCAACTGCTCGTCGAAACGTGCCGGGGCCCGGTATTCCAGCAGGGTGCGGATGGCGAAGAAGTCGCCGCCATCCTTTGCCAGGTCGCCGGGATAGGCGATGCCGAGGGCGCGGAAGTATTCGGTGATGGCGACGTCCGCGTAGGTCAGGTAATGGCCGTTGAAGACGATGCTTTGCGGATCGACCTCGGCCCAGCGCACCCGCAGGGGGTGGAAGAAGCTGAACTGGCTGAGTTCGGGCAGGCTGCTCATGGGCGTTCCTTGATGAAGGTGGCCTGGCGAGCGTGCATCCTGAGGAGGATTGCGGCAAGCGCGAGTCGCCGTGCCGATGGGCTGCGATAAGCCCGCTCGATGGTCGGCGTCATCTCGTAGGTGCGCCGTGCGCACCGGTTTGACGGTGCGCTTGCAATACCCTCTCCCGGGGGGGGGGGAGGGGCATCAGAAGGCCGCGTAGCGGCCGCCGTTAATGGCGCTTGCGGTTGGTGATCAGGGTGCCGACACCGCTGTCGGTGAAGATTTCCAGCAGCACCGCGTTGGGTACGCGACCGTCAACGATATGCGCGCTGTGCACGCCACCCTGCACCGCTTCCAGGGCGCAGCGGATCTTCGGCAGCATGCCGCCGTAGATGGTGCCGTCGGCGATCAGACCGTCGACCTGCTCGGTGGTCAGCCCGGTGAGCACTTCGCCCTGCTTGTCCAGCAGGCCGGCGATGTTGGTCAGCAGCATCAGCTTCTCGGCCTTCAGCGCTTCGGCCACCTTGCCGGCCACCAGGTCGGCGTTGATGTTGTACGACTCGCCGTCCGGGCCGACGCCGATGGGCGCGATGACCGGGATGAAATCGCCCTGCACCAGCATGTTGAGCAGCTCGGTGTTGACCCCGGTAACCTCGCCGACATGACCGATGTCGATGATTTCCGGCTGGGTCATTTCCGGCGTCTGGCGGGTGACCTTGAGCTTCTTCGCGCGGATCAGGCCGGCGTCCTTGCCGGTCAGGCCGATGGCGCTGCCACCGTGCTGGTTGATCAGGTTGACGATGCTCTTGTTGACCTGGCCGCCGAGGACCATTTCCACCACGTCCATGGTGGCGGTGTCGGTGACGCGCATGCCGTCGATGAAATGGCTCTCGATGGACAGGCGCTTGAGCAGGTCGCCGATCTGCGGACCGCCGCCGTGCACCACCACTGGGTTGATGCCCACCGCCTTCATCAGCACGATGTCGCGGGCGAAGCCCTGCTTGAGTTCCTCGCTTTCCATGGCGTTGCCGCCGTACTTGATCACCAGGGTCTTGCCGACGAAGCGGCGAATGTAAGGCAGGGCTTCGGACAGTACCTTGGCAACCTGGGCGGCGGCGTCACGCTCGAGGGTCATGCGGGGGCTCCTGGGACAAATCGGTCAAAAGGGCAGTTGCAGATCGGGGGCGACCTTGAGCAGCTGGTTGCGGAACACGTCCTGGATACGCTCCAGTTCCTCCTGGGTGTCGGCCTCGAAGCGCAGCACCAGCACCGGCGTGGTGTTGGAGGCGCGGATCAGGCCCCAGCCCTTGGGATAGTCGACGCGCACGCCATCGATGCTGGTGAGGTTGGCTTCGCCCCACTGACCCTCGCGCTGCAAGCGCTCGATCAGCGGGAACTTGCTCTGCTCGGTCACCTGGATGTTAATTTCCGGGGTGGAGATGTCGCTGGGGAAGGCGCTGAACACCTGCTCGGCGTTGCGCTTGTCCAGGCTGAGAATTTCCAGCAGACGGGCGGCGCTGTAGATGCCGTCGTCGAAGCCGTACCAGCGCTCCTTGAAGAAGATGTGGCCGCTCATCTCGCCGGCCAGCAGCGCGCCGGTTTCCTTCATTTTCTTCTTGATCAGCGAATGGCCGGTCTTCCACATCACCGGGCGGCCGCCGTAGCCGCTGATCAGCGGAGTCAGGCGACGGGTGCATTTGACGTCGAAGATGATGTCGGCGCCCGGGTTGCGCGATACCACGTCCTTGGCGAACAGCATCAGCAGGCGATCGGGGTAGACGATGTTGCCGGTGTTGGTCACCACGCCGACGCGGTCGCCGTCGCCGTCGAAGGCCAGGCCCAGGTCGGCGTTCTCGGCTTTCACCCGGGAGATCAGGTCGACCAGGTTCTCCGGCTTGCCCGGGTCCGGGTGGTGGTTGGGGAAAGTGCCGTCCACTTCGCAGAACAGCGGGATGACGCTGCAGCCCAGCGCCTCGATCAGTTGCGGGGCGATCACGCCGGCCGCGCCATTGCCGCAATCGACCACCACCTTGAGCGGCTTGGCCAGGGCGATGTCGTCACGGATGGTCTTGAAGTAGCGCTGCAGCACGTCGACCTGCTGCACACTGCCGACGCCCGTGGCCAGGTCGTTGTTGTCCAGGCGGGTCTTCAGCGCCTGGATCTGCTCGTTGGCCAGGGTGTCGCCGGCGATGATGATCTTGAAGCCGTTGTAGTCCGGCGGGTTGTGGCTGCCGGTCAGCATCACGGCCGAACGGCCCTCCAGCACGTTGGCGGCAAAGTACACCACCGGGGTCGGCACCATGCCGATGTCGGTGACTTCGCAGCCGCAGTCGAGCAGGCCCTGTACCAGTTGTTGCAGCAGTTCGGGGCCGGACAGACGACCGTCGCGGCCGACGATGACCTTGGGTTCGCCCTGAGCCAGGCTCTGCGAACCGATGGCGCGGCCGATCCAGTAGGCGTATTCGGCGGTCAGGGTATCGCCCACCACGCCACGGATGTCATAGGCGCGGAAAATGTCGGCGGGAAGTTTCGGGACGCTTTGGCTAGTAGTCATTGCGGGGCTCTGCTCCAGTCCCAGGAGATCCTGGTCTTCATCGAGAATGTCGATATCGAGGATATCGGTGTCCTGGAACAGCGGGTCTACCAGCTCGGCAGGCTTGGGGGCTGGCTGAGTGGCGGGGGCCGCGACTGTTCCTTTCGCGGGGGTACTGCTGGTGCCTTCTGCGCCGTTACGGCGTGGCAGGCGTGCCAGGCTCTGGGCCAGACCATTGAGGGCCGGGAGGCTCAGGCTGAAGGCTTTGACGTTTTTACCCGCAGAGAGTTCTTTGAGCATTTGCCCCAGTTGCTGCGCGTCACTGTTTACCCGCCGCTGCATCGCGCCTTGCACCAGCATCAGGGCGATCAGCGCACCGCCGAGGGCGAGCAGCGCGGCCAGGCCGAGCAGCAGTGGCGGTACACCGCCGCCGGTCAGGCCCGGGCCGGGGGTGAAACTGATGGTCCAGTACGGGCTGCCGGTGGGAAAGGTCTGCGCCGCGCCATCGCCCGCCTGGCCGCGTTGCAGCAGCACCTGCGCCGGGGTGTTGGCGAACTGCTGCACCAGTTGCACCTGGCCGAGCTCGGCCGGCAGCGGTGGCAGCGCGGCGAGCAGACGCTGCAGGTCGACGGCCAGCAGCAGAGTGCCCTGCGCCGGCTGGTTGTCGCCGAGGCGCAGCGCCACGGCGCTGTACGCCAGCCAGCGCTGGCCGACGCGGTACGCTTCGACTGCCGGTTGTTGCCCGCTTTCGGCGCGGCGCAACATATCCAGGCCGGCGAAGTTCATCGGCGCGGGGCGGCTGGTGTTCTGCACCGCCTCGCCGCGGCGATTGAGATGAGCATCGACCACGCCGTCCCAGTAGCCCAGGCGCCGCTCGGCATCGCCGATGCGCAGGCTGTCGGCGCTTTGCAGGGCTTGCAGCAGATCAGGGTTGCGCGCGGCGGCGAGGCTGTCGGCCTGCAGTTGCTTCAGCGCCTGCTGCACGGCGGCGGCCTGGCTGCTGCCGATGGCTTGCGCCAGTTCGGCCTGGCGTGCCTGCTCGCTGTTGCTTTGGGCGAGCCAGAGCAGGGCGCCGCCGGCGGCCACGCCGATCAATGCGGCCAGCAGGCCGGGCAGCAGCGGGCCCAGCGAGGGCTTGGCCCGCTTGCTCTCGGGCAGGTCGGGAGCAAGGCTGGAAAGGGTGTCGGCTTCCTTGGCGGTACGCTTGAAGAGTTTCACGCAGGTGCTCCTCGGCGGGTCCTGTGGGGAATGGGGGTCAGTGGCTGCCGGAGTGGCCGAAACCGCCGGCGCCGCGTTGGGTCTCGTCGAACTGCTCGACCAGTTCGAAATGCGCCTGCACCACCGGTACCAGCACCAGCTGCGCGATGCGCTCGCCGATGGCGATGGTGAATGGCGTGTGGCCGCGGTTCCAGCACGACACCATCAGCTCGCCCTGGTAGTCCGAGTCGATCAGGCCGACCAGGTTGCCGAGCACGATGCCGTGTTTGTGGCCGAGGCCCGAGCGCGGCAGGATCATTGCCGCCAGGCCGGGGTCGCCGATGTAGATCGACAGGCCGGTGGGGATCAGCACGGTCTGGCCCGGCTCGAGGACGATGTCCTCCTCGAGCATGGCGCGCAGATCGAGGCCGGCCGAGCCCGGCGTGGCGTATTGCGGCAGCGGGAATTCCTGGCCGAGGCGAGGGTCGAGGATCTTGGCTTGCAGAGCGTGCATGGTCAGTTCTTGTTCAGTCGTTCGGCGATAAGGGTGACCAGCTGACGGGCGATCTTGCCCTTGCTGGTCTGGGCGAAGCTGGTTTGCTGCAGCTCGCGGTCGATCACGGTGATGGCGTTCTCTTCACTATTGAAGCCGATGCTGGGGTTGGCCACATCATTGGCAACGATCAGGTCGAGATTCTTGTCACGCAGCTTGCGCGAGGCGTACTCCAGCAGGTTCTCGGTTTCCGCGGCGAAGCCCACGCTGAAGGGGCGATCGTCACGGCCGGCGATGGTGGCGAGGATATCCGGGTTGCGCACCATTTGCAGGAGCATCCCTTCGCCGCTGCTGGGGTCTTTCTTCAATTTGTGCTGGGCGACCACTTCCGGGCGGTAGTCGGCCACCGCGGCGGCGGCGATCAGCACGTCGCAGGGCATGGCGGCCTCGCAGGCGGCGAGCATGTCGCGGGCGCTGACCACGTCGATGCGGCTGACCCGATCCGGCGTCGGCAGGTGTACCGGACCGCTGACCAGGGTGACCCGCGCACCCGCCTCGGCGGCCGCTTCGGCCAGGGCGAAGCCCATCTTGCCGGAGCTGTGGTTGGTGATGTAGCGCACCGGGTCGATGTTTTCCTGGGTCGGGCCGGCGGTGATCAGGATATGCAGGCCATCGAGCGCCTGGCGCTGGAAGCAGTCGGCAGCCAGCTGGGCGAGATCGTTGGGCTCGAGCATGCGGCCGAGGCCGACATCGCCACAGGCCTGGCTGCCGGATGCCGGGCCGAACAGGCGCATGCCGCGGTTTTGCAGCAGTTCGAGGTTGGCCTGGGTGGCGGCGTCGCGCCACATGGCCTGGTTCATGGCCGGTGCCAGGGCGATGGGGGCATCGGTGGCCAGTACCAGCGTGGTCAGCAGGTCATTGGCCACACCCTGGGCCAGGCGTGCGATCAGGTCGGCAGTGGCCGGGGCGATGAGAATCAGATCGGCCCAGCGCGCCAGTTCGATATGGCCCATCGCGGCTTCTGCGGCGGGATCGAGCAGGTCAAGATGAACCGGGTGGCCGGAGAGCGCCTGCAGGGTCAGGGGAGTGATGAACTCGCGGCCGCCCTGGGTCATGACCACGCGGACTTCGGCGCCCTGATCCTTCAGCCGGCGAACCAGTTCGGCGCTCTTGTAGGCAGCAATACCGCCTCCCACGCCGACGATGATGCGTTTGCGATACAGCCGCTGCATAGGCCTGCCTTTTATATACCGGTGGATGTGCGCCACGTGACCAACGCCTCCCCAGGCCGGCCCCGTGTAAAAAGATGGGCTACGATAGCACAGCGCCCGCAGCGGAGCAGCGGGCGCTTGGCTCGACATGGAGGTGCCCGATGAGCATTCGTGACTGGCCCGCGGCGGAGCGTCCGCGGGAAAAACTCCTGGCGCAGGGCGCGGCCGCGCTGACCGACGCCGAACTGCTGGCGATCTTCCTGCGTACCGGTGTGGCCGGCTGCAGCGCGGTGGATCTGGCGCGCCGGCTGCTCGCCGAGTTCGGCAGCCTGCGTGCACTGCTCGAGGCGGAGTTGCCCGACTTCAGCCAGCACCTGGGCCTGGGCCCGGCCAAGTACGCGCAGCTGCAGGCCGTGCTGGAGATGGCCAGACGGCACCTGGCCGAGCGGCTGCGTCGCGATTCGGCGCTGGAAAGCCCGCAGGCCGTGCGCGATTACCTCAAGGCGCAGCTGCGCCATGAGCCGCACGAGGTGTTCGGCTGTCTGTTTCTCGATGCCAAGCACCGCGTGCTGGCCTTCGAAGTACTGTTTCGCGGCAGCATCGACAGCGCCAGCGTCTACCCGCGGCAGGTGGTCAAGCGAGCGCTGGCCAACAATGCCGCGGCCGTCATCCTCACCCACAATCACCCATCCGGCGTCTGCGAACCCAGTCAGGCCGACCGCGTGCTGACCCAGCGGCTCAAGGATGCGCTGGCGCTGGTGGAAGTGCGCGTGCTCGATCACTTCATCGTCGGCGACGGCGAGCCGCTGTCGATGGCCGAGCTGGGCTGGATGTAGGGGCGGCGCTCCTGCGGTGCGTAGGGTGGGCTTTAACCCACCATGATGATGGCTCAGGGAGCCATCTGCACCGAGGCGAAATTCTGCCGGCCGAACGGGCTGACCTTGTAGCCCTGCACCTTGTCGCTGAGCAGGGCGAAGGCGGTTGGGTGGGCCAGCGGCAGCCACAGGGCCTGCTCCTGAATGAGCGTCTGCGCCTGCTGATACAGGCGGCTGCGCTCGGCCTGGTCGCTGCTGGCCTTGCCATCGGCGATCAGCTTGTCCAGCGTCGCGTCGCAGTAGCGGGCGAAGTTCAGGCCGGATTCGACCGAGGCGCAGGCAAATTGCGGGGTGAGGAAGTTGTCCGGATCGCCGTTGTCGCCGGCCCAGCCCATGAACAGCAGATCATGCTCGCCAGCCTTGGCGCGGCGGATCAGCTCGCCCCACTCGATCACGCGGATTTCGGCGGCGATGCCCACCTTGGCCAGGTCGGCCTGCAGCAGCTGCGCGCCGAGACTGGGGTTGGGGTTGAGCAGGCTGCCGCTGGGGCGTGTCCAGATGGTGGTCTTGAAGCCTTCGGCCAGACCGGCTTCGGCCAGCAGAGCGCGGGCCCTGGCCGGGTCATGGGCATAGCCGGGCAGCTCGCGGGCAAAGCTCCAGGTATTGGGCGGGTAGGGCCCGCTGGCCGGCTCGGCGCTGCCCTCGAACACCGCCTTGACGTAGCTGGCCTTGTCGAAGGCCAGGTTGATCGCCTGGCGCACCTGCGGCTTGTCCAGCGGCGCATGCTGGCTGTTGATGCCGACGAAGGCGGTCATGAAGGCCGCGGTCTGCGCGCTTTTCAGTTTGGCGTCGCCGGCGATGGCCTGCACGTCCTGCGGCTTGGGCGACAGGGCGATCTGGCATTCGCCGCGGCGCAGTTTCTGCAGGCGTACGGCGCTGTCCGGGGTGATGGCGAAGATCACCCGGTCCACGCCCGGCTTGCCGCCGAAGTAATCGGGATTGGCGCGGTAGCGCACCACGGCGTCCTTCTGGAAGCGCTCGAAGACGAACGGGCCGCTGCCCACCGGTGCGCTGTTGAGCTTCTGCGGTGTGCCGGCGGCCAGCAGCTGGTCGGCGTACTCGGCGGAGTAGATCGAGGCGAAGCCCATGCTCAGGGTGGCGAGGAAGGTGGCATCGCGGCGGGTCAGGGTGATGCGCAGGCTGTGCGCATCCGGCGCTTCGAGCTTGGCGATCAGGCTCGGCCACTGCATCGACTGGGCGTGCGGGTAGCCGCTGGCGGCGACCTGGTGCCAGGGGTGCTCGGCGTCGAGCATGCGCTGGAAGCTGAACAGCACGTCGCGGGCGTCGAGTTTGCGGCTGGGCGTGAAATCGGCGCTGTGATGAAATGGCACGTCGTCACGCAGCTTGAAGTCGTAGACCAGGCCATCGGCGGAGATCGACCAGCTGCGCGCCAGGCTCGGCAGCAGCTTGCCCTGCTCGGCGTCGAACTCCACCAGGCGGTTCATCAGCATGTCGGCCGAGGCGTTGGTGGTGGTCAGCGAGTTGTACTGCACCACGTCGAAACCCTCCGGGCTGGCTTCGGTGCAAACGCTGAGGGTGGCGGCCTGGGCCAGTATCGGGGTGCACAGCAAGGTGGCGAGCAGCAGGCGCATGGCGAACTCCTTGTTCTCGGTGGGACGCTAAGCTTGCAACCCTAGTCGATTTGCGTGGGCATGAATACCGAAACAAGGCGACGAGCGGTCGAGCGCGAGCGAAGGCCCATGGTCCCGGCCCCGGAGGGCGAGCGGCCTATGGCGATGTGTTTTCTCCCGCGTTTTCCCTTGTTGCTCCCAGGGCTTTCTGGTATAAAGCAGCGCTCTTTTCTAGGGGCCCGGTTCTTGCGCTGTCCAGTGCGCCCGGTAAGACCCTCGAGAAACGCGGCGCCGAGCGCCAATGACATTGAGTTTAAGCGGCCAACCCATGCCGGGTTGGGCATGTGGTTTTAGAGGGCTGAGGCATGTCGAGAGTCTGTCAAGTTACCGGTAAGGGTCCGGTAACCGGGAACAACATTTCCCACGCAAACAACAAAACCCGTCGTCGTTTCCTGCCGAACCTGCAGCACCATCGCTTCTGGGTCGAGTCCGAGAAGCGCTTCGTGCGTCTGCGCGTATCCGCCAAGGGCATGCGTGTGATCGACAAGCGTGGCATCGACGTAGTGCTGGCCGAGCTGCGCGCTCGCGGCGAAAAGGTTTAAGGAGAGAGTCATGCGTGAACTGATCCGTTTGGTGTCCAGCGCCGGTACCGGCCACTTCTACACCACCGACAAGAACAAGCGCACTACCCCCGACAAGATCGAAATCAAGAAATACGATCCGGTCGTACGCAAGCACGTGATGTACAAGGAAGCCAAGATCAAGTAATTGATCGGCTGCCTGTCGAAGAAGCCCGCCCTTACCGGCGGGCTTTTTTGTTGCCGTTGCCCGCGCTCATCGCGCTGCGCCTGAATCATTGCCCCGGCTGACAAGGCCCTGCGCTGCGCCATTTTTTGCGCAACTCGACCATCTGCGACTTACGTCCCGCAAAGCCGCGGTTTAGACTGCGCCGTTGCCATGGAACTGACTCATCCATCAGCTTGCCGCGGATGTGGGCGCATGCGGGTTCGGGCACCCTCCTTTACGTCGTTCGCCCAGAGGCACGCATGACCGCTGCAGTTCATTCCGTGGAAGTTCTGATCGCCGAGGCCGATCCCTGGACCTCCAACCTGCTCCAGCAACTGGTGCTGGACGTGCGCGGCGACGCCCGCGTGCTGCAGGTCAGCGATGGGCAGGCGGCCCTGGCCCGTTGCAAGCGGCGGCTACCGGATCTGGTGATCGCCGACGGCGAGTTGCCCGGGCTCGATGGCGTGGAACTGCTGCGCCAACTGCGTCGCCATCCGCGTACCCCGGCGCTGCCCTTCGTGCTGATCAGTGGCCGCCTCGACGCGCAGAGCGTGCGCGCCGCGCGGCCGCTGGCGCCGAGCGCCTATCTGGCCAAGCCGTTCAACGCCGAAAGCCTGCGTCAGCGCCTGCATGCACTGCTGCCCGCTGCCAGCGGGACGGTCTCGCTGCGGCCGGCGTTGCTGGTCAGCGAGCTGCGCGACTTTCTCGATACGGTGCGCGAAGAAGGGCAGGGCGCGCCTCTGCTCAGCGATGTGCGCAACGCCGTGAGCCAGGGGCTGCAGTCCGGCGAGCAGGACCTGGGCGAACTGGAGGCGGTGTTCGGCCGTGATCCGCAGATCACCGCACTGCTGATCGCGGCGGCCAGCACGGCGGCGCAGCACCAGGGCGTGCCCTGCCAGACCCTGGCGCAGGCCCTGCAGCGTCTGGGGGTGGCGCGCACGCTGAATCTGGTGCTGGGTCTGGCCCTGCAGCGCAATGCCCAACTGCGCGACCCACGTCTGGCCGACCTGGCGACGCGTGCCTGGCAGCAGGCGCGTCGCAGTGCCGAGCTGGCGCGCTGGCTGGCCGGGGAACTGAAGCTGGATGCCGAGCTGTGCTTCACCGCCGGCCTGTTGCACAACCTGGGCGAGCTGGCCTTGCTGCGCAGCCTGCAGGACTGGCTGGAGGCTGGCGGCGAGCTGAGCGACGAGCAGATCGATGATGCCATGCGCCAGCGTGCGGCCAGTTTCGGTTCGGCCCTGCGCATCCGCTGGCGTCTGCCCTTCGGCCTGCGCGAGTTGATCGCGGCGTTCTACGGGCTGGGCAGCGGGGTATTTTCCCGCGAGGCGCTGGTGCTCAATCTCAGCGGCCTGCTGCTGGCGCTGCCGGCCAGCGAGCAGCCGACGAGCCTGGCCGAGGCGCGCTGCGTACGCATGTTGCGGCTCGACCTGGGCCTGCTCGAGCGCCTGCCGGCCGAGCTCTACCAGGCTTCCTGAGTGCCGCGGCTGCGGGCGTCGTCGGCCAGCTGGCGCAGCGGCTGCGGGCGGCCGACGAAGTAGCCCTGTGCGTAGTCGATGCCGAGCCGGCGCAGGCAGTCCAGGCTGGCCTGGGTCTCGACGAACTCGGCGACGGTGAGCAGGCCGAGCTGGCTGGCGATCTGGCGCATCGAGCCGACCATGGCCTGGTTGATCGGGTCGGACTCGATGCCACTGATGAAGCTGCCGTCGATCTTCAGGATATCCAGCGGCAGGTGACGCAGATAGGCGTAGGAGGCGAAGCCGCTGCCGAAGTCGTCCAGTGCCACCTTCAGTCCCTTGCTGCGCAGCTCGTCGATCCACTGGGCAGACACGCCCAGTTCGCCGAGGGCGACCATTTCCGTGACTTCGATGCACAGCTTGCCGGGCGGCAGCTGGTGCCGACTCAGCTCCTGTTCCAGCAGTTGGTGAAAGGCGCTGTCGAGCAGCGAGCTGGCGCTGAGGTTGACGTTGACCTGGGCCAGCTGCGCCAGATGACGCGGGTTGGCAGCCAGCCAGGCGCACAGGTGCTGGATCACCCAGCGGTCGATGGCGCCGAGGAAGTCGTAGCGCGCTGCCGCGTCGAGGAACTGCGCCGGGCTGACCCATTCGCCGCTCGCCGGGTCGCGGTAGCGCAGCAGCACCTCGTAGTGCAGGCCGCTGGCAGCACTTTGCAGGGCCTGTACCGGCTGGAAGAACAGCTCGAAGTGACCGCGCTCGCAGGCTTCGCGCAGGCGGGTGATCCATTGCAGCTGGCGTTGATGCTCGAGCAGTGCGCCATCTTCCGGGTTGAACTGGCACACGCGGTTGCGGCCCTGGTGCTTGGCCAGCTGACTGGCGCTGCTGGCCCAGGTCAGCGCGGTTTCCCAATCGCGCACGCCGGAGCCGAGGGCAAGCAGGCCGATGCTGGTGTGCAGGCGGAAGGGCCGTCCCTGCCAGGTGAAGACGAACTGCTCGACCGCACGCCGCAGCGCCTCGGCCTGCTTGAGGGCAGCTTCGTCGTCGACCTCGCGCAGCAGCACGGCGAACTCGTCGCCGCCGACGCGGGCCAGCTCGGCATGGCGCGGCAGCTGGTGGCCGAGCTGGGTCGCCAGCTGGCGCAGCAGCTGGTCGCCGGCGGAGTGACCGCACAGGTCGTTGACCTGCTTGAAGCGATCCAGGCTCAGGTGCAGCAGATGGCTGAAGCGGCGCTTGGCGGTGCCGCCCAGCGTCTCCGACAGCAGCCTCTCCAGTTCGCGGCGATTGAGCAGGCCGGTCAGCGCGTCATGCGCGGCCAGTTGCTGCAGGCGTTCTTCCAGCGCGCGGCGCTCGCTGAGATCGACCACTATGCCTTCGATGCAGTCTCGCTGAGGGCGCAGATGCAGCGACAGGTAGACCCACAGGGGGCGCTGGGCCAGGTCGTGCAGCTGGCATTCGCAGCTGACGGTACCGGCCTGGGTGTCGAGCTCCTGCAGCAGCTCGCGCCACTGCGCCTCGCCCAGCAGGCGCTGCAGCGGCAGGCCGACCAGCTGGGTGGCCGGCGTATCGCCGCCGAGCAGGCGTGCCAGGCTCGGGTTGGCTTCCAGCAGCCTGCCGTCGCGGTCGCAGCGGAAGATGCCCTCGCCGCTGTGGCGGAACAGCGCCTGGTACTGCTCCAGGTTGTCGATGGCCTGCGCCTGGCTGCTCAGCAACACCCGGCGTACACGCTCCAGCTGCTTGTCGAGCAGGGCGCCGAACAGCAGCATGCTCAGCGCCGGCAGGTAGGCATACAGCGCATAGAAGCCTGGCGGCAGCGGAATCAGGCCGACCCGGCTCAGCGGCACCAGCAGCATCAGCACCAGCGCCGCGCTCCAGCACAGCAGATAACCCGGCGCGTAGGGTCGGCGCTGGTAGACCCCGAGGCACATCACCAGCAACTGGTAGAGGCCGGTGCAGAGGATCAGCAGATTGAGGGTCTGGTAGGTATAGGCATGGCTGATAACCAGGCCGCCCAGACACACCAGCAGCACCGCGGCGAACAGCGCGTCGCGCAGCCAGCGCAGGCGCCCCAGCTCCAGGCGCAGGGCGCTGGCGAGAAACAGCGAGCTGAAAATCAGCATGCCGGCGGTGGTCAGGTTGACCAGCCACTTGGGCAGCAGTGGCCACTGCGGCCAGAGCAGCCCGCTGAGGTTGTACAGACTGACGTTGTACAACGCCACGCACAGCGCCGTCAGGCTGAAGTAGGCCAGCTGCGGCTCGCGCAGGGTGCTGTACTTGAGCAGATAGAACAGCGCCAGGGCGAGCAGGGCGCCCACCAGCAGACCGCTCTGTAGCCAGCTGTGGGCGATCAGTTGCTGACCCTGCTGCGCGCCGACCAGCTGCAGCGGCAGGGTGATCGCCGAGTGGCTCTGCACGCGCAGCAACAGGTTGTGCGGGCCTTCGCCCAGACGTGGCAGGCTGATGAGAAACTGTGGATAGGGTTCGCCGCGCTCGTTGAAGGGGCGCAGCGAGCCGCTGTACAGCGGGCCGAGCGGTTGCTGATCGGCGAACAGCCAGATTTCCAGATCGTCGAGGAAGGTCTGGCCGACGATCAGCTGCAGGCGTTCGGCCGGCGGCGCCTGCAGCTGCACGGCCAGCCACCAGGCGCTGCGTGAGTAGCCGATGCGCGGTGTGCCCTGTACCGGCCGACCTTCGCGGCCGATGCGCTGCAACACCTCGCTGGCGGTGAGCTGCGCGCCGGGGTCCTCCAGCAGCAGGCTGTGCTCGATGCTCACCGGTGTGGTCAGCTGCTCGTTGCTCAGCTGCAGCAACGGCAGCGCGTCGCCGGCCCGGGCCGTGACGGCGCAGGTCAGCCAGAGCAGAACGAGCAGTGAGCGGAGCAGGTGAACCATCCAGGGCGCCTCAGAAGCCACTTCGAGGGCGCCTCAGTCCGGCGGACGCTGTTCAATCGAGGGAGCGGTCGGGCGCGCCTGAATTCTAGCCGACTGCTGGCGCTGTGATTGCGCGGCGGGTCTCATCCGCCGTGCCCGGCGACGAATGACGTGCACATGAGACCCGGGCGCGGCGCGTGATGCTCAGGCGGTGCTGGCGCGTTCCTGCTGCGTCCGGGCGCGACGGGTCCAGCGATTGGCGCGGGCGAAGGTGCCGAAGTCGTTGAAGCGCACGCCCATCTCGCGCATCACCCGGTGGGCGAAGGGCACGGTGAGCTGGCGGATGTAGAAGGGCTCCTTGACCACGAAATGATGGATCGCGTGACTGCTGCCGAAGTTGAAGCAGAACGCCTGCAGCGGCCACAGCCACCAGGGGTTGAGCACCTGGGTCTGCTGGATCACGTTGCCCGGTTCGACATCGCCGTAGTAGTGCATGTTGGAGCTGACGAAGTGCAGGCAGAAGGTGCGCAGCACGTTGGGTCCGACCAGCACCACCACGGCGACATTCACCACCTGCATCACGCTCAGCGTGGTGGCCGACCAGGCGATCGGGGCGCCGAGTGCGGCGGCGGTCCAGTCGAGCAGATGGAAGCCGAGGAACAGGTACCAGGTCGCCCAGTTGAGCAGCCCCAGCGGCGCGTAGACCTTCAGCGTGCGGGTGAGGATCAGCCGGCGGTGCTCGGGGTTCTTCGCCCGCAGCCAGCGGATGAAGGAGCTCATCATGTTGTCGCCCACCATCAGCAGGCGCGCGATGCCCCAGGGTTCGCCGTTGGTGATGGCGCGCTCTTCCATGTCGGCTTCGCTGCCGGAGACCTTGTGGTGGTTCAGGTGCAGGTGGCGGCGCACCCAGGGGTTGATGGTGCTCGGTCGCGCCAGCCAGACCAGCGCCAGCATCAGGTTGTGCGGCAGCGGCTGCTTGCGGAAATACATCGAGTGGATCAGGTCGTGCTCCAGCTCATGGGTCAGCGAGGCGAAGAAGGCGTTGAGCAGCAGGCAGGCCCACCAGGGCAGATGGCCGCCGATGTACAGCGCGGCCGAGCCGATCATGCCGCACAGGGCGAAGGCCAGGATGCCGGCGCCGAGCGCGTCCTGATGCTGGAGAATGGGATAGCGCTGGCGCAGGGCGTTGCCATGGGCCATCACCTGCTCGCGGATATGCGCGGCGCGTTGCTGGTCATTAAGGCTTGCGGGGGAGGGGGACATGCCGACATCCTCTTGTCATGGGGCCGTGACCTCACTGTGCCGCGACGACCGTCGGTGCGCCCGACCGAGCACGCCAACCTGCCTACCGGATACGCCAATCTGCATGACTGCCGAACCCACCACCCTGGCCAGCTGGACGCGCGCCCTGCGCAAGCAGCTCGATGCCCTCGGTCTGGACAGCGCCGCGCTGTGCCGCGCCGCCGGCCTCGACCCGGCGCTGCTCGACGATCCCAACGCGCGCTGCCCGCTATCGGTCACCACCCGCCTGTGGCAGCTGGCGGTGGCGGCCACGGGTGACCCGGCGCTGGGCCTGAAGACCTCGCAGTTCGTCAGCCCGACCACCTTTCACGCCCTGGGCTACGCGCTGATCGCCAGCAGCAGCCTGCGCGAGATGTTCGAGCGCATCGTGCGCTACCACCGGGTGGTCAGCGATGCGCTGGAGCTGGAGCTTTGCCGGGTGGGCGAGGTCTACGAATTCCGCTTTCGCGTGCCGCCGGGCAGCCCGCCGCCGGCTCCGGAGGCGCTGGATGCCTTCGCCGCGATCTATGTGCGCAGCTGCCGCAACCGCCTGAGTCGTGACTTTTCGCCGTTGCTGGTGCAGTTGCAGCGTCCTCGGCCTGCCGACCCGGCGCCCTGGCAGGCGGTGTTTCGCGCGCCGCTGCAGTTCGATGCCGCAGAAAGCCTGCTGCGCTTTCCCCGCGCCGCCTTCGAGCAGCGCCTGGATGACGGCAATCCCGAGTTGGCCGAGCACAACGAGGCGGTGCTCAAGCGCAGCCTCGAACAATTGCAGGTGGCCAGTTACAGCGAGCGGGTGCGCAGCTGCATGGAGGCCCGCCTGCCGGATGGCGAACCGTCGGCCGAACGCATCGCCCAGGCCCTGCACCTGAGCCTGCGCAGTCTGCAGCGCCATCTGGCCGAAGAGGGGACCAGCTACGAGGCGCTGCTCGGCGACACCCGCCACGCCCTGGCCCTGCGCCATATGCGCGATCCGCGCTGCTCCATCAGCGAGATCGCCTACCTGCTGGGGTTCAGCGACAGCAGCAGTTTCGGTCGTGCCTTCAAGCGCTGGACCGGGCAGACGCCGAGCCAGTACCGCGACGGATCGAGAAAGCCATGAGTCGCTACGACCTGCTGCTGGCTGGAGCCGGCCATGCTCACCTGGGTGTGCTGCGCCGCTGGGCGCTGGTGGAGCGGCCGCCGGGACGCATCGGCGTGCTCGCGCTCGGCCCCGACGCCTGGTACGCCGGCATGCTGCCGGGCTTGATCAGCGGCCGTTTCAGCGAGGCGGACTGCCGCGTGGAACTGCAGCCGCTGTGCCGCGCGGCCAAGGTGGAGCTGATCGAGGGCGAGATCGCCGCGCTGGATGCCGATGCCCGCGTACTGCGCCTGGTCGATGGGCGCAGCCTTGCGGCCGAGTGGCTGTCGCTCAACGTCGGTGCCGGCATGGCCATACCGCCGCAGCAGGGCGATGCCATGCAGGTGCTGGCGGCCAGGCCCATCGGTGCGTTGCTCGAGGGCTGGCGGCAATGGCAGGCCGAGCCACGGCGCATGGCCATCCTCGGGGGCGGCGCGGGAGGCGTCGAGCTGGCGCTGGCACTGGCCGACAAGGTGCCGGGGGTGGCGCTGTTCTGCGGCGGGCCGCTGCTCGCCGGCCTGGCGCCCGGGTTGCGCCTGCGCGCGCTGGGCCTGCTGCGTCAGCGTGGCGTGCAGGTGCGCGAGCACTGCCCGATCGGACGGATCGAGGACGACTGGCTGCTCAGCGGCGACGAGCCGGTGTGGCGCGGCCGGCGGCTGCTGCTGGCCAGCGGCGCACGGCCCTGGCCCTGGCTGGCCGCCAGCGGCCTGGCGCGCGATGCGGCGGGTTTCGTCGCCATCCGTCCGACCCTGCAGAGCGAGTCGCATGGGCAGATCTTCGCCGTGGGCGACAGCGCCAGCCTCGACGGCATGCGCCGCAGCGGGCGCTTCGCGGTGCGGCAGGCGCCAGTGCTCACGGCCAACCTGCAGGCCGCCCTGGTCGGTCGACCGCTGCGGCCGTATCGCGCGCAATGGCAGAGCCTGGCCTTGCTGGCCACCGGCGATGGCGGAGCGCTGCTCGGCTGGCACGACTGGAGCGCGGGCGGGCAGCTGTATGGGCGCTGCAAGGACTGGCTGGACAGGCGTTTCATCCAGCGCCACCGGCTGGCGGGATGATGCGGCTCGCTGGTGGCGGCCATCTGCGACTAAAGTGTGATGGTGGTGGACCTTCCGGGGTGCTCGAATCGAAACCATCCTGCCCCAAGTGCGCGTCTCTGCCGCCGGGGCTGTCGATCACCTAGCCTGCTGCCCAGGCTGCGTGGGATGTTCGAGGAGAAATCGTCGTGACACCGTCCGCCTACAGCGCCTCACCGCGCCCAAGAACAAGAACTTCGAGGTCGGTCATGCAAGCTGCCTTTATCCGCTCGCCAATTGCCTTTGTCTTGCATGCATTGGGGCTGGCCGCGTTGATGCTGGTCTATCAGCAGACGCAGTTGCCATCCTATGTCAGCGTGCCGTCGTTCCTGCTCCTGGCCCTGTGGCCCTGGCTGGGGCCCTGGCAGCGACGCGAGGATGCGTCGCAGTCCGCAGCGCGGCAAACCGCTGGCAACGAGTTCATCGAGCTGAGCCGCGGCCTGTCGCGGCACACCTGCCACAACGCGCTGTCCGCGGCCAAGGTCGCCCATGCGGTCAAGCTGCTGGCCGAGCGCCTGCAATCGCAGTTGGCGGCGGTGCAGCAGGTCAGCCAGGCGGCCGAGGCCATCACCCACACCGAGCAGGACAGCGCCGCCCGCGCCGAGCAGACCCTCAGCGCCGCGCGCCAGGTGCGCGATGCCAGCGCCAGCGGCCAGGCCGAACTCAGCGAGGCCATCGCCCGCATGCAGCAGCTCAGCGCACAGACCCTGGCCAGCCGCGAGCTGATCGACGGCCTGGGCAGCCGTACCGAGCAGATCGAGCAGGTCACCCAGGTGATCCAGTCCATCGCCAGCCAGACCAACCTGCTGGCGCTCAACGCGGCCATCGAGGCCGCCCGCGCCGGTGAGATGGGGCGTGGTTTTGCCGTGGTCGCCGACGAGGTGCGCAACCTTGCCGCGCGCACCGCCAGCGCTACCGAGGAAGTCAGCCAGATGGTCGCCGACATCCGCCAGCAGAGCGCGGCGGTGGTCGCTCATATCCAGCGCCAGAGCGTCGAGCTGGAACAGGCCGCGCAGCAGATCGAGACGGCCGGCAGCCGCCTGCACGGCATCGCCGACCAGGCCGAGGAAGTCGAGCAGCAGGTGGCGCAGATCAGCGCCGGCACGGCGGACAACCACCAGCGCCTGGCCAGCCTCTCGGCTGCCGCCCTGCAATTGCAGGACGATGTGCAAGGCAGCGAAGGGCAGACGCGGCAACTGGCCGACGCCGCTGAACAACTGGTCGGCCAGGCCGAGACCGTCAGCGAGCAGCTCGCCGAAGTGGGTCTGGATGATTACCACCAGCGTGCCTATGACCTGGCCCGTGAAGGCGCCGCTGCCATCGCGGCGCAGTTCGAGCAGGATCTGCAGGCCGGGCGCATCGGCCTCGACGATCTGTTCGACCGTCGCTACCAACCAATCGCCGGCACTCAGCCGCAGAAGTACCGCACGCGCTTCGATCAGTATGCCGACCAGGTGCTGCCGGCGTTGCAGGAGCCCTTGCTCAAGCGCCATGAAGGGCTGGTGTTCGCCATTTCCACCACCCCGGAAGGCTACGTGCCGACCCATAACGCCGCGTTCAACCACCCGCCCAGCGGCGACCCGGCGGTAGATGCGACGAAGAGCCGTGGCAAGCGCCTGTTCAACGACCGCACCGGCATCCGCTGCGGCAGCCACAGGCAGGCACTGCTGCTACAGACCTACATGCGCGATACCGGCGAGCTGATGCACGACCTGTCGGTGCCGATCATGGTGCAGGGCAAGCATTGGGGCGGTTTGCGCCTGGGCTATCGGCCGGAGCCTTGAGTTGTTCGCGTTCTGCTGAGCGCCGCTTGAAAGCTGGTGCGCATGGCGCACCCTACGGCCTGGCCTGAGCCATGGCTAAGCGTGAGCGGTGGATTGTTTAGTGAGTGCACAACCAAGCGTATGAAAAACCCGATTTAACGCACCTCAAACCCTGTGCGACGCTGCCAAGCCATGATCTCCCCGGCCTGCCAAGTCCATGTTCCGCTGTACCGCGCTCTTGCGCGGCGGCGCCTGTTGGCGCGGCTCAACCCGCTGCTGACCATCATCCTCGCCTTCTGGGCGCTGTGGCATTGCCGCCACGCCCGCCCGCCGGACACCGTCCCCGCCCGCTGAATATCGATGGCTGCGCCATGCCCGCAGCCGCTGCTATCACCTTGTCTGCCTGTGCAACCTGTTCAAGAATCGAACGGGCCGTGCAGACACCGAGCGCCCAACTGGCGCAAGCGAGTGCGATATGACGACTTTCGCCGCTGTGCAGGAAGCCCAGGATTTCCTGGCGAACAATCCCGATATCGAGCTGATCGAGCTGTTCATCCTCGACGCCAATGGCGTGCCGCGCGGCAAGCTGCTGCACCGCGAGGAATTGCTGGCGCTGTACCAGAGCGGCCGGCCGTTGCCGAGCACCATGCTTGGCCTGTCCATTCAGGGCGAGGATGTCGAGGATTCCGGTCTGGTCTGGGAGGTTGGCGATATCGACTGTCGCGCCTATCCGCTGCCCGGCAGCCTGGTGCGCCTGCCCTGGCGACAGATGCCCACCGCCGCCGTGCAGGTGTCGATGCACCCGACCGAAGGTCTGCCGGCCACGCCGGCCGATCCACGGCAGTTGCTGATCCGGGTGATCGAGCAGCTCGAAGCCGAGGGCTATTACCCGGTGATGGCCTGCGAACTGGAGTTCTACCTGCTCGACCAGAAACGTGATGCCCAGGGCCGCCCGCAGCCGGCGCTGGATGCCGACGGCGGCCGCCCACGGCAGACCCAGGTCTACGGCCTGCGCGAGCTGGAACAGATCGAACCCTTCCTGCGTGATCTCTACGCCGCCTGCAAGGCCCAGGGCATTCCCGCGCGCACGGCGATTTCCGAGTACGCCCCCGGCCAGGTGGAAATCACCCTGGAACATGGCCCGGTGCTGGCGGCTATGGATCAAGCGGTGCGCTACAAGCGCCTGGTCAAGGGCGTGGCCCATGCCCACGGGATGCAGGCCTGCTTCATGGCCAAACCGTTCGACCACCTGGCCGGCACCGGTATGCACATGCATGTGAGCCTGGCCGATGCGCAGGGCAATAACCTGTTCGCCAGCATCGATCCTGCCGGTACGCCGCTGCTGCGTCACGCCGTAGGCGGCATGCTCGCCAGCCTGCTCGACTCGCTGCTGCTGTTCTGCCCCAACGCCAACTCCTACCGGCGTTTCCAGGCCAACAGCTACGCGCCGCTGGCGCCGACCTGGGGCGTGGACAACCGCACCGTCAGCCTGCGTGTGCCCGGTGGCCCGGCCCCTACTCGGCATGTGGAACACCGCATTTGCGGTGCTGATGCCAACCCCTATCTGGCGGCGGCGGCGATTCTCGCCGGGATTCACCGTGGCATCGCTGATCGCCTCGACCCTGGCGCGCCAGTGGAAGGCAACGGCTATGCCCAGGCCAAGACCCTGCTGCCGACCGAGTGGCTGGCGTCGATTCAGGCGCTGGAGCGCTCCGACTGGGCGCGCGACGCCTTTGGCGCGGACTTTCTCAAGGTCTTTCTCGCGGTCAAGCGTGCCGAGTATCGCCAGTTCATGGGCGAAGTCGGCGAGCAGGACTGGCGCTGGTATCTGAGCAACGCCTGATGGCCCTTATTTGAAATAGTCGCGGCTAAAGCCCCTCCCACAAAGTGCGGAGATTGTGGGCGCCCCCTGTGGGAGGGGCTCCCCCCGCGACGACTGATTCATCGGTGCGCACAGCGCACCCTACGGCGGTGCAGCCGCCCCAAGGACATGCAATGAACGCGATCAACCAAGCCGTCAAACCTGCTGCCGAGCGCGCGCCTTCCTACTACTCGGCCTCGCTCAATTTCGAGACCGACTACCCGACGCTGCAGGGCAGTGTGACGGTGGATGTGGCTATCATCGGTGGCGGTTTCACCGGCATTGCCACCGCTGTGGAGCTGGCCGAGCGCGGCCTGAAAGTGGCTGTGGTGGAGACCAACAAGGTTGGCTGGGGTGCCAGCGGGCGCAACGGCGGTCAGGTCACCGGCAGCCTCTCTGGCGACGAGGCCATGCGCAAGCAGATGCGCAATACGCTGGGCGATGAGGTGGACGACTTCATCTGGCACCTGCGCTGGCGCGGTCACGAGATCATCAAGAACCGCGTGACCAAATACGGCATCGACTGCGACCTCAAACACGGCCATCTGCATACCGCGATGAAAGCCAGCCATATGGACGAGCTCAAGGCGACCTATGACGAGGCGTTGCGCCGTGGCATGGGCGAGGATGTCACCCTGCTCGACGCCGCCGGTGTACGTGCCCAGCTAAGCAGCGATCTGTATTGCGGTGCCCTGAAGAACACCCGCAACATGCATCTGCATCCGCTCAACCTGTGCATCGGCGAAGCCAAGGCCGCCGAGAGCCTCGGCGCGCTGATCTTCGAGCATTCCGAGGTGCTGGATATCGTCCACGGCCCGCGTCCTGCGGTGGTCACCACGGGCGGGCGCATCGAGGCCAAGCAGGTGCTGCTGGCCGGCGACGTCTATCACAAGCTGGAGCGGCGCAAGCTCAAGGGCCTGATCTTCCCGGCCATGGGCGGCATCGTCACCACCGCGCCGCTGGGCGACCTGGCGAAGGAAATCAACCCGCAGGACTTGGCGGTGTACGACTGCCGCTTCGTACTCGACTACTACCGCCTGACCGCCGACGGCCGCCTGCTGTTCGGCGGCGGCTGCAACTACTCCGGGCGCGATTCGCGGGATATCGCCGGCGAGCTGCGCCCGTGCATCGAGCGCACCTTCCCGCAGCTCAAGGGCGTGCAGATCGACTACCAGTGGAGCTGCGCCATGGGCATCGTGATGAACCGCATCCCGCAGCTGGGCAAGCTGTCGAGCAACGTCTGGTACTGCCAGGGCTACTCCGGCCACGGCATCGCCACCACCCACATCATGGGCGAGATCATGGCCAAGGCCATCACCGGCGACCTGGAGCAGTACGACACCTTCGCCGCCTGCAGGCACATCAAGGTGCCGCTGGGCGACCAGCTCGGCAACCCGATGCTGGCCGCCGGCATGTGGTACTACCAGATGCTGGAGAAGCTGCGCTGAGCACAGCGCGTCAGTGACGGCTGCCCGGCTGCGCACCTTCGGCGCCTGCTACGCGCAGGCCGACGAGGTTCGGCATGCGGCTGCGGATCAGCTCGGCGAACAGGCGCAGCTTGGCCGGGTAGCTGCGCGCATGTGGGTAGATCAGGTAGACCGGCAGGGGCGCGGCCTGCCACTGCGGGATCAGCTGGACCAGGCGGCCTTCCTCGATATCGCGGGCGACTATCCAGGCCGAGCTGACGCAGGCGCCGAGCCCGGCGAGCGCGGCACTGCGCAGGGCATAGAGGCTGTCGGTGCTCATCCGCGGCTGGATCGCAAAGCGGTGCGAGCGACCGTCACGCAGGCAGGTCAGCACCACCTCGTCGGTGTAGTAGGTGCGTAGTGCCAGCCAGGGCAGGCGCTGCAGCTGTTCGGTCGAGGCGGGCAGCGGCTCGTCGCCGAGCAGCTCCGGCGCCGCGACCACGAACCGCGGCACTTCGCCGAGGCGGATGGCGACCACCGACGGGTCTTCGATGAAGCCGACCTGAATCGCACAATCGATGCCCTCGGCGGTGAAGTCGGGGCTGCGATCGTGCAGCACCCACTCCACGCTCACCTTCGGGTAGCGACGCAGGTACTCCCCCAGCGGGGCGATCAGCTGGTCCTGGCCGAAGGCGTGAGGCACCTGCACGCGCAGCGTGCCGCGAGGGTCTTCGCGTGCGCCGATCAGCTCGTCCTCCATCTCCGCCCAGCTTTCCAGCACCTGCCGGGCGTAGGTGTAGCAGCGCTCGCCATCGCCGGTCAGCTGCATGCCGTGGGTGGTGCGGTTGAGCAGCTGCAGGCCCAGCGAGCGCTCCAGCGTCTGCAGGCGACGGCTGACGGTGGGCTGCGTGGTGTTCAGCTGCGCGGCGGCGGCCGACAGGCTGCCGGCGTCGACGATGCGGACGAAGGTGCGCAGCAGTTCGATGCGATCGAGGCTGGTGACGAGTTCGCTCATACGTAGAGTGCATAACTGATTTGCCTGGAAGGCTACTACAGCGTCTTTCGATACGCGATGAGAATGACGCCCTCGTTCAAGCCTCTGGGAAAACGCTCATGACCTCGACACCTTGCTCCCCCGCGCTGGCGCACAGCGCACCCGCGTTATCGCGCGGGCTCGTGCTTCTCCTGGCCACGGGGGCCGGGCTGAGCGTCGCCACCCTCTACTACAGCCAGCCGATGCTGGGTGTGCTGGGCGCCGACATCCAGGCTGGCGAGCGTGCCGTCGGCATGGTGCCGATGCTGACGCAGCTCGGCTACGCCCTGGGCATCCTGCTGCTGGCGCCGCTGGGGGACCGCTACGACCGGCGGCGGATCATCCTGGCCAAGGCCGGCATGCTGATGCTGGCCCTGCTGCTGAGCAGCATTGCGCCGGGTGTGGGGGCCCTGCTGGTCGCCAGCCTGGCCATCGGCCTCGCCGCCACCATGGCCCAGGACATCGTCCCGGCCGCCGCCACCATGGCCCCGGAGAGCGAGCGCGGCACGGTGGTGGGCACGGTGATGACCGGTCTGCTGCTCGGCATTCTGCTGTCGCGGGTGATGAGCGGACTGATCGCCGAGCAGTTCGGCTGGCGCGCGGTATATGGGGTGGCGGCGATCTCCATCGCGCTGTTCGCCATCGGTGCCTGGCGGGGCCTGCCGCGCTTCGCCGCGACCACCTCGCTGGGCTATGGCGCGCTGCTTGGCTCGATGCTCAAACTCTGGTCGCGCTATCCGGCCTTGCGCCGCGCGGCGCTGGCCCAGGGGCTGCTGTCGGTGGCGTTCAGCGCGTTCTGGTCGACGCTGGCGGTGATGCTGCATGCCCGCTTCGGCCTGGGCAGCGCGGCGGCTGGCGCCTTCGGCCTGGCCGGTGCGGCCGGTGCCCTGGCGGCGCCGCTCGCCGGGCGCCTGGCCGATCGTCGCGGTCCCGAAGGCGTGACCCGCCTCGGCGCGGCATTGACGCTGGGCTCGTTCGCCCTGCTGGGCCTGGTCGAGGCGCTGCCGCTCGAGGCTCAGCTGGGCCTGATCGTGGTCGCCGCCATCGGCTTCGACTTCGCCATCCAGGCGACGCTGGTCGCCCATCAGACCATCGTCTACGGCATCGACCCGCCGGCGCGCAGCCGCCTGAATGCGGTGCTGTTCACCGGGGTGTTCGTCGGCATGGCGAGCGGTGCCGGGCTGGGCAGCATGGCGCTGGCGCAGTGGGGCTGGAGCGGGGTGGTGGCGCTGGCCATCGTCGCCTCCTGCGGTGCGCTGCTGGTGCGGCTGCTGCCGGCATCCAGGCCGTGACGGACTTTGCCGAGCGCATACCGGTGGAGCGGGGCAGGGCGCTCTGGGACGGGGCGCTGCCGGGCCAGGGTCTGGCCCGCTGGACAGCCTCCTCCCGACTTCTGGACACAGAGGGCCGCTGCGCGGGCGCGGGCCGGATAAAACTGTCCGAGATCCTGGAAACGACCTGCGCTTCAGCCCGCCGCTGACGCCAACTCATTGAAAACATTGGGCCTTGCCGGTTGGCATGAATATTCCAAAGACGTCAGGGCGAGCGTCTGGCGGGCAGCCGCAGTTCGGAGCTGTCCCAGGGTGGTTCGCGCACCTCCAGAAAACAACGTCAATAACGGAGTACGCCCATGACCAAGCAATCCTTGCCCCAAGGCATGGCGGATCAGCGTCTTTGCCGCTTTTTCACTGCTGCCCTGTGTTCCCTGCTGATGATCCTGCTGTGGCCGACCACGGTCACGGCGGGGCAAACCTTCTCCTACACCTCCCCACAACAGGCCTACAGCGGCTCGCGCGAGCGCAGCTACAAGGTGTATGTCCCTGCCGGCCTGAGCACGCCTGCCCCCATGGTGATGGCGCTGCATGGCTGCCGGCAGACCAACGACGACGTGCTCAACGACTGGGGCCTCAAGGCGGCGGCGGATCGCTACGGCTTCATTCTGGTGGCGCCCTTCATCACCAGCTACGACGGGCTGCGCAACGAGAACTGCTGGGGCTTCTGGTTCGAGCAGCACATCCACCAGGGTGGCGGGGAGGTCGCGGACCTGCACCGCATCGCCCAGCAGGTGGAAGCCAACTTCGTCATCGACGCCAACCGGCGCTTCATCACCGGTCTGTCGTCCGGCGGCGCCATGGCCCTGGTCGCTGCCGTGGCCTACAACGAGTACTGGGCGGCGGCAGCGCCGGCGGCAGGCCTGCCGTACCGGGAGACGGCGTCTTCGGTCTCGCTGTCCGGGCAATGCCCGGGCTCGGCCACCTTCCGTAGCGTCAGCCAGGTCGCGGCCGACATGCGCAGCGAAGTCAACGACGCCTACCCGATTCCCCTGATGATTCTGCAGAACAGGAACGACTGCACCGTGCTGCAGACCGCGGCCAACAACATGCGCGACGCCCACCTGCAGGTGTTCGGCAGTGCCAGCCGCAACACCCCGGCGACCACCAAGGCGTCCGATACCGGTTGCTCGCCCTACCATCAGAACGACTACGGCTGCCGTCATATCGCCTACACCCAGGACGGCACCACGGCGACTCGCTCGCTGGTGGAAACCGTCATCTACGACGGCCCCCTGGCCACGCCCAACCCCCAGGACACCAACCACGGCCACTACTGGATTGGCGGTGCCCAGGGCAACAACGGCAAATGGTCGCTTCAGGTCGGCCCCAGCTATCCCGACATCATCTGGGACTTTTTCAGCCGCCACAGCCGTGACGGCAGCCAGCCGCAGGGGCATCCGGTGATCGTTCTGCAGGGCGACAACCCGCTGTCGGTGCCGCTGGGCAGCACCTTCAATGATCCCGGCGCCAGCGCCAGCGACGCGGAAGACGGCAGCCTGCCGGTCAGCGCCGACTGCAGCGCGGTGAACCCGAGCGTCGTCGGCAGCTACAGCTGCCTCTATTCGGCCACCGACAGCGACGGCAACCGCAGCACGCTCACCCGTACCGTGGAGGTCTACGATCCCAACGCCCCGGTGGAAACCTGCCAGGTCGTCAGCGCCTCGCCCTCCGCCCACATCGGCGCCGGTCGCGCCTACGCCGGCGGCACCTCCAACCTGCGCGCCTACGCCAAGGACGACGGCGTGGACATCGGTGGCTCGTTCGACACCTGGAGCAACGTTCCGCTGTACGAGGGCGAGCCGGGACGCTGGTACGCGCAGCGGCCCGCCGCCTGCGGCGGCAGCGGCCAGGCCTTCACCTGCCAGGAGTGGAACGCCAGCAACCTCAGCCACGTGATGGCCGGCCGTGCCTATTACGGTTACTACACCGTCGGCGGCAACCAGTACCTGGGCAGCCTGTCCGGGCTCAGCACCTGGGTGCGGGAAACGGCTCAGGGCCATTTCCAGGCCGGACGCTGCAGCAACTGAGGCGACGCCTGGCGGGCAGGAGCGTGCCCGCGCACGGCTGAAACGCGAGGCGAGTGCGGCCGACGGCTCGCCTCTCGGGCTGTCCACCCCCGCCAGACATGTCCGTATTTCTGGACATGTCTGGCGGGTTCTTCTCGTAACTGTCCAGATTTCAAGACTTGGCCGCCGTGCTGGCGGTGTGAATGCGCTCTAACTCGCTGTTTTATAAGGGCGCCGGAAGCTGGCATAGAGATCGCATTGCCACACAGGCTACTGGCAGGCGCTGCCGCGGCGCGGAGCATTCCGTGCACGCGCGAGCGACCTGACCGTTGTTCGAAAACAACTACAACAACAAGAAGGAACTCCAGCATGTCCGTCACACATTCGTTTTCCCGCCTGACCCTGGGTATCTCCGCCGCCGCGCTGCTCGCCGGCAGTCTGCTGGCCAGCCCGGCGATGGCCAGCGAGAAGATCCGCTGGCAGGTGCCCCTGGCCTTCCCCTCCCACCTGGTGGGCCTGACCACCCCGGTCAAGCACCTTTCCGAATCGCTCAAGGCCATCTCTGGCGGCGACATCCAGCTGCGCTACTACGAGCCGGGCGAGCTGGTGCCGCCCTTCGAGATCATGAACGCGGTGAGCAGCGGCAAGTACCCGGCCGGCTACACCTGGATCGGTTACGACCAGGGCAGCATCCCGGCGCTGCCGCTGTACTCCGGCGCGCCCTTCAACATGGAGCCGCCGGCCTACCTGGCCTGGTACTACCAGGGCGACGGCAAGAAGCTGCTGGAAGAAATCTACGCACCGCACAAGATCCACCCGATGCTGTGCAGCATCATCGGCCCGGAAGGCGCCGGCTGGTTCGCCCGGCCGATCGAGCAGCTGAAGGACTTTGACGGCCTGCGCATCCGCTTCGCCGGTATCGGCGGCAAGGTGCTGGAAAAGCTCGGCGCCTCGGTGACCATGATCCCCGGCGGCGAGATCTACCAGGCGCTGGAGCGCAAGACCATCGACGCCACCGAGTTCTCCCAGCCGGCGATCGACAAGATGCTCGGCCTCGACCAGATCATCAAGAACTACATCATGCCGGGCTGGCACCAGACCCTCACCACCTCGCACCTGCTGGTCAACCAGGACGTATGGAACAAGCTGACGCCGCAGAGCCGCGCGCTGATCGAGATGGGCTGCGAGTCGGCCACGCTCAAGGGCTTCGCCGAAAGCGAATGGGCCCAGCCGGCCGCCCTGGCCGCCTACCAGCAGGAAGGGGTCAAACCGCAGGTGCTGCCCGAGCCGGTGCTGCGCGAACTGCAACGCGTGAGCAACGAGGTGCTGGACGAGATGGCCGCCAAGGACCCGATGTTCAAGCGCGTGCTGAGCAGCCAGCGCGAGTTCATGGCGCAGCACGCCACCTGGCACGGTATGGGTTACCTGCCACGGGACTACTACCAGCACGACTGATCACGCCCAGTGACCCTGCACGGGCCCGGCCATGCCGCGGCCCGTCGCGCCTTCCTGCCCGAGGTTTTCCCGATGCAACACCCCACATCCGCCGCTGCGGCGCTACCCCATAACCGCCTGTCCAGCATTCTGGACCGTCTCGTCGCCGCCATCGGCAAGGCCAGCGCCTGGCTGTGGCTGGCCGTGCTGCTGGTGGTGCTGTGCAACGTGTTCAGCCGCTTCATCCTGTCGCGTGGCTCGATCGCCCTGGAGGAGCTGTCCTGGCACCTGTTCGGCGCCGCCATGATGCTCTCGCTGGGCTACGCCGTGGTGCGCGACGACCATGTGCGCGTCGACGTGCTGCGCGAGAAATTCCCCCTGCGCGCCCAGGCCTGGATCGAGCTGCTGGGCATCGTCCTGCTGGCCCTGCCGGTGATCGTGCTGATGATCGACAGCCTGCTGGCCTACGCCCACACCGCCTTCGTCTACATGGAGCACTCGCAGGCGCCGAGCGGGCTGCCCTATCGCTTCGTGTTCAAGAGCGTGCTGCCGCTGGGGCTGATTCTTGTGGCCATTGCCCTGATCGCCCGCGCCTCGCGCTGCAGCACCCTGCTGCTGCATTTCCCGCGGGCCATCGATGCGCCCGACGAGCCCGCCAACGGCGTTCACCCGCACCCCTGATCACGAGGCTGAAATGATGGGTCTGGAACAAATTCTGGTTATCGCCATGTTCGCCAGCTTCATGGGGTTGCTGCTGCTCGGCTTTCCCGTGGCCTGGTCGCTGGCCGGCGTCGGCCTGATCTTCGCGGTCGTCGGCCATGTGCTGGTGAACTATTTCGACGCCGAACTCTGGTTCACCTGGAGCGGCACCATCGGCGTGCTGGACGCGCGCATCTACGGCATCGTCGCCAACGAGCTGATGGTGGCGCTGCCGCTGTTCATCTTCATGGGCATCATGCTCGACCGCTCCGGCATCGCCGAGCGCCTGATGCACAGCCTGGTGCGCGTGCTCGGCCCGCTGCGCGGCGGCTACGCCATCACCGTGGTCATCGTCGGCGTGCTGCTGGCCGCCTCCACCGGCATCGTCGGTGCCTCGGTGGTGCTGCTCGGCCTGCTCTCGCTCAGCCCGATGCTGCAGGCCAACTACAACAAGAGCCTGGCGGTGGGCACGGCCTGCTCGGTGGGCACCCTGGGCATCCTGGTGCCGCCGAGCATCATGCTGGTGCTGATGGCCGACCGCCTGGGTACGCCGGCGGCTTCGGTCGGCAAGCTGTTCATGGGCGCGCTGATCCCGGGCATGCTGCTCGGCGTGCTCTACGTGCTGTACATCCTGATCGCCGCCTGGCTGAACAAGGACTTCGCCCCGGCGCCGAAGGATCGTCAGCCACTGGACATGCGCGCCCTGCTCGACGTGCTGCTGGCCGTGGTGCCACCGCTGGGGCTGATTCTCGCCGTGCTCGGCTCGATCTTCTTCGGCATCGCCACCACCACCGAGGCCTCGGCCGTGGGCGCGGCCGGCGCGGTGCTGATGGCCTGGTTCAGCCGGCGCCTGAATCTGGCGGTGATCAAGGACGCGCTGTACCAGACCAGCCGCACCACTGCGTTCATCTTCGGCATCTTCATCGGCGCCACGGTGTTCGCCGCGGTGCTGCGCGGCCTCGGCGGCGACGACGTGGTGCGTGCGGCGCTGACCAGCCTGCCGTTCGGCCAGACCGGCGTGCTGCTCACCGTCCTGTTCATCACCTTCCTGCTGGGTTTCTTCCTCGACTGGGTGGAGATCACCCTGATCGTCCTGCCGCTGGTGGCGCCGGTGCTGTTCGCCATGGGCGTGGACCCGCTGTGGTTCGCCATCCTCTTCGCCCTGTGCCTGCAGACCTCCTTCCTCACCCCGCCGGTGGGCTTCGCCCTGTTCTACATCAAGGGCGTGTGCCCGCCGGGGATCACCACCCGGCATATCTACCTGGGGGTGCTGCCGTTCATTGCCCTGCAACTGCTCGGCCTGGCCCTGGTGTTTCATTTCGAGGCGCTGGCCACCTGGTTGCCCAACGAGGTGTATGGCGGCCCGTGACCGTCATGGCTGCATGCGCAATGCCCTGCCCACCCGGCAGGGCTTGCGTCATTACCTGGATCAACCGATGGAGGCGCAACTGCCATGGCCATTTCCCGTGACGACCTCGACCAGCACGGCCTGATCATCGGCGTGTCGCCCGAGCGCTTTCGCGCCGTGGCCATGCCGCTGCTGTTCGACCACCTCGACGCCCAGTGCGAGGGCACCATCGCGGTCAATCGCCAGGCGCGCATCGTCTGGATCAACGACAAGTACGCGCAGAAGGTCGGCATCAGCGACCCGCGCAGTGCGCTGGGCAAGGAGGTCGAAGAGGTGCTGCCGGCCAGCCGCCTGCGCGAGGTGGTGGAAAGCGGCCAGCCGAGCATGCTCGACCTGATGGCCTTCGGCGACGAGCACTTCGTGGTCACCCGCATCCCCCTGCGTGACGAGGACGGCACCCTGGTCGGCGCCCTCGGTTTCGTCCTGTTCGACCGCGCCCGCCATCTCAAGCCGCTGATGGCCAAGTACGCCAACCTGCAGACCCAGCTGCTCGCCACCCAGCACGAGCTGGCCAAGGCGCGCCGTGCGCGCTACACCATCGCCGGCTTCATCGGGGCCAGCGCGGCGGCCAGCGAGGTCAAGCGCCAGGCGCGCCGCGCCGCGCAACTCGACGCCACGGTGCTGATTCGTGGCGAGACCGGCACCGGCAAGGAGCTGCTGGCCCAGGGCATTCACAACCTGTCGCCGCGGGCCAACGGCCCCTTCGTCGCGGTCAACGTCGCGGCGATCCCGGAAACCCTGGTCGAGGCCGAGCTGTTCGGCACCGCGCCGGGGGCCTTCACCGGCGCCGAGCGCAAGGCGCGTATCGGCAAGTTCGAGGTGGCCAACGGCGGCACGCTGTTTCTCGACGAGATCGGCGACCTGCCGCTGCCGTTGCAGGCCAAGCTGCTGCGCGTGCTGCAGGAGCAGGAGGTGGAGCCGCTCGGCTCCAACCAGGTCAAGCCGCTCAACGTGCGGGTGATCGCCGCCACCCATATCGACCTGGAAGCCAAGGTGGCGGCCGGGCAGTTTCGCGGCGATCTGTACTACCGCCTCAATGTCCTGGCCCTGCAGGTACCGCCCCTGCGCGAGCGGCGCGAGGACATCCCGGCGCTGGTCGAATTTCTCCTCGACGATATCGCCAATCGCTCCGGCCAGGCGCCCATGGAGCTGAGCCACAAGGCGCTGAGCCTGCTCGCCCGCCAGCCCTGGAAGGGCAACGTGCGCGAGCTGCGCAACCTGCTCGAGCGCGCCCAGCTGGATGTCGACGGCCCGCTGCTGGATGTGCCCCAGTTGCAGCCACTGCTGGCCGCTCCCGGCAGCGCCGCGGCGACGGAAACGCCGACCAGCCCGGCCGCGCCCGGTGCCGACGAGCCCGTGCAGCCGCTGGCGCAGACCCTTGCCCAGGCCGAGCGGCGTGCCCTGCAGAGCATGCTGGTGGCCTGCAAGGGCAACCGCCGCCGCGCCGCCATGGAGCTGGGCATCTCCCGCGCCAGCCTGTACAGCAAGCTGCAGCAGCACGGCCTGAGCCAGCGCTAGCGCACGGACAACTGGGGCGCACGGCGCACCCTGCGCGCTGTCTGAGGAAGTGGACAGCTGTCCTCTGGTGTGGACATCACCGGCCTGTCGCGGCCCTGCACCGCCCTCCGGTCCCAGTGCGCCAAGGCCCGCCATAGAGCCATCGGCGCCCGTCAGGCGGCTGCCGCCGGGGTGCTGGCACGGGATTGGCTTTGCTACTTCCGCGCCCGTTCGGCGCAGCCTCCCGACAACAAGAAAAAGGACATTTCCATGAGCCCTCTGCGCTACAACCCGTTATCGCGCTGTTTCCTGCCATTGGCGGCGCTGACCGCCACGCTACTCACCACTCCGCTGGCGCAGGCCGCCAGCTGCGCCGGCCTGCTCGGCGTGCAGGTGCCGGAAGAGGCCATCGGCCTGCCGACCCGCGGCGCGCAGGTGGTCTCGGTGACGTCGGTTGCCGCCGGTGGCAGCGCGCCGCAGACCTTCGGCGCCTATTGCGACGTCGCCGCCGAGATCCGTCCGCTCGACCCCGCCGCGCCCACCATCCGCATGCGCCTGGTGCTTCCCGAGCGCTGGAATCGCAAGGCGATGATGTTCGGTGGCGGCGGCTACAACGGCAGCGTGCCCAACGTCGCCGGCAACCTGCCGGCCGGCCCGCTGGACCAGCCCACGCCACTGGGCCGCGGCTATGCGGTGTTCGCCAGCGACTCCGGGCACGTCGCCGATCCCTTCAGCCCCGGCGCCTTCGCCTGGAACGAGGAGGCCCTGGCCAACTACGCCCATGACGCGCTGAAGAAGACCCGCGACGCCGCCCGGCATCTCATCGCGCTGCATTACGGCAGCCTGCCCGAGCGCAGCTACTTCGCCGGCGGCTCGACCGGCGGCCGCGAGGCGCTGGCGGTGGTGCAGCAGTGGCCGACCGACTTCGACGGCGCCATCGCCCTCTACCCGGCCTACAACGCGCTGGCGCTGAACCTGCAGTTCGGCCGCATCACCCGCGCGCTAGCTGCGCCCGGCGCCTTTCCCAGCCTGGAAAAACGCGCCGCCCTGCTCGAGGCCGCCCTGCAGGCCTGCGACGGGCTGGATGGCGTGCGCGATCGCGTGGTCAGCCACCAGGCCGCCTGCAACGCGCGCTTCGACCCGGCCAGCGCCCGGCTCGACGGTCGGCCGCTGCGCTGCCCCGGAGGCGCCGACAGCTCGCAGCGCTGCCTGTCCGATGCGCAGATCGAGGCGCTGCGGGTGTTCAACACGCCGATCCGCTTCAACTTCCCGCTGGCCAGTGGCGAGACCCACTACCCAGGCTTCAACGCCTGGGGCAGCGACCTCGGCCGACCGGGCGAGGGCGTGCAGCTGGTGGTCAATCGACTCGGCCTCAACACCCTGCAGCCGACCTACCCGATGCCCGTCCACGGCACCGGCTTCGCCGACGGCGCGCCCTACCATTCCGGGTTCTGGGACGAATGGGTGCGCCACTTCGTGACGCGCAACCCGACCTTCGATTCGCTCGGCCTCGACCCCGAGGCGCCCGGCCCCTGGCTGCCGCGCATCAGCGAGCTGTCGCTGCGCCAGGACGTCAACCGGACCGACCTCTCGGCCTTCGCCGATAACGGCGGCAAGCTGCTCATCGCCCACGGCACCGCCGACCAGCTGGTGAGCAGCCGTGCCAGCGCCGAGTACTACGAGCGCATCCGCCGCGACATGGGCCCGGGCAAGACCCGGCGCTTTCTGCGCTACTACGAGATTCCCGGCTACGGCCATGCCGCCAGCACCCTGTTCAACGCCGCCTGGGATTCGCTCAGCGCACTGGAGGATTGGGTCGAACGAGGCCGCGCGCCGCGCGGGCAGATCGTCGCCGACAGCGTCGGCGTGCCGGGCCGCACCCGTCCGCTGTGCGAATACCCCGGCTGGCCGAAGTACCGCGGCAAGGGTGACGTGAACACCGCCAGCAGCTTCGTCTGCGTCGGTAGCCGCAACGGCCACTGAAGCATGGCGCCGGCCGCCCAGGCCGGCGCCGTCCATCGGCCTGGACAGCCAATGCCGGGGCCAGCCGACATGTCCAGCGCAGCGGACACTCCGCGCTTTCGTCCCGACCCCCCAGCATTTGCGCCGAAAGGCTCTGGCCCGCGGCATTGCGCCGACAGGGCGCCTGCCTGGAGGGGCTGGCACGCTTCTCGCTCTGCCTCTTGCGGCCGCGCAACGCGGCCCATAACAACAAGAGGAAATACCATGCGACTGCACCACAGCTCCCTCTGCCAGCTGCTTTGCGGCGGCGCCGTACTGATCGCCGCCAGCCCCGCCAGCGCCGCCTTCGTCGACGACAGCAAGGCCGTACTCGATGCGCGCAATTTCTACTTCAATCGCGACTTCCGCCAGAACGGCGCGGCGCAGAGCAAGGCCGAGGAATGGGCGCAGGGCTTCATGCTGCGCTTCGAGTCCGGCTACACCGAGGGGCCGATCGGTTTCGGCATCGACGCCATCGGCCTGCTCGGCCTCAAGCTCGACTCCAGCCCGGACCGCATCGGCACCGGCCTGCTGAAAAGCGACCGCGAAGCGCCCAGACGCGCCCAGGACGAATACGGCGAAGCCGGCTTCACCGCCAAGCTGCGCGCCTCCAACAGCACCCTCAAGCTCGGCACCCTGCAACCGCTGCTGCCGGCGCTGATGCGCAACGACAGCCGCCTGCTGCCGCAGACCTTTCGCGGTGCCTGGCTGAGCAGCAACGAGATCGAGGGGCTGAGCCTGGACCTCGGCCGACTGGACCGGGTCAACCAGCGCGACTCCTCGGATAACGAGGAAATGGCCGTGTTCAACGGCGGCCGCCGCAACATCGTGCTGGGCAGCACGCGGACCAGCGACGAGTTCATCTTCGCCGGCGGCCGCTACCAGTGGACCCCGGAGCTCGCCACCAGCTACTACTACGGCGGCCTCGACGGCATCTACAAGCAGCACCTGGTCAACCTGGTGCACCAGCTGCCGCTGGGCGAGGGCCAGAGCTTCAAGTCGGACATCCGCTACGCCCGCTCCACCGATGACGGCGGCAGCAACGTCGACAACGACGCCTTCGGTGCGCTGTTCACCTATCGCCTGGGCAGCCACGGCTTCACCGCCGGCTACCAGCACCTGTCCGGCGACACCGGCTTCGCCTACATCGCCGGGGCCGACAACGCGCTGATCAACCTGGTGCAGATCAACGACTTCGGCAACCAGGACGAGCGCTCCTGGCAGCTGCGCTACGACTTCGACTTCGCCGCCCTTGGCGTCCCCGGCCTGAGCCTGATGACCCGTTACCTGTCCGGCGACAACGTCGACCGCGGCGCCGGGCAAAGCGAAGGCAAGACCTGGGAGCGCAACACCGACCTGGCCTACGTGGTGCAGAGCGGCCCGCTGAAGAACCTCGGCCTGCGTCTGCGCAACGCCACCACGCGCAGCAACTTCGGCCCGGACCTGGACGAGAACCGCTTCATCGTCAGCTACAGCCTGCCGCTCTGGTAAGGCCGCGCCCCGCCTATCGCGATTACTCCTCGTGAAAGCCTTGCCGGGCCAGCTGGCCCGGCCTTTTTTCCGGCAAGCGCGAGCGGCGCCGCAGCCGCTGCAGCTTCATCTCACACGACAAGGAATCCCATGATGCTCAATGGAAAGACCGCTCTGATCACCGGCTCGACCAGCGGGATCGGCCTCGGCATCGCCGAGGTGCTGGCGCGCAACGGCGCCAGTGTCATTCTCAACGGTTTCGGCGACTGGCAGGCCGCGGCCGAACAGCTGGCGCGCCACGAAGGACGCGTCGGCTACCACGCCGCCGACCTCGCCGACCCGGCGCAGATCGAGGCGCTGTTCGACTACGCCCGGCGCGAGTTCGGCCGCGTCGATATCCTGGTCAACAATGCCGGCATCCAGCATGTCGCGCCGCTGCAGGACTTTCCCGCCGAACGCTGGGACGCCATTCTCGCGCTCAACCTCAGCGCGGTATTCCATTGCACGCGCCTGGCCCTGCCGGACATGCGCGCGCAGGACTGGGGGCGCATCATCAACATCGCCTCGGTGCACGGCAGCGTCGGCTCGCTCGGCAAGGCGGCCTATGTCGCGGCCAAGCACGGCGTGCTCGGCCTGACCAAGGTGGTGGCGCTGGAAACCGCCCTGAGCGGGGTCACCTGCAATGCCATCTGTCCCGGCTGGGTGCTCACGCCCCTGGTGCAGCGGCAGATCGACGCGCGCATCGCCGCAGGCGAATCACCCGAGCAGGCGCGCGCGGCGCTGCTGGCCGAGAAGCAGCCGTCGCAGGCCTTCGTCACCCCGCAGCAGCTCGGCGAGCTGGCGCTGTTTCTGTGCAGTTCGGCGGCGCAGCAGGTGCGTGGCGCTGCGTGGAACATCGACGGCGGCTGGCTGGCGCAATGAGGCGTCCGTCATGCGGCAGGCGCTTGCGCCGCCTCGGCCGGTTCACGAGCGCGCGGCAATTTCCCGCGGCTGGCGCTCCTCGCGCTCGGCGACGAAGGCCACCGGCGGTGATCCGTCGGCGTTGAGCTGGAGGATGCGCCGGGGCCGCCCCTGCTCGTCGAAGAACACCTGGCCGAGGCCGGCGCCGTTCCACAGGCGCTCGCCCGAGCGGCTGCGGTCGGGAATCAGCGGGGTGACGCGCATGCGCCGGCGCTTGGTCAGCCAGTTGAGCGGCGACCAGGGCGCGTAGAGCCAGCGGTTGAGGCGGTCGAACCAGTCCAGCAGGCGCGGCGGGAACTCGTTCTTGATGCCGCTGCTGGTGATCTGCCAGATGGTCGGGCTGGCGCGCTTGTGGCGGATGCTCACGCGGTAGACGAAGGAGTAGTGCACGTCGCCGGAGAGAATCACGAAATCGCCGGGCGTGCGCGAGTGGCGGAAGATGTTCAGCATCACGCTGGCCGCGCCGCGATGGGCCATCCAGTTTTCCGCATCGACCAGCAGCGGATGGCCGGCGTAGGTGAACAGCTTCTGGATGCCCTCGATCAGCTTCACCCCGAACATCGGCGCCGGCGAGACGATGATGCACGCCGGGTGATCGAGCAGCGCCTGCTGGAAGTCGCACAGCGCCTCCCAATCCATCAGCCCCGAGGGTTTCGACAGGTGCCCTTCGCTGCGCCAGCGGCGCGTGCGGGTGTCCAGCACCAGCAGCGCCGGCGTGGTCGGCAGCACGTAATCCCAGCGCTCGAAGTGCAGCAGCTGGTCGATCAGCGAATCCTGCATCTCGGCCTGCAGGTGGTTGTCCTGGCGCTGCTGCAGCAGCTCGGCAAAGGCCTCCAGCGGCTGTTCGAACACGTCCGGGTTGTTGCCCCAGCCCTGGCACAGCAGGTAGGCGAGCAGGGCGTTGCCGATGATGCGCTTGGAGAAGGGATGGCCGTAGGCGGTCTGCTCCCAGCGCGCCGAGAGGTTCCAGTCGTCGGTGACGTCATGGTCGTCGAAGATCATCAGCGTCGGCAGGTGCGCGAATACCCGCGCGACCTGGCCGAGTTGGCGGCGGAAGGCGTCGATGCACGCACGCTCCGCGGCGTAGCGCTGCTGCCTGAGGGCATCCAGCGGCGGCTGGTCTTCCTCGATCAGCGTCCAGGGCACGGGCGACCAGACCAGCAGGTACATGGCGATCATCTCGGCGAAGGTCACCAGGTGATTGTCGGCATTGCTGCTGGTGAAGATCGGCTTCTCCACCCCGCCGAAGAACTTGTCGCGCAGGGTCTGGTTGCTCTTCAGCGCCGGCAGCAGCTCGGCCCGCCGGTAGTAGCCGACCGGGTCGGCGTACAGCGCCTGGCTGTCCTCGACCACCGCACCTTCGAGGGTTTCGTCGAACAGGCCGAGGCGGGCGATCAGCTGGTGGATGGCGCACAGCATCGGCCCGGCGACGTCGTCGACGTAGACCTGATCGCCGCTCATCAGCAGCAGGGCCGGGCGCTGGCTGGCCTGTGTCTGGTCGGCGAGCAGACGGTCGGCGCACAGCAGGCCGTCGGTGGCGTGGTGATGCGGCTTGCGGCAGGAGCCATGCAGGAGGTGATCGAGGCGCGAGCGCAGGACGAAATCGGCATGCCCGGCGCCTGGATAGAGCAGGTGCGGCGCCCAGTCGGCGAGGCCGCGTGTGCCGCCGTCCTCGACGACCTGCAGGTCATAGGCGATGCGCACATCCTGCGGCAGGGGCTGCTGCAGCGGCAGGTCGATCAGGTGCAGCACGGCATGCCGGCCCAGCGGCAACTGCCGGCATTGGTCATCCAGCGCGTGCAGCTGCGGCGCCTGGTCGTCGGGGCGCAGCCACAGCTGCAGGCGCAGCGCGCGGCTGGCCACCAGCCACAGCACCAGGCGGCCGGGTTCCATGCGGCGCAGTAGCGGGCCGGCGATGACATCGGGCAGTGCAGTGGCGGTGGCGGGCATCGAAGCAGGCATCCTGTGGCAAGACGGGCCTTGGACAGTGGCGCAATGCTGGCGGTTCAGCCGGCCAGCTGGCGCAGGCGGTGGAGGTCGAGAATTTCGATTTCGCCGTAGGTCAGGCGGACCACGCCCTGGGCCTCCAGCTCCTTGAGGATCTGATTGGTGGTCTGGCGCGACAGCGCGAGCATCAGCGCCAGCTGTTCCTGAGCCAGGTGCAGCACCCGGCGCGGCTCGCTCTCGCCATAGTTCTCGGCCATCAGCAGCAGGCGCCGGGCCAAACGTGGCGCCGCCGGCAGCAGGCTCATGTCTTCCAGGGCGACGAAGGCCAGGCGCAGCTTGTGCGTCATCAGCAGGGCGAAGTCGCGCCAGTACTGCGGCTGGCGTTCGAGCAGGGCGAGCAGCTCGTGCTGCGGCAACAGCAGCAGGGTGCTGGCGCTGTCGGCGAAGGCGTCGTGGGTGCGCGGCAGGCCGTCGAACAGGGAGATCTCGCCGAACCAGTAGGGCGGCTCCACCAGCGTCAGCAGCGCCTCCTTGCCGCTCTCGCTGACCGCGCCGACGCGCACCGCGCCTTCGACCACGGCGTACAGGCCGCAGGGTTTGTCGCCACGGTGGAACAGGCGCTGCCCGGCCTCCAGACGCTGCACCCTGGCCATGGCCAGCAGCGCCTGGCTCAGTTCATCGGGCAGCGCGGCGAACCAGTGACCCTGGCGTAGCAGCGCGAGATAGCGGTGTGGATCGGGCATCGCAGCTCCTGTCGGCTGTTGCGGTCGGTACGGCGATCCCTGCCATTGTCGGCTAGCCGACAGAGCGGTGGCACGGGCCGCGGCGATCATGAGCGGGCCTGTTCCACAGCTGAGGACGATAACAATGAAAACCCTCGTCGATCATCTGGCCCAGTATGCGGCCTACCATCGCGACCGGCGCAATATCGCCAGTCATTTCATCGGCATTCCCATGATAGTTCTGGCCGTGGCGGTGCTGCTGTCGCGGCCCGGCTTCGCCATGGACGGCCTGTGGCTGGCACCGGCCACCTTGGTGGCGCTGGTTTCGGCCTGGTTCTACCTGCGCCTGGATACCCGTTTCGGCCTGCTGATGGCGGTGCTGCTGGGCCTCTGCCTGTGGGGCGCTGCCGGCCTGGCGCAGGCCTCCACGACGCTCTGGCTGAGCGCCGGCATCGGCCTGTTCGTGGTGGGCTGGGTCATCCAGTTCGTCGGTCATTACTACGAAGGACGCAAGCCGGCCTTCGTCGATGACGTCATGGGCCTGGTGATCGGCCCGCTGTTCGTGGTCGCCGAACTGGCCTTCCTGCTCGGCCTGCGCAAGGAAATCGAGCATGCCGTGGTGGAGATCGCCGGGCCCACCTGCATTCGCGAGAAGAAGGCGCTGGCGTGAACGCGGTGCGCGCAATGTTCCTGTCCTGCACGCCCCGGCACTGGGCGCAGAGCAAGTCGGTGTCGTTGCTGGCACCGTAATTCCTGGCTAGGCGACCGCAGAGCCCCCGGTGCGCACGGCGCACCCCACGACGAGCGGCTTTCGCAGCTCGCCGCACTCAGTACATGGTCATCCACTGGCTGCTCAGCGAGCGCGCGTGGCGGTCCACGGTGATCGGCGCGAAGGGGCGGCCGGATACGCTCTCCAGCGTGTTGCTCTGGCTGTTCATGTCGGCCAGGGCGGCGCGCAGGTAGCTCCAGCGGGTCTGCAGCTTGGCCACCTGCGGATCGGACTGATCGCTCAGCGCCTGCAGTTCGCTGTCGATGGCCGGCAGCAGCAGGCGTTCGTCCTGACCCAGGTAGGTGTCGGGTTGCTCACGGGCGATCTCGAAGGTGCCCAGGTAGGAACGGCTGAGGTACTGCACGCCGAGGTATTCGACCTTGGCCGCCAGCTCGCTCTGCCCCTGCGCGCCGGGCAGGGCGCGGGCGGCGCTGAGGAAGTCGCGCAGGGCGCGGCTCAGGTCTTCCGGGAAACGCCAGGGCACGTTGTCGTCGCCGGGGCCATAGGAAACACCGTTGCGCAATTGGGTAACAAGGGCCTGGTGGGCACGGGTGAGCTCGGCGCTGCCCTGCGGCAGGCTCTGCACGGCGGCTGCCAGCGCAGCCAGGTCGGCCTCCAGGCGTTGCTGGTGGGTCTTCTGGAAGCCTTCGCCGCGTAACAGCATCAGGCTGCTGGTGGCGCGGCTGGCGTGGATCTGGATCTGTTCCTGCGGGCTCACGGCCTCGGCGAAGGCCAGCGGCGAAAGCCCGGCCAAGAGCCCTAGCGTCCAGAAAAAAGCATGGCGCAACAGTGCTTTACAGCGCATCCGGGTGCTCCTTGTTATTGTTTTGAGCAGGTAGGGACTGGGCGGCGTCAACGACGCAGCGTCAAGACTACTGTGTCGCGCGTCGCAGAGCATGACCCGAAAGAGTGATTTCGTCGGAAAACAGCCGCAGGCGCTGCACGCGCCCGCTACCCGCTGCCGGCCGGCAAGGCGTCACCCCTCGCCCGGTCGCCCGGCCAGTTCGCGCAGGTAGGCGGCGGTGAAGGCATCGGCGGGGAAGAAGGTTTCCAGCGCCAGTTCGGCCAGAGTCACGTCGTTCGGCGTGCCGAATACGGTGATGGTGCTGATCAGGCTCAGCACGCCTTGCTCGCTGTGCAGTTGCAGGGGCACCAGTACCGCATCCGCGTGCGGTTCGGCGACCTCGAGGGGCGCGGGATAACTGCGCAGCTCGTCGAGCAGGGTGAAAAGCGCCTCGTCGCCGCTGATTTCGGCATCGCGCTGCAGGCGCATCAGCAGGTGCGCGCGCCACTGCGCCAGGTTGGCGATGCGCGGCGCCAGGCCCTCGGGGTGCAGCGACAGGCGCATCACGTTGAGCGGCGGGCCCAGCAGGAACGCCGGCATGTCGGCGATGAAGGTGCCCACGGCCGCATTGGCCGCCAGCAGGTTCCACTGTCGGTCGATGGCCAGCGCCGGATAGGGCTCATGGGCCTTGAGCAGCTGTTCGATGGCCTGGCGCGCCGGTGCCAGGGCCGGGTCGGCCAGGTCGTGCTGGCTGTACAGCGGGGCGTAGCCGGCGGCGCCGAGCAGGCGGTTGCGCTCGCGCAGCGGCATCTCCAGCTGTTCCGCCAGGTGCAGCAGCATGTCGCGGCTGGGCTGGGCGCGGCCGGTTTCGACGAAGCTCAGGTGGCGTGTGGAGATTTCGGCCTCGCAGGCGAGGTCGAGCTGGCTCAGGCGGCGCCGCTGGCGCCATTGGCGCAACAGGGCGCCGGCGGTCTGGGAATTGTTCATGGCCAGCAAGATAGTTCAGCGGCGTCATGCCGGCCATTACCTGGCAGGTAATCGACGCCCTGCGCGTTTCGGCGAAATCTGTGCGCCAGGCACCAGCCCGGTGCCGCTTTCAGGAGATTCGCCATGAACGCACTGCAACCTTCCCCGATGCTGCGCAACGCCCTCTTGCTCGATGGCCTGCTCAGCGGTGCCACCGGTCTGCTGCTGGTGCTGGCCGCCGGCTGGCTGGGCGCCTTTCTCGAACTGCCGCGCCTGCTGCTGCTGGTCGCCGGCAGCGCGCTGCTGCCCTTCGCCGCGATGCTGGTGTGGCTGGCCAACCGCGCCGAAATCAGCCGCCAGGCGATCTGGGCGGTGATCGCGGTCAATGCCATCTGGGTGATCGACAGCCTGCTGGTGCTGGTGATCGGCTGGGTGTCACCGAACCTGTTCGGCTACGCCTTCGTCATCGCCCAGGCGCTGGCGGTGGCGCTGCTGGCCGAGTTGCAGTGGTTCGGCCTGAAGCATTCGCAGGTGGCCGTGGTTTGATGAGGTCGGCTCAGAGGCCACGTAATGCCAGCTTCGTAGGGTGGGCCGGGCGGCGATCCGCTTCAGCCCACCAAACAAAGGTTGAGCTCTGTTCGGTGGGCTGAAGCCCACCCTACGCCCACCCTACGTGATGCATGGGCCTCAGCTGGCCGGTGTGCCGACCGGCTTGCCACCCTTGGGCTTGAAGTACAGGGTGGTGCCGCGGGCGAGGTTGTCCAGGCTGACGTGATCCTTGGCCACCTCGGCCTCGATCAGTTCGTCCTGGCCCTCGACCTTGAGGGTGATGCGGGTGATGGCGCCGAGCAGGCGGATGTCGCGCACCTCGCCGCTCTGGTGATCGGCCGCCGGCTGCAGCGACAGGTCGACCTCGTGCGGGCGGAACAGCACGTGATGATCGCCACCGCCGACATAGAGGCGGTTGGCATCGCCGAGGAAGTGATAGACGAAGTCGCTGGCCGGGTATTCGTAGACTTCGGCCGGTGTGCCGATCTGCTCGATCACGCCCTTGTTCATCACCACGATGCGGTCGGCCACTTCCATGGCTTCTTCCTGATCGTGGGTGACGAATACGCTGGTCAGGTGCACGTCCTCGTGCAGGCGCGCCAGCCAGCGGCGCAGCTCCTTGCGCACCTTGGCATCCAGCGCGCCGAAGGGTTCGTCGAGCAGCAGCACTTTCGGCTCCACGGCCAGGGCGCGGGCCAGGGCGATACGCTGGCGCTGACCGCCGGACAGCTGTTCGGGGTAGCGATCGCCAAGCCAGTCGAGCTGCACCAGATTGAGCAGTTCGTGCACCTTCTGCTGGATCACCTCTTCACTCGGGCGCTGGCCCTTGGGCTTCATGCGCAGGCCGAAGGCGACGTTGTCGAACACCGTCATGTGGCGGAACAGCGCGTAGTGCTGGAACACGAAGCCGACGTTGCGATCACGCACGTCGTGGTTGGAGACGTCCTCGCCGTGGAACTCGATGGTGCCGCTGTCCGGGGTTTCCAGGCCGGCGATGATGCGCAGCAGGGTGGTCTTGCCGCAGCCGGACGGGCCGAGCAGGGCGACCAGTTCGCCGCTCTGGATGTTCAGGTTGATCTCGTTCAGCGCCTTGAACGCATTGAAGTTCTTGCTGACGTTGCGGATTTCGATACTCATGTTTATTCCTCGCCAGCACTGGCTTTCAGGCGGTTGATACGGGATTCGCTCCACTGCTTGAGCAGCAGGATGAACAGCGCCAGAAGCAGCAGCAGGCTGGCAACGCTGAAGGCGGCGACGTGATTGTATTCGTTATAGAGAATCTCGACATGCAGCGGCAGCGTGTTGGTGTAGCCGCGGATGTGCCCGGAGACCACCGATACCGCGCCGAACTCGCCCATCGCCCGCGCGGTGCACAGCACCACGCCGTAGATCAGGCCCCATTTGATATTGGGCAGGGTCACGTGCCAGAACATCTGCCAGCCGTTGGCACCGAGCAGGCGCGCCGCCTCTTCCTCCTGCGTGCCTTGTTCCTGCATCAGCGGGATCAGCTCGCGGGCGACGAAGGGCACGGTGACGAAGATGGTCGCCAGGACGATGCCGGGCAGGGCGAAGATGATCTGGATGTCGTGCTCGCGCAACCAGGGGCCGAAGAAGCCCTGGGCGCCGAACAGCAGCACGTAGATCAGACCGGCGATCACCGGCGACACCGAGAACGGCAGGTCGATCAGGGTCACCAGGATGCTCTTGCCGCGGAACTCGTACTTGCTCACGCACCAGGCGGCGGCCACGCCGAACACCAGGTTGAGCGGCACGGCGATGCCCACGGCGAGCAGGGTCAGCTTCAGCGCGCTGATCGCGTCGGGCTCGAGGATGGAGGCGACGAACACGCCGACGCCCTGTTTGAGCGCCTCGGTCGCCACCACGAACAAGGGCAGCAGCAGGAAGAAGGCGAACACCAGCCAGGCCGAAATGATCAGCAAGCGGCGGCCCAGGGCGTTACCGCGGCGCGCGGCTTTGTTGGCGGCGCTGGCCGTCAGGGTTGCAGATGACATGCCTGGCTCCTTACGAACGACTGATGCGGCGCTGCAGCAGGTTGATCAGCAGCAGCAGGATGAACGACACCACCAGCATCAGCACGCCGATGGCGGTGGCGCCGGCGTAGTTGTACTGGTCCAGCTGCACCATGATCAGCAGCGGCAGGATCTCGGTCTTCATCGGCATATTGCCGGCGATGAAGATCACCGAGCCGTACTCGCCGACGCCGCGGGCGAAGGCCAGGGCGAAACCGGTCAGCCAGGCCGGCAGCAGCGCCGGCAGCAGCACGTGGCGCGCCACCTGCAGCGGGCGGGCGCCCAGGCAGGCGGCGGCTTCCTCGACCTCGCGTGGGATGTCGGCCAGTACCGGCTGGATGGTGCGCACGACGAAGGGCAGGGTGACGAAGGTTAGCGCCAGGGTGATGCCCAGCGGGGTGTAGGCGATCTTGAAGCCCAGGGCGGTGGCGAACTGGCCGACCAGGCCGCCCGGCGCATAGAGCGCGGTCAGGGCGATACCGGCAACGGCTGTGGGCAGGGCGAACGGCAGGTCGATCATCGCTTCGATGATCTTGCGACCGGGGAAGGTGTAGCGCACCAGCACCCAGGCCAGCAGGGTACCGATTACGCCGTTGATGATGGCAGCGAGAAAGGCGGTGCCGAAGCTCAGCTTCAGGGCGGCCAGCACGCGCGGTGAGGAAATGATTGCCCAGAACTGATCCCAGGTGAGCTGGGCAGCGTGGACGAACATGGCACCCAGGGGAATCAGCACCAACAGGCTGAGGTACACCAGGGTGTAGCCCAGCGTCAGCCCGAAGCCGGGTATGACGGGGGAAGTGCGGCGAGACATGCAAGCTCCTTGGTAGGGCGGGTGGAACCCGCCACTGGCTGCGACGATCTGGTGGGCCGTGCACTGGTGCGCACGGCGCACCCTACGGGCTACTGCGCCTGGTAGATCTGGTCGAAGATGCCGCCATCGTTGAAGAACTTCGGCTGTGCGCTCTTCCAGCCGCCGAAGTCAGCGTCGATGGTCACCAGCTTGAGCTGCGGGAACTGCTGGGCGAACTCGGCCGCCACCGCCTGGTTGCGCGGACGGTAGAAGTGCTTGGCGGCGATGCGCTGGCCTTCCTCGCTGTACAGGTAGTTCAGGTAGGCCTCGGCGACCTTGCGGGTGCCTTTCTTGTCGACGTTCTGGTCGACCACGCTGACCGGCGGTTCGGCGAGGATCGACAGCGACGGCGCGACGATCTCGAAGTTGTCGCCACCTTCTTCCTTGAGGGCCAGGAAGGCTTCGTTTTCCCAGGCCAGCAGCACGTCGCCGATGCCGTTGTTGACGAAGGTGATGGTCGAGCCGCGGGCGCCGGTGTCGAGCACCGGCACGTTCTTGTACAGCTTCTCGGTGAAGGCCTTGGCCTCGGCTTCGCTGCCGTACTTCTGCTGGGCATAGGCCCAGGCGGCGAGGAAGTTCCAGCGTGCGCCGCCGGAAGTTTTCGGGTTGGGGGTGATCACTTCCACGCCGGGCTTGACCAGGTCATCCCAGTCCTTGATGCCCTTGGGGTTGCCCTTGCGCACCAGGAACACGATGGTCGAGGTGTACGGAGTGCTGGCGTCCGGCAGGCGCTCCTGCCAGTTTTCCGGGATCAGCTTGCCGAGCTTGTACAACTCGTCGATATCACCGGCCAGGGCCAGGGTCACCACGTCGGCGCGCAGGCCGTCGATCACCGCACGGGCCTGCTTGCCCGAGCCGCCGTGGGATTGCTGGATGTTCACCGCTTCGTTGCCCTGGCCCTGCCAGTGCTTGTTGAACGCGGCGTTGAATTCGGTATAGAGCTCGCGGGTCGGGTCGTACGACACGTTGAGCAGGGTTTGTGCAGCGGCCACCGGGCCGGCGATCAGGGCACTGGCCAGCGCGGCCAGGGCGAAACGACGAAGGGACATGGTGCAGCTCCTAGACTGGCTAAATTCTTGTGTTGGCGTTGGGGCTATCGGGTCAGTGCCCTCTGGTGGTCCAGTCGGGCCGCAGCATGTGTCAGGGGTTTTTCGTGCTCGGTTGTTGCAGGCGAATCTTTTCCTTGCGCTCGATCTGCACTACCTGGCCGTTGTGCACGGTGATTTCCACCGAGCCGAATTTCAGGCCATGCAGGGCGGTCTGGATCTCGCGGAGGATCACGGCTTCGTCCTGGCCTTCCAGGTTTCTCAGCGTCGCGGTCATTTCCAGGCTCCTTGTGACGGATTCGCCACGACGACGGCGGACGGCCGACGCTGGCGTGGAGCGGATAGTAGAGAGGCCGAAATATTCTTAAAAATATTGTTTAAGAACATTTATATGCTTTTTGGAAATATGAGGTGCGATGCGTTTTCTTGTGCTTATGGAATAAGCAAATAAATTCTTATTCTTTTTAGAGTTGAACCATGCTGCCTAGACTGACGCCATTCGATTCAAGGAGGTGCCGTCATGGGCAGCGAAGCAATCCGTTATCTGATTCTGCCGGGCTGGCAGGGCTCGCCCGAGGAGCACTGGCAAAGCCATTGGCAGCGCAGCCTGCCGAACAGCACGCGGGTGGAGCAGGCCGACTGGCTCCATCCACGGCGCGCCGACTGGGTGAGCGAGCTGAACCGCGCCGTGGCCGCCGACCCGCGCCCTGCCATTCTCATTGCCCACAGCCTGGGCTGCGTCACCGTCGCCCACTGGGCGGCGCATGCACCGATCGATCTGCTGCGTCGCGTACGCGGCGCCCTGCTGGTGGCGCCGGCCGATGTCGAGCGCCCGGGCTGCCCCGCACCGCTGCAGAATTTCGCGCCGATGCCGCGTGATCTGCTGCCCTTCCCCAGCCTGCTGGTGGGCTCCGACAACGACGCGGCGGCCAGCGCCCTGCGTGCCCTGGAGCTGGCGCGTGCCTGGGGCAGCGAGGCGGCGATTCTCACCGGTGCCGGGCATATCAACGTGAAGTCCGGGCACCGCCATTGGGAGCAGGGCTTCGGCTATCTGTATCGCCTGCAGAGCCGCATCGAACAGCAGACGCGCCTGCGCGCCTGAACGTCCCCACGGGGCGAACCCTTTCGGAGCGGGAACGGGCCAGGCAGCCGCCCGCTCTTTTTTACTCGACTACGGGCTGCGTCCACCGAGGTGCGGCTTTGGAGCTGCACGTCATGAGTGTTCCACCCGACTTCCCGGCGCCGCTGACCTTCGCCGAATCGGACAAGAGTCCGCTGAGCATCAGGGCCAAGGCGCTGGTATTCGTCGACCCGCGTTCACGTCAGTTGCGCGAGCGCGCCGAGGTGCTGGCGGGCAATGGTCAGCCGCTGCTGATCCTTGGCGAGACCGGCACCGGCAAGGAATTGCTGGCGCGCTACATTCACCGGCAGAGCGAGCGTGGCGGCCTGTTCGTCGCACTGAGCTGCGCGGCGATCAGCCCGCAATGGGGCGAGGCCGAGCTGTTCGGCCATGTCGGCGGCGCCCATGTCGGGGCCGCCAGCAGCCGCGCCGGCTGGTTCGGTTCGGCCAATGGCGGCACGCTGTACCTGGACGAGATCGCCGATCTTTCGCGCCCGTTGCAGAGCAAGCTGCTGGCCGCGCTGGAAACCCGCGAGGTGTATCGCGTCGGCGCCAGCCAGGCCCTGCCGGCAGACGTGCGCCTGGTGGCGGCGAGCAGCATCGACCTGGCCCGCGCCGTGGCGGCCGGCACCTTCGACGAGCGCCTGTACGCCTACCTGTGCGACGGTCAGCTGCTGTTCCCGGCACTGCGCCAGCGCGTTGGCGACATCCTGCCGCTGGCCGAGTACTTCCTCGGCATCCACGCCTCGCGTCTGGGCCTGGCCATCCCGCCGATCAGCCCGGCGGCGCAGGCGGTGCTGGAGGCGCACCGCTGGCCGGGCAATACCCGCGAGCTGGAGAACGTCATTCACTTCGCCCTGCTGCTGGCTGGAAATGCAGAGATTGGGCCGGAGCATCTGGAGTTGCCAGGTATTGCGTAACGGATGGGTGAGGCCGATCTTCCTCGCGCTGCGCGTGGGAGCTAGCAACCAACGCGTGATCGGTGCGCGCGGCGCACCCTACGGGGGCCGGCTCTAGCGTAGTGTGCGCCATGCGCACCGGGGCTCCGCGGTCGCATAGCCAGGAATTACGGCGCCAGCAACGACACCGATTTGATCTGCGCCCAGAGTGTCTGGCCGGCATGAATGCCCAGCTGATCGAAGGAGTAGCGGGTGATTCGCGCCAGCAGGCGTTGATCACCGATGCGCAGGGTCAGCAGCATCTGCGCATCGAGCGCCTGCCAGCTTTCCACCGTCGCCGGCAGCAGGTTGAGCAGGCTGCAATCCTCGGCGCGATTGAGCGCCAGGCTGACATCGCGTGCCTTGATCTTCACGCGCACCGAGTGGCCGTTGGGCAACGCCGCATGGGGCAGGCGCAGGCAGGCTTCGCTTTGGGGAAGGTTGAGTTGCAGCAGATCGTAGGCGGCATCATGACCGCAGACCTGGCCGTCGATCACCGCCTCGGCATCCTCGTCGCTGGCGAAGGGCAGGTCGGCGCGCAGCAGGATTTCCTTGAGCGGGCCGCTGGCGCGCACCTGGCCTTCGTCGAGCAGCACCAGATGATCGGCCAGGCGCGCCACCTCGTCCGGTGCATGGCTGACGTAGAGTACCGGGATGTCCAGCTCCTCGTGCAGGCGCTGCAGATACGGCAGCACTTCCTGCTTGCGCTTCAGATCCAGCGAAGCCAGCGGCTCGTCCGTCAGCAGCAGGCGCGGGCTGGTCACCAGCGCGCGGGCGATGCCGACGCGCTGCCGTTCGCCGCCGGACAGCGCCGAGGGCATGCGCTCGAGCAGGTGGCCGATGCCCAGCAGCTGTAGCGCCTGATCCAGCGCCACCTTGCGTTGCGAGGCGGGGATGCGCCGCTGGCCGTACTCCAGGTTCTTGCGCACGCTCAGGTGCGGGAACAGGTTGGCGTCCTGGAACACGTAGCCGATGGCGCGTTTGTGCGCCGGCAGAAAGAAACCGCGCTCACTGTCTTGCCAGAGCTCTCCAGCCACCTGCAGGTAGCCCTGCTGCGGGCGATCCAGCCCGGCGAAGCAGCGCAGGCAACTGGTCTTGCCCGAGCCGGAATGGCCGAACAGCGCACTGACGCCGCGTCCGGGCAGGTCGAGGTCGATATCCAGGGTGAAGCCTGGATGCTTGACCAGAAAGCGCGCGCGAATGCGCCCATCGTCGTAGATCGCAGGTATCGGTGCCTTGCCGAACCCGAACATCACAGCGCCCTCATCCGGGCATTGCGCCCGCCGTACAACGCCAGCAGAACGATGAAGGAGAACGCCACCATGCCGCCGGCCAGCCAGTGCGCCTGGGTGTAGTTCATGGTTTCCACGTGGTTGTAGATCTGCACCGACACCACCTGAGTCTTGCCGGGGATATTGCCGCCGATCATCAGCACCACGCCGAACTCACCGATGGTATGGGCGAAGCTGAGAATGGCGGCGGTGATGAAGCCCGGGCGGGCCAGTGGCAGCACCACGCTGAAGAAACTGTCCCAGGGGTTGGCGCGCAAGGTCGCGGCAGCCTCCAGCGGGCCGCGGCCGATGGCCTCGAAGGCGTTCTGTAGCGGCTGCACGACGAAGGGCAGGGAATAGAAGATCGAACCGATCACCAGGCCGGTAAAGGTGAAAGTGAAGGTGCCGAGACCGAGGCTCTGCGTCAGTTGGCCGAAGAAGCCATTGGGCCCCATGCTCACCAGCAGATAGAAGCCGATCACCGTCGGCGGCAGCACCAGCGGCAGCGCCACCACCGCGCCGACCGGGCGCTTGAGCCAGGAGTCGGTGCGTGCCAGCCAGAGGGCGATGGGGGTGCCGATGATCAGCAGCAGCACGGTGGTCAGCGAGGCCAGCTCCAGGGTCAGCAGGATGGCGTCGAGGTCATTCTTGGACAGCGGCATGTGTAGGTTCCGGTGGCAGACGTAGCCCGGATGCAATCCGGGACAGGCACAGTCAGGAGGCTCCCGGATTTCATCCGGGCTACGGCAGTTTATAGCCGAACGATTCGATCACCCTGGCCGCTTCCGCGCTCTGCAGGTACTCGACCAGTGCCACGGCGGCCGGATTGTTCGCGCCCTGCTTGAGCATCACCGCGTCCTGTTTGATCGGGTCGTACATGGTGTCTGGAACGATCCAGGCCGAACCGCTACTGACCTGGCCGTCCTTGTACACCTGCGACAGCGCGACGAAACCCAGCTCGGCATTACCGGTTGAGACGAACTGGTGCGCCTGGGTGATATTCTGGCCCTCCACCAGCTTGGATTTCAGCGCCTCGCTCAGGCCCAGCTTGTCCAGCACCTGCATCGCTGCAAGACCATAGGGCGCGGCCTTGGGGTTGGCGAGGGACAGGTGCCTGAACTGGCCGGCCTTCAGCGCCGCGTCCGTGCCGTCGAGGTAGCTGGCATCGGCTGACCACAGCACCAGGCTGCCGATGGCGTAGGTGAAACGCGAGCCGGGCACGTTCGCGCCCTCGCGCTCCAGCCTGGCCGGCGTCGTGTCGTCGGCGGCGAGCAGCACATCGAACGGCGCGCCATTCTTGATCTGCGCATAGAACTGCCCGGTAGCGCCGAAGGACGCCACCAGCTTGTGCCCGGTGGCCTTCTCGAACGCGGGCGCGATGGCCTGCATCGGAGCGGTGAAGTTGGCGGCCACGGCGACCTTGACCTCGTCGGCGCTGGCGCCGCTGGTGAAGATCAGGCCGAGGGTAAACAGGCTGCGCTTGAGAGGCTTGAGCATGAGGATTCCTCGTGGAATCGATCCTGATGACAGACCGGATGCGCAATCCTACATCGTTATATTTTTTTTTATATAGCGATTTCGGCTACCTACTCTGAGACCACAGGGTACGAGCATTCCCATTATCTGATCTGGAGCTGACGAAGCTGTCCTCAGGTTCTAGAGCGTAAGACCCTGCCGAGGCTACGTACTGAAAAATCTGCGATTGGTGGCAGCGCTAGCGGTTCAGCTTTTCCTAAGCACCACCCACGGCAAATGCTGGTTTCTCTGGTTTGTCAGCAATGTGAAGCTTGGCTGAACACGTCATAGCAGAGTCGCCAGGCATGCCCACTCATACCCGTATTCGCATGTTCAACACCAAGCAGACCTACCCCAATCAGTCGTTGGATAACGACCTGTGCCAGGCCGTGCGTGCCGGCAACACAGTCTATGTGCGGGGGCAGGTCGGTACTGATTTCGACGGCAATCTGATTGGTCTGGGAGACCCGCAGGCACAAGCCGAGCAGGCAATGAAGAACGTCAAGCAGCTGCTTGAGGAGGCCGGCTCGGACCTCTCCCATATCGTCAAGACCACCACTTACATCATTGATCCGCGTTATCGCGAAGCCGTTTACATGGAAGTTGGCAAATGGCTCAAGGGGGTTTTCCCGATTTCCACCGGCTTGGTGGTATCCGCGCTCGCCCAGCCGCAGTGGCTGATGGAAATCGACGTGATCGCCGTTATCCCGGATGACTGGCCCGCAGCCTGACTCGTTAGCCCATTCGTAAATCGGAGCGCCCATGGCGACTGCACAGATCAAGACTCTCTATCCAACACCCGATACCGAAGCAGCCACGGCGCCCAGTAGCAATGTCGCGGTTCAGCTCGATGGTGTGTTGAAGCGCTTCGGCAATTCGATTGCCCTGCAGAAAGTGTCCCTGAAAATCCAGGAAGGTGAATTCATCACCCTCCTTGGGCCATCCGGCTGTGGTAAGACCACGCTGTTGAACCTCATGGCAGGCTTCGCCGAGGCCGATAACGGCGAGATATTCATCGATGGCCAACTGGTTACCGAGACGCCGCCTTATCAGCGCGAGATCGGCATCGTCTTCCAGAACTATGCCCTGTTTCCGCATATGAACGTGGCGAAGAACGTCGGCTACGGCCTGCGCATGCGTGGTGTGGCAAAGGCCGAAATCGCCGAGCGTGTGGAACAGGCCTTGGCACTGGTGAAGCTGAGCGGTTATGGCGAGCGCAAGCCGCGTGAGCTGTCTGGTGGTCAGCAGCAGCGTGTTGCGCTGGCTCGTGCGTTGGTCATTCGGCCCAAGGTGTTGTTGCTCGATGAGCCTTTCTCGGCACTGGACAAGAACCTCAGGCTGTCGATGCAGATCGAGCTCAAGGACATCCAGCGCAAGCTGGGCGTGACCACGGTATTCGTGACCCATGATCAGGGTGAAGCCTTGAGCATGAGCGACCGAGTGGTGGTCATGTCGGCTGGTCATATCCGCCAGATCGGCACGCCAGACGCGATCTACCGCAACCCTGAGGATCCGTTCGTGGCCAGCTTCGTCGGCGATGCCAACATTCTGCCTGGCCGTTATCTGAGTCGTGATGACAGCGCCTGTGTGGAACTGGGTGACGCCACCCTGCGCCTGCCTGCCACGCATGTCCATGGCCCGGTCGGCTCGCGTCTGGACGTCTACGCGCGGCCGGAGAACATCCGCCTGGTGCCGCTAGGCGCTGAGGCTCTGCTCAGTGGCACGGTGGTCAACCATGTGTTCCAAGGCGATCACGTCGATATCCATCTGGATGTCCCGTCGCTGGGCAATACGCGCCTGTTCGTGCGCCAGTCAGGCCTGGAATCCCTCACCCGCTGGCCGGTTGGTGCGGTTAGTGGTTTGGCGTTCGACAACGAAGGCGTCTGCGCCTTCGCGGCTGAAACCCAGCCTACCCATTGAAATGGACAGTCCTGTGATTGCTGAAACGATGAACGCCGTGATTGCCCGCGAGCCGGGTGGTCCTGAAGTGCTTGATGGCGTGCTGCGCCAGTTACCTGCAGTGGGCGTCGGCGAGCTGCTGATCAAGGTCGCGGCTGCGGGGGTCAATCGCCCGGATCTGATGCAGCGCAGCGGAGCACCGTTGCCACCTGGCGCGCCCGATATTCTCGGGCTCGAAGCTGCAGGCACAGTGGTCGCGGTAGGCGAGGGCGTGTGCGGCTTTGCTCCGGGTGACCGGGTCATGGCCCTGCTCAACGGTGGCGGCTATGCGCAATATTGCATTGCCACGGCCGCGCACTGTTTGCCTGTTCCGGCAGAGCTAGACCTGGAAGAGGCGGCCGGCGTGCCGGAAGCGGCCTTCACGGTCTGGCACAACCTGTTCGAGCTCGGCCGCCTGCAAGCTGACGAAGTGGTGCTGATCCATGGTGCAGCCAGCGGTGTCGGCACCTTTGCCATTCAGTGTGCCCATGCGGCAGGTGCCAAGGTAATCGCCACCGCGGGTGGGGTGCAGAAGGTGGAGGCACTGAAAACGCTCGGCGTGTGGCGGGCCATTGACCGCTACGAGGAAGATTTCGTCGAGGTGATCGAGCGGTGCACCGAGGGCCGTGGCGTCGATGTGGTGCTGGATAACGTCGGCGGCGATTACGTGGCGCGCAACCTGGCTGCGATGGCGGCTGGCGGGCGCCACGTCAGCCTGTCGTTCATGCAGGGGGCGAAGATCGAGCTGGATCTGCTGTTGTTGATGCGCAAGAGCCTCAGCCTGACCTCATCGACCTTGCGGCCCAAGAGCAGTGCCGAGAAAGCGCGTCTGGCCACTGCCATCACCGAGCAGCTGCTGCCCTGGCTGGCAGCAGGCAAGGTGCGTCCGCTGATTCATGCGCGCTTGTCCTTGCAGCAGGCGGCCGAGGCTCATCGCGTCCTGGAAGCGAACGAGAACATCGGCAAGGTGCTGCTGATCCCTGATTCGCTGTAACAGGATCGGCCGGCAACGTCGGCATACGACAGGAGCCCCTATGTACAAGCTGTATTACGCCTCCACCTCCCCTTACGTGCGCAAGGTCATGGTCGTTGCCCAGGTGTTGGGACTGGCCGAGCGCATCGAGAAACTCGACTCGGCGGCGCACCCGATTCAGCGTGACGAGCGCATCGCGACGTTCAATCCGCTGGCCAAGGTCCCGGCCTTGCAGACCCCTGATGGCGTGTCGCTGTACGACAGCCGGGTGATCTGCGAATACCTGAACGCCTCGGTCGACGGTGCCTTGTTTCCCGCCAGAGGGCCTGAGCGCTGGACCAGCCTGGTACGCCAGGCGCTGGGTGATGGCCTGCTCGATGCGGCGCTGCTGGCCCGTTACGAAGCCACCGCCCGGCCTCCGGAAAAACACTGGCGCGCCTGGGTCGAGGCTCAGCTGGGCAAGATCAGCGCCGCCCTGGGTGAGATCGAAACTCAAGCCGCGCATTGGCGCAGCGAGCCGGATGACATCGGCCTGATCACCATTGGTTGCGCCCTGGGGTATCTGGACTTCCGCTTCGCCGAGTTCGACTGGCGTAGCGAGTACCCGGCCACTGCCAAATGGTTCGCCGAATTCGATCAACACCCGGCCATGTTTGCCACCCGGCCGGTGGACTGACCCAGGAGTGTCCATGTCGTACCGCGTATTTTTCCTCAATGGTCCGAACGCCAATCTCTATGGGCTGGACAAGAGCGGCACCTATGGCAGCGAGAGCTTCGCCAGCATCGAGCAACGTTGCCAGGCTCATGCTGAGGAGCTGGGGCTGCAACTGGAGTTTCGCCAGAGCAACCATGAAGGCGTGCTGGTGGACTGGATTCAGGAGGCACGCCTGAGTGCCGACGCCGTCATCATCAACGCTGCTGGGCTGACCTACAGCTCGGTGCCGATTCTCGATGCGCTGCTTGCCTTCGAGGGCCCGATCATCGAGGTGCACATGAGCAATATCTGGAAGCGCGAGAGCTTTCGTCATCACTCCTATGTATCCAAGGCTGCCACAGGTGTCATCGCTGGTCTGGGCGTGCGGGGCTATCGCCTGGCGCTGTCCAGCGTGGCTGAACTGCTGGAGGAACAGGCATGACCCCGACATTGGTGTTCTACAGTCAGTTCGACAGATTCGAGCAATGGCAGGCGTTGCTCGCGCCCTTGCTACCGGGGGTACGCATCTGTCAGGAGCAGGATGTCGAGGATCCGGACAGCGTGCTCTATGCCCTTGCCTGGAAGCCGCCGCAGGGCTTCTTCGCCCGTTACCGCAACCTGCAACTGCTGATAAACCTGGGCGCAGGTGTCGACTCGCTGGTCGGTCGAGACGATCTCCCAGCCATTCCGATTACTCGTCTGTCCGACCCGAACATGGGGCGCATGATGGCCAGCTATGTGCTGTTCGCCGTACTGCGCTATGCCCGCGACATCCCGGCTTTCGAACGGGCTCAGCGTGAGCGGCGCTGGCATTATCTGCACCCACGCCTGCCGCAAAGCGTGCGGGTCGGGGTACTCGGTCTAGGTGAACTGGGCGCCTATGCCGCCGCTGAGTTAGTGCGCCAGGGGTTCACTGTGAGTGGTTGGTCGCGTTCGGCCAAGCAGCTCGAAGGCGTGCGTTGCTACAGCGGTCTGGATTGCCTGGACAGCTTCATCGCTGATAGTGAAATACTCGTTGTGATGCTGCCGCTGACCTCGGAGACTCGTGGCTTGCTGGATGCTCGCCGGCTCGCGTTGCTACCGCCTGGCAGTTGCTTCATCAATGTCTCGCGCGGGGCCGTGGTCGATCAACAGGCGTTGACCGAGGCGCTGGAGAGCGGGCGAATCGCCGGGGCGACCCTGGATGTCTTCGACCGCGAGCCATTGCCGCCCGAAGATCCGCTCTGGGGGATGAAGAATGTGCTGATCACCCCGCATCTGGCCTCAGTGGCGATACCCGAATCGGCGGCCAGGCAGATTGCCGACAACATCCTGCGTCTTCAGCGTGGCGAGGCAGTGCTGCATCAGGTCGACCCTGCACGCGGCTACTAGGGTCTGTTGCCGTTTCGACGCGAGCCGCGTTGCTGCGCCAAATTGCGCCAGGCTAGGCGCGGGATGCAGGGAATGGTCGTTCCCTTGCCAAATCCCGCAACGACGCATGGCGCAATTTGTCGCGCAACCCGAAGGGACGGGCCAGTTTTTGCGTGGTACGTCGTTGCTCGACGACTCATTTGGACGACCAAACTTCGCGTCTCGCGCCTAGCTCCACGCAAAAACTGGCTCCGTCGCGGCCGTGTGCGAAACGGCAACAGACCCTCGGCTCTGCCAAGGCCTTGATCAGCTCACATCCTTGAGCATGCGCACCGAGTGCGGGTCGAAAAAGCTCGGTGCCGCCATGCCCGGGATGTACTGATCGGAAATGAACATCCGGCAGCGTTCGGCGAAGGCGCTGACCACACGTGACAGTTGCGTGTTCCGGGTCACCGCGTAGCCCAGGCGCATGGGCCGATGCTCACCGGCCAGGCGGACGCGGATCAAGCGCTTGCCATCCTGTGACAGATTGGCCTTCGGTCGCACGTTGGCAATGCTGTAGCCCACGCCATTGGCGACCATCGCCCGTACCACCTCGAGGTTGCTCGAGCGCATCACGATGTTTGGCGTGACGCCGGCGGGCATGAACAGGCCGAGGAAATATTCGCGGCTTACCGGGATGTCCAGCAGAACCATCGGGTAGGTTTCCAGATCGTCCAGCGTCACTGCCGGCAGGTTTGCCAGCGGATGATGCTCGCCGACCATCACATAGGGTGGTAACTGCGCCAGAGCCTGGAACTCAATGTCATCACTGGCGGCCAGGTCATAGGTCAGGGCGATATCGATATCGGCATTGTGCAGTTTGCTCAGCAGCTCTTCATGGTTGCCTTCGTACTGGCTGATACGAACGCCAGGGAATGCGCGGCCAAAGCCGAATACCAGATCTGGCGTGATCATCGGTGCCAGCGACTCCAGGCAGCCGACCCGCAAGGGACCACGAATGCTGTTCAGCGACTCCGAGGCGATGGTGTACAGGTTGTTCACCTGGTCGAGGATCAGCTTGGCCTCTTTCATCACCTGACGGCCGACCGCGGTCAGCGAAACCCCTTGGGCATGATGGCGGACGAACAGCTGCACACCCAGTTCTGACTCGATGTGACTGACTGCCGCCGAGATCGACGGTGACGATACATGGAGGCGTTCCGATGCCCCGAGCAGACTGCCGGCCTCGCCTGACGCGACGAAGTACTCCAGTTGTCGTTGGGTGATTCGACTAAGCATAAGAACTCTCTGAGCAATGGTTTGGCAGATCCAGGCAGCGCCTTGGTCTGCGCTCACTAACGCAAGGTCCGTGCCGGTGGCCTGGGCGGTAGCAAGGCCGATTTCACTGCCGAGCCATTGGCGGATGTGTCTGCGACAGGCCTGGAAGCTTGTCAGATCGCAGCTTGTGGCTGCATAGGAAATTCCTACGCAAGAGCACGGGTAAAGGTTGTTTTACCCGAATGGGCCCCCCCGCCATTATGAATTCACCACGTTATGCCTACCTGTGCCCCATTTCGGGGCGGCGCTGGCGCTAACCGATCCGTACGAAGATCGGACCGCGTCGCGATGTCCTTACAAGCCAGAACGCACGACCCATAACCGGAGCAGAAAAATGATGCGCAAAGCCCTTGCCTTGACCGTGCTGAGTGCCAGCTTGCTGGCGACCGCGAGCGCCAGTGCTGCTGACAAACTGGTTGTCAGCACTTGGGGCGGCAGTTTCCGTGACCTGATCGATCAGGCCATCGGCCGCGAATTCACCAAGCAGACCGGCGTCGAAGTCGAATACGTCACCGGCGGCACCATCGACCGCTTGAACAAGGCCAAGCTGGCCGGCACCGCCGAGAGCGACCTGACCTTCACCACCTCGCATGTCGGTTGGTTGTACGCCAACGACGGGCTGTTCGAAGACCTGGACATGGCCAAGATCCCCAACGCCAAGAACCTGGTTCATCAGGCGCAGCTGAGCCCGAACCACATCGGTGTCTGGGGCTACGTCTATACCATCGGCTACCGTCCGGATCTGGTGCCGGAAGGCGAGACCTTCGAGACCTGGGCAGACCTGTGGCGGCCCGAGCTGAAGGCCACCCTGGCGCTGCCTGACTTCGATCCCAGCCATATCATCGCGGTATCCGCCAAGCTCTCCGGAGCTGATGCCAGCACTTGGGAAAAAGGCCAGGACAAGCTCAAGGCGCTGGTACCCAGCATCAAGTCGTTCTACACCAATGACGCCAACAGCCAGCAGCTCATCGCCACCGGTGAAACGCCCGTTCAGGTGCTGCTGTCGATGAACGCCTACCACATGATCGAGGAAGGCGTGGACATCAAGCTGGCCATGCCCAAGGAAGGTGCGGTGCTGGGTGTTGATGCCATGGGGATCAACAAGGGCAGCAAGCATGCCGATCTCGCCTACACCTTCATGAACATCGCCCTGTCGCCAGAAGTGCAGGCGAAGATCGCCGAGATCAACCGCGGCAGCCCAGTGGTCACCAATGCCACCGTCGACCCGGAAATCGCCAAGCTGCCGGGCATGCTGACCACGGCCGAGCAATGGGATGCGACGCTGAACATCGACCCGAAACTGCGCGCGGAAAAAACCGCTGAATGGCGCAAGTGGTTCTCTGAGAACGTCATGGCGCATTGATCGCCAGTCCAGGCGCGGGCGATGCCCGTGCCTTCTTTCTCTGAGTCCTTTTGCGCGGCCACTGCATGTGGCTGCTTTCAACGGAAACGCCCATGACTCGTAATCCTGCGTTTGTCCGGTGGTTCGTGCTGCCATCGGTGCTGACCGCTCTTGGTCTGACGATCGCCATGCTGACCGTGCTGCAGTACAGCGTACGCGCATACATTCCAGGCTCGCTGGAGGTCGGTGGTTTTACCCTGGCCAACTTCCAGGGCATGCTCAAGAGCCTGTATGCCGATGCCTTCATCAACACGGTCGTCCTGAGCTTCAAGACTGCGCTGTTCGGTCTGTTGCTGAGTTACCCGCTGGCCTATGCGCTGGTGCGTACCCAGACCGCATGGTTGAAGTCCTGCATCCTGATCATCGCCATTACCCCGCTGTTTCTCGGCGAGGTGGTGCGTACCTATTCCTGGATCATCGTTCTGGGCAACAGCGGCTTCCTCAACAGCCTGCTGATGGCGATGGGGCTGATCGACAAACCGCTGCAACTGATGTTCACCAACACCGGCGTGGTGCTGGCGCTGGTGCATGTGACCATGCCGATCATGGTGCTGATGCTCGCCACCGGCCTGTCTCATATCGACACCGCGTATGAGAAGGCGGCCACCAGTCTGGGTGCTGGCCCGATCAACACGTTCCTGACCATCACCCTGCCGCTTTCCCTACCGGGTATCGTCGCCAGCGTCACCACGGCTTTCGCCTGGACCTTCAGTGCCTTCGCCACACCGCAGCTGATCGGTGGGGGCAAGGTCAGCACGGTAGCCACGCTGGTCTACCAACTGGGTTTCTCCTCGCTGAACTTCCCGTTCGCCGCGGCCTTGAGCGTCGCCGGTCTGGTCATGACCCTGTTGCTGCTGGCGGCCCTGAAACGCATGAGCCGCTCGCTGCAGCACGTTGGAGAACACTGAGATGACGCGCTCCAATCGAGACAAATGGCTGGGATACGCAGGCCGACTGCTGGTCGCGCTGATTCTGATGTTCGTACTGCTACCGACGGTGGTGGTGTTCATCTCCTCGTTCAGCAGCACCTCGGTGTTGTTCTTCCCGCCCAGAGGCTGGTCGCTGCGCTGGTTCGAGCGGGCGCTGAATTACAGCGATTTCAAGAACGGCTTCTATGCCGGGCTGATCGTCACAGCCTGGGCCTCGACCCTGGCGGTGGTGATCGGTACGACCCTGGCCATCGCCATCAATCGCTACGAGTTCCGCTTCAAGCGCTTGCTCGAAGGCGTGCTGATGTCGCCGTTGTTCATTCCACACTTCACCATCGGTCTCGGCCTGCTGATGCTGGTGGCGCAGCTCAACCTGAGCCGTGGTTATGCCCTGGTGATCTTCTGCCACGTGGTGCTGGTGCTGCCCTTCGTGCTGCGCAGCCTCTATGTGTCGCTGCACAACCTGGAACAGCGTATCGAACTGGCGGCAGCGAGCCTGGGTGCCTCGCCCCTGCGGGTCGTCTGGACCATCACCGTGCCGCTCATGCTGCCTGGTCTGTTCGGTGGCTGGTTGTTCGCCGCGATTCTGTCCTTCAACGAGTTCACTGCCTCGCTGTTCGTCACCACGCAAGCGACTCAGACGTTGCCGGTGGCCATGTACAACTACGTGCGTGAATTCGCCGATCCGACCCTGGCTGCGCTGTCGGTGATCTACATCGCCACGACGGCCACGCTGCTGACGCTGGCCAACCGTTTCCTCGGCCTGGGACGCGTGCTCAATGTCGAGTCGCCACGCTGACCGTCGCTCGGGGGGGCTTGCACAGCCCGCCTCAGGCCACGGCGGAATCAATCACCAACAGGATCAACGCAGACCATGACCTTCTCCATCACCGGCCGTTGCGCCAAGACCGGGCAACTGGGTATCGCCATCAGTTCGTCGAGTATCGCGGTGGGCGCCCGCTGCCCCTGGCTGCGTTCTGGCGTGGGCGCGGTCTCCACGCAAAACGTCACCCTGCCGGCTCTGGGGGATCGGGCGCTGGAGCAACTCGCGCTTGGTTGCTCGCCGCAGCAGGCGCGTGACCTGGCCCTGGCCAGTGATCAATACCGCCAGTTCCGCCAGTTGGCGCTGATCGACCATCAGGGGCGTACCGCGCATTTCAGTGGCAGCGAGACCCTGGGTTGCCACCATGCCGTCTCCGGGGAGCAATGTGTCGGCGCCGGTAACTTGCTGGCCAATCAGGCAGTCGTCGACGCCCTGGTGCGTGGCTTCGAAACCAGTGAGGGCTGCCTGGCCGAACGTCTGCTCAGTGCGATGCAGGCCGCCATGGCCGCAGGCGGTGAGGCTGGGCCGGTGCACTCGGCCGCGCTGATCGTGGTGGGGGAGCAGGCATGGCCCATCGTCGACCTGCGTGTCGACTGGGCTGACGAGGATCCGATTGGCGCTCTGGAGCAGCTGTGGCGTGCCTATCAGCCGCAGATGCAGGACTACATCACACGCGCGCTCGACCCGACCAAGGCGCCTAGCTACGGGGTTCCCGGAGACGAGTGAATGAACAGCAAAGAGCTACTGGCCACCCTGGTTTCGTTCGACACCACGAGCCGTGAATCCAACCTGCAACTGATCGCCTTCGTGCATGACTACTTGGCGCAGCTGAACGTTTCCAGCGAGCTGATCTTCAACGAAGAGCGGAGCAAGGCCAATCTCTTTGCCACCATCGGCCCGGAGGATGTACCCGGCATCGTGTTGTCCGGGCATACCGATGTCGTGCCGGTCGATGGTCAGGCCTGGTCGGTGCCGCCGTTCCAGTTGAGCGAGCGTGACGGCAAGCTCTACGGCCGTGGTACAGCGGATATGAAAGGTTATATCGCCAGCGTGTTGGCAGCCGTGCCTGGCTTTCTCGCACAGCCACTGCGGCTGCCCATTCACATTGCGCTGTCCTACGACGAAGAAGTCGGTTGCCTGGGTGTTCGTGACCTGATCGCGCGCCTGGCCGAAAGGCCCTGCAAGCCGCGGCTGTGCATCATCGGCGAGCCGACCCAGTTACAGCCGGTGCTCGGTCACAAGGGCAAGTTGGCGATGCGCTGCGACGTGCACGGTGCGGCCTGCCATTCCGCCTATGCCCCGCAAGGGGTCAATGCCATCGAATATGCCGCCGAACTGATCGGCGAGCTTGGGCGTATCGGTCAGCAGCTGCGGGCGCCGGAGTTGTGCGATTCGCGTTTCGACCCGCCCTTCAGCACCGTGCAGACAGGCGTGATCAGCGGTGGCAAGGCGTTGAACATCGTGCCAGCGGAGTGTCGCTTCGACTTCGAGGTGCGCGCACTGCCGGACACCGATCCACAGGTTGTAGCGCAGCAGTTGCAGCGCTATGCGCAGCAGGAAGTGCTGCCAAGAATGCGTGCGGTGGCGGCAGACAGCGACATTCGCTTTGCCGAGCTCTCCGCCTATCCGGGCCTCACCACGGATGCGCAGAGTGACGCGGCGCGGCTGATCGCAGACATCTGTGGTTCGGACGACTTCACCACGGTTGCCTTCGGTACAGAAGGTGGGCTGTTCGACAGCATTGGCATCGCCACCGTGGTCTGTGGCCCAGGCAGTATGGATCAGGGACATAAACCCGATGAGTTTATCCATGCCACGCAACTTGAGGCATGCGACGCCATGCTCGAACGGCTGACCGCTATGTTTCGCGTGTGATTCAAACGGCGCTGAAGTTGAACTTGGCTATGACCCGTTCGGCTGCCTGAAATAAATAAAGTCGAGCAATAAGGGTGGGTGAGTTTAGTGGTGCGCTTCATTTTTTCTGAAGCGTTGAATTCAAAAAGCGTGATTCTCAAAAGTTACAGATTTACGCAGACTTATTACGGTCGTTGAATGCTTTGTATGGGGCGCCTGTACTTCTTCGACCTACTGCTGGCGGCAGACGCCAACAACACTTAACAGGCTCGACGCCCTTTAGGAAATTCGCAAATGTCAGTTGAAAAAATCAACACGTTGGTGATCGGTGCCGGCCAGGCCGGTATTGCCATGAGTGAACATCTCTCACTGATGGATGTGCCCCATGTCGTGCTGGAGCGCAGCCGCATTGCCGAGCGCTGGCGCTCGGAGCGCTGGGATTCCCTGGTGGCCAATGGTCCGGCCTGGCATGACCGTTTTCCTGGCATGCAATTCGACAATATCTCGCCTGAAGCCTTCCCGCCGAAAGAGCGCATGGCGAAATACTTCGAGGATTATGCCGCGATGCTCAAGGCCCCGATCCGTACGGGGGTGGAAGTGCTGCAGGTGGAGCGCCTGGTGGCGCGTCCCGGCTTCAAGGTCACTACCTCGGAAGGCGTGATCGAGGCGGCCAATGTGGTGGCGGCAACCGGCCCGTTCCAGAAGCCCACTTTCCCGCAGATCGTGCCGCAGAGCGCCAAGGTTCAGCAGTTGCACTCATCGCAGTACAAGAATCCCGGGCAGTTGGCTGATGGCGCTGTGCTGGTCGTCGGTGCCGGTGCCTCGGGCTCGCAGATTGCCGAAGAGCTGCAGCGTGCAGGCAAGCGTGTCTATCTCTCGGTTGGTGAGCATTACCGTCCACCGCGTTCCTACCGCAGCCGTGACTATTGCTGGTGGCTGGGGGCGCTGGGCCTGTGGGATGAGGTCAAGATCCGTCCGAAGAAAGAGCATGTCGCCTTCGCTGTCAGCGGCTACGACGGTGGCAAGACCGTGGACTTCCGCCGCCTGGCGCATTCCGGTATCACTCTGGTCGGTCTGACCAAGGCCTGGAACGACGGTGTCGTGGCGTTCGAAGAAGGCTTGGCGAAGAACATCGCCGATGGCGACCAGGCTTATTTCGATGTACTGCGCGAGGCCGATGCCTACATCGAGCAGAATGGCCTGCCATTCCCTCCTGAGCCAGAGGCCTGGACTCTGCTCGAAGACCCCGAGTGCATCAAGAATCCGATTCTCCAGCTGGATCTGGAGCAGGCCGGGATCACCACCATCATCTGGGCGACGGGTTTCAAGTTCGATTTCAGTTGGCTGAAAGTCAACGCCTTCGACGACAAGGGCATGCCGTTCCATAAACGCGGTATTTCGGCAGAAAGTGGCATTTACTTTGTCGGCTTGCCGAACTTGGTCAATCGCGCCTCGTCCTTCATTTATGGTGTGTGGCATGACGCCAAGTACATTGCCGACCATATTGTCCTGCAAAACGCTTATATGGCTTACGACAAAGCCTGATAAAGCGTAATTGATCTATCTTGCGCACTGCCGAAGTTACTGATTTCGGCAGTTTCAATTGCACGCGATATAAACATGCTGGCATGTCATGGCTGAAATAACCTGCATAGAAGATATGCGCCGCCTGGCGAGAAAACGGGTGCCGCGCATGTTTTACGATTACGTCGATGGCGGCTCGTGGAGCGAGTACACCTACCGGGCCAACGAGGCGGACTTTCAGCGTATCGAATTCCGCCAGCGGGTTGCCTGCGATATCACCCATCGCGATACCGCCAGCACCATGGTCGGCGTACCTGTCAGCATGCCGGTGGCCATCGCGCCAACGGGTTTGACCGGTATGCAGCATGCCGATGGCGAGATTCTCGCCGCGCGAGCGGCCAAGCAGTTCGGCATTCCCTTCACCCTGTCCACCATGAGCATTTGCTCGCTTGAAGCGGTGGCCGAGGCGACCGGACATCACCCGTTCTGGTTTCAGCTCTACGTCATGCGTGATCGCTCGTTCGTCGACAGCCTCATCGCTCGGGCCGAGGCCGCCAACTGTTCGGCGCTTGTGGTGACGATGGATCTGCAGGTCTTCGGCCAGCGGCACAAGGACAAGAAAAATGGCCTGTCCATGCCGCCCAAACCGACCCTGCGCAATATCGTCAACATGCTCAGCAAACCACGCTGGTGTTTAGGCATGTTGGGTACGCAGCATCGCCAGTTCGGCAATATCGTTGGCCATGCCAAGGGTGTTGATAACATCCAGTCGTTGGTGGAGTGGACTCGCGAGCAATTCGACCCGACCCTCTCCTGGCAGGACATCGAATGGATACGTAAACGCTGGCAGGGCAAGCTCATCATCAAAGGCATTCAGCACCCCGATGACGCGCGCCTGGCGGTGAGCTGCGGTGCCGATGCCGTGGTCGTATCCAATCACGGCGGGCGTCAGCTGGACGGCGCGTCCTCATCCATCACGACTCTGCCGGAGATCGTCGATGCTGTGGGTGGGCAGACGGAGGTGCACTTCGATAGTGGTATCCGCTCAGGCCAGGACGTGCTCAAAGCCATCGCGCAGGGGGCCAAAGGCACCTATATCGGGCGAGCCATGCTCTATGGGCTGGGAGCTCTTGGCGAGCAGGGGGTCAGCAAGGCCTTGCACATCATCCGGGAAGAGCTCGACCTGTCCATGGCGTTCTGTGGGCAGACGGATATACAGGGCATAACCCCTGACATCCTGCGCATGAAGCCTTGAGTTATTTGGCTCGGCTTACTTGAAGAACTGGCTGGGCGTGGTGCCGAACTGCTTCTTGAACATGGTGGCGAAGGCGCTGGGGCTGTCGTAGCCCAGCTCCCCGGCGATGTCGATGATCTTCTCGCCCAAGGCGATGCGCTCCAGCGCCAGCAACAGGCGCGCCTGCTGGCGCCACTGGCCGAAGGTCATGCCGGTGCCTTTCTGGAACAGGCGCTGGATGGTCTTCTCGTCCAGGCAAAGGCGAGTGCTCCAGTCGGCCAGGGTGGAGGCGTCGCCGGGGTTGTCCTGCAGCGTTGAACAGATCGCCTGGATGCGCGGCTCGGCCGGTTGCGGCAGGTGCAGCGGCAGGGTCGGCAGGATGCGCAGTTCATCGAGGATCAGGCGCATCACCCGTGCTTCGCGCGAATCGTCGGCGTAGGGCTGGGTGATCGTCACGGCGGCGCGGATCAGTTCACTGAGCAGCGGCGAGATGGCCACGGCGCGGCACTCGGCGGGCATGTCCGCCAGGCTGTCAGGGCGCACGAAGACGCTGCGCATTCGCACGCTGCCGATGCAGCGGATCGCGTGCACCTGGCCGCAGGGCATCCAGATGCCGCGGCTCGGTGGCACCGTCCACTGGTTCAGCGCCGAGGTCACCACCATCACCCCGGAAATCGCATAGATCAGCTGGTGCTTGTTGCGGTGCGAGTGCGGCTCGATGACGGCGTTGAGCGGGTAATCGGTGGCGCTGCTGCTGACCATCCAGGGGGAAGCGTCGATCTCGGCCAGCAGCTTGTCAGCTAAGCGCATGAAGATGCCTTTTTTGCGAGGGTTGCTGCCCTGTCTTCGTGAGACAGGCGATTAGGCGCAGCCTAGCATAGCGCCGTCCCTCACCTCGTCCGGAAGCTTCAAGCATGTCCAGCAGTCCTGCCGCTACGACCCTGGCCGGCGCCTCGCCCGTCAGTCAGGCCAGCCCTCTGGTGATGCGCGTGATCGGCGCCTGCGCCCTGGCGCACCTGATCAACGACCTGATCCAGGCGGTGTTGCCCGCCATCTACCCGATGCTCAAGCTCAACTACGGCCTGAGCTTCGCCCAGATCGGCCTGATCACCCTGACCTTCCAGCTCACCGCCTCGCTGCTGCAGCCCTGGGTGGGCTACCACACCGACCGCCATCCCAAGCCCTGGCTGCTGCCCGCCGGCTCGTTGTGCACCCTGGTCGGCATCCTCATGCTGGCCTTCGTCGGCAGCTTCCCGGCGATTCTCCTGGCCTCGGCGTTGGTGGGCGTCGGCTCGTCGACCTTCCACCCCGAGGCGTCGCGCATCGCCCGTCTGGCTTCGGGCGGGCGCTACGGGCTAGCGCAGTCCACCTTCCAGGTCGGCGGCAATGCCGGCACCGCCTTCGGCCCGCTGCTGGCGGCGGCGATCATCATTCCCTACGGCCAGGGCAACGTCGCCTGGTTCGGCCTGTTCGCCGCCTTCGCCATCGTCGTGTTGTACGGCCTGAGCCGCTGGTATCGCCACCACCTGACGCTGTTCAAGCTCAAGCAGGGCGGCGTGGCCACCCACGGTCTGTCAACAGGGCGTGTGAAGTTCGCCTTGCTGATTCTGGCGCTGCTGGTGTTCTCCAAGTACTTCTACATGGCCAGCTTCACCAGCTACTTCACCTTCTTCCTGATCGAGAGGTTCGACCTGTCGGTGGCCAGCTCGCAGCTCTACCTGTTCCTGTTCCTCGGCGCGGTGGCCGCTGGCACCTTCTTCGGCGGGCCGATAGGCGACCGCATCGGGCGCAAGCAGGTGATCTGGTTCTCCATCCTCGGCGTGGCGCCGTTCTCCCTGCTGCTGCCACACGTCGATCTGTTCTGGACGGGCGTGCTGAGCATGGTGATCGGCTTCATCCTGGCTTCGGCATTCTCCGCCATCGTGGTCTTTGCCCAGGAGCTGATGCCGGGCAACGTCGGCATGATCGCCGGGCTGTTCTTCGGCCTGATGTTCGGCTTCGGTGGCATCGGCGGGGCGCTACTCGGTTACCTGGCGGACATCCACGGTATCGAGGAGGTGTTCCTTATCTGCTCCTTCTTGCCGTTGCTGGGTATCCTCACCGCGCTGTTGCCGTCGCTCAAAAAACATTAGTCGCTTACCACTCGCAAGGAAGGACAGCCATGATCACCTGCTACCTGCGCTATATCGTCGATCCCTACAAACTCAAGGATTTCGAGCACTACGCGAAGCTGTGGATTCCGTTGGTAGAGCGCTTCGGCGGCACGCACCACGGTTACTTCCTGCCGTCCGAGGGGGCCAATAACGTGGCGTTGGCGCTGTTCAGCTTCCCCAGCCTGGCCGAATACGAACGCTATCGTCAGGATTCCTTCGCCGACGCCGAGTGTCAGGCGGCCTTTCGCTACGCCGAAGAGACACGTTGCATCCTCAGCTACGAGCGCAGCTTTTTCCGGCCCGTATTCGACTAGGGCGACGCATGCCTGTGGTGGTGAGCTAAGCGACTCGTCGCCATACGCTGGCCAGCCAGGGTTGCTGGTCGCGTGGCAGGCCGGCGGGGCGGTAGTAGTGCTCCAGCTCGACGAAACCGGCCGCCGTGAGCCGCGCGCGCCAGCGTTCGAGGTCGTGGTAGCTGCCGTAGCGCGGGCCGTTCCAGCCTTCCTGATTCTCGCCGCGCGGGTTGGAGCTGAACAGCACGCCGCCGGCCTTGAGCGCCGCATGCAGCTCGCCGAGCACGCGCGGCAGCTCCTGATCGGGCACATGGAACAGGCTGGCGTTGGCGAAGATACCGTCGAAATGTCCAGCCGGCAGGTCCAGTTCGAGAAAGCTCTGCTGCCACACCTCGCAGCCGCTATCGGCACGCGCCATGGCGACGAACTCGGCGCAGCCATCGAGGCCGACGGCGGTATGGCCGAGGCCGCTGAACGTACGCAGATCCCGCCCCGGCCCACAGCCGAAATCGAGGATGCGCCAGGGCTTCTCGCCCTCGATATGGCGCAGCAGCGCGGCGATGTTCTGGCTCACGTCATGGTCGCGCGTGCCCTCGCGAAAATCCTCGGCGCTGCTCTGGTAATGGGCCAGGGTGAGGGCGCTGATCTGCGCGAGTTCATCGGGGCTCAGGGGCATGGTGAGGTTCCGGTAAAAGAGCGCATTAAAACCCTTTGGCGGGGCGCACGGCCAGAGGCGACGCGGTCCTTGGTCGGTAGCCAATGAACCTGCGTACCGCTTGCAAAGTCCCATTTCTTGAGGGGTGTAGACCGGCTGTCTGCAGCCGGGTGCCCACAATCAAGGAGATAACGCGATGGTTACGCACTACAAAGTCTCTGGCCACCTCGCTTGTGGCTCTCATGGTGAAAAGCTGCCCGCTACCACCGAATTGGCCAAGGTCAAATGCCGCAATTGCCGCAAGACTGAAGTGTTCACCGAAGCTCGACGTAATTCACGCAATGCCGCGCGCCGTGCCGCCCGCCGCGAGAAGGCTGCCCGCGCCGTCAACGACTGGCGCACTTCCTGGGAGGCGCGTCTGGCTGCCTTGCCAGGCCCGCAGCGTCTGCCGCGTGGTTTCGGCGACCAGGCATTCGTCTAGCCTGGATATTGGCGGGAGGAGTGCCCTCCCGCATCCGCCCGCGTCGCCAACATCTGTGGGAGCCGCGCCCCGCGGCGAATGGAACCGGCAACTCGATATTGCGATACGGCCGCATGCGTCTTCGCGCCGGGGCGGCGCTCCTACAGTGACCGAACCAGGCGCGGCACCCGGCGTTGTCCAGTAAGGCGCTCGTGTGTCTGACGCCACCGCGCGGTCCAGGGCGCGATCTGCGCAACAGCCTGTTCCTGGGTTTGCCCCGTGGCGGAGCTTTCCCGTAGATTGGCCGGCTTACCTCGTCCGGCATTGGCCGGTTCTGCCTCGAGATTTTCGCCGTGTCCGCTGCCCCTGTTTCCGTCTACCGACTTCCCGGTTTCCTGCCGTTTCTCATCGCTCGCATCGTGGTGGTGTTCGCCGTACAGATCCAGGCCATCGTGGTGGCCTGGCAGGTCTACGACCTGACGCGCGACCCGCTGTCACTGGCCTATGTCGGCCTGGCGCAGTTCATCCCCATGCTGGTGCTGCTGATGCCAGCCGGCGACCTCATCGACCGCTACGACCGCAAGCTCATTCTCATGCTCAGCTGGCTGGTCGAAGGCCTGTGTGCGGCGGCGCTGCTGTGGTTGTCGCTGAGCGAAGCGGCCGTCAGTTGGTACTACGCGGTGCTGGTGCTCTACGGCTGTGGCCGCGCCTTCACCGGGCCGGCGTTGTCCAGTCTGCTGCCGCAGATCGTGCCGCGCGAGCGCCTGGCCGCGGCCATCGCCGCCAACAGCATGATCATGCGTGGCGCGACCATTTCCGGCCCGGTGATCGGCGGCGGCCTGTATGCCATCGGCGGTGGCGGGCTGACCTATTCGGTGTGCCTTGCCTGCTTCCTTGCTGGCTCCGCACTGCTGCCGCTGGTACCGGTGCGCTACGCGGAAAAGATGCAGGCGCTGGAAGCCACCGCGTGGGCGCGTTTTACCGCGGGCATCCACTTCATCCGCACGCGGCCGATCATCCTCGGCACCATCTCGCTGGACCTGTTCGCCGTGCTGCTTGGAGGCGTGATCGCGCTGCTGCCGATCTACGCCCAGGAAGTGCTGGAAGTCGGGCCGACGGGGCTCGGCCTGCTGCGCAGCGCCATGGCCATCGGCGAAGTGTCGGTCGGTTTGTACCTGAGCATGAAGCCGTTCAACCGCCATGTCGGCCTGGTGATGTTCGGCGCGGTGGCGCTGTTCGGCGTGGCCAACCTGGTGTTTGCGCTGTCCAGCCTGTTCTGGCTGTCCTTCGCCGCGCTGGTGGTGGCCGGCGGCGCGGATATGGTGAGCATGTACATTCGTTCCTCACTGGTGCAGTTCTCCACCCCGGACGCCATGCGCGGCCGGGTCAACGCGGTGAACATGCTGTTCATCGGCTCTTCCAACGAGCTCGGCGAATTTCGCGCCGGTACCAGCGCCGCCTGGTTCGGCGTGGTGCCGGCGGCGCTGATCGGCTGCGCCTGCACCCTGGCGGTGACCGGCGGCTGGATGCTCGGCTTCAAGAGCCTGCGCAAGGTGAATCGCTTCGAGGATGCGTCGCCGAGCAAGGCGGCCTGAGCGCTGGTGTCGCAGCGTGACGTGGTGCGCACAGCGCACCCTACGGGGTAATCGTGTAGGGTGCGCCGCGCGCACCGCCCCCACCCAGCGCCAGATCGGATGCAACCGTAGCCCGGATGAAATCCGGGGAAACCAGCAGCAGAAGACCCCGGATTTCATCCGGGCTACGAAGGTGCATCAGCCCAAGCGCAACAGCGCTCGCAGCTTCAGCCCAAGCACAATGCCAACCAGGCAGAACAGCCCGAACACCCAGCCCGACACCGCGCCGGCCATCACTCCGGACAGCAGCGTGCCTACCGTGCAGCCCAACGCCAGCAGGCTGCCCCAGCCCAGCAGCACGCCGCCGAGCAGGCCGCGCAGCCAGTCGCGGGGTGCGCCGCTGCTGGGACGGAAATCGCCGGCGGCCAGGGCGCTGGCCCAGGCCGCGATCACCAGGCCGATGACGAACAGGCCGTTGTTCGACAGCAGGCTTTCCTTGATCACCGTGGCGCAGCCGGAAAAACCGTCGAGTCCCTCCAGGCGTGCTGGCAGCCAGCCCAGGCTGTCCGCGCCGGTACGCGCTAGGCTGCCCAGTTCGGCGGTCACCCCCAGTGGTGCGACGCGAAAATAGGCCAGCACCGCCAGCCCACCGATCAGCACGCCGCCGACCCAGGTCGGCCAGCGTGCGCCGAACAGTAGCGACCATAGCCCCTGTGTCCCGGAAGCTGTGCCCGCCTGGCGATAACGCAGCAGCCAGGCGGCCAGCGCACCCAGCAGCGCCAGTTGCAGCAGCAGCGAGCCGCCGTAACCAACCCGGCCGGGCAGCCAGAGCACCGGCGCTTCCTGCAGGGCGGCCAGATACAGCGGGTTCCAGCTTAAAAAGCCCAGGGCGAAGCCGAGCAGCGCGCCAGCGAGCGCGGCCAGTGAGGCGAAATTGCCCTCGCCGAGGCGATACAGATGCGCGCTGATGCACGAGCCGGAAATCGCCATGCCGAGACCGAACACCGTGGCGGCCAGAGCCAGCACCCAGCTCAGCGGGCCGATATGGGCATCCGGGGGCAGGCGCCCGCCGCTGGGGTCGGGGAGGAAGGCGCCGAACACCGCGTGATAGCCGAGGGTGCCCACCGCCAGGGCAGCGAGCAGGCCGAGCAGACCGTCCGGCAAGCGGCGTTCGACGAAGTCGCGGGTCACGCAGAAGAAGCAGAAGCGCGAACGCTGCAGCAGCAGGCCGAACAGCGCGCCGCTGGCCAGCGAGTAGCTGAAGGCGCGGCCTTCGTTGCTGCCGTCGGCCAGCTGCCAGATGAAGGCGAGCAGGGCGATGGCGATGACGCCGGCCGTGGCGATGGGTAGCGTTGCGCGAGGGGAGGCAATGCTGGCGGTCATGGGTTGTCCTTGCCCGACGAAAGCGGCCCTGGCTTCGCGCGCAGGGCCGCTGTTTGTACTGTCGTTGCCGTTCGAGCCAAGGGTGGATCGGTGCGGCGTGATCCACCCAGCCTAGGCCGCTCGCTTACTTGCCACCCCAGACGGTGCCCGCCAGGTTCACCACCGGCACGCCCACGGCATTGCCGTACTCGGTCCAAGAGCCGTCGTAGTTGCGCACGTCATAGCCGAGGATCTTCTTCAGGGCGAACCAGGTGTGGCTGGATCGCTCGCCGATGCGGCAGTAGGTGATGATCGGCTTGCTGCCGTCGATGCCCACCGCAGCGTAGACCTTCTTCAGCTCCTCGGCCGATTTGAAGGTGCCGTCGGCGGCCACCGCCTGACCCCAGGGCACGTTCACTGCCCCCGGCACGTGGCCAGCGCGCACGGCCAGCTCCTGCACGCCCTGCGGGGCGAAGACCTTACCGTTGTATTCGTCCGGCGAGCGGATATCCACCAGCTGCACGTCGCTGCGCTTCTCCGCGGCGGCCAGCACGTCCGGGAGGAAGGCGCGCAGATCCTTGTTGGCGGCCTGCACCGTGACGTTGCCGGCTTTCGGCGTGCTGGCGCGGCTGTCCAACTGGCGCCCTTCGGCCTCCCACTTGGCGCGGCCGCCGTCGAGCAGCTTGACGTTGTCGACGCCGTACACGTCGAACACCCAGGCGCCCCAGGCGGCGAACCAGTTGTTGTTGTCGCCGTAGAGAATGGTGGTGCTGTCGTCGTTCACCCCGGCCTTGCGCAGCAGTTGCTGGAAGGCTTCCTGGCTGGCGATGTCGCGGCGTACCGGGTCGACCAGGTCGCTGTGCCAGGCGAAGTTCACCGCGCCGGGGATATGCCCGCGCTCGTAGACGCCGGGCACCACGCTCACTTCGATGATGCGTACCTTGGGATCTTTCAGGTTCTTTTCCAGCCAGTCGGTACTGACCAGATAGTCGCTGGCGGCCTGTGCCGTCAGCGTGTGCAGCAGGGTGGCGGCGGCCAGCAGGCCGGCGCCGAACAGGGTCTTGATAGTCATTGTCGACGACCTCTCTAAGGTTGGCAGATTTCAGGCTAGTCAGCCTTTATCGAAGCGAGATACCGCTTTTTTCTATGCATATTCCCGGTTGAACGCACCTCCCTCAGCCGTACAGCGACGGCTGCGGCCCCTGGCCGCTGAGCAGCCAGTGACCGAGGTCGCGCACCTTGTAGTCGATGGGGTCGTGCAGGCTGTGTACCCGCACGTTGCGCCAGAAGCGGTCGAAGCCGTAACGCGAGCTGGTGGCGCGGGCGCCCATGGCTTCGAAGATCTGGCTGGTGATCTCCAGTGCCGCGCGTGCCGCCACCACCTTGGCCTCGCTGATGGCCAGCGCCACCTCGGCGCGTTCGGCGGCAGTCAGCGCCGGTTTTTCCCAGGCGCTCTGCAGGCGCTGGGCGGCGTGCTCGGCCAGGGGCAGGGCGCTGCGGTAGCGCAGCCACAGCTCGCCGTAGCGTTGCTGGATAAACGGATCGTCACTGGCATTGGCCACGCCTGATGCCGGCCAGGCGCGACTCTGCTCGCGGGTGTAGCGCAGCGCTGCATCCAGCGCGCCCTGGGCATTGCCCAGGTAGAGCTGGGTGAGGATCAGCTGTGACAGGCAGGCGCGCAGGGTGGTGCGCGGGCTGGGGCCGACCGGGCCGAGCAGCTCGCTGGCGTCGACGAATACCTGCTCGAACTGCACGGTGCCGCTGTCGGTCTGGCGTTGGCCGAAGCCGTCCCAGTCGCTGTTCACCGCCAGGCCCTCGCGCTGGCTGGGCAGCACGATGAACACGCGATCCTCTGGGCTCTTGCCGCGCGGTGCACTGATCACCAGCGCATCGGCGCCGAGCGCACCGGAGCAGAATGACTTGCTGCCATTGAGCTCGTAATGCTCCTCGCGCGGGCTGAGCTTTAGCCCGGTGTCGCGGCCATTGGTGGCGTTGCCCCAGAACCAGCGCTCCTGCACCGTGCGCGTCAGCCAGTGGCGCTGCTGATCGGGGTTGCCGAACAGCAGGATGGTCGCCACCTGCAGGTGCTGGAAGGCGAAAAGGTGGGCCAGCGAGCTGTCCACCGCCGCGAGGTAACGGGTGATGCGATAGATTTCCGGCCAGGCCACGCCCTGACCGCCGTACTGCTGCGGCACGGCCAGGGTCAGCAGGCCGCTTTCACGGATCAATTCGCGTTCGGCCTGGGCGCTGCCGCCAGCACGATCACGTTCCACCGCGCTGGCCGCCAGGCGCCGGGCCAGGCGTTCGACCTTGGCCGTGCGGCTGCCGAAGTCCACGGGGAACAGGTGCGCGGCGAACAAGGGTTCGTCGCGCAGGCTGGGATGTAGGCGGGCCTCGGCGCTCATTGCGGGCTCCAGATGCTCACTTCGCGGGCATCCACCGAGGTCGGCAGCAGGCTGGCGCCGTAGAAGGCATCGGCGATCTTCTGCTGCTCGGCGAGGCTGTCTGGTTGCACCAGGCGTACCTGGTAGCTGCGCTTGGCGTTGGCTTTCTCGACGATGGCTGGATCGAGGTTGCCCCACAGCGGCCCGAGGATTTCAGCGGCCTGGCGCGGGTTGGCGCGCAGCCAGTCGCCGGTCTTCACCAGTTCGGCGAATACGGTCTGCAGCACCTGCGGGTGACTCTTGGCGAACTTGGCGCTGGTCAGGTAGTAGCGCTGGTAGTCGGCCAGGCCCTTGCCGTCGGCGAGGATGCGCGTCGGCAGCTGTTGCTGCGCGCCGCTGAGGAAGGGCTCCCAGGTGACCCAGGCGTCCACCTTGCGGTTCTCGAAGGCGGCGCGGCCATCGGCAGGGGTCAGGTAGGCGGGTTCGATGTCGCTGAACTTCAGGCCGGCCTGCTGCAGCGCAGCGATCAACAGGTAGTGCACGCCGGCCGCCTTGGTCACAGCAACCTTTTTGCCCTTGAGGTCGGCCAGGGTTTTGATCGGTGAATCCTCGCGCACGATGATCGCCTGCGCGCTGGGAGAGGGCGCCTCCTGGGCGAAGTAGGCGAGGTCGGCGCCAGCGGCCTGGGCGAACACCGGCACGGTGTCGGCGACATCGGCAGAGAGATCGATGTTGCCGACGTTGAGCGCTTCCAGCAGCGGCTGGCCGTTGGGGAATTCGTGCCAGCTGATGGTGATGTCCTGATCGGCCAGGGCCTTTTCCAGGGTGCCCTGGCTCTTCAGCAGGCTGATCAGCGTGGAGGATTTCTGGTAGCCGATGCGCAGTTGCTCGGCAGCCTCGGTGAGCGGAGCGACGAGCAGACCGATGGCCAGCGAGGCGGCGATCAGTGTGCTGCGTTTGGAATGAGTGTTGGACATGGCGGCTCTCGATACGAACACGTGCCGGCCATGGGATTGCGGCGGATCACGCGTACTTCAGTGTTGAGGGAAAGAAGTCCGGTGATCCGGTGGAGAGAAGCTAGACGATCTAAAAAATAGCCAACAAATAATTTTTGGGAATTAGCTTAGGCATATATCGGTCCAGAACACCGGCCGCTCGGTACGCTCTACGAGCTGCCCTGCGCATCGGCCATGTGTAGGGCGTCCCGGTATGCCCTACGCGCCGCGCGTCGGCCTTGTGTAGGGCGGACTCAGGAGCGAAGCGAACAGTCCGCCGCTTTGTGGTACTGCGCATATTTGACGGCGTACTGCTCCGCGAGTACGCCCTACCGAGCTGCTTCGCGTACGGGTTGCCGTCCGATAGGCCATACACCTATCTCGGGCATCGGCCATGTGTAGGGCGGACCGGAACGCCGGCCGCTCGTAGCGAAGCGAAAAGTCCGCCGCTTTGCGGTGCAGCGCATATCTGACGGTGTACTGCTTCCGAGCGGCCGGCGTCTCGGTACGCCCTACGTGTCGCTCTTATATTCTTTTTAGTTACTACAAAGTAAAAAATAATTCTTTTTAGGGATTAACAATCGTCTCGTAGATTAGCCACCAGCCGACAGCGGACCACCGCATCGGGCCCGAATCAGGGGCTCTAATGCCAATCCGCCGAGGCCTGCGCCAAGTACGCTGTCCTGCCGAGCCCCTGTGCAGTGCCAAACCCATAACAGCACACACAGCACCTGGAGCATCGAGCATGAACAAGTCCAATCTGGCGCTGGCCGTCGCCCTGGCCGCACTGGCCAGCGAAGCGACCGCCGCCGGTTTCATCGAAGACAGCAAGGCCAGCATCGGCCTGCGCAATTTCTATTACGACCTCAACACCAAGAACACCGCCAACAACAACGGCGAGGCCAGCGAGTGGGGCCAGGGCTTTATCTTCAACTACAGCTCCGGCTTTACCGAGGGCACCCTCGGCTTCGGCCTCGATGTCATCGGCCTGCTGGGGGTGAAGCTGGACTCCGGCGGCACCGCGAGCAAGGCCGGCCGCGATCGCACCCCCGGCCAGCTGTTCCCGCTCGATAGCGACGGCAGCGCGGTGGACGAGTACAGCAAGGCCGGCGTGACCGCCAAGGTGCGCCTGTCCAAGACCGAGGCGCGCATCGGCACCCTGCTGCCGAAGCTGCCGGTGGTGACCTTCAACGACGGCCGCCTGCTGCCGCAGACCTTCGAAGGCGGGCAGATCACCTCCAACGAGATCGACGGCCTGACCCTGACCGCCGGCCAGCTGGAAAGCACCAAGACCCGCAGCTCCACCGACGACATCTCTCTGCGTATCGCCGGTGCCAGCGGTGACGCCGACACCAACAAGTTCTACTTCGCCGGTGGTGACTACAAGCTGACCAAGGACCTGACGCTGCAGTACTACTACGGCAATCTGGAAGACTTCTACAAACAGCACTTCCTCGGCCTGGTGCACAACTGGGCCATCGGCCCGGGTTCGCTGAAGACCGACCTGCGCTACTTCGACAGCGGTTCCGACGGCAAGAACGGCAGCGCTGCCGGTCGCGCCCAGGGTTACCGCAGCGCCGGCTATTGGCGTGCCGGCGACAGCAGCACCGGCGAGGTCGACAACCAGACCTGGAGCGCGCTGTTCACCTACACCCTGGGCAGCCACTTCGCCAGCCTGGGCTACCAGCAGGTCGAAGGCGACAGCGCCTTCCCCTTCCTCAACCAGGGCGGCGGCTCCTCGTCCTACCTGATCACCGACCGCCAGATCGGCAAGTTCCAGAACGCTGGTGAACGCACCTGGGTGGCCGAGTACGGCTACGACTTCGCCAAGCTCGGCGTGCCGGGCCTGAAGGCCAGCGTCGCTTACCTCAAGGGCGACAATATCGATTCCGCCAATGGTGATCTGAAGGAATGGGAACGTGATTTCCGCCTCGACTACACCCTGCAGGACGGCCCGCTGAAAGGCCTCGGCGTGTCCTGGCGCAATGCGACCCAGCGCGGCAACGTCACCACCGACGCCGACGAGAACCGTTTGATCCTGAGCTACACCCTGACGTTGCTGTAACCCACGAACCTGCCCAAAGTCTGCTGCGCGTCGGCACTGCTGCGTTAAAAACAGGCTCGGAAAGCCGCTTGCGGCTAGCGCACTTTAGTGCGGCCCCGGAGGGGTGAGCGAGGCTAGTCATGCTCATGTACAAAAGTACAGTCGCCCGCGACTCCGACCGTTCCTCGCCTCTTTTTGCCTTGCATCGCTCTAGCTCGCGATCCTTTGGGCAGGTTCTAGCCCCTGTGACATCTCCTGACCGGCCCGCCGACGGGCCGGCCAGGAACTCTTCAAGGTGGAGTACTTTTCGGGCCCGAAGGCCCGATTTTTTTTGGGGCGTCTTTCAGGCGCGTAGGTTGGGCTGAGCGCAGCGAAGCCCAACAGGGCCGGAAGGGGTGGGCGGAAAGCGCCGCTACGCAACTCAACCTAACCTACGCACTATTGCGCCCTGTCGGTCGAGTCACTTTGTCTCCAGATGGCCGTCCCGACAAAAGCAACCAAAACCGCCCACCCCGCCATCCGAGCTAGGCGCCTCCGCCCTGCTTCGCCGGGGGTTCGCTCGCGCCATAGCTGTTCCAGAGGCCCGACCGGATGCGGCCCACAGACGAAGGGCCATTCCTGGCCCATCGCAGCTCTCGCGGCATCCATGCCGCTCAACTTCTTCCACGACGATTCCGCTCACCCTCCTAAAGGGGCTACTCGCGCGTCTGATGTATGGGCGTTCCTATCGTAGGGTGCGCTGCGCGCACCAAACTTTTTTATGTTCTGTAGGTTGCAAGGACAGTAAATAAATCTGTCCCCTTTTCGATCGAAGCTGTTGTTAGAGCGGCCGCTCATCCACTTCAACCTGCGCGAATGCATCTGCGAACACCTGCTCTAAGTGCGCCGGAGGCACTACCAGCCAAGTGCACGCGACGGTTGTGAAGGCTTCTATCCGCTCGACAGCCCCAGGAAACTCGACGCCCCGGCGTGCGACCTCAAGAACCTCGTTGATCGCGCCAAGCTCGCCCGGATGGACATCCGCTCGAAGATTGTGGCCGAACCTGTTCCGTATCGCGTTCAGCCGAAGGATACCGGGCTTAACGAAGGATGCAGCAGAACCAGCGGTTGGCAGAAGCCTAGCCTTTTGAGCGAACGTGAGCCGCGCATCCTCTAGGTGTTGAAGGCCCAGCTTTTCAGAAAGATACCTATCGAGGTAGTGCTCAACAATGAGGTGACACTTCAGGATGCGCCCGAGAAGGTCGTGATCATGCGCGAATAGCGCGACGAATCGCTCATTCTCCTGATGGAAGTGCGCCTCGATGGCATCCCAATGAGGGAGAAGCCGTTGTACCACCTCTTCGATGCCTGCAATCTCGCGCACTACTCCTCCATAGCTCTAACGTTTGGTTAAGGGGCGGGCTTTAGCCCGTCCCAGCGAACGAAGTGAGCGATTTGAGCGACTTGTTAGGGGAATGCCCCGAGTGCGGATGTAACCGCTCGCTGCGCCAGCTCATTGATTATATTGAAAGACAGCGAAATGCTTTTTTCTTGAGCGTGAGACTTAACTTTTGCCCAGACCGTTTCTGAGCGTATTTTCTCTAGGAACTCATGGCCGGCCCACGACAGCTCAAAAGGTATGACATAAATTGGGCGGTCACTGGTAGATGACTTTACTGGCTCGCAGAATATTAGCCCTGCGTCATGCAGAAGAACGCAGTGATATTTAATGAGCGTTTCGGAGTAGCCCTCTATAGGCGGAACCTGAACATGCTTAGGGTCAGTTTTCTCTTCAAAGAAGAAAAGTAATTTTCTGACCAGCTCCATATCTCTTTTCATTGCGTTCCCTCACTCAGTTATGAGCAGTTTCCCTAATGTTTGGTTAAGGGGCGGGCTTTAGCCCGTCCCAGTGAGCGCAGCGAACGGTTTGAACCAGTTGTTATGTGCTGTTGGCCCATTGGCTATCCGGATGAAATTATGATATCGGAACAAGCTTATCTCCCATCGCTAGTCCAAACCCGTATCTAACGTGAGGGGTTTTTCGTTGCTCCGGTGTCAACTCCATAACAAAAACTTGAAACCCGCCAGCCTTTCCAGCATGGCGAGAACTCAAAAAAACAACCATCAACTCGACAATTTGGACCAAGGATTCAAAGGAGCTTTCAAAGAAGCCTTTTACCAGAGTGGTGCTCATTGGTGTCTTAGAATGCACTACCTCAATGGTAGGAGGTACTAAGTTATTATTTTGATCAATACGGAAGTCATTGACGACGATGCGCTGATCAGGACGAGGATGTTCGACACAATTCCTAGCGTTCTTAATCAGTTTTGGAAACCCGATGGAGCTCTCCAAGAATATTGAGAAATTGTCGATATCTTGTGGGCCTGAATCAATTTTGGCTTTCAGGCTGTCCCACGTGCCGGAACTTACATCTGGATAGAACAGCTGTGCCAGCTTAAATAATTCACGGAAAGCGTGCTCAACACGTTGAAGGTATTCGTTGCAAGTGGTCTCAACGTTGCCTGCTGCAGGCAGAACAAATGACCGATCTTGACGAATATTAAGATCGACCGACTCTATGGATTCGGACTCTCTTTTTGAATACTCTTGAAGTATTTGCTTTGCCCCGGCTATGTCTTGAGCTATTTCTAGCGTGAGGTTAAAAGCTTTACGCCCAATATTTGAGTCAAAACAAGAGCTTAGAAATAACTCGCGAGAAGTTAAAATAACTGCGCCTACCCATGAGTCTGTTGCGCCAAAAGATAATATTTTTTGGATGGTATTCGGTATGGCTGGGTTTGTACGCTCTGGGTCGATTTGGTCAGCAAGAGCAATCTCGTAGATTGCTTTGTCTTTAACTATCAGCAGCCGTTCATCAGTCGATATCAACTCCCTAATCGGCGTGTCATCGTCTGGCGTGCTTATTGTTAATGAGCCTGCACTGTCGCGCAAACGATCAATAGGGCGATTGGTTTCAGGTTTATCCTTCATGGCGTAGATAAGTTCCCTGTTGAACTAAGGCACATAACGTTGTGCTAACAGGCGAGCAAAAGCGTAGCTTTTGCGAGTCCAGTGAGCGAAGCGAACGGTGTTGAGCGCATAGTTAGAAGCCTATGCGAGTGTGATTTTTTCAATGATTTTGTTCTCTAATTGCTTGGCAATATTTAGTGCGCAATCCACTTTATTGTTAGCCTCAGATAGCTCTGTAGGAGTGCGCTGTACCCTGGCAAGATCGGCAACTTCAAAACAAAGGTTGAAGAATTTCTGAAATTGCTCCGCAATTTCCTGGCTGAAATAAAACTTTGCATTTAGCGCGGGATAGTAAAACTTTGATACTTCCTGAAGCTCGGCAAATTCGGTTTTTATGGTCATGTGCATCTTTAGCTCAAAGAATGCATCGTAGATTATTTTTTGGTGTGTATGAAGGTTGATGTCATTCGCTTTTTCGGCGGCATCTTTAGCACTTTTAGCAAAATATGCAGCTGCCATTGATACGGCAAGAGCAGCAATTGCTATCCAGTCGGAGGCTTCTAAGCATTCCATGGTAGAGAGTGTCCTTGGCTTCTAACGCCGCATTCAGCGGCTTGTCCGCTGCAATGCCTTGTTATGAATTTTCATTCTCTAGATTCCTCGCTTTGGCTAGCACCGCCTCATGTATTGCATTAATGATAAGTTTATTTTCTAGGCAGCCTTCCATTCCATGGATGCCATGATGTCGATTGTATTGAATCGATAGCTTTTGACAAAAATCGTTAATTTCGTCCCGGGCCTTCTCGATAGATTCAATATCTGAATCTAAACTGCCGAAGTCAATAGACTCAACATTATAGGTATAACCCTTTTTCGACTTTGAGCTCTCCTTGAGTCTCATTACTAAATCAGGGGCGCTTTTAAATTCCGGAATCCAGAATGAGTGGGCTAGCTGATTCCTCCTTCCTTCGCACTCATGGCAAGTTTTGACAATCGCTTCCGCCCTATGAAATATATTGCTCCCGTCAAACAAGGTCTCTTCTTCCGAATGAAGATCTTTAATCAAAGAGCTCATTACATTAACTTTCACCTTAAATGACATTTCACTCATTAGAATTCTCACTTGAGAATGAGTAGATGTCATCGTTGCGAATATAAGGTGTTCTATAGATCTCTCAAGTCCTTGAAATTCGACGATCATTTTCCCAAGAGCTTTGTAGAGATATTCTTTGGTCTGTGGCTCAGTCATATAGATTCATAACGTTTGGTTAAGGGGCCGGCTTTAGCCGGTCCCGAGTGAGCGAAGCGAGCGAACTTGAACCAGTTGTTATAAACCTAGCACTCAATAAAATGGTCTTTATGGTCGATGTACATTTCAATGTTTTCAAAGATCCATTTTTGAGCGCTGTTTGACCCTCGCCCATTTTTTTCGCGGAGGCGCGCCTTCCATTGCCCGAAAAATATGTACTCTTTTTCTGGATTGATATGCTTAAGCAATAATGGGTTCTTGAGCACTATCTGGGGTACGGGCTTTCTCACTACTCCATTTTCGTCAGGCTCTACGAATGGAGAGTTAAGCTCTACAACATGGAAGCTAAATTTTTCATTTGGATCCCTAATTTCATGAATATGCCCTGATATTGCAAGAGGCATAGTAAACTCGTTAGCGCCGTGAGCCCGGATGAAGCGATCTAAGTTCTCATGGTTGAAATAAAAATTTTCCCAAGTGACTTTCTTTTCCTTGAACTTCAAAGTCACTAATTTTTTCAGCTCCTGATTGTCCTCGCACAAGGCCCGTAGCTCTAATATCTGGCGCAGTGTTTTCAGGTAATTGCTTAGCTTACCTTTGTTTGAATAATTTTTGTTCTGCTCTCCACTTCCACCCCAGCTCTTTCCTTTGGCTTCAATATCACTGTTTTTTAGCTCCCACAGAGCCTTGATTAGAATGTGAAGCCTGAACTCATATTTAGATTGGGAGATCGCAGAAAAAACCTCTGACTCGGAGCCTTTTGCAATTATATTAAGCTGGCCATCTATATTGTATTTGCAGCTTAAGTCGTGATCTTCGTTCTTTTTGAGCCTAAAGCATGGGGCAATTTCGATAGTTTTTGTTGAGTAGCGTCTGTCATGGCGTTTAACAAATGAGAGTTGCGCACCGCACCCAGGTGAACAGCAAAAAATGTCGCCGAATGGCTTTTCTTCATAATTCAGAGCTGTGGTCTTTGTGCCAGAGACCAACTTTGCTTCAGGGATTTTGCTGCCCACTGAACTTTCCTCTGGGTTTATAACTATTAATTAGGCGACACGGCTGTCGCGTTTGCCCACGACAGCTGTCGCATAACCTTCCTTGTCGTCCTGCAAGTCCTTGTCTGGCCTGAAGATGCTCGCGGCAAACGCGACAGCACTCTGGGAGAAACGCGACATGGATGACGGCAAGCCCAAGCTGCTGATCGACTGCGTCAGCAGATTCACGCTCGAAACTAGTCCATCCATAGCGAGCCTGTCCATGCTGGCTGGGCAAAATGCCATTGCGCCTACATCGCTATCGGTATCCGCTTGGAAGGGCAGGGATTGAGGCATCCCCTTGCCACCCACAGAATCTGTTAACAGCGCTGTGGATAACCTTTGCAAAAGCCCTCCGCGCCTAGCATTCAAGCGGGCCTTGGTGGGCCGTTCAGTTTTTGCCCAATAACGTTTTGCAGGCGTTATCGCCACGCGCTATATCCCGATAAATCAATAACTTGTGGCGAATCTTCAACCGCCTGGCAAGGCGGAGACTTGTTACCTGGCGTCGTGCACAGAATCTGGGGAAAGTGCTGTGGATAAGATGCGGGAAAACTCGTCCGAGCCAGGTGGGGCAAGGGCTGCGTGGGGATGGTGATTTTTCGTTCGGTGTCGCGCAGCTGCCATGTTGTGCGGCTATAGTGGCCGGTCGATTTTGTTCACCCATGGAGCCCTTCGATGTCCGAATCCCCTGAGCGTCCCGCCCCGGTCAGTTTGCTGCAGGCCTTCTGGTTCTGGTTGAAGCTGGGGTTGATCAGTTTCGGTGGGCCGGCGGGGCAGATTTCGATCATGCATCAGGAGCTGGTGGAGAAGCGCCGCTGGTTGTCCGAGCGGCGCTTTCTGCATGCGCTGAACTACTGCATGTTGCTGCCCGGGCCGGAGGCGCAGCAGTTGGCCACCTATATCGGCTGGTTGATGCACCGCACCTGGGGCGGGGTGATTGCCGGGGTGCTGTTCGTGCTGCCGTCACTGCTGATTCTGGTCGTGCTGTCCTGGGTCTATCTGGTGTTCGGTGACGTGCCGCTGGTGGCCGGGATCTTCTATGGCATCAAGCCGGCGGTGACGGCCATCGTGGTGCAGGCGGCCTGGCGCATTGGCGGTCGGGCGCTGAAGAATCGCTGGCTGTGGGCGATTGCCGCGGCGGCCTTCGTGGCCATCTTCGTGCTGCAGCTGCCGTTCCCGCTGATCGTGCTCGGTGCGGCGCTGCTCGGTTACATCGGCGGGCAGTTGGCGCCACAGCATTTCGCCGTCGGTGGTGGCCATGGAGAAAAGGGCGGGACGCATGCGCCAGCCTTGATCGATGACGAGACGCGTCTGGCGCATACGCATTTTCGCTCCAGTCGCCTGGCGCTGATCCTGCTGGCCGGCGCGCTGCTCTGGCTGCTGCCGATGGGCCTGCTAACCCTGGCGTTCGGCTGGCAGGGCACGCTGACGCAGATGGGCTGGTTCTTCACCAAGGCGGCGTTGCTGACCTTCGGCGGCGCCTATGCGGTACTGCCCTATGTATATCAGGGCGCGGTGGGTCACTACGGCTGGCTGACGCCGACGCAGATGATCGATGGTCTGGCGCTGGGTGAAACCACGCCGGGGCCGCTGATCATGGTGGTGGCTTTCGTCGCCTTCGTTGGTGCCTTTGGCCAGCCGGTGTTCGGTGGCGATTCGGCCTTCGCCAGTGGCGCGTTGGCGGCGGTGCTGGTCACCTGGTTCACCTTTCTGCCGTCGTTTCTGTTCATCCTCGCTGGCGGGCCGCTGGTGGAGTCGACTCATGGTCAGTTGAAGTTCACAGCGCCGCTGACCGGGATCACCGCTGCGGTGGTCGGGGTGATCCTCAACCTGGCGCTGTTCTTCGGTTATCACGTGCTCTGGCCAGAGGGCTTCGCCGGTACGTTCGATTGGGTGTCGGCGTTGATTACCCTCGGTGCGGGCGTGGCGTTGCTGGGCTTCAAGCGTGGGGTGATCGAGACGCTGGTGGCCTGTGCACTGGTGGGCTTGGCGGTTCGGTTGTTGGGTTGAGTGGTTGGGCTTGCGAGCGCTTGGTGGGTTACGCGGCGCTTGAGGTGGGTGCGCGGCTGTTTGAGCGGTGTTTTGCGCCGCTAACCCACCCTACGGGAGCGCGCTGCCAGGGCTTTTGTGGGAGGGGCTTTAGCCGCGACAGCCGCTAGGCCTGGACAAGTCGCCGCTGAAGCGCCTCCCACAGGGCTGATCCCTCGGCATCAATACGATTTCTTTACGCCCCGGCGGCGGGGCGCCAATCGAATTTTTACGGCCAGCCTTTCGACAATGCTCGCGAGCGGATTCCCCGCATCGTGGAGCTTTGCACATGAACGCAATCGATGGTGTGTCGCTGATCCTGGTGGTCGGCCTCTTCGCCTACCTGCTGTCGGCCCTGCTGACCGCCGGGCGTGGCTGAGGAGACGGCCATGCACGACTACGACTGGCTGCTGCTGGCGGCCTTCTTCCTGCTGGTGCTGGCACCGGCACCTTTTCTCGGGCGCTACTTCTACCGCGTGATGGAGGGCCAGCGCACCTGGCTTAGCCCGGTGCTACAGCCGCTGGAGCGTCTGTGCTACCGCGTAGCCGGCGTCGACCCGCAGCAGGAGCAGAGCTGGCGCGGCTACGCCCTGGCGCTGTTGGCCTTCACCCTGGTCTGCCTGCTGGCGCTGATGAGCATTCTGCTGCTGCAGGGCGGCTTGCCGCTCAACCCGCAGCAGCTCGCCGGGCTGAGTGTGCCGCTGGCGTTCAACACGGCGGTGAGCTTCGTCACCAACACCAACTGGCAGGCCTACAGCGGCGAGGCGCAGCTGAGTTATTTCAGCCAGATGCTCGGCCTCGGCGTGCAGAACTTCGTCAGCCCGGCGGTGGGTTTGGCGGTGTTGGTGGTGCTGTGCCGTGGCTTGGCGCGGCAGTCCAACGACCGCCTGGGCAATTTCTGGGTGGATATCACCCGCGCCGTGCTCTACGGCCTGTTGCCGCTGTGCCTGGTGCTGGCTGTGCTGCTGGTGTGGCAGGGCGTGCCGCAGAACTTCAGCGACTACGTGTCGGCCACCACCCTGCAGGGCAGCGAGCAGACCCTGCCGATGGGGCCGGCGGCCAGCCAGATCGCCATCAAGCAACTGGGCACCAACGGCGGCGGCTTTTTCGGCGTCAACTCGGCGCATCCGTTCGAGAACCCCACGGCGCTGAGCAATCTGCTGGAGCTGGCGTCGATTCTGCTGATCCCGGCGGCGTTGGTGTTCACCTTCGGCCATTACGTGCGTGACCTGCGCCAGAGCCGGGCGATCCTCGCCAGCATGCTGCTGCTGTTCGTCATCGGCCTGGGTGTGTGCGCCTGGGCGGAGTTGCAGCCGAACCCGGCGCTGGCGGGGCTGCCCATCGAACAGGTCGGCTCGCTGGAGGGCAAGGAGGCGCGCTTCGGCACCTTCGCCTCGGTGCTCTGGGCTGCGGCCACCACGGCGGCGTCCAACGGCTCGGTGAACGCCATGCACGACAGCTTCAGTGCCCTCGGCGGGCTGGTGCCGCTGGTCAACATGCTGCTCGGCGAGATCATCTTCGGCGGCATTGGCGCGGGCCTCTACGGCATGCTGCTGTTCGTGCTGATCGCGGTGTTCCTCGCCGGCCTGATGATCGGTCGCACGCCGGCCTACCTGGGCAAGAAGCTGGAAGCACGCGAAGTGCGCCTGATGGTCGCCACGCTGCTGGTGATGCCGGTCGGCGTGCTGGTGTTCGGCGCCCTGGCGGTGAGTTTCACCGGCCCTGCGGCCTCCATCGGCAACCCCGGCCCGCATGGCTTCAGCCAGGCGCTGTATGCCTACGGCTCGGCCACCGGCAACAACGGCTCGGCTTTCGCCGGCTTCACCGCCGACACCCCCTACCACAACCTGATGCTCGGCCTGGCCATGCTGCTCGGGCGCTTCGGCTACATCCTGCCGGTGCTGGCGATTGCCGGCAGCCTGGCGGCCAAGCGCGCCGCGCCGCAGGGGCAGAACAGCTTCCCCACCCATGGGCCGCTGTTCGTCGTGCTGCTGACGTTGACCATCCTCCTGGTGGGTGGCCTGACCTTCATGCCGGCGCTGGCCCTGGGCCCGCTGGCCGAACACCTGGCGTTCTGAAGGAGAAACCGTGATGAATGCCCCCGTAACGGCGCAACGCAGCGCCCAATCGTCCAGCAGCCAGCCGCAGACCGGCCTCGGCGCGCTGTGGCGCCCGGCCCTCAAGCAGGCCTTCGTCAAGCTCGACCCACGGCAACTGGTGCGCTCGCCGGTGATGCTGGTGGTGGAGCTGACGGCGCTGGTCACCAGCGTCCTGTGCTTCGTCCCCAACCCAGCGGTGAGCACCGCCCTGGGCGTACAGATCGCCCTGTGGCTGTGGTTCACCGTGCTTTTCGCCAACTTCGCCGAGGCGTTGGCCGAGGGCCGTGGCAAGGCCCGCGCCGACAGCCTCAAGTCCGGCAGTCAGGGCTTGATGGCGAACAAACAGGTCGGCGAGCAGTTCCAGTCCGTCCCGGCCAGCAGCCTGCGCAAGGGCGACGTGGTGCGGGTCGAGGCCGGTGAGCTGATCCCCGGTGACGGCGAGGTGATCGAAGGCGTCGCGGCGGTCAACGAGGCGGCGATTACCGGCGAGTCCGCGCCAGTGATCCGCGAGTCCGGCGGCGACCGCTCGGCGGTGACCGGCAACACCCGGCTGGTGTCGGACTGGCTGCTGGTGCGGATCAGCGCCAACCCCGGCGAGTCCACCCTCGACCGCATGATCGCCCTGGTCGAAGGCGCGCGCCGGCAGAAGACGCCCAACGAGGTGGCGCTGGATATCCTGCTGATCGGCCTGACCCTGATCTTCCTGCTGGTGGTGGCCACGCTGCAGCCGTTCGCCCGCTTTGCCGGTGGCGACCTGCCGCTGATCTACCTGGCGGCGCTGCTGGTGACGCTGATTCCGACCACCATCGGCGGCCTGCTCTCGGCCATCGGCATCGCCGGCATGGATCGCCTGGTGCGCCTCAACGTCATCGCCAAGTCCGGCCGCGCCGTGGAGGCGGCGGGCGACGTGCACACCCTGCTGCTGGACAAGACCGGCACCATCACCTTTGGCAACCGCCGCTGCAGCGCCATGGTCAAGGCGCCGGGGGTGTCTACGCCGGAGTTGGCCGAGGCGGCGCTGCTGGTCTCGCAGGGCGACGACACGCCCGAGGGCAAGTCCATCGTCGAGTACCTGGCAGCGCTGCACCCGATGGAGGTGCCCGAGCGTAGCGGAATGACGCTGATCGCCTTCAGCGCCGAGACGCGCCTGTCCGGTGCTGATGTGGGTGGCGTGGCTTATCGTAAAGGCGCGGTGGATGCGGTGCTGGCCTACCTCGGCCTGGGCCGTAGTGATCTGCCGGCGCCCCTGGCGCGCGAGGTGGAGAAGATCGCCCAGAGTGGCGGCACGCCGCTGCTGGTGGCCGGGGACGGGCGCCTGCTCGGCGCCATCCACCTCAAGGATGTGGTCAAACCGGGCATTCGCGAGCGCTTCGCCGAGTTGCGCGCCATGGGCATCCGCACCGTGATGGTTACCGGCGACAACCCGCTGACCGCTGCTGCCATCGCTGCCGAGGCGGGTGTCGACGACGTGATTGCCGAGGCCACGCCGGAGAAGAAGCTCTCGCGCATCCGCGCCGAGCAGGCCGAAGGCAAGCTGGTGGCGATGTGCGGCGACGGCGCCAACGACGCCCCGGCGCTGGCCCAGGCCGACGTCGGCCTGGCGATGAACGACGGCACCCAGGCCGCGCGCGAGGCCGCCAACCTGGTGGATCTGGACAGCGACCCGACCAAGCTGATCGACGTGGTGCAGGTGGGCAAGGAACTGCTGGTGACGCGCGGCGCGCTGACCACCTTCTCGGTGGCCAACGACGTGGCCAAGTACTTCGCCATCCTCCCGGCGTTGTTCGCCGGCATCTACCCGCAGCTTGGCGCGCTCAACCTGATGCAGCTGCACAGCCCGCAAAGCGCGATCCTCTCGGCCATCGTGTTCAACGCGCTGATCATCGTCGCGCTGATTCCGCTGGCGTTGCGCGGCGTGCGCATCCCCGCGCTGGACGCCGGCCAACTGTTGCGGCGCAACCTGCTGATCTACGGCCTCGGCGGGCTGCTTGCGCCCTTCGCCGGCATCAAGCTGCTCGACCTGCTGCTGGTGGGGTTGGGCTGGGTGTAAGTGCGTTGTTTCGTTCACACGCGGTCCGCTCCCTCTCCCATTTATTGGGGGCACGCCTAGTGGAGAGGGCTGGGGAGAGGGTAGGGCACTCGGTAGTGCTGGATAAGCCCTCTCACCGCGACGTAGCCCGGATGCAATCCGGGACCACACGAATCAGGAGACTCATCATGCTCAACTCTATCCGCCCCGCCATCGCCACCCTGGTGCTGATGACCCTGCTCACCGGCGTGGCTTACCCGCTGGCGGTCACCGGCGTGGCCCAGGTGGCCTTCCCCGATCAGGCCGCCGGCAGTCTGGTGCGTGACGACGCCGGCCAGGTACGCGGCAGCCGCCTGATCGCCCAGTCCTTCGACGGCGATCAATGGTTCCAGCCGCGCCCCTCGGCAGGTAGCTACGCCACCGTGGCCAGCGGCGCCAGCAACCTGTCGGCCGGCAATCCGAAGCTGTTTGCCCGCATCGAGCAGGCCAGCGCCGGCCTTGCCGGTGACACGCCAGTGCCGATGCAACTGGTGACCACCTCGGGCAGCGGCCTCGACCCACAGCTGTCGCCCGAGGCCGCCGCCTGGCAGATTCCGCGCATCGCACAGGCCCGTGGCCTGGCCGAGGCCGAGCTGCTGCGCCTGGTCGAGGCATACACCGAGCGCCCGCTGTTCGGCCCGGCGGTGGTCAATGTGCTGGCTCTGAACCTGGCGCTGGTCGACAATCCCTCCACTTCTTCCCAGTGACGAGTGCTCGATGAACGACAGCCTGCGCGCCGAAGCGCTGCTCGCCGACCTGCCCCGCGAAGGCCGTGGCCGGCTCAAGGTGTTTCTCGGCGCGGCGCCGGGCGTGGGCAAGACCTACGCCATGCTCCAGGCCGCTCATGCGCAACTGCGCCAGGGCGTGGCGCTGCGCGCCGGGGTGGTGGAAAGCCACGGCCGCAGCGAGACCGAGGCGCTGCTGCTGGGCCTGCCGCAACAGCCGCCATTGCGCCTGCCGTATCGCGGCCTGGAGCTGAGCGAGATGGATCTCGACGGCCTGCTGGCCGACCCACCCAAGCTGGCGCTGGTCGACGAGCTGGCACACAGCAACGCGCCCGGCAGCCGCCACGCCAAGCGCTGGCAGGACGTGCAGGAGCTGCTTGCTGCCGGCATCGACATCTACACCACGGTCAACGTGCAGCACCTGGAAAGCCTCAACGACCGCGTGCGCGACATCACCGGCGTGCAGGTGCGCGAAACGGTGCCGGACTGGGTGCTGCAGGAAGCCGACGAGATCCAGCTGGTCGATCTGCCGCCGCGTGAGCTGCTCGAACGCCTGCGCGACGGCAAGGTGTACATGCCCGAGCAGGCGCGGGCGGCCATCGACGCCTTTTTCTCGCCGACCAACCTCACCGCGTTGCGCGAGCTGGCCATGCAGACCGCCGCCGCACGGGTCGATGCCGACCTCGACCAACGCTACCGCCAGCTCGGCCAGGCCGCGCCCAGCGTGCTCGGGCGCCTGCTGGTGGGAGTGGACGGCGACGGCGAGGCCGAGCGCCTGGTGCGCCACGCCTGCCGGGTGGCCGAGCGGCGTCATCTGCCCTGGTCGGTGGTGCACGTGGACGGCCGCCGAGCCATGGACGAGGAACAGCGAGGCCGTCTGCAAGCCGCGCTACGCCTGGCCGAGCGCCTCGGTGGCGAGGTGGTGACGCTGCACGGCGACTCGGTGGCGCGCACGCTGCTCGATCACGCCCGCGAGCGCCGCGCCAGCCTGATCCTGGTCGGCAGCAGCACACGGCGCCTGCGCCGACGCTGGTTCGGTCGTGGCCTCGGCGAACGTCTGTTGGCCGCCGGTGCCGGGCTGGAAGTGAGTGTGCTGGATGCAGCAGGAGATCAGCCACGGTCTGGCCGCCGTGCGCGCATCGCCCCGCGCTGGCGCGACTACCTGCTGGCCGCACTGGCGACTGCCTGCGCCACGCTGATCTCCCTCGGCCTGGCGCGGGTGCTGGAGTTGCCGAACATCTCCCTGGTGTTTCTCGCCGCCGTGCTGCTGGTGGCGGTGCGCAGCAGCCTGGGCCCGGCGCTGGCGTGCTCGGGGCTGTCGTTCCTGGCCTACAACTTCCTGTTTATTCCGCCGACCCTGACCATGCAGATCCAGCGTCAGGAGGACGTGCTGACCCTGCTGTTCTTCCTGCTCATGGCCGGGCTGACTGGTAACCTGGCCAGCCGCCAGCGGCGCCAGGTGCAGGCGCTGCGTCAGGCGCAGAGTGAAACCACGGCGCTGCTGGAGCTGTCGCGCAAGCTCACCGTCGCCGCCGACCGCCAGGCCGTGCTGGCGGTGGCCGAGCAACAACTGGGCGGCTGGGCCGAGATGCCGCTGACCCTGTTGTCGCGTTCGGCGGATGGCCAGTGGCAGCATGAGGGCGGGCTGCACGCCGAGTTGCCCGATGCTGAGCGCGCCGCCGCCGACTGGGCCTGGCAGCACGAGCAGCCAGCGGGACTTGGCACCGACACTCTGCCCAGCAGCCGCTGGTGGTGGTGGCCGCTGTGCGGCGAGGAGGGGCCACTGCTGCTGATCGGCCTGCAGCGCGTCGACGGCGCGCCGCTGGCGGACGGGCGCCGACGCCTGGTCGCCGCCCTGGGCCAGCCGCTGGCGCAGGCCCTGGCCCGTGCGCAATTGGCCGAGGAGCTGGAGGCGGCGCGCCTGCACGGGCAGACCGAGGAGCTGCGTAGTGCGTTGCTGGCTTCGGTGTCGCACGACCTGCGCACGCCATTGACCGCCATGCGCGGCTCCATCGACAGTCTGCTGGCGTTGGGTGATGCGATCCCCGCGGCGGATCGCAACGAGCTGCTGGAGGGCACCCGCGACGAGGCCGAGCGCCTCGACCGCTATATCCAGAACCTGCTCGACATGACCCGCCTCGGCCATGGCGGGCTCAAGCTGGCGCGCGACTGGGTGGCGCCCAGCGATATCGTCGCCAGCGCCCTGCAACGCCTGCGCGCGGTGCTCGCGCCGTTGCAGGTCGAATGCCTGCTGCCGCCGGAGCCGCCGCTGCTGAGTGTGCATGCGGCGCTGATCGAGCAGGCGCTGGTCAACGTGCTGGAAAACGCCGCGCGCTTCTCGCCGCCCGCTGGCCGCCTGCGCGTGGCGCTGGAGTACGACGCGCAGGAACTGCGCTTCGTCGTCGCCGATCAGGGCCCTGGCATTCCCGAGGCGGAACGGGCGAAGATCTTCGACATGTTCTATACCGCAGCGCGAGGAGATCGTGGCGGCCAAGGCACGGGCCTGGGCCTGGCGATCTGCCAGGGCATGGTCGGTGCCCATGGCGGCCGCGTCACGGTCGGCGAGGGCCTCGATGGTCGTGGCGCCAGCCTGACCCTGCACCTGCCGCTGACCACGCAACCGCAAGCCGCCGAGGAAGACTGATGAGCCAGGGGCCGAGCATTCTGCTGATCGACGATGAGGCGCAGATTCGCAAGTTCCTGCGCATCGCCCTCAGTGCCCAGGGCTACCGGGTGCTGGAGGCGGCGAACGGCGAAGACGGCCTGGCCCAGGCGGCGCTGCACAACCCCGATCTCGTCGTGCTCGACCTCGGCCTGCCCGACCTCGACGGCCAGCAGGTGCTGCGCGGCCTGCGCGAATGGAGCCAGGTGCCGGTGCTGGTGCTCTCGGTGCGTGCCAGCGAGGGCGAGAAGGTGCTGGCGCTCGACGGCGGCGCCAACGACTACGTGACCAAGCCGTTCGGCATCCAGGAGTTCCTCGCCCGCGTGCGCGTGCTGCTGCGCCAGGGCCAGGGTCGCGAAGCGCTGCCTGCGAGCATCGTCTGTGGTGCGCTGAGCATCGACCTGGCCTATCGTCGGGTCAGCCTCGACGGCGCCGAAATCGCCCTGACGCCCAAGGAATATGCGGTGCTGGCGCTGCTCGCCCAGTACCTTGGCCGTGTGGTGACCCAGCAGCAACTGCTGCGCGATGTCTGGGGGCCGAGCCACGTCGGCGACAGCCATTACCTACGCGTGGTGGTCGGCCACCTGCGGCAGAAACTCGGCGACGACCCGGCCGCGCCGCGCTACCTGATCACCGAGGCCGGTGTGGGTTATCGCCTGCGCGATCCCGCCTAAAGTACCAAGGCTAGGCGCAAACGATCTCGATGCTGCAGGCCGTTCTCGAACAGCGGCTCGGGGTAGTGCTGCGGGAAATAATCCGGCTCAACCGCCACCACGCGAAAACCGGCGCGCTGGTAGAAGGTCAACTGGTGACCGAATGTGCCGGTGCCCAATTCCAGGCGCTGCGCCCCGAGCTGCCGGGCCTGGTCGATGGCGTGACGTAGCAGCAGGGCGCCGATACCCTGACCCTGGTGTTCGGGCGCCACGGCGATGTTCATCAGTTCCCAGTTATCGGCGGTCAGGGCCTTGATCACGTAGACGCCGATGATCGCGTCGTCCAGGCATGCGACCACGCAATGACCCTCCTGCAGATAGCGGGCGATGACGCTGGGGCTGGGGTCGGCCTCCAGCAGCAGCGCCATCGGTACCTGTTCGCTGGGAACCTTGTGCAGGCTTGGGGTGGACATGACGAACCTTCCTTGAATAACTTTTTGGTTATAAATAAATCATTATTTATTCTTTTTATTTCGATTGGTTCCTGAGCATAGTGAGCGCCACGCAAGCTACTGCCAAGGAGCACGATCATGACCATCCGTCTGGGCGACATCGCCCCTGACTTCGAACAGGATTCCAGTGAAGGCCGCATTCGCTTCCACGAGTGGCTGGGCGACAGCTGGGGCATCCTCTTCTCCCACCCGGCTGACTTTACGCCGGTGTGCACCACCGAACTGGGCTTTACCGCCAAGCTCAAGGATGAATTCGCCAAGCGTGGCGTCAAGGCCATCGCCCTGTCGGTCGACCCGGTGGATTCGCACATCAAATGGATCGATGACATCAACGAGACGCAGAACACCGCGGTCAACTTCCCGATCATCGCCGATGCCGACCGCAAGGTGTCCGACCTCTACGACCTGATCCACCCGAATGCCAACGACACCCTGACCGTGCGTTCGCTGTTCGTCATCGACCCGAACAAGAAGGTGCGCCTGACCATCACCTATCCGGCCAGTACCGGACGCAATTTCAACGAAATCCTGCGCGTCGTCGATTCGCTGCAACTGACCGACAACTACAAGGTGGCCACGCCGGCCAACTGGCAGGACGGTGAAGAGGTGGTGATCGTGCCGTCGTTGAAGGACGAGGCCGAGATCGCCGAGCGCTTCCCGAAAGGCTATCGCGCGGTCAAACCCTATCTGCGCCTGACGCCGCAGCCCAACCGTTAAGGAATCACCATGCATGTCGTGTTGCTATCCGGCAGCCCTGCGGCGCGCTCGCGCACCGAGGTGCTGCTGGATTACGTCCGCCAGCGCCTCGAGGCGCAGCAGGTGGAAGTGAGCCTGCTGCGGGTGCGGGATTTTCCGGCCGAGGACCTGCTGCATGCGCGCTTCGACAGCCCGGCTGTCCAGCAACTGCAGGCCGTGGTGGCCAGCGCCGATGGTCTGGTGGTGGGTACGCCGGTGTACAAGGCGTCGTTCACCGGCGCGCTGAAGGTGTTGCTGGATCTGCTGCCCGAGCGCGCCCTGGCGCACAAGGTGGTACTGCCCCTGGCCAGTGGCGGTAGCCCGGCGCACCTGCTGGCGGTGGACTACGCGCTCAAGCCGGTGCTGGCCGCACTGAAGGCGCAGGAAATGCTCTCCGGCGTGTTCGCCGTGGACAAACAGATTGCCTACCCGGAAGGGGACAGGCCCGCGCAGATCGACGACGAGTTGCGCGAACGTCTCGATGAGGCTCTGGAACAACTGGGCGCAGCCCTGGCGCGACGGCCGAAGCCGATCGACCCGAACCTGCTCAACGACCGGCTGGTGAACGCCCGCTGGAGTATTTGATCCATCTGTAACACCCCGCCTTACTCGCCCGCCAACGGGCAAGCAGGTAGCCAACCAAGACATCACCGCAAAGGGAGAGCGCCATGCGCACCATTACTTTGCGTCGAAGCCTGGTCGCCCTGTTTGCCGCGGCCATTTCCTTCGGCGCCATCACTCAAGCTCAAGCCGAGACATTGCGTATCGGCTATCAGAAATACGGCACTCTGGTGCTGCTCAAGGCCAAGGGCACCCTGGAAAAACGCTTGGCCGAGCAGGGCGTGGAGGTCAAGTGGACGGAGTTCCCGGGCGGTCCGCAACTGCTCGAGGGTCTCAACGTCGGCTCCGTGGATTTCGGTGTCACCGGTGAAACCCCACCGGTGTTCGCTCAGGCAGCTGGCGCTGACCTGCTCTACGTCGCCCATGAGCCGCCGGCCCCAACCGGCGAGGCGATCCTCGTGCCGAAAGATTCGCCGATCAAATCGGTGGCCGAACTCAAGGGCAAGAAGGTCGCCCTGAACAAGGGCTCCAACGTGCATTACCTGCTGGTGCGCGCGCTGGAAGACGCCGGCCTCAAGTACGGCGACATCACCCCGGTCTACCTGCCGCCGGCCGATGCCCGCGCCGCCTTCGAGCGTGGCAGCGTCGATGCCTGGGTGATCTGGGACCCCTTCCAGTCCGCCGCCGAGAAGCAACTGCAAGCGCGCACCCTGCGTGACGGTAGCGGTCTTGTGGACAACCACCAGTTCTATCTGGCGACCCGCACCTATGCCGAGAAGAACCCGCAGGTGGTCGGCACGCTGGTCGAGGAAATCCGCGGTGTTGGCGAGTGGGTCAAGGGCAACCTCGACGAAGCCACCAGCCAGGTCGCGCCGCTGATCGGCCTGTCCCCGGAGATCACCCGCCAGGCCGTGGAGCGCCAGGGTTACGGCGCGCAGTTCATCAGCCCGGAGGTGGTCGAGGCGCAGCAGAAGATCGCCGACACCTTTACCGAGCTGAAGCTGATCCCCAAGCAGCTGACCATCAAGGACGTGATCTGGAATCCGCCGGCCAAGGTCGCGCAGGCCCAATAGAACCCTCACCCCCAGCCCCTCTCCCGGTGGGAGAGGGGAGCGAATCCAAGGAGACAACTCCATGAGCCTCAACATCTTCTGGTTCCTGCCTACCCATGGCGATGGCAAGTACCTGGGCACCGCCGAAGGCGCGCGCGCCGTCGATCATGGCTATCTGGCCCAGGTAGCCCAGGCCGCTGATCGCCTCGGCTACGGCGGCGTGCTGATTCCCACCGGACGTTCCTGCGAGGACTCCTGGCTGGTGGCCGCCTCGCTGATCCCGCTCACGCAGAATCTGAAGTTTCTCGTTGCCCTGCGCCCGGGGATCATTTCGCCGACCGTGGCTGCGCGCCAGGCAGCGACCCTGGATCGCCTGTCGAACGGCCGTGCGCTGTTCAATCTGGTGACCGGGGGCGATCCGGACGAGCTGGCCGGCGATGGCCTGCACCTGTCGCACGCTGAGCGCTATGAGGCCTCCGTCGAGTTCACCCGCATCTGGCGCCGCGTACTGGAGGGCGAAACCGTCGACTACGACGGCAAGCACATCCAGGTGAAGGGCGCCAAGCTGCTCTACCCGCCGATCCAGCAGCCGCGTCCGCCGCTGTATTTCGGTGGGTCGTCCGACGCGGCGCAGGATCTGGCCGCCGAGCAGGTCGAGCTGTACCTGACCTGGGGCGAGCCGCCGGCTGCGGTGGCCGAGAAGATCGCCCAGGTGCGCGAGAAGGCGGCTAAGCAGGGCCGTGAAGTACGCTTCGGCATTCGCCTGCATGTGATCGTGCGCGAGACCAATGAGGAAGCCTGGGCCGCGGCGGATCGTCTGATCAGCCACCTGGATCAGGACACCATCGACCGCGCCCAGGCCTCGCTGGCGCGCTTCGACTCGGTCGGCCAGCAGCGCATGGCCGCCCTGCACGGCGGCAAGACCGACAACCTGGAAGTGTCGCCGAACCTCTGGGCCGGTGTCGGCCTGGTGCGCGGCGGCGCTGGAACCGCGCTGGTGGGCGACGGCCCGACCGTGGCGGCGCGGGTCAAGGAGTATGCGGAGCTGGGCATCGACACCTTCATCTTCTCCGGCTACCCGCATCTGGAGGAGTCGTACCGGGTCGCCGAACTGCTGTTCCCGCACCTGGACGTGGCCGCGCCTGCGCGTCCGGAGAGTCGCGGCTATGTCAGCCCGTTCGGCGAAATGATCTCCAGCGACATTTTGCCGAAGGCGGCTTCGGCGAGCTGAAAAGCATCCCGCTCGCTCCCACGGCGGTCATCGGATGCACTCCGGGAGGACCGGACGCCAGCCCCCTCTCCCCAACCCTCTCCCCGGAGGGGCGAGGGAGCTGTCCGGGGTGCTGTCAAGTTCAGCGACTCGGTTGGCTCCCCTCTCCCATTTATGGGAGAGGGGCTGGGGGAGAGGG
>NZ_PGLR01000015.1 GCF_002803095.1 Pseudomonas sp. ZH-FAD | reverse complement strand
ATGGTGGAGAACGAGGCACTGATGATCGAGAACCGCGCGATTCACGCCGTGCGGGTGTGCGAGGACGTGGCCTGGTTCGAGTTTCGCGAGCTGTGCGACGGCCCGCGCAGCCAGAACGACTACATCGAGCTGGGCAAGATCTTCCATGCGGTGATCCTGGCCAATGTCGAGCAGATGAGCGTGGCCAAGGACGACATGGCGCGACGCTTCATCAACCTGGTGGACGAGTTCTACGACCGTAACGTCAAGCTGATCATCTCCGCCGAGGTGGAGCTCAAGGACCTCTACACCGGCGGCCGCCTGAGCTTCGAGTTCCAGCGCACGCTGAGCCGTCTGCTGGAAATGCAGTCGCACGAGTTCCTTTCGCGCCCACACCGGCCCTGAAAACCAGCGCCCGCCCTGTCCTGGGCGGGTGCTGTGCGATCACTGTGGCAGCCAGCTACGCCACAGCTCCAGCGTCTGCGCACCGTGCTCGACGATCAGTTCACCGCCATAGGTGACGATCAGCAGCGCCACGATCATCACCGTCATCGGCAGGATCCAGCGCTCATAGCGATAGTAGAAACCCTTGTCGCGCACCTCTTCATTGGCGGCGGCGATTTCCGCCTCGCCCACCACCTGTCTGGCCAGCAGGTGGTTGAGCGCCACCGGCGGTGACAGATAGGCCAGTTCCATGGCCGTCAGGGCGATCATCCAGAAATGCACCGGGTGAATGCCGTTGGCATAGGCGATCGGCGCAATGGTGGCCGATACCAGGATCACCACGCCAAAGGCGTCCATCACCATGCCGATCAGGAACAGCACCACCATCAAGGCGGTCAGTGCCAGCCAGATGCTCTGGAAGTCCTGCGGGATCAGTTCCATGAGACCGGAGCGTTCGATCACTCCGCCAGTGGATACCGACAAGGCCATCAGCAGAGTCAGTGCGCCAATATGGCCGACAGTGTCGTAAGTGGCGGCGCCCACGGCCTGGGTGAAGTTGCGCTGGCTGTTGCCCTGATCGTTCTCGAGGGGGCGGGCGCTCGGAGCTTCCACCAGTGACTCGCCGCGCAGCTTGTCGAAGATCAACACCACCAGCAGGATGACCGGCAGCATCACCGGTGCGGTGAACTCGTTCAGGCGGGTGTCGAGCAGGTAGCTGTAGACCCAGACCACCACGATGGCGATGAGAATGTAGGGGGCCACCGGCACCACAGCGCGGGCCATGGCGGGTATGGCGTCACGTGGGTGGGCGATGTTGATTGGCTGCTGGCGCAGCACCTGCGAGGCGATGAAGAACAGCGACGAGGTCAGGACGAAAACGGCGATCCCCCAGTTGTACAGTTCGGCCGTGGTCACCTGCTTGTTCAGTGCTGCGACCACCACGATCAGCAGGCAGGGGCGCAGTACCACGCCGAGCGAGCCGGACATCGCCGAGACGGCCAGGGCGAATTGACGGCGGCCCCCGGAGAGCAGCACTTCGCGGTAGATGATGGCCCCGGCGGCGATGACGAAGATGCCCGAGGCGCCCGTGTAGGCTGTCGGCACGGCGGCGCCGATCAGCAGGATCCAGGTCAGCAGCTCCGGCGACAGACGCCAGGGGCGGACCAGATCGAGGAAGCGGTCGACCACATTGGTCTGCTTGAGCAGCATGCCGGCCCAGATGAACAGGGCCAGGTTGAGGAAGATGCCCGACAGCTCGACGAGCTGGCCCAGGTAGATGGCGATGCCGCCATAGTGACCCTGCAGCGAGAACGAGGTGAAGGAGCTGATCGCCATGATGGCGTAGAGCGGTGTGGCGAGCAGTGCCAGCCCCAGGTTGCCGCCAGGTTTGGCGTCTGCTGGTGGTTTCAGCAGGTGGTAGGCGCTGATCAGGCACAGACAGCTGAATAGCGCGATCCACAAGCCGTTGAGATAGGGCCTGCTCAGTGGCAGGTCGGCGTTGAGCAGGGTATGCAGGTAATGGCTGCAGGAATACACCAGCAAGGCGTTGGCGATGACCATGCCAGCAGCCGAGACGCGATGATCGAGCCGGGTCTTGGCGGGGCGCAGCGAGATGTGATGACGACGCAGGGTGGTGGTGACGCCGGCGATGCTTATGAGTAGCAACAGGAGCAGGGCGCGGTTGTCGGTGCCGAAGCGGAAGATGCCGAAGAACGAGGTCTCCAGGCTGCGGAACAGTTTCAGTTCAGGCGTCATGTGCGCGACGACGGCCGCGTGCAGCGTATGCCGCTGCGCGCAGAGTTGAGCTGCACGTTCCAGGGCGCTGCGCTGCGCTTGCGGATCGACCTCGGCAGCATCGAACAGGTCGTCGATATCGCTGCTGGCCTGGGCCGGTTGCCTGGCCAGCAGCGCATCGATGTCGGGGGCGGGGTCGCAGGTCGGGGTCACCGGGTCGGCGCGCAGCATGAAGTACTGCACGCCGGCAGCCGGGTCACCGAACAGACGCTCGCCCATGCGCAGAAGTTGGCCATGGAGCATTTCCCCGGTGCCGATGACCAGGGTGAGGGTCAGCAGGAGGAAGACCGGCAGGGTGGCAAGCCATCGGCCAAACAGAGGGCGTTTGAACGTCTGGGCTGGTGCGGGCTGATCATCGCTGGTCATGGTCGAGGCAATAGGCATGGCAGGCTCTACGGTCAGGGCGGAGGCCGGGGGGGCGTGCACGCTCCCCGTTTCGTTATTGTTATTCGAGGCTCTGGGCGCACTCGGCATCGGCTGAGTCGATCTGGCAGCGCACGCGTTTCATCACCGCCATCATGCGTTTGTCATAGATGCCTTCCTCGGTCAGCGAAATGCGCGCCTCACGCAGCATCACGGTGTACGTCTCCATGTCCTCGGGCGGAATGTCGATCCAGTAGTGACCGTCGATCTCGCTTTCCGATTGCGTGATGATGTCCATGGCGCGGCTGTACTGGCTGAGGGCGAACTCGCGTGATTGCTGCCCGAAGCCTTCGGGGAATCGCTCAGGACGGATGACCAGTTGGTAGGTCAGTTGCAGCACCGGGAAGCGCGCCACGCCGCCGCGCTCACCCATGCCCTTCTGCAGTTCCAGCGGTTTGTAGGCCGCCGCCGGCGCGCCGACCACATCCACCGAGCCGTTATTGAATTTGCCGGCGAAGTTGGTGACATCGGAGGCGACTGGCTGGGCGCCGATGCGTTGCACCATCTTCGCCTGTGCATTGTCGTAGTCCATGATCGCGAACTTCTTGCCCGACAGTTTGCTGATGTTGTCGATGGTGCGGTCGTTGACGAACAGGTAGGCCGCGCCCATGGGCACTATGCCTGCCACTTCGTAGGGGCCGCTGGTCATGAACTTGCTGGCCTTGGGCGAGCTCAGGGTGGTGATCACCGTTTCCAGCGCCTGATAGCTGGGCAGGGCGCCCAGTGCTTCCAGGCTGCCGGTAAAACCGTTGAACTGACGGGCGCGCAAGCCCATGATCATCACGCCATCGCATTGCCCGGCCTTGAAGTCTTCTGCAGCGATTTTCTCGTCGGTGTAGGGCTTGAGCTCGAGGCTGGCGCCGAAATTGTTGGCAGCCAGTTGGTAGTCCTTCATCAGGCTGTAGATGTCGCCCTGGGCGCCAAGGATGTCGAACACGCAGATCCTCTGGGCGAAGGCCTGGGGGGCGGCGCCCAGTGCCAGGCAGAGCAGAGCGGGGGCGGCGAGGTTGGAACACTTCATGGCGGATACTCCGGGTCATGCCGCTGAGGCAGGAAGGCTTGTGACGAGCTGACTAGAGCAGGTCGTCGATCTCGATGCCGGTATCGACCGGCTGCTGCTTCTCGTCCCAGAAACGCAGCAGGCCACCGATTGGCGTGCGTGTGCCGGCATTGGTCGTCCAGTAGCGATCGGCATTGTTCATGACGGTGCTGCTGCTGATGGCATCGACCTGGGCATACGACTCGTTGAGGGTGAAGCTGCTGTTCCCCGCCTGGGTCGAGCCGAAGGCCCTCAGCGCGCTGCGCAGGTGCTGCTCATCGTTCTTCGCCGTGGCGGAGATCACGTAGAGGGCGTGGGCCAGGCGTACGCCGCGACGCTCACCGATCTGTCGCGACTGCTCGAGCACCTGCCAGGGATTCTGCCCCTCACCGCTGCCCGGCAGCATGTTCCAGACCAGGGCGCGCGCCGCCATCGGGGCACCCCACCACTTCTCGTTGTCCAGGCAGGTCATGGCACGCTCGGTCTTGGCCGCGATGTCCTTGGGCACGCCGACGGCGTTCTGCGAGTTGATGTCGTTCTGAATGGCTTGCAGGCCCTGGATCAGGCCCAGCAGGTAGATCAGTTCGTCGATGTCCTGGTCGAAAGGCGGGCAGCTGTCGCCGATGCGGATGTCGAAGCGCTGCTCGTAGTAGTTGGCGAAGTTCCGGTACGACTGGTATTGGCGGCGTGCTGCCAGCTCGGCATAGCGCTTCTGGGTGATGCGTGCATCCTGTGCTTCTTCGACCTGCTTGCTGCGTGAGGCGCGCAGGTAGCGCAGCTCCTGCTCGAAGGCGGTCTGCTCGGCACAGGTAGCGGCGGTGAGGTAGAGCAGGGTCAGCAACTGCTGGTTGTCGGCACCCATGCCGCTGGTGGACTGGATAAGGGGGGCGACGGACGCGCCAGAATAACAGGCCATGTCGGCGTCATGGCTTTCGAGCATGGGGCCGACCAGGTTGTTTTCCATGAAACGCAGCGATTGGTTGGCGCCGAAGCGTTTGATCGGGGTGCAGGCTGTCAGTAGCACCAGCGATGCAATAGCGCACAGGCGCAGCGCACGAGAGATTCCCATGGCGTTCTCCATCGTTATTGTTGTTGTAGAGGCGCATCCAGCGCACGGTCTTGCGTGTCTGCCACGCGTAGGCGGGCCGACCACGTAAGCACTCTACTGGCAGCGGGTTGGGCTGATACCCAATCTTCTGGTGGGTGTGGCGGGTTGGTAGACAGATCGTCTAGTGCAAGGCGTTACCGAATCGCCGCAGGCGCGGCGAACGGCGCCTGCGCGATTTCACTGGGGCTGCTGCTGGAACTGGCGGCGGTAGTGGTTGGGGGACAGCCCGGTGTGCTGGCGGAACAGGCGTGCGAAGAAGCTGGCATCGTCGTAGCCGATCTCGTAGCTGACGGTCTTGATGCTCTTGCGGGTGGAGGACAGCAGGCTCTTGGCGGTTTCGATGCGCAGGCGCTGCAGGTAGTGCAGAGGCTTGTCGCCGGTGGCGCTCTGGAAACGACGCATGAAATTGCGGATGCTCATGCCGTGCTCGCGGGCCACGTCCTCGAAGCGGAACTTGTCGGCATAGTGCTCCTCCAGCCAATGCTGGATCTGCAGCACAGTGACGTCCTGGTGCAGTTTCTGCCCGCCGAAGCCGATGCGCCCCGGCGTATAGCTGCGCTGTACCTCGTAGAGAATGTCGCGTGCCACGCCCTGGGCCACGCCGGCGCCGCAATAACGCTCGATCAGATAGATATAGAGGTCGCAGGCCGAGGTGACGCCGCCTGCACAGTACAGGTTGTCGGCATCGGACAGGTGCTTGTCCTGATTGAGCAACACCTTGGGGAAGCGCTCGGCAAACTCGCGGAAGAAGCGCCAGTAAGTGGTCGCCTCCTTGCCGTCTAGCAGTCCCGCTTCGGCCATCCAGAACACCCCGCTGGCCTCGCCGCAGATCGCCGTACCGCTGGCATGTTGGCGTTTGAGCCAGTCCAGTACCTGTGGATAACGACGACTGAGTGCGTCGAAATCGTCCCAGAAGGCAGGCAGGATGATCACGTCGCAGCTGTCCAGACCGCCGTCTACAGGCACCTTGACCTTGCTGAAGCTGTTTACGGGCAGTCCATCCGGGCTGACCAGATGGATGTCGAACGGTGGCTCAAAGCCCAGGCCCTGCTGCTTGGCATAGCGAATGCCAGCCATGTGGAAGAAGTCCTTGGCTTGCATCAGGGTGGAGGCGAAGACGCCGTCGGTGGCGAGAATGCTGACACGGCGCAACGCCGTGCGCGGCTCTGGAATAACCATAAGTATTTATTCTTGTTCAAGGCTAAGTGGTCATGTAGCGGCTGGATCGTCTTATTTTTTGGCGCTTGTGTCCAGTGCGACCAAGCGTTTGCTTGGCTAAAGTCGAGGCCATGCTTTTCCTCCCGCCCCAGACACAGGTAGCGCCATGATTCCCAGAACTCTATTCAGCTCCGACCATGAACTGTTTCGCGACAGCGTGCGCAAGTTTCTCGAGCAGGAAGCCGTGCCTTATCACCATCAGTGGGAAAAGGACGGGCATATCGACCGCGCGCTATGGAACAAGGCAGGCGAGGCGGGAATGTTGTGTTCGCATATCCCCGAAGAATACGGCGGCATGGCGGCCGACTTTCTCTACAGCACCGTGGTGATCGAAGAGATCGGGCGCCTGGGGCTGACCGGTATCGGTTTCTCGCTGCATTCGGACATCGTCGCGCCCTACATCCTGCATTACGGCAGCGAGGCGCAGAAGCAGCACTACCTGCCTAAGCTGGTCAGCGGTGAAATGGTCACGGCCATCGCCATGACCGAACCGGGCGCCGGCTCCGACCTGCAGGGCGTGAAGACCACCGCCGTGCTCGATGGCGACGAATACGTGATCAATGGCTCGAAGACCTTCATCACCAATGGTTGGCTTGCCGATCTGGTGATCGTGGTGGCCAAGACCGACCCCAAGGCGGGGGCCAAGGGCACCAGCCTGTTTCTGGTAGAAGCCAGCACGCCGGGTTTCTCCAAGGGCAAGCGCCTGGAGAAGGTCGGCATGAAGGCGCAGGACACCTCCGAGCTGTTCTTCCAGGACGTGCGCGTGCCCAAGGAGAATCTGCTGGGTCAGCCGGGCATGGGCTTCGCTTATCTGATGCAGGAATTGCCGCAGGAGCGTCTGACCGTGGGTGTCGGCGCGCTGGCCTCGGCTGAGGCAGCGCTGAGATGGACGCTGGACTACACCCGTGAGCGCAAGGCGTTCGGCAAGGCCGTGGCGGATTTTCAGAACACTCGCTTCAAGCTCGCCGAGATGGCCACTGAGATCCAGGTTGGGCGGGTATTCGTCGATCGCTGCCTGGAGCTGCATCTGCAGCGCAAGCTGGATGTGCCGACCGCGGCGATGCTGAAGTACTGGGGCACCGACCTGCAGTGCAAGGTGCTCGACGAGTGCGTGCAACTGCACGGCGGTTACGGCTACATGTGGGAATACCCGGTGGCGCGAGCCTGGGCCGATGCGCGGGTGCAGCGCATCTACGCCGGTACCAACGAGATCATGAAGGAGATCATTTCCCGCTCGCTGGTGTAATTCGCGGGGCGAACTCAGGCGTCGCCCTGCGGCTCCAAGGCAGAAATGTCTGGAGAGCTTCATGACCCGATTGAGCGATCTGGCTGCATCCCCGTTCGCGGACTGGGATGGCAGCCCGGCGGCTGCCCGTGAGTTGCAGACGCAACTGGCCCGGCAAGTGCGACTGGAAGACGATTATCCGCCGCTACGTCACCTGGCGGGCGTGGATGTCGGCTTCGAGGAGGGCGGAGCCATCACTCGCGCTGCCGCGCTGCTATTGGACGCCGATACTCTGGAACCGCTTGCCGAATGCGTGGCGCGCATCCCCACCAGCATGCCCTACGTGCCAGGGCTGCTGTCCTTTCGCGAACTGCCGGCCTTGCTTCGAGCATTGGCTGGCCTGCCAGACGAACCTGATCTGATCTTCGTCGACGGCCATGGCATCGCCCACCCGCGCGGCCTGGGCATCGCCGCGCATTTGGGTGTGGTCAGCGGCTTGCCGACCATTGGTGTGGCCAAGAAGATTCTCACGGGGCATCACGCCGAGCTGGCCGAGGCGCGCGGGGCTCGTGTCGAGCTGCTGAACAGGATGGGCGAACAAATTGGCTGGGTGCTGCGCAGCAAGGACCGCGTGCGGCCGCTGATCATCTCGCCGGGCAACCGGGTCAGCCTCGAGCGTGCCCCGGAGCTGGTCATGGCCTGTGTCAGGCGCCACCGCCTGCCCGAACCGACTCGCCTGGCTGATCGCCTGGCTTCGCGACGCGATGCCGGGCGCGATCAGCCTTCTCTCTTTTAAGGTGCGGGGTTGGGTTGCGCCTTGTGGATCGCTTCGATAGCCGCGAGCACTTCTTCGGAGAGCTTCAGCTCGGCACTGGCCAGGTTGCTATCCAGTTGCGTCAGGCTGGTGGCGCCGATGATGTTGCTGGTCACGAAGGGCTGCGCGGTGACGAAGGCCAGGGCCATCTGCGCAGGGTCCAGGCCGTGTTCGCGGGCCAGAGCCACGTAACGTGAGCAGGCCGCTTCCGACTGCGGGTTGGTGTAGCGGGCGAAGCGGCTGAACAGGCTGATGCGTGCGCCAGCCGGACGGGCACCGCCTTCGTATTTGCCGCTGAGCATGCCGAAGGCCAGCGGTGAGTAGGCCAGCAGGCCGCACTGCTCGCGAATCGCCACTTCCGCCAGACCCACTTCGAAGCTGCGGTTGAGCAGGTTATAAGGGTTCTGGATCGACACTGCGCGCGGCCAGCCACGGCTTTCGGCCAACTGCAGGAATTTCATGGTGCCCCACGGGGTTTCGTTGGATAGGCCGATATGGCGGATCTTGCCGGCCTTGACCTGCTCGTCGAGCACTTCCAGGGTTTCTTCCAGCGGCGTGAACTCAACGTCCTTGTGCTTGTAGTCGAGCTGGCCGAAGAAGTTGGTCGGGCGCTCCGGCCAGTGCAGTTGGTACAGGTCGATCCAGTCGGTTTGCAGGCGCTTGAGGCTGGCATCCAGGGCGGCGACGATGTGCTGGCGATTGAATTTCAGCTGGCCGTCGCGGATATGGCTGATGCCGTTGCCGGGGCCGGCGATCTTGCTGGCCAGAATCCAGTCGGCGCGGTCGCCGCGCTGCTTGAAATAGCTGCCGATGATCTGCTCGGTCTTGCTGTAGGTTTCGGCGCGCGGCGGCACCGGGTACATCTCGGCGGTATCGATGAAGTTGATGCCGCTGGCCTTGGCTCGTTCGATCTGAGCATGGCCTTCGCTCTCGCTGTTCTGCTCGCCCCAGGTCATGGTGCCCAGGCACAGTGCGCTGACATCGAGATCGGTTCGGCCCAGCTTGCGGTATTCCATGGAGTACTCCCTTGGCAAAAGAGTCATACAAGCAGGTTGAAATTTTTTTCGCAATCAGGATAATCCGGCACCTCTTTCTGCGGTGGAAGTGATGCGCCGCCTGCCGAAGAATCTTGCCGTATTGTGGACGCGCTGACCCGAGCCCCCGATAGCGTCCGTATGCGGCTGCCTTTGACTTGTCAAAGTACGCACTATCCAGTAAGATCCGCCGTCTATTTTTGCTGGGCGGCCCCTGAGGCTATAAAGAATGAAAACTTTTACTGCTAAACCGGAAACAGTAAAACGCGACTGGTTCGTCGTTGATGCTGCTGGCAAGACCCTGGGTCGTCTGGCCACCGAAATCGCGAGCCGTCTGCGTGGCAAGCACAAGCCTGAGTACACCCCGCACGTTGATGCCGGCGACTACATCGTCGTGATCAATGCCGAGCAGGTGCGTGTAACTGGTGCCAAAGCCAGCGACAAGAAGTACTACTCCCACTCCGGTTTCCCGGGCGGCATCAAAGAGATCAACTTCGAGAAGCTGATCGCTCGTGCTCCTGAGCGCGTGATCGAGACTGCGGTCAAAGGCATGCTGCCGAAGAACCCGCTGGGTCGCGACATGTACCGTAAGCTGAAGGTGTACAAGGGTGCAGTTCACCCGCACACTGCTCAGCAGCCCCAAGAACTGAAGATTTAACGGAATAGTTCATTATGTCGGCGACTCAAAACTACGGCACTGGCCGTCGCAAGACCGCAACCGCGCGCGTTTTCCTGCGTCCGGGTACTGGTAACATCTCGATCAACAATCGCACCCTGGATACCTTCTTCGGTCGCGAAACCGCTCGCATGGTCGTACGTCAGCCGCTGGAGCTGACCGAGACCGTCGAGAAGTTCGACATCTTCGTCACCGTTGCTGGTGGTGGTGTCAGTGGTCAAGCTGGTGCCATCCGTCACGGCATCACCCGCGCTCTGATCGAGTACGACGAAACCCTGCGCAGCCCGCTGCGTAAAGCCGGTTACGTCACTCGCGACGCCCGTGAAGTCGAGCGTAAGAAAGTCGGTCTGCGTAAAGCGCGTAAGCGTCCGCAGTACTCGAAGCGTTAATCGCGACTACGCTTCCAAAAGCGCCCAGTTTCCTTACGGAGCTGGGCGTTTTTTATGGGCGTGGCAAAGTGCTGCGACAACGTGCCGCAGACGCGCAAGCCGCACGCGTCAAGGCTTTCGCCAGTCTCTTCGGGGGTAATTACCTTGTCAGAAAAGGGGCTTTTCTTTACCATTTGGCGAATTTTTTGCGCGGCCCGATTTTTACTTAGTAGAGGCCTGAACAACAGGCCACAAAGCTGATGGGAGACGACTGAATGAGCAATGACGGCGTGAATGCAGGCCGGCGTCGCTTCCTGGTTGCAGCCACCTCCGTGGTGGGTGCAGCAGGAGCGGTAGGTGCTGCGACTCCGTTCGTGGGGTCATGGTTCCCCAGTGCCAAGGCCAAGGCGGCCGGTGCACCGGTGAAGGTGAACGTCAGCAAGATCGAGGCAGGTCAGCAGATGGTTGCTGAGTGGCGCGGTCAGCCGGTGTTCATCGTGCGCCGTACCGAGGAGATCCTGGCCAATCTGACCAAGATCGAAGGCAGCGTCGCCGATCCCGAGTCCGCTGCCTCCGTGCAACCGGAGTACGTGGACAAGAAAACCCGCTCGATCAAACCAGAGCTGCTGATTCTGGTAGGCCTGTGCACCCACCTGGGTTGTGCGCCGTCCTTCCGCCCGGAAGTAGCCCCGGCAGACTTGGGCCCGGACTGGGTGGGTGGTTATTTCTGCCCTTGCCACGGTTCGCGTTACGACCTCGCCGGTCGCGTGTACAAGGCCCAGCCTGCACCGCTGAACCTGCCAGTGCCGCCGCACACCTACGAAACGGATGATGTGATCATCATCGGTGTGGACCAGGAGAACGCGTGATGAGCAAATTCATGGAATGGGTGGATGCGCGCTTCCCCGCCACCAAGATGTGGGAAGACCATCTCTCCAAGTACTACGCCCCGAAGAACTTCAACTTCTTCTATTTCTTCGGCTCGCTGGCTCTGCTGGTGCTGGTCAACCAGATCGTTACCGGTATCTGGCTGACCATGAGCTTCGAACCTTCGGCCGAAGGCGCGTTCGCCTCCGTCGAATACATCATGCGTGACGTCGAGTACGGCTGGATCCTGCGCTACCTGCACTCCACCGGCGCCTCGGCGTTCTTCGTGGTGGTCTACCTGCACATGTTCCGCGGTCTGCTCTACGGCTCCTACCAGAAGCCGCGCGAGCTGGTGTGGATCTTCGGCATGCTGATCTACCTGGTGCTGATGGCCGAAGCCTTCATGGGCTACCTGCTGCCGTGGGGCCAGATGTCCTACTGGGGCGCCCAGGTGATCATCTCGCTGTTCGGTGCCATTCCGGTCATCGGCGACGACCTGACCCAGTGGATTCGTGGTGACTACCTGATCTCCGGTATCACCCTGAACCGCTTCTTCGCCCTGCACGTGATCGCACTGCCGATCGTTCTGCTTGGCCTGGTCGTACTGCACATCCTGGCGTTGCATGAAGTCGGTTCGAACAACCCGGATGGCGTCGACATCAAGAAGCTCAAGGACGAGAACGGTGTGCCGCTCGATGGCATCGCCTTCCACCCTTACTACACCGTGAAAGATATCGTCGGCGTAGTGGTGTTCCTGTTCGTGTTCTGCTTCGTGGTGTTCTTCTTCCCGGAAATGGGCGGTTACTTCCTCGAGAAGCCGAACTTCGAAGCGGCGAACCCGTTCAAGACCCCTGAGCACATCGCCCCGGTTTGGTACTTCACGCCGTTCTACGCGATTCTGCGTGCGGTGCCGGACAAGCTGCTCGGCGTCATCGCCATGGGCGCAGCCATCGCCGTTCTGTTCGTGCTGCCCTGGCTCGACCGTAGCCCGGTCAAATCCATGCGCTACAAGGGTTGGATGAGCAAGATCTGGCTGCTGGTGTTCTGCATCTCCTTCGTCATCCTCGGCGTGCTGGGCGTGCTGGCGCCGACTCCGGGTCGTACCCTGCTGTCGCAGGTGTGCACCTTCCTGTACTTCGCGTACTTCATCCTGATGCCGTTCTACACCAGGATGGAGAAGACCAAACCGGTTCCGGAAAGGGTGACTGGCTGATGAAAAAGCTCTTTGCTGCATTTGTTTTCGCTGCGCTGCCGGCTCTGGCCATGGGCGCTGTGAGCAATTATCCGCTGGATAAAGTGGACATCGATCTACGCGACAAGGCTGCTCTGCAGGACGGCGCGCGTACCTTCGCCAACTACTGCATGGGCTGCCATGCTGCCCAGTACCAGCGTTACGAGCGCGTTGCCGATGACCTCGGCATCCCGCACGAAATCATGCTCGACAATCTGGTGTTCAACGACGCCAAGATTGGCGATCACATGAAGATCGGCATGCGTCCTGACGACGCCAAGGCCTGGTTCGGTGCGGCTCCGCCCGATCTGACCCTGGTTGCTCGTGTGCGTGGTAACGACTGGCTGTATACCTATCTGCGTACCTTCTACGATGATCCTTCGCGTCCGCTGGGGGCCAACAACAAGGTCTTCCCCAACGTGGGTATGCCGAACGTGCTGGTCAGTCTGCAGGGCAAGCAGGTGATCGGTTGCAAGCAGGTTCAGGTCGTCACTGATGGCAAGAAGCAGTTCGACCCACTGACTGGCGCACCGATCACTCACGAAGCCTGCGATCAACTGACCGTAGAACCGAATACCGGCAAGCTGAGCGAGGCCGAGTTCGATGAGAAGATCAAGAACCTGGTGACCTTCCTGGCTTACTCGGCCAACCCGGTCAAGCTGAAGTCCCAGCGCATCGGCACCTATGTGCTGTTGTACCTGGCGTTCTTCTTCGTGTTCGCCTACCTGCTCAAACGTGAGTACTGGAAGGACGTGCATTAAGCCGTTGCAGTTCTCTGCATACACCTGCGCGCCCTTATGGGCGCGCAGGTTTTTGTGCTCTGCCATTCCAAGTGGCCACCTTGCGGTGCCGTCACTTGCAACTTCAAGAATTGCCTTGGGCAATTCTTCGTGTTTCTGCAAAATCAAAAAAAGCGAGGAGGATCGCCATGGCGGTGACCAATAGGTTGACCTGCTACTCCGACCCCGCCGACCACTATTCCCATCGCGTGCGTCTGGTGCTCGCCGAGAAAGGTGTCAGCGTCGAGATCATCGATGTCGAGCAGGGCCGTTGTCCGCCCAAGCTTGCCGAGGTCAATCCCTACGGCAGTGTGCCAACGCTGGTCGATCGTGACCTGGCGCTGTACGAATCGTCCGTGGTGATGGAGTATCTGGACGAGCGCTACCCGCATCCACCGCTGCTGCCGGTCTATCCGGTTGCTCGCGCCAACAGTCGTCTGCTGATGCACCGTATCCAGCGTGACTGGTGCGTGCTGGTCGACCGTATTCTCGACAAGCGCAGCAAGGAGGCCGAGCGCCAACTGGCGCGCAAGGAGCTGCGCGAGAGCCTGACCGGTGTATCGCCGCTGTTTGCGGACAAGGCATTCTTTCTCAGCGACGAGCTGAGTCTGGTGGATTGCTGCCTGCTGCCCATTCTCTGGCGTTTGCCGGTTCTGGGTATCGAGTTGCCGCGTCCGGCCAAGCCGCTGCTCGACTATATGGAGCGTCAGTTCGTCCGTGAGGCCTTTCAGGCCAGTCTTTCTGCTGCCGAGCGCGCGATGCGCTGAGAAGGAGGAAACCATGAATTCCAGTCGCCCCTATCTGGTTCGCGCCCTCTACGAATGGATCGTCGATAACGATTGCACGCCACATTTGCTGGTCAGTGCCGAGTATCCGGGTGTGCAGGTGCCACCAGGCTTCGCCAGCGATGGCCAGATCGTGCTCAATGCTTCGCCCAGCGCCGTGCGACACCTGCATATGGACAATCAGGCGGTGAGCTTCGAAGGGCGCTTCGGTGGTGTTGCGCACAGCCTGTACATTCCGGCCGCGGCGATCCTGGCGATCTACGCGCGGGAGAACGGTCAAGGTATGGTCTTCGATATGGAACCGTCGGTTGCGGGTGGTCCGGAAGAGCCAGAACCGGATGATGATGGGCCTTCCGGCGGCGAGCCGTCGCGTCCCAGCGGCCGGCCAAGTCTGAAAGTGGTCAAGTGAGCAATGAAAAGGGCGCCCATGGGCGCCCTTGTCGTTTCTGCGTTCGAATCAGTTGGTGTATTCGAACAGGCGCACAACCCGCTGCACACCCGATACGCTCTGTACCACGCGGGTAGCGGCGTTGGCTTCTTCGCGCGTGACCAGGCCGAGCATGTAGACGATGCCGTTCTCGGTCACGACCTTGACCCGTGCGCTCGGTACGCTGCTGTCAGCCAGCATCTGCGTCTTGATCTTGGTGGTCAGCAGCGAATCGTTGCTGCGTGCCAGCAGGGATGCCGGTTGCTGCACCTGCAGCTCGTTGTAGACCTTCTTCACGCCCTGTACGCCACGGGCGGTCTGAGCGGCGCGATCCTTGAGCTCGCTGCGCGGGGTTTGTCCGGCGAGCAGCACCACGCCGTTATAGCTGGTGACCACGATGCGCGAGGTCGGGCTGGACAGGTCGGCGTGTGCATTGCTGATGCGCGACGCGACCTCCGGACCCAGGAACTGGTCATCGATCTTGTTGCCGATGCTGCGGCTGCCACAGCCTGCCAGGGTCAGGGTAACGGCCAGGGCGGCCAGAATCAGGGCGGAACGCTTCATTCTTCACTCCCAAACAATTGACTGTCGATCAGGTCGCAGAGGCAGTGGATAGTCAGCAGATGGACTTCCTGAATGCGTGCGGTGACTTTGGCTGGAACGCGGATTTCGACGTCTTCCGGCAGCAGCAGCGAGGCCATGCCGCCGCCGTCGCGGCCGGTGAGAGCGACGACGGTCATCTCACGATCATGCGCAGCTTGAATGGCCTGGATGACATTCGCGGAGTTGCCGCTGGTGGAAATCGCCAACAGTACATCGCCCGGTTGGCCGAGTGCGCGGATCTGCTTGGAGAAGATCTCGTTGTAGCTGTAGTCGTTGGCGATGGAGGTAATGGTCGAGCTGTCGGTGGTCAGGGCGATGGCCGGCAGGCTGGGGCGCTCGCGCTCGAAACGGTTGAGCAGCTCGGAGGAGAAATGCTGGGCATCGCCGGCGGAGCCGCCGTTGCCGCAGGAAAGAATCTTGCCCTCGTTGAGCAGGGCCTGGACCATCACCAGGCTGGCATGCTCGATGTATGGAGTCAGAACCTCCATGGCCTGCTGCTTGGTGTCAATGCTGGCTTGGAAGAGCTGGCGGATTCGGGATTGCATGTCCATCGGTTAAACCTTGAATTTACGGCCGTCAGGCATCGAAGGCGTTCTTGATCCAGTCGAGGCGAGTGGCACCGTCGGTACTGATGGCGACCACGTCGAAGCGGCAGGGGTAGCGGGCCCAGCGTGAATGTTGTTGAAGGAAGAGTTCGGCGGCGATGACCAACTTGCCACGCTTGCGCGCATCGATGCTCTCCAGGGCGCCGCCCCAGGCGCTGTGGCGACGGGCGCGGACCTCGACGAATACTACTGTATCGCCGTCGAGCATGACCAGATCGAGCTCGCCACGCCGACAGCTCCAGTTCTGTTCGATCAGGCGCAGGCCGTTACGTTCCAGATGCTGGCGAGCCGCCTGTTCGGCGGCTCGCCCCAGATCGTTGTGTGCGCTCAATTGATGCTGTCAGGAAGGCGCTGAACCTGGCCGCCACGGAACTCGGCCCAGGGCAGCTGGCGCTCGATCCGCTGCGTGGCATTGAGGCTGAGGCTGCCCGACAGGCCGTCGATGCGCGAGTCAGGCAGGGCCTTGAGCTGGCCCAGGCGTGGCGCCAGGCGGTAGGCGTCGACTCCCATGGCATACAGGCGGCCGAGGCTGCCGCCGGCCTGCGGCCACTGATTGCTGACTTCCTGGCGCAATGGCGCGTGGGCGTCGAGCAGCCAGGGCGTTTCGCAGAAGCGGATGCCTTCCAGGTCCTGGTACTGGGCCTGGCTATGGGCACCGGTGAACAGGTGCGAGGTGGCGTAGACCGGCACGTCGCCGGCGTACTGGAAGGCCAGGGTCGGTTTGATCTGCTGGGCCTGTTGCGGGGTGGCCGCAAGGAAGATGAAGTCGATGTCCTGACGGCGCGCCGGTTGGGCATCCAGGCTGGTGCCCAGGGTGTTCTGCAGGCGGCGCGCACGCGCTTCGCTTTCGCGCAGTTGGAACAGGTCGGCGATCTGCCGGGCCAGTTCCACCGGCTGGTCGACATGTTCGGCGGCGATCAGGGTGCCGCCCTGGGCCTGCCAGCTCTGACGGAAGGCATCCAGTACGCGGTCGCCCCAGTCGCCACGCGGCACCAGGGCCACGGCGCGGCGCATGCCGTCATTCCAGGCGCGGCGAGCCACTTCGCGGGCTTCGTCCTCGGCGGCCAGGCCGAACTGGAACAGTTGCGCCGGGCCTTCCTGACCTGCGTCGCTGTAATTCAGGGCGAGGGTGGTGATTGGCAGTTGTTCGCGGTCACTGAGCTGCTTGACCAGCGGTTTTTCCAGCGGACCGACCACCAGTTGTACGCCATCGGCTTGTGCCTGTTGGTAGAAGGCATCCAGCGAGCCAATCCGGGAGCTGTCGTAGAGCTTGATTTCCGGTGGGTTCTGCCCGGCCTGCTGCGCTTCGTAATGGGCGGCGAGGAAGCCGTCACGCAGGGCGCGGGCGACACTGGCCAGCTGGCCTTCCTGGGGGAGCAGCAGGGCGACGCGGGTCAGCGGCTGGCTGGCCAGTTCGCGCAGTTTTCCCAGTGCTTCGGGCAACTGCTCGGCGGCCGGGTGTTGCGGATTCTGTGCGACCCACTGGTCGATGGCTGCTTGCTGCTGTTCGAGGGTGGCACCGCTTTTGGTCGCTCGAGCCAATTCCAGCCAGCCGGCCAGGTCGCTGTCGGCGCCGGCAGAGGTTTGTGGCGGCAGGCTGGAGACCAGCACCCAGATGTTCTCGTGGTTGTCGGCGGCGGCCTGGCCGCTCAGCAGCGGTGCGATGAACACGCGTTCGCGGGCGGCGGCCAGGGTCTGGCCATCGGCCTCCAGGGCGCGCGCGCGGACCAGTTGGGTGCGGATCTGCTGCTCGATCGGCAGCTCTGCCAGGCGTTCGAGACTGGGGTGCTGCAGGGCTTTCAGCGCGCTTTTGGGCTGCTTGCGGGCCATGGCCAGCTCGGCCTTGAGGGTGCTGGCGAAGATCTGTTGGGCGGGTTGCAGGCTGGCAATGTCGATCTGCTCGAGAATGCGGGTGGCGCGGGCCACATCGTTCTGCTGATAGCTCTGGTCGGCAGCGGACAGGCGCAGCAGGGCAGCCTGCTCCGGCTTGCTCTCGTCAGCCTGCTGGAGCATCTGCTCGATGCTGGCTTGTGGCGTGCGCGGCAGCTGGCCCAGGTTGTTGGAGGGCGAGCTGGCGCAGGCGGCAAGCAGGCCGGCCAGGAAAAGAGCAGAAAGAGGGCGCAGGCTAGCGATCATCGGGTCATCCTGATACTTGAGCAAAACGAGCGGCGATTGTACCCAAGGGGCGACATCCGTGCGATGCCGCTGGGGCGGAACCGGCTAGAATGAGCGCTCTTTCAATTAACGAGGTGTTTCCAGTGAGTCAGCCCGCCGTCTCAAGCGTCCAGCCAGGCAGCCTGTATGTAGTCGCCACGCCCATTGGCAACCTGGATGACATCAGCGCGCGGGCGTTGCGGATCTTGCGCGAGGTGGCGCTGATCGCTGCTGAAGACACCAGGCATTCGGTGCGCCTGCTGCAGCATTTTGGCATCGAGACGCCGCTGGCTGCCTGTCACGAACACAATGAGCGCGATCAGGGCGGGCGCTTTCTGGCGCGCCTTCAGGCCGGTGAGGATGTCGCGCTGATTTCCGATGCGGGCACGCCACTGATTTCCGACCCGGGTTACCACCTGGTGCGCCAGGCGCGCGCCGCGGGTATTGCGGTGGTGCCGGTACCGGGCGCCTGCGCGCTGATCGCCGCGCTGTCGGCAGCCGGTCTGCCCTCGGATCGTTTCATCTTCGAAGGTTTTCTGCCGGCCAAGGCAGTGGGGCGCCGTGCGCGTCTGGAGCAGGTGCGAGAAGAGCCACGCACGCTGATCTTCTATGAGGCGCCACACCGTATTCTCGAGTGCCTGGAGGACATGCGCGAAGTCTTTGGCGGGGATCGCCCGGCATTGCTGGCGCGTGAGCTGACCAAGACCTTCGAGACTCTGCAGGGGCTGCCGCTGGCCGAACTGTGCGAGTGGGTGGGCGCAGACAGCAATCAGCAGCGCGGCGAGTGCGTGGTGCTGGTGGCAGGCTGGCAGGCGCCGGAAGGCGAGGACGCAGTCAGTGCCGAAGCCCTGCGCGTGCTCGATCTGTTGATGGCGGAAATGCCGCTCAAGCGCGCAGCAGCGCTGGCGGCGGAGATTACCGGGGTACGCAAGAACCTGCTTTACCAAGTCGCCTTGGAGCGCAAGGCCTAGGGCGTCTCTATCGGTCTGGCTTGCAGCTTGCCATCACGCCCGGTACCCTTGCCGGCGGAGAGTCGATCGGACAGTCGCTGCCTTCGCAAGAAGGGGGAGGAAAGTCCGGGCTCCATAGGGCGGAGTGCCAGGTAACGCCTGGGAGGCGTGAGCCTACGGAAAGTGCCACAGAAAATAACCGCCTAAGCGTTTCGGCGCCGGTAAGGGTGAAAAGGTGCGGTAAGAGCGCACCGCACGGCTGGCAACAGTCCGTGGCTAGGTAAACCCCACTCGGAGCAAGACCAAATAGGGTTCCATCGGCGTGGCCCGCGCTGGAACCGGGTAGGTTGCTAAAGGCGTGCAGTGATGTACGCCGTAGAGGAATGACTGTCCTCGACAGAACCCGGCTTACAGATCGACTCTCCTCCTTCCTTTCTCGCGTTGTGCTTCTATCTCCCTCCCGTCTGATACCGAAAAATTCTTACTCTTAACAAATTACTTTAAGTTCGAATTTCAGCTGGCTGGAATGGTTGAAATTTATCTGTCCAAAGCCGGATCCGGCATCCCTTTTTCCCTCGCTTTTGTTCGCTAAATCTCCGTCCTGTAAGGATTTTTCCCTTCTGGAGCGCCTTGACGGTGGGGCATGCGCGTTCCTATAGTGTGCGCAAGTGGTAAAAAGTGGCACGAAGTGGGTTTTTTTGGGCATGGAAAGCTAATTACAGGGGAAGCGCAGCCGTGTTTCGCGGAGCTAACGCCATCAGTCTCGACGCCAAAGGGCGCCTCGCGATGCCGAGTCGGTATCGTGACGAGCTCGTTGCGCGTTGCAGTGGCCAGCTCATCGTGACCATCGACGCCGTCGACCCCTGTCTTTGCGTTTATCCCCTGGCCGAGTGGGAGCTGATCGAGAACAAGCTGCGCGAGCTGGCTTCCTTCCGTGAAGAGAACCGCCGCCTGCAGCGTCTGCTGATCGGTAATGCCGTCGATCTCGAGCTGGACGCCAGCGGCCGCTTCCTGGTGCCGCCGCGCTTGCGCGAATACGCCAAGCTGGACAAGCGAGCGATGCTCGTCGGTCAGCTGAACAAGTTTCAACTCTGGGATGAAGATTCCTGGAATGCCGTAGCCGAAGCCGACCTTGCTGCCATCAAGCAGCCCGGTGCCCTTTCCGATGACCTGCGTGACCTGATCCTGTGACCATGACTGATAGCAACTTCCGCCATATCACCGTGCTGCTCGACGAAGCCGTCGAGGGGCTGGCTGTGCGCGGTGATGGTCGTTATATAGATGGCACCTTCGGGCGCGGCGGACACAGTCGGCTGATCCTGCAGAAACTCGGGCCAGATGGGCGGCTCTTGGGGTTCGACAAGGATCCCTTGGCGATAGCCACCGGGGAAGCATTGGCGGCCGAAGACGGCCGCTTTGTCGTTGTACAGCGCAGTTTTGCGGAACTTGGCGAAGAAGCTGTTGTCCGCGGCATTTCCGGACAGGTTGCCGGCATTCTGCTGGACCTTGGTGTGTCCTCGCCGCAGCTGGACGATCCCGAGCGTGGTTTCAGCTTCCTCAATGACGGCCCGCTGGACATGCGTATGAATCCGGATGTCGGCGTCAGTGCCGCTGACTGGATCGCCACGGCGGATGAAGACGAAATCGCCCGCGTGCTCAAGGATTACGGCGAAGAGCGTTTCGCCAAGCGCATGGCGCGCGCCGTGGTGCAGCGCCGCGCCGAGCAGCCGTTCACCCGCACTGCCGATCTGGCCCAAGTGCTGACCGTGGCCAATCCGGCTTGGGAAAAGGGCAAGAACCCGGCGACGCGTGCCTTCCAGGGCATTCGCATTCACGTCAACAACGAACTCGGTGATCTCGAGCGCGGCCTCGAAGCGGCGCTGGAAACGCTTGAGGTCGGTGGCCGCCTGGTGGTGATCAGCTTCCACTCGCTGGAAGACCGCATCGTCAAACAGTTCATGAAGCGCCAGGCCAAGGGCGAGGCGGACAAGCTGCCGCGTGATCTGCCGATCATTCCGAAAGCCTTCGAACCGCGTCTGAAACTGATCGGCAAGCCGGTCTACGCCGCTGAGGCCGAACTCAAGGCCAATCCGCGCTCGCGTAGCGCGGTGATGCGCATCGCGGAGAAATTGCGGTGAGCCGCCGGCTGATCAAGTCCATGCCCAGCGGCAGCTTCCTGATGCTGCTGCTGTTCATCGCCATCCTGATTTCCGCTGTGGCGGTGTCTTACAGCGCGCACTGGAATCGTCTGCTGCTCAATGAGCTGTACGGCGAGCTGAGCGTGCGTGACAAGGCGCAGGCCGAGTGGGGGCGACTGATTCTCGAGCAAAGTACCTGGACCGCGCACAACCGCATCGAAGCGCTGGCCACTGAACAGCTGAAAATGCACATCCCCGACCCTGCCGCCGTGCGCATGGTGCGTCCATGATCGGGCTCGAAGGCGCACTCTATCCCTGGCGCTTCCGCCTGGTGCTGGTGCTGCTGGCGCTGATGGTGGGCGCCATCGCCTGGCGCATGCTCGACCTGCAGGTGCTCGACCATGACTTCCTCAAGGCCCATGGCGATGCTCGCAGCGTGCGGCATATCCCGATTCCTGCGCACCGCGGCCTGATCACTGACCGCAATGGCGAGCCGCTGGCCGTCAGTACTCCTGTCACCACGCTGTGGGCCAATGGCAAGGAGCTGCAGGCCGGTCGTGAGCAGTGGCCGGCGCTGGCTGCCGCACTCGGCCAGGATCCCGCCAACTTCGCCGCGCGTCTTGAGCAGAACAAGGAGCGCGAGTTCATGTATCTGGTGCGTGGCCTGACCCCGGAGAACGGTCAGCGCGTGCTGGATCTGAAAGTGCCGGGTGTGTATGCCATCGAAGAATTCCGCCGCTTCTATCCGGCTGGTGAGGTGGCGGCCCATGTCGTCGGCTTCACCGACATCGATGACCGGGGGCGCGAAGGCATGGAGCTGGCTTACGAAGACTGGCTGGCCGGTGTGCCGGGCAAGCGCCAGGTGCTCAAGGACCGGCGTGGCAAGTTGATCAAGGACGTTCAGGTCGCGCAGAACGCCAAGGCTGGCAAGGCCTTGGCGTTGTCCATTGATCTGCGCCTGCAGTACCTGGCCCATCGTGAGCTGCGCAATGCGCTGCTGGAAAACGATGCCAAGGCCGGCAGCCTGGTGATGGTCGACGTGAAGACCGGTGAAGTGTTGGCGATGGTCAACCATCCCACCTACAACCCGAACAATCGCCGCAACCTGACCCCGGCAGCCATGCGCAACCGCGCCATGATCGACGTGTTCGAGCCCGGTTCGACCATCAAGCCGCTGTCGATGTCCGCTGCGCTGGAGACCGGTCGCTGGAAGCCCAGTGACATCGTTCAGGTTGGCAACGGCACTCTGCAGATCGGCCGCTACAGCATTCGCGACGTTTCCCGCACACAGGGCCCGGCGCTGGATCTGACCGGTATCCTGATCAATTCCAGCAACGTCGGCATGAGCAAGATCGCCTTCGACGTGGGTGGAGAGAATATCTATCAGGTGCTGAGCAACCTGGGTTTCGGTCGCGATACCGGCCTCGGATTCCCGGGTGAGCGGGTTGGCAATCTGCCCAATCACCGCCAGTGGCGCCAGGCGGAAACCGCCACGCTGTCCTACGGCTATGGCCTCTCGGTGACTGCGGTGCAACTGGCGCATGCCTATGCCGCACTGGCCAACGGCGGCGGCATGACGCCGCTGTCGATGATTCGCGTGGACAGCAAGCCAGGCGCCATGCAGGTCATGTCGCCCGACGTGGCCAAGACCCTGCAGGGCATGTTGCAGCAGGTGGTCGAGGCGCCGCGAGGCGTTTTCCGCGCCCAGGTTCCGGGTTACCACGTCGCCGGCAAGAGTGGTACCGCGCGCAAGACCAATGCTGGCGCCAAGGGCTACCAGACCAACTCCTACCGGTCTCTGTTTGCCGGTTTCGCCCCGGCGCAGGACCCGCGTATTGCGCTGGTCGTGGTGATCGACGAGCCAGGCAAGGGTGCCTACTACGGCGGCCTGATTTCCGCACCGGTGTTCAGCCGGGTGATGGCAGGTTCGCTGCGCTTGATGAACATTGCGCCAGACAATCTGCCGCCGCCCGAGCAGAAGATGGCCGCCGTTGGCCAGGGAGGGCGTAACTGATGCCCATGCCACTCAATCAACTGTTGCCTGCTGCCGAGAGCAGCGTGCTGATTCGGGAACTGACTCTGGACAGCCGCAAGGTGCGTCCGGGGGACCTGTTCCTGGCCGTGCCGGGTACCCAGCAGGATGGCCGTGTGCATATCGCCGATGCCATTGCGCGCGGCGCGGCGGCAGTGGCCTTCGAGGCCGAAGGCGCTGCACCCATGCATGCTGAAAGTGCTGTGCTGGTGCCGGTCAGGGGGCTGGCCGGCCAGCTGTCGGCCATTGCCGGGCGCTTCTACGGTGAGCCGAGCCGCGCTTTGCACCTGATCGGTGTTACGGGTACCAATGGCAAGACCAGTGTCAGCCAGTTGCTGGCTCAGGCACTGGATCTGCTCGGCGAGCGTTGTGGCATCGTCGGTACCCTGGGCACCGGTTTCCATGGCGCGCTGGAGCAGGGCAAGCACACCACCCCCGATCCGGTCGGGGTGCAGGCCACCCTGGCCTCGCTCAAGCAGGCCGGTGCGCGCGCCGTGGCGATGGAGGTTTCCTCCCATGGTCTGGATCAGGGCCGCGTCGCGGCGCTGGAGTTCGACGTGGCGGTGTTCACCAACCTGTCGCGCGATCACCTCGATTACCACGGCAGCATGGAGGCCTATGGTGCAGCCAAGGCCAAGCTGTTCGCCTGGCCGAACCTGCGTTGCCGAGTGATCAACCTCGATGACGCCTTTGGTTGTGAGCTCGCCGCGCAAACGCACGAGTCACGCCTGATCGGCTATAGCCTCAGCGATGCCAGCGCCTTCCTTTATTGCAGCGAAGCGCACTTCGACGATCACGGCGTGCGTGCGCGCCTGGTGACACCGCGCGGCGAAGGCATGCTGCGCAGCAATCTGCTCGGTCGTTTCAACCTGAGCAACCTGCTGGCGGTGGTCGGCGCGCTGCAGGGGCTGGATTACGGCCTCGACGAGATTCTCAAGGTCCTGCCGCAACTGCAGGGGCCGGCGGGCCGCATGCAGCGTCTCGGTGGCGGCGACAAGCCGCTGGTGGTGGTCGACTACGCGCACACCCCGGATGCGCTGGAGAAAGTTCTCGAAGCCATGCGTCCACACGTCGAAGGGCGTCTGGTCTGCCTGTTCGGTTGCGGTGGCGATCGTGACCGCGGCAAGCGCCCGCTGATGGCCGCGGTTGCCGAACGGCTGGCCGATGCGGTGTGGGTGACCGATGACAATCCGCGTACGGAAGAGCCGGCACAGATCGTTGCCGATATCCGCGCTGGCTTCAAAGCACCGGAGCAGGTGCAGTTCATTCATGGTCGTGGCGATGCCATCGCGCGGTTGATTGCCCAGGCTGAAGCCGCCGATGTGCTGGTACTGGCTGGCAAGGGCCACGAGGATTATCAGGAAATCATGGGCGTGCGTCAGCCGTTCTCCGATCTGATCGAAGCGAACAAGGCCCTGGCGGCCTGGGAGGCAGCGCATGCTTAAGCCATGGTTGCTCAGCGACGTCGCCACCAACCTGAATGCTCGCGTGATTGGCGCCGATGTGGCGTTCTCCGCGGTTGGCACCGACAGCCGTACCATCGCTGCGGGTCAGCTTTTCGTGGCGCTGACCGGCCCACGCTTCGACGGTCATGATTATCTGGCCGACGTCGCCGCCAAGGGGGCGGTCGCCGCGTTGGTCGAGCGTGAGGTGGCGAATGCACCGTTGCCGCAATTGCTGGTGGCCGACACGCGTCTGGCACTCGGTCAACTGGGTGCGCTGAACCGCCAGGCCTTTACCGGCCCGCTGGCTGCCGTGACCGGTTCCAGTGGCAAGACCAGCGTCAAGGAAATGCTCGCGTCCATTCTGCGTGCCGGCCTCGGCGGCGCGGTACTGGCCACTCGTGGCAATCTCAATAACGACCTCGGTGCGCCACTGACCCTGCTGGAGCTGGCGCCTGAGCATCGCGCCGGGGTGATCGAACTGGGCGCCAACCATGTCGGCGAGATCGCCTACACCGTCAGCCTCACCCAGCCGCAGGTGGCGATCATCACCAATGCCGGCAATGCCCATGTGGGTGAGTTTGGCGGTCCGGAAAAGATCGTCGAGGCCAAGGGCGAGATTCTCGAAGGCCTGCCGAACGATGGTGTGGCCGTGCTCAATCTGGATGACAAGGCGTTCATCACCTGGCAGCGCCGCGCTGCCGGACGCAAGGTGCTGAGCTTTGCCTTGCGCGACACCCGCGCCGACTTCCACGGCAGCGATCTGGCCCGCGACGAGCGTGGCTGCCAGGGCTTCACCCTGCGCAGCCCGGTCGGTAGCGCGCGCATTCAGCTCAACCTGCTCGGTGAGCACAACGTGGCTAATGCACTGGCGGCCTGTGCTGCCGCTCATGCGCTGGGCATGCCGTTGGTCGCCATGGTCGAAGGGCTGGAAAGCCTGCAACCGGTCAAGGGCCGCGCCGTAGCGCAGCTGGCGCCGAACGGCGTGCGAGTCATTGATGACAGTTATAACGCCAACCCGGTGTCCATGTGTGCGGCGGTGGATATACTCGCCGCCTTCTCCGGTCGCACCGTCCTGGTGCTGGGAGACATGGGCGAGCTGGGCGAGTGGGCTGAACAGGGCCATCGCGACGTCGGCCGCCATGCCGCGGGCAAGGTCGATGTGCTGTATGCCGTTGGCCCGCTGATGCGTTTTGCGGTCGAGGAGTTTGGCTCAAAAGGCCGTCACTTCGTCGATCAAGCCGAGCTGATCGAAGCGCTTCGCGCCGAACAGGCCGGCAGCACACTACTAATCAAGGGTTCACGCAGCGCAGCCATGGACAAGGTCGTGGCGGCGCTGTGTGGCGTATCTGGGGAGATTCACTAAATGCTGCTGCTGCTGGCGGAGTACCTGCAACAGTTCCACAAGGGCTTCGCGGTCTTTCAGTACCTGACCCTGCGCGGCATCCTCGGCGTGCTCACCGCCCTGGCGCTGTCGCTGTGGCTCGGCCCGTGGATGATCCGTACCCTGCAGGTGCGGCAGATCGGCCAGGCGGTGCGCCACGATGGCCCGCAATCGCACCTGTCGAAGAAAGGCACGCCGACCATGGGCGGTGCGCTGATTCTCAGCGCCATCACCGTGAGCACCTTGCTCTGGGCCGACCTGTCCAACCGCTACGTCTGGGTGGTGCTGGCCGTGACGCTGCTGTTCGGTGCCATCGGTTGGGTCGATGACTACCGCAAGGTGATCGAGAAGAACTCGCGGGGTCTGCCGAGCCGCTGGAAGTATTTCTGGCAGTCGGTGTTCGGTCTCGCTGCCGCCGTCTTCCTTTATATGACGGCGCAGAGCCCGGTGGAGACCACTCTGATCCTGCCGCTGCTGAAGGATGTCGCCATTCCTCTGGGCGCCGGCTTCGTGGTGCTGACCTACTTCGTCATCGTCGGCACCAGCAATGCGGTGAACCTCACCGACGGCCTCGACGGCCTGGCCATCCTGCCCACCGTGATGGTGGCCGGTGCGCTGGCGATCTTCTGCTACCTGTCGGGCAACGTGAACTTCGCCGAGTACCTGCTGATTCCCTACGTGCCGGGCGCCGGTGAGCTGATCGTGTTCTGCGCCGCGCTGGTTGGCGCCGGCCTGGGCTTTCTGTGGTTCAACACTTACCCGGCGCAGGTGTTCATGGGCGACGTCGGCGCGCTGGCATTGGGCGCCGCACTGGGCACCATCGCCGTGATCGTTCGCCAGGAAGTCGTGCTGTTCATCATGGGCGGGGTGTTCGTCATGGAAACCCTGTCGGTGATCATCCAGGTCGCCAGCTTCAAGCTGACCGGCAAGCGCGTGTTCCGCATGGCGCCGATTCACCACCATTTCGAACTCAAGGGCTGGCCTGAGCCGCGTGTGATCGTCCGTTTCTGGATCATCACCGTGATTCTCGTGCTGATCGGCCTGGCCACCCTGAAACTGAGGTAATGAGCGTGTCATTGATCGCTTCCGACCAGTTCCGCATCATTGTCGGCCTCGGCAAGAGCGGCATGTCCCTGGTGCGCTTCCTGGCGCAGCAGGGCGTGCGCTTTGCCGTGGCCGATACGCGCGCGAACCCGCCGGAGCTGGAGACGCTCAAGCGTGACTACCCGCAGGTGGAAGTGCGTTGCGGCGAGCTGGACGTGGACTTCCTCTGCCGCGCCTCGGAACTGTACGTGAGCCCGGGCCTGGCGGTGGCGACTCCAGCGTTGGCCGCAGCGGCTGCGCGCGGGGTCAAACTGTCTGGTGATATCGACCTGTTCGCCCGCCACGTCAAGGCGCCGATCGTCGCCATCACCGGCTCCAACGCCAAGAGCACCGTCACCACCCTGGTCGGCGAGATGGCGGCTGCGGCTGGCAAGCGCGTCGCCGTCGGCGGCAACCTGGGTACGCCGGCGCTGGATCTGTTGGCCGACGATGTCGAGCTGTACGTGCTGGAACTGTCCAGCTTCCAGCTGGAAACCACCGATCAGCTCAATGCCGAAGTGGCCACCTGCCTGAACATCAGCGAAGACCACATGGACCGATACAGCGGTCTACCGGCCTATCACCTGGCCAAGCATCGGATCTTCCGTGGCGCCCGTCAGGTGGTGATCAACCGCGACGACGCGCTGTCGCGCCCGCTGATCGCCGACCAGGTGAGCTGCTGGGAATTCGGTCTGGGCAAGCCGGACTTCAAGCGCTTTGGCCTGCTCGACGAGAATGGCGAAAAATCCCTGGCGTTTCGCTTCGAAGCGCTGCTGCCGGTGAGTGAGCTGAAGATTCGTGGCGCGCACAACCAATCCAACGCCCTGGCGGCGCTGGCGCTCGGTCATGCCGTGGGCCTGCCGATGGAGGCCATGCTCGCCACGTTGCGTCAGTTCGCCGGGTTGCCGCACCGCTGCCAGTGGGTTGGCGAGCGTGCCGGCGTGAACTACTACGACGACTCCAAGGCCACCAACGTCGGTGCCGCGCTGGCGGCCATCGAAGGCCTCGGTGCCGATATCGCCGGCAAGCTGGTGCTGATCGCCGGTGGCGATGGCAAGGGCGCAGACTTCACCGCGCTGAAGGCTCCGGTCGCACGCTTCTGCCGTGCCGTGGTGCTGCTCGGTCGTGATGCTCAGCGTCTGGCCGACACCCTGGGCGACGCCGTACCGCAGGTGCGAGTAGCGAGCCTGGAAGAAGCCGTGCAGCGCTGCCGCGAATTGGCCGAGGCCGGTGATGCCGTGCTGCTGTCGCCGGCCTGCGCCAGCCTGGACATGTTCAAGAACTTCGAAGAGCGCGGGCGCCTGTTCGCCCAGGCTGTGGAGGGGCTCGTCTGATGTTGTCCTTCCTGCAGATTCGTCCCTCGCCGCTACTGGGTCGTGGCCTCGATCTGGACTTCCCGCTGCTGGCCGGTTGCCTGGGCCTGCTCGGCCTCGGCCTGGTGATGATCGCTTCGGCGTCTTCGGAAGTGGCCGCGGCGCAGACCGGTAGCCCGCTCTATCACATGATTCGCCATCTGATCTACCTGGTGATCGGTCTTGGTGCCGCTGGCGTGGTGCTGATGGTGCCGATGAACATCTGGCAGCGTTACGGCTGGATCATGCTGCTGGCGGCTTTCGCCCTGTTGGTGCTGGTGCTGGTGCCGGGCATCGGCCGCGAGGTCAACGGTGCGCGGCGCTGGATCGGCTTCGGCGCCTTCAACGTGCAGCCGTCGGAGATCGCCAAGGTGTTCGTGGTGGTCTATCTGGCCGGTTACCTGGTGCGGCGTCAGGAAGAGGTACGCGAGAGCTGGGCCGGTTTCTTCAAGCCGTTCGTCGTGCTGCTGCCAATGGCAGGCCTGTTGCTGCTGGAGCCTGACTTCGGTGCCACCGTGGTGATGATGGGTTCGGCCATGGCGATGCTGTTCCTCGGTGGCGTCGGCATGCTGCGCTTCGGCTTGATGGTGGCGCTGGCGGTTGGCGCGGTGTTCGTCCTGGTGCAGACCCAGGAGTACCGCCTGCAGCGTTTGATCACCTTTACCGATCCCTGGGCCGACCAGTATGGCTCCGGTTATCAGCTGACCCAGGCGCTGATCGCCTTCGGCCGCGGCGAGTGGTTCGGTGTCGGTCTGGGTAACAGCATTCAGAAGCAGTTCTACCTGCCGGAAGCGCACACCGACTTCGTCTTTTCGGTACTGGCAGAGGAACTGGGCTTCGTCGGCGCGCTGGCGACCCTGGCGCTGTTCGTCTTCGTCAGCGTACGTGCGCTGTACGTCGGTCTGTGGGCCGAGAGGGCCAAGCAGTTCTTCTCCGCCTATGTCGCCTATGGGCTGGCTTTCCTGTGGATCGGTCAGTTCCTGATCAATATCGGCGTGAACACCGGTCTGTTGCCGACCAAGGGGCTGACCCTGCCGTTCCTCAGCTACGGCGGCTCCTCGCTGGTGATCTGTTGCGTGAGCCTGGCGCTGCTGCTGCGTATCGAGTGGGAGCGGCGCAACATCCTGGGTAACGAGGACGTGGATTTCACCGAAGCGGATTTTGCCGAGGAGGTCAGCCATGCGCGGTAATGTGCTGATCATGGCCGGCGGCACCGGCGGTCACGTATTCCCGGCGCTGGCCTGCGCACGCGAGTTCCAGGCCCGTGGTTACGTCGTGCACTGGCTGGGCACGCCGCGTGGTATCGAGAACGAACTCGTCCCACAGGCGGGCCTGCCGCTGCACCTGATCAATGTCAGCGGCCTGCGTGGCAAGGGCAAGCTGTCCCTGCTCAAGGCGCCGTTCCAGTTGCTGCGTTCGCTGCTGCAGGCGCGTCGTATCGTGCGTGAGCTGCAGCCGGTGTGCGTGCTTGGCATGGGCGGTTATGTCACCGGTCCCGGCGGTCTGGCCGCGCGTATGACCGGCGTGCCGCTGGTGATTCACGAGCAGAACGCCGTCGCCGGTACCGCCAATCGTCTGCTGTCGCGTATCGCCACGCGCATTTGTGAGGCCTTCCCGGACACCTTCGGCGCTTCCGACAAGCGCCGCACCACCGGTAACCCGGTGCGTGAAGAGCTGTTCCTGGAAACGCCGCGTGAGCCGCTGGCCGGGCGCAAACCGAAATTGCTGGTGCTGGGCGGCAGCCTGGGCGCCGAGCCGCTGAACAAATTGCTGCCGGCCGCGCTGGAGAAAATCCCTGCCGATATACGTCCGCAGGTGTTCCACCAGGCCGGTAAACAACATGCCGACATCACTGCGGAGCGTTATCGCGATGCCGCGGTCGAAGCCGAGGTCGCGCCTTTCATCAAGGACATGGCGCGTGCTTATGGCTGGGCTGACCTGGTGGTTTGCCGCGCCGGTGCGCTGACCGTCAGCGAGTTGGCCGCAGCGGGGCTGCCGTCGTTTCTCGTGCCACTGCCGCACGCCATCGACGACCACCAGAGCCGCAATGCCGAATATCTGGCGAAGGAGGGCGCCGCCGTCCTTCTCCCGCAACATGCCACTGACGCGGCTACGCTTGCCGCGCAGCTCACCGAGGTTCTGATGCACCTGGAAAAACTCAATGTCATGGGCGCCACCGCGCGTCGCCTGGCCAAGCCCGATGCCACCCGTACGGTGGTCGATATCTGCCAGGAGGTGATGCGTGGCTAAGTCTCCCGCTGCGGTCAAGGCCGAAGTGCGGCGCATGCGCCGTATCCGCCGCATTCACTTCGTCGGGATTGGTGGTGTGGGCATGTGCGGCATCGCCGAGGTGCTGCTGAACCTGGGTTATGAAGTATCCGGCTCCGATCTCAAGGCCTCGGCGGTGACCGAGCGCCTGGAAAGCTTCGGTGCGAAGATCTTCATCGGTCATGCTGCCGAGAACGCCGAGCAGGCTGACGTACTGGTGGTGTCCAGCGCCGTCAACACCAGCAATCCGGAGGTCGCCACCGCCCTGGAGCGCCGCATTCCGGTGGTGCCGCGTGCGGAGATGCTCGCCGAGCTGATGCGCTACCGCCACGGCATCGCGGTGGCCGGCACCCATGGCAAGACCACCACCACTAGCCTGCTGGCCTCGGTGTTCGCCGCCGGCGGTCTCGATCCGACCTTCGTCATCGGTGGCCGCCTGAACGCTGCCGGCACCAATGCCCAGCTCGGCTCCAGCCGCTTCCTGATCGCCGAAGCGGACGAGAGCGACGCCAGCTTCCTGCATCTGCAGCCGATGGTCTCGGTGGTCACCAATATCGACGCCGACCACATGAGCACCTATGGCGGCGACTTCAACAGGCTGAAGAAGACCTTCATCGAGTTCCTGCACAACCTGCCGTTCTACGGCCTGGCCGTGCTCTGCGTGGACGATCCGGTGGTGCGCGAGCTGCTGCCGCAGGTTGGTCGTCCGACCGTGACCTACGGCTTTGCCGAAGACGCCGACGTGCGCGCGATCAATGTGCGCCAGGAAGGCATGCGTACCTACTTCACCGTGCTGCGCCCGGACTGCGAGCCGCTCGACGTGTCGGTGAACATGCCAGGCAACCACAACGTCCTCAATGCCCTGGCCACCATCGCCATCGCCACCGACGAAGGCATCGACGATGCCGCCATCGTCGCCGGGCTGTCGGGCTTCCAGGGTGTAGGCCGGCGCTTCCAGGTCTACGGCGAACTGCCGGTGGACGGTGGCAGCGTGATGCTGGTCGACGACTATGGCCATCACCCGCGTGAAGTGGCCGCAGTGGTCAAGGCCGTGCGTGGCGGCTGGCCGGAGCGTCGCCTGGTGATGGTCTACCAGCCGCACCGCTACAGCCGTACCCGCGATCTGTACGACGACTTCGTGCAGGTGCTCGGCGAAGCCAATGTGCTGCTGCTGGTAGAGGTCTACCCGGCTGGCGAAGAGCCGATTCCCGGTGCCGACAGCCGCCAGCTGTGTCACAGCATCCGTCAGCGTGGCCAGCTCGATCCGATCTACGTCGAGCGTGGCGCCGACCTGGCGCCGCTGCTCAAACCGCTGCTGCGTGCCGGCGACATCCTGCTGTGCCAGGGCGCGGGCGATATCGGCGCCGTGGCACCGCAACTGATCAAACACCCGCTGTTCGTGGGGGAGTCGAAATGAGTTTGCACAGTACCCTCGATCCCAAGGCCTTCGGCCGCGTCGCCGTGCTGTTCGGCGGCAAGAGCGCCGAGCGCGAGGTGTCGCTGAAATCCGGCAACGCGGTGCTCAGCGCCCTGCAGGCGGGCGGTGTGGATGCCTTCGGCATCGACGTGGGGGATGATTTCCTGCAGCGCCTTGCCGGCGAGAAGATCGATCGCGCCTTTATCGTGCTGCACGGTCGCGGTGGCGAGGACGGCTCCATGCAGGGCCTGCTCGAGTGCGCCGGCATCCCCTACACCGGCAGCGGCATCCTGGCCTCGGCGCTGGCGATGGACAAGCTGCGCACCAAGCAGGTCTGGCACAGCCTCGGCCTGCCGACGCCGCGCCACGCCGTGCTGACCTCGCGGGCTGACTGCGAGGCTGCTGCCACCGAACTGGGCTTCCCGCTGATCGTCAAACCGGCGCATGAAGGTTCCAGTATCGGCATGGCCAAGGTCGACAGCGTCGAGGCGCTGATCGCGGCCTGGCAGGACGCCGCGCGCTACGACAGCCAGGTGCTGGTCGAGCAGTGGATCGCCGGCCCCGAATACACCATCGCCGTGCTGCGTGGCGAAGTGCTGCCGCCCATTGGCCTGGGTACGCCGCACACCTTCTACGACTACGACGCCAAGTACCTGGCCGATGACACCCAGTACCGCATTCCCTGCGGCCTCTCGGCCGAGAAAGAGGCGGAACTGAAAGAACTGACTGCGCGTGCCTGCGAGGCAGTGGGTACTCAGGGCTGGGCGCGTGCCGACGTGATGCAGGATGCCAGCGGCCAGTTCTGGCTGTTGGAAGTGAACACCGTGCCGGGAATGACCGATCACAGCCTGGTGCCGATGGCCGCGCGTGCTGCCGGTCTGGATTTCCAGCAACTGGTGCTGGCGATCCTGGCTGACAGCGTCGAGTCGAGGGGTTAAGCGATGAGCATCGCTCTGCGTCATCAGGACTCGCTGAGGGCTCCGCAACGCGGCAAGCCCGCGCCGCGTGGCGCCAGCCGTCTGGTGGCCAAGGAGCCGATGCGTCTGCGCATGCCCAAGGCGGATTTCTCCTGGGTGGGACGGCTGCTCTGGCCGCTGCTGCTGGTTGGTCTGGGCTTTGGCGCCTACGAGGGGGCGTTGCGTCTGCTGCCCTACGCCGACCGCCCGATCGCGCGCATCAGCGTGCAGGGTGATCTGGCCTATGTCAGTCAGCAGGCGGTGCAGCGACGGATCGCGCCATATATCGAGGCGAGCTTCTTCAGCGCCGACCTGCGCGGCATGCGCGAGGAGCTCGAGCGCATGCCCTGGATCGCCCATGCCGAAGTGCGTCGTGTCTGGCCGGATCAGATCGACGTGCGTCTGGAGGAACAACTGCCCATCGCCCGTTGGGGTGACGAGGCGCTGCTTAACAACCAGGGTCAGGCGTTCGCGCCGCAGGAGCTGGACAACTATCAGCATCTGCCGCAGCTGTCCGGCCCGAAGCGGGCGCAGCCGAAGGTGATGCAGCAGTACCAGATGCTCAGCCAGTTGCTGCGGCCGATGGGCTTCACCGTGGTCGGGCTGCAGTTGCGCGAACGCGGCAGTTGGTTCCTCTCGGCTACGGAGAACGCCAGCGGCCAGCGTATCGACATCCTGCTGGGACGTGATCACGTGGTGGAAAAAATGCGTCGTTTCGCCGCCATCTATGAGCGGGAACTGAAAGAACAGAGCGCGAACATCGCGCGCATCGACCTGCGTTATGCCAACGGCCTGGCCGTGGCCTGGCGTGAGCCGGTGGAGCCGGCTGCGGCCGAGCAGAAAGTGAATTGAGGAGAGGCTGGACTAATGAATAGCGCGCAGAGCGGCAAGATGATCGTTGGCCTGGACATCGGCACCTCCAAGGTGGTGGCGCTGGTGGGCGAGGTGACGGCTGACGGCCAGCTGGAAATCGTCGGTATCGGCACCCACCCGTCGCGCGGGCTGAAGAAGGGCGTGGTGGTCAATATCGAATCGACCGTGGCCTCGATCCAGCGTGCGGTGGAAGAGGCGCAGCTGATGGCGGGTTGCCGCATTCACTCGGCGTTCGTCGGTGTGGCTGGCAATCACATCCGCAGCCTGAACAGCCACGGTATCGTCGCCATCCGTGATCGTGAAGTGAGCCCGGCCGACATCGAACGCGTGCTCGACGCCGCGCAGGCCGTGGCGATTCCCGCGGACCAGCGCGTGCTGCACACCCTGGCCCAGGATTACGTGATCGATAACCAGGAAGGCGTGCGCGAGCCGCTGGGCATGTCCGGCGTGCGCCTGGAGGCCAAGGTGCACGTGGTCACCTGCGCCGTGAATGCCGCGCAGAACATCGAGAAGTGCGTGCGCCGCTGCGGCCTGGAAGTCGACGACATCATCCTCGAGCAGCTTGCATCCGCTTATTCGGTGCTGACCGAGGACGAGAAGGAGCTGGGCGTGTGCCTGGTGGACATCGGCGGCGGCACCACCGATATCGCCATCTTCACCGAAGGCGCGATTCGCCACACCGCGGTGATCCCGATTGCCGGTGACCAAGTCACCAACGACATCGCCATGGCCCTGCGTACGCCGACCCAGTACGCCGAGGAAATCAAGATCCGCTACGCCTGCGCCCTGGCCAAGCTGGCCGGCGCCGGCGAAACCATCAAGGTGCCGAGCGTCGGTGATCGCCCGCCGCGCGATCTCTCGCGCCAGTCCCTGGCCGAAGTGGTCGAGCCGCGTTACGACGAGCTATTCACCCTGGTTCAGGCCGAGCTGCGCCGCAGCGGTTACGAGGATCTGATTCCCGCCGGCATCGTCATGACCGGCGGCACGGCGAAGATGGAAGGCGCGGTCGAACTGGCCGAAGAAATTTTCCACATGCCGGTACGTCTCGGCGTACCGCACAGCGTCAAGGGCATGGGCGACGTGGTGCGCAACCCGATTTATTCCACCGGTGTGGGTTTGCTGTTGTACGGGCTGCAGAAGCAGAACGACGGCATTTCCATGTCGGTGGGCAGTCCTTACCAGGACGAAAACAAAACCCCGGTACTCGAACGCATCAAGCGTTGGGTGCAAGGCAATTTCTAAATTTGCAGTAGGCGTTACAACTAGAAAGGAAGGAGAGGGATCATGTTCGAACTAGTAGATAACATTCCGCAAAGCGCGGTTATCAAAGTAATCGGTGTCGGTGGTGGCGGCGGCAACGCAGTCAATCACATGGCCGTCAGCAACATCGAGGGCGTCGAGTTCATCTGCGCCAATACCGATGCGCAGGCGCTGAAAAACATCGGCGCACGTACCGTGCTGCAGCTCGGCCCGGGCGTGACCAAAGGCCTGGGTGCTGGCGCCAATCCGGAAGTCGGTCGTCAGGCCGCGCTGGAAGATCGCGAGCGCATCGCCGAAGTGCTGCAAGGCACTGACATGGTGTTCATCACCACCGGCATGGGTGGCGGTACCGGTACCGGCGCTGCGCCGGTGATCGCTGAGGTGGCCAAGGAACTGGGCATCCTCACCGTGGCCGTGGTCACCCGTCCGTTCCCGTTCGAGGGCAAGAAGCGCATGGTCATCGCCGACGAGGGCATCCGCGCGCTGTCCGAGAGCGTCGACTCGCTGATCACCATCCCCAACGAAAAGCTGCTGACCATCCTCGGCAAGGACGCCAGCCTGCTGTCCGCCTTCGCCAAGGCTGACGACGTGCTGGCCGGCGCCGTGCGCGGTATCTCCGACATCATCAAGCGTCCGGGCATGATCAACGTCGACTTCGCCGACGTGAAAACCGTGATGAGCGAAATGGGCATGGCCATGATGGGCACCGGCTGCGCCAGCGGTCCGAACCGTGCGCGTGAAGCCACTGAAGCCGCCATCCGCAACCCGCTGCTGGAAGATGTCAACCTGCAGGGTGCGCGCGGCATTCTGGTGAACATCACTGCCGGTCCCGACCTGTCGCTGGGTGAGTACTCCGACGTGGGTAACATCATCGAGCAGTTCGCTTCCGAGCACGCCACCGTCAAGGTCGGCACCGTGATCGACGCCGACATGCGCGACGAACTGCACGTCACCGTGGTCGCCACCGGCCTCGGCGCGCGCATGGAGAAGCCGGTCAAGGTAGTCGACAACACCGTGCAGGTCGCCGTCAGCCAGCCGGTTGCCCAGCAGCCTGCCGCGCAGCCGCGCAGCGAGCAGTCGGTCAACTACAAGGACTACGAGCGTCCCACCGTGCAGCGCCAGAGCCATGGCGGTGCGGCCACTGCAGCCAAGCTCAATACCCAGGATGACCTCGATTACCTGGATATTCCGGCTTTCCTGCGTCGTCAGGCTGATTGATGGAATTTATCAGGAGTATATGGGTGATTGGTGTTCAGCAAAGGTCGGTTCTGCTATCATTCCCGACCATTGTTGAAAACAGTTCGCAACTAGCGATATAGCGGCCAAGCCATGATCAGACAACGCACCCTGAAGAACATCATCCGTGCCACCGGCGTTGGCCTGCATTCGGGGGAGAAGGTTTACCTGACCCTGAAGCCGGCACCGGTGGATACCGGTATCGTGTTTCGTCGTACCGACCTCGACCCCGTCGTGGAAATCCGCGCGCTGGCCGGGAATGTCGGTGAAACCACCATGTCGACCACGTTGATCAATGGTGATGTCAAGGTGGATACGGTAGAGCATCTGCTTTCGGCCATGGCAGGCCTGGGCATCGATAACGCCTACGTCGAGCTCTCCGCGTCCGAAGTACCGATCATGGATGGCAGTGCTGGTCCCTTCGTATTCCTGATTCAATCCGCTGGCCTGCAGGAGCAGGAAGCGCCGAAGAAGTTCATCCGCATCCTGCGTGAGGTGACGGTGGAGGAGGGCGACAAGCGCGCCACCTTCGTACCTTTCGACGGCTTCAAGGTGAGCTTCGAGATCGACTTCGATCACCCCGTGTTCCGCAATCGCACGCAGAGCGCCAGTGTGGATTTCTCCAGCACGTCTTTCGTCAAGGAAGTCAGCCGGGCCCGCACCTTCGGCTTCATGCGTGACATCGAGTTCCTGCGTTCGCAGAACCTGGCACTCGGTGGCAGTGTGGAAAACGCCATCGTGGTCGACGAATATCGTGTGCTCAACGAAGACGGCCTGCGTTACGAGGACGAATTCGTCAAACACAAGATTCTCGATGCCATCGGCGATCTGTACCTGCTGGGTAACAGCCTGATCGGCGAGTTCAAAGGCTTCAAGTCGGGTCACGCGCTGAACAATCGTTTGCTGCGTACGTTGATCGAACAGACCGATGCCTGGGAAATGGTGACCTTCGAGGACGCCAAACTCGCACCGATCTCTTACATGCGTCCTGTCGCGGCGGTGTAAAACCTACTCTCTTTCCAGCTTTATTTGAGGCCACCTTCGGGTGGCCTTTTTTATGGCCGGTCACTCAGTGGAGTGGGATTTTGGGCGATGGTCTCTGGCGCCATTTGTCTGGCGCCTGCGTCGAAACGAGTTTTACCGACGAGCGGAGCGGGGGCTTATTGGTCTTTCTGCGTGTGGCTGGCCAGGCGCTCGAGTGCCGCGCGTAGCCTGGGGTCGCTGATACCTTCGGCCGTTGCCTGGATGCTTTGTGCGGCGCTATTCGACAAGTGCAAGGTGCGACCGGTTCCACGATTCTGGCCGCCTTGAGGTTGCACCTTGAACATGATTTTCGTTAAGGTCGCGAATTCTTCGAGTGCCTGTAGTTGTCGTTGCAGTCTTCTTTGCTGATAACGCAGGCGTGTTGCCCAGTGGCCATCGGTCACGATCAATAACAAGCAGCCGTCGCGCCAGGACGCTACATGACAGTGTTCCCGGGCAGCAGGCTGTAGCTGGCTATCGACAAGACGCTGCAGGTGGGTAAGGCGTTGCGCCTGACCGAACAGCGCTTTCAGGGGCTTGGCTTCGCGTAACAGCTTAGCGGGTGCCTGGGCCGGCAAGGGACGAAACGTCATGGCAGGAAGCCTTAAGTTGCAGAGCCGTCATGGTAGCAGAGCGTGCTGCCGGCCTGTGTTCTGCGAAAAGGGGAAGCCATGCATATCATCTTGCTCAATAGCCGTCACGGTTCGGCGCGAACGATCAATCTGGACCTGCGCTGGTTGCTGCTCTCGGTTGTCCTGCTGCTGGTCCTGAGCCTTGCTGCCGGTGCTGCGATGGGCGCCAAGTGGTTGACCGCCGAACCTGTGGTCGACACCTCGCTGGTCGAGGCCCTCGACCAGCAGCGCGAGCAGGTCGGCGCCGTGCGCCAGGACGCGCAACGTCAGCTCGACGCCTTCGCTGTGCATGTTGCCGAGTTGCAGGCGCGTCTCACCCGGCTCGATGCCCTGGGTGAGCGCCTCACCGAACTGGCAGAACTGGACGCCGGTGAGTTCGACTTCTCCCTCAGTGTCGGTCAGGGCGGGGCGGAAGATCCGCTGGGGGCTTCGGCCTATGCGCCGCCGCCTTTCATGAACGCCCTGGATGAGCTGGCACTGCGCGTGGAGAGTCGCGAGCAGCAGTTGGAAGTGCTGGAGCAACTGCTTGGCGAGCGCCGCCTGAGTGAAGCGGAAACACTGTCCGGTCGCCCGGTCTTGCAGGGTTATGTGTCGTCACCTTTCGGCCGTCGTGTGCATCCGCTGACCGGCCGCGCCAGTGTCCACAAGGGCATGGATTTCGCGGCAAAGCCTGGCAGTGACGTGGTATCGGTTGCCGCTGGCGTGGTGACCTTTTCCGGTAGGAAGAATGGTTACGGCAATACCGTGGAAATCAGTCACACGGATGGCTACGTCACGCTCTATGCCCACAACCAGAGCAATACCGTGCAGATCGGCGATCTGGTGCAGCGCGGCCAGACCATCGCCAAGGTCGGTCGCAGTGGTCGTTCCACCGGTTATCACGTGCACTTCGAAGTCAGCAAGGATGGCCGACAGGTCAATCCCGCCCTCTATATCGCACGTGCCAACGGCGTCGAGTGAGTCAGGGGCGATGGCTGGCCTTGAATTGCCAGCATTCATCCCCATATAAAGTTTCACGCCGCGCCCCTGGCTGACCGGGGATGCGTGGCCTGCGCCATCACACGGCAGCAACGGGCTGACAACGTCACTTTCCTCCCTGAGTTTTCCGGGTAGAATGCCCCCTTCGCCCGCAGCCATGCTGGCTGCCAGGTCGCGATTTGCGCCGACCTCCATCCATTCGCCGGAAGATCCTGTCGATATGTTTGCGCCTCTGTTTAAAAAACTTTTCGGAAGCAAGAATGAGCGTGAAGTCAAACGCTTGCTCAAGGCGGTGCAGTCCGTCAACGTCCTCGAAGAGCAGATGATCGCCCTCTCGGACGAGCAACTGCGTGGCAAGACCGAAGAGTTCAAGGGCCGTCTGGCTCAGGGCGAAACCCTCGACAAGCTGCTTCCCGAAGCCTTCGCTGTGGCCCGTGAGGCCGGCAAGCGAGTGATGGGCATGCGCCACTTCGATGTGCAGCTGATCGGCGGCATGACCCTGCATGAAGGCAAGATCGCCGAGATGCGTACCGGTGAGGGCAAGACCCTGGTAGGTACCCTGGCGGTCTACCTCAACGCATTGTCCGGCAAGGGCGTGCACGTGGTTACGGTCAACGAATACCTGGCCCGTCGTGACGCCAACTGGATGCGTCCGCTGTATGAATTCCTCGGCCTGACCGTGGGTATCGTCACCCCCTTCCAGCCGCCGGAAGAGAAGCGCGCCGCCTACGCCGCCGATATCACCTACGGCACCAACAACGAATTCGGTTTCGACTACCTGCGCGACAACATGGCCTTCAGCCTGGAAGACAAGTTCCAGCGCGAGCTGAATTTCGCCGTGATCGACGAAGTCGACTCCATCCTCATCGACGAGGCGCGTACCCCGCTGATCATCTCCGGTCAGGCCGAGGACAGCTCCAAGCTGTATATCGAGATCAACAAGCTGATCCCGCGCCTCAAACAGCACATCGAGGAAGAGGAAGGCGTGGTGACTCAGGAAGGTCACTACAAGGTCGACGAGAAATCGCGCCAGGTCGAACTCAACGAGGCCGGCCACCAGTACGTCGAGGAGATGCTCACCGCTGCCGGCCTGCTGGCCGAGGGTGAGAGCCTCTATTCCGCGCACAACCTCGGTCTGCTGACTCACGTTTACGCCGGCCTGCGTGCGCACAAGCTGTTCAATCGCAATGTCGAATACATCGTGCAGAACGGCCAGGTGATCCTGATCGACGAGCACACCGGCCGTACCATGCCGGGTCGCCGCCTCTCCGAGGGCCTGCACCAGGCCATCGAAGCGAAGGAAGGGGTGAACATTCAGGCCGAGAGCCAGACCCTCGCCTCGACCACCTTCCAGAACTACTTCCGTCTCTACAACAAGCTGTCCGGCATGACCGGTACCGCCGACACCGAGGCTTTCGAGTTCCGCCAGATCTATGGTCTGGACGTGATGGTGATCCCGACCAACAAGCCGGTCGCGCGCAAGGACTTCAACGACCTGGTCTACCTGACCCAGGAAGAGAAGTATCAGGCGATCATCGCCGACATCAAGGACTGCCAGGCCCAGGGCCGGCCGATCCTGGTTGGTACTGCCACCATCGAGACCTCCGAGTACGTCAGCCAGTTGCTGAATCAGGAAGGTATCGAGCACAAGGTGCTCAACGCCAAGTTCCACGACAAGGAAGCCGAGATCATCGCCCAGGCCGGTCGTCCGGGTGCGCTGACCATCGCCACCAACATGGCCGGTCGTGGTACCGACATCCTTCTCGGTGGCAACTGGGAAGTGGAAGTCGCGGCGCTGGAAAACCCGACCGACGAGCAGATCGCGCAGATCAAGAGCGAGTGGCAGAAGCGTCACCAGCAGGTGATCGAAGCCGGCGGCCTGCATGTGATTGCCTCCGAGCGCCACGAATCGCGGCGTATCGACAATCAGCTGCGCGGTCGTGCCGGCCGTCAGGGCGACCCGGGTTCCAGCCGTTTCTACCTGTCGCTGGAAGACAACCTGATGCGCATCTTCGCCTCGGATCGGGTGAAGAACTTCATGAAGGCTCTGGGCATGCAGTCCGGCGAGGCCATCGAGCACCGCATGGTCACCAACGCCATCGAGAAGGCCCAGCGCAAGGTCGAGGGCCGCAACTTCGACATGCGTAAGCAACTGCTCGAATTCGACGACGTGGCCAACGAGCAGCGCAAGGTGATCTACCACATGCGCAACAGCCTGCTGGCTGCCGAGAGCGTTGGCGACACCATCGCCGAGTTCCGCGAGGAAGTGCTGACCGCAGCGGTCAACAACCACATCCCGCCGCAGTCGATGCCGGAGCAGTGGGACGTGGCCGGCCTGGAGTCGACACTGCAGAGCGACTTCGGCATCAAGCTGCCGATCCAGCAGTGGCTGGACGAAGACGACAAGCTGTACGAAGAAACCTTGCGTGAGCGCATCCTGGCCGAGCTGCTGAGCGCCTACAACGAGAAGGAAACCCAGGCCAGCGCCGAAGCCCTGCGTACCTTCGAGAAGCAGATTCTGCTGCGCGTGCTGGACGACCTGTGGAAGGACCATCTGTCGACCATGGATCACCTGCGCCACGGCATCCACCTGCGCGGTTACGCGCAGAAGAACCCCAAGCAGGAATACAAGCGCGAGTCCTTCGCCCTGTTCCAGGAGCTGCTGGAGTCTATCAAGCGCGACACCATCCGCGTGCTCAGCCATGTTCAGGTGCGTCGCGAAGATCCGGCTGAAGAAGAAGCCCGCCTGCGTCGCGAGGCTGAAGCGATGGCCGAGCGCATGCAGTTCCAGCACGCTGACGCCTCGGCCCTGGCGGCTGAAGAAAGCAATGGCGATGAGGGCGACGTCGCTGTGGCTGCAGCGCCAGTGCGCGCCGAGCCGAAGGTCGGCCGCAACGAACCGTGCCCTTGTGGCTCGGGCAAGAAGTACAAGCACTGCCACGGTCAGATCGGCTGATCACCGGCCCGTTTGGGACGCTTGCAGTAGCGGGCGCTTCGGCTATGCTGCCAGCGCCCTGACAACGCCGCGAACGGTTCAGCCGCTCGCGGCGTTTTACCATCTCACCCGGTCGCCGAAGCGATCACCGCACATCTGAAGGAGCGCATCTCATGGCTGTTGGTCTTGGCCCGCTGTCTACCCTGCACCCGGTTCCTGGTTTCGAGCTGGGCATCGCCTCAGCCGGCATCAAGCGTCCCGGGCGCAAGGATGTGGTGGTGATGCGCTGTGCCGAAGGTTCGCGTATTGCCGGGGTGACCACCACCAACGCCTTCTGCGCGGCGCCGGTACTGATCACTCGCGAGCGCCTGGGTGGTGAAGTGCGCTATTTGCTGACCAATACCGGCAATGCCAACGCCGGTACCGGTGCCGACGGTCTGGCCCGTGCGCGCCGCGCCTGTGCCCGCCTGGCCGAGCTGACCGGCGTAACCGAAAGCGCCGTACTGCCGTTCTCCACCGGTGTGATCGGCGAGCCGCTGCCGGTGGAGAAGATCGAGTCCGCGTTGCAGGCTGCGCTGGATGATCTCAAGGCCGACAACTGGGAAGCGGCCGCCACCGGTATCATGACCACCGACACCCTGCCCAAGGGCGCCAGCCGGCAGTTCCAGCACGACGGCGTGACCGTTACCGTCACCGGTATTTCCAAGGGCGCCGGCATGATCCGGCCGAACATGGCGACCATGCTCGGCTACATCGCCACTGACGCCAAGGTCGCTCAGGGCGTGCTGCAGGATCTGGTGCGCGACGCGGCGAACAAGTCGTTCAACCGCATCACCATCGACGGCGATACTTCCACCAACGACTGCTGCATGCTGATCGCCACCGGCCAGGCGGCCCTGGCGGAAATCACCGAGGCTTCTGGCGAGCTGTTCGCCAAGCTCAAACAGGCGGTTTTCGAGGTATTCATGGAGGTGGCGCAGGCCATCGTCCGTGACGGTGAGGGCGCGACCAAGTTCGTCACCGTGCAAGTCAACGGTGGCGGCACTCATCAGGAGTGTCTGGACGTGGCTTACGCGGTGGCTCATTCGCCGCTGATCAAGACCGCGCTGTTCGCCTCCGACCCGAACTGGGGGCGTATCCTCGCCGCCGTGGGCTATGCCGGCGTGCCGCAGCTCGACGTGAGCAAGATCGACGTGTTCCTCGGTGAAGTCTGCATCGCCAGCAAGGGTTGCCGTGCGACCACCTACACCGAAGAGCAGGGTGCGGCGGTGATGGCCCGTGAGGAAATCACCATCCGTATCGAGCTGGGCCGTGGCACCTGCAGCGAGACCATCTGGACCACCGACCTGTCCCACGAGTACGTCAAGATCAACGCCGAATACCGCACCTGATCGCGTCCTGCTCGTTCGTATTCCCGTGCCTCATGACCCCATGACGCGCGGGAATTTGCTATTCGGGAGGCAGGCTTTTAACGTCGAGTGACTTCATGCCCGAGGACGCGCGAGATGGCCCTGAAACTGGTGATTGGCGACAAGAACTATTCCTCCTGGTCGTTGCGTGCCGCGCTGACGGTCGAGCTGGCCGGTGTGGAATGTGAAGAAGTGCTGGTTCGCCTGTATCAGCCCGACAGCCGCGCGCAATTGCTGCGGCACTCGCCCACCGGCAAGGTGCCTGTGCTGCTCACCGAGCAGGGACCGGTGTGGGATTCCCTGGCGATAGCCGAATATCTGGCCGAGTGCTACCCCGAGGCGCAGCTGTGGCCGCAGGATCGCCAGGCCCGCGCCTTGGCACGTAGTGTCTGTGCGGAGATGCACAGTGGCTTCAGCGCTCTGCGCAGCCACCTGCCGATGGATCTGGCGCGTGACAAGGCGCTGACCGAGCTGCCGGACGCGGCGCAGGCCGATATCGATCGTATTTGCGCGATCTGGGCCGATTGCCGCGAGCGCTTCGCCACTTCAGGCAACTATCTGTTCGGTCAGGCCAGCATTGCCGATGCCTTCTATGCGCCGGTCGCCGCGCGTCTGCGCAGTTATCATGTGGCGCTACCGACAACGGCAGCGGCCTATGTCGAAACCATCTACCGCTGGCCGGCGTTCCGGCGCTGGTATCAGGCAGCATTGCAGGAGGTAAAGGGGTGAAGCGTGTGCATGTCGCAGCAGCGGTGATTCGGGGTGTCGATGGACGCATCCTGATCGCCAGGCGACCCGATGACAAACACCAGGGCGGTCTGTGGGAGTTTCCCGGCGGCAAGGTGGAGGACGGTGAGGCGGTGCGGGTCGCCCTCGATCGTGAACTGCAGGAGGAACTGGGGATTCGTCCGCAGGCTGCGCGCCCGCTGATCCAGATTCGCCACGACTATCCGGACAAGCAGGTGTTGCTGGACGTCTGGGAAGTGTCGGCCTTCAGTGGCGAGCCGCATGGCGCAGAAGGCCAGCCCCTGGCCTGGGTCAGTGAGCGGCAGTTGCTGGAATACGAATTCCCCGCCGCCAACAAGCCCATAGTCGCCGCGGCGCGCCTGCCTGATCGCTACCTGATCACCCCGGATGGCCTGGAGCCGAGTGAGCTGCTCGCCGGCATCCGCAGTGCTCTGGCGCAGGGGGTAAGGCTGATTCAGCTGCGCGCGCCGAACATGTTCGACCCGCAATACCGCGACCTGGCTGTCGACGTGCAGGGCCTGTGTGCCGGCAAGGCGCAACTGATGCTCAAGGGGCCGCTGGAGTGGCTGGGGGATTTTCCCGCGGCTGGCTGGCACCTGACGGCCGAACAGCTGCGCAATTACGCCGCCAGCGGCCGCCCTTTCCCTGAGGATCGCTGGCTGGCGGCGTCTTGCCATAATGCCGATGAGCTGGCGCTGGCCACGCAGATGGGCGTGGACTTCGTCACCCTGTCCCCCGTGCAGGCGACCGCGACTCATCCCGAGGCGCAGCCGCTGGGCTGGGACGCTGCAAGCGAGATGCTGACCCATTTCAACCTGCCGGCTTATCTGCTGGGCGGCGTAGGCCCGGCCGATATCGAACGCGCCTGGCAGATTGGCGCCCAGGGCGTGGCCGGTATCCGCGCGTTCTGGTCGTAGGGCGGACTCAGGAGCCTAGGCGAACAGTCCGCCATGCAGGCATCGCCGCTTTCCATCGATATTCCAGTGGTGTACTGCTTCGCGACGACTACACGGATGTAGGCGTCAGAGCGACGCAGGATGCCAAAGCCGAGTACGCCCTACGGTTTGTCTGCCGCCTTCCACAGCACCTCGGCGATGCCCTGGCGCTTGGCGATCAGGCGGGCCGCGACGAACAGCAGGTCGGAGAGGCGGTTGACGTAGGCCAGGCCCTCACCACGTAGCGGTTCTACGGCGTTGAGGTGCTGGCAGCGGCGCTCGGCGCTACGGGCGAGGCTGCGGCAGACATGGGTCTGGGCAATCAGCCTGGAGCCGCCGGGCAGGATGAAGTTTTCCAGTGGGCCGACCTCTTCGTTCCAGCGGTCGATTATGGTCTCGAGGTGCTCGATTTCCACCGGCTGCAGCGCCTGGTACTCGGGCATCGCCAGTTCACCACCCAGGTCGAACAGGCGGTGCTGGCAGGGGCTCAGTACGTCGCTGATCTCCTTGAGTGCCGGACAGGTCGTGGTGGCCTCGTCCAGGTCGGCGAGCAGCAGGCCGAGCTGGCTATTGAGCGTATCCAGCTCGCCAATCGCATCGATGCGCGGATGGTCCTTGCCGACTCGGCGGCCGTCGGCCAGGCCTGTTTCTCCCTTGTCGCCGGTGCGGGTGTAGATTTTCGAAAGGCGAAAGCCCATGGCTCAGAGTCCTGTGTTATCGGGCAGAGAGGCCAGCGGCAGGCGCAGGGTGAAACAGGTGCCCTGGCCCGGCGTGGAGTGCACCTCCATCTGTCCCTTGTGATTGTTGGTGATGATGAAATAGGAGACCGCCAGGCCAAGTCCGGTGCCCTGGCCGACCTCCTTGGTGGTGAAGAAGGGCTCGAAGATGCGTTTGCGCACCGCTTCGCTCATGCCCATGCCGTTGTCCTCCACCTGCACTTCCGCCCAGTTACCGGCTTGCCGAGTGCGCAGGATGATGCGGCCGGGTTCGGCACCTTCGTCGCGTTGATGGATGGCTTGGGCGGCGTTCTTCAGCAGATTGAGCAACACCTGCTCCAGTTCGTTGGCGGTGGCGGCCACGGGTCCCAGGTGTGGGTCGAATTGGCGCACGATTTCCAGGGTCCTGAAATCGAAGCTGTCGGCTAGGTCGAAGTCATTGCCGGCGATCTCCAAAGCCTGGTCGATCAGCGCTGGCAGGTCGCAGGGCGACAGCTGACGGTCGCTACGACGACTGAAGCTGAGCATGTGGCTGACGATCTTGGCCGCACGCTGACCGGCCTGCTGGATGCCGTCGAGCAGGCGCGGTATCTCGCGCGCTGCCATGTAGTGCTGGATGGCAGCCAGGCTGACGCCGGCCTGTTCGGCTTGTTCGAGGTTCTTTTCCAGATCTGGCGACAGGCGCCGGCGGATGTTCTGCACGTTGTGCAGGATTGCGCCGAGCGGGTTGTTGATTTCGTGCGCCATGCCGGCCGCTAGGCCACCGACCGAAAGCATCTTCTCCGATTGCACCATCATTTCTTCCAGGGCCAGGCGCTGGGTGATGTCGTCGATGCGGATCACCACGCCCCGGCCGGCGCCGCCCATCAGTGGGTAGAAGGTCAGGGCGTAATGGTGGGGCTCTTCGTCCTTATGCCAGGTAACGCGCTCGATCTTCTCCACGCGATGCTGCTCGGCGGTGCGTTTGAGCTGCGCGAGAAAGGGTTTGAGTGGTGGGAAGGCAAGAAATATCGGTTGGTTCAGCGCCTCTTCCAGGCGCGTACCGGACAGGGCGCTGGCCTCCTGGTTCCACTGCGTGACGTAGAGCTGTTCGTCGAGGGCGATCAGCGCCGAAGGCATGGAGTCGATGATGCTGTTGAGGTAGTTCTGAAAACCGGTGAGTTTCTTCTCGATCTTGCTGCGCACCTGCACCTCCAGCTCCAACTTGCGGTTGGAGTGGCGGGTCTCCTCGGCCAGGCTCTGCGCCTGATCGAAGGCCTGCTGGGCGTCGTCGCGGGCACGCTTGAGCTGCTGCTCGCGGGCCTCCATGCGCATCAGCATGGTGTTGAACGCATCGGCCAGGCTGCCGATCTCGTCCTGATTGCCGCGATTGGCGCGCAGCGCATAGTTCTCTTCGCGGGTGACCTGGCGTGACAGTTCTTCCAGGCGGCGAATGGGTTTGGTCACCAGGCGTTTGATCTGCCTGGCCACCAGCATCCACAGCAGCACGCTGAACGCCAGAATCACCAGGCTTGCGGTCAGGGTGCCGGTATAGAAGGCACCAGGTAGCTCGCTGGACGCCACCAGCAGCAGGGCGCCGGGGCGACCGCTGGGGTGGGGCAGGTCGACCAGCAGGTTGGTGCGAAAGGCTGTTTCGCGCCAGTTCTGCAGATGGCTCAGTTGCTGCGGCAGCTGCAGTTTTTCGCCGCGTTGCAGTTGTGCCAGGCTGTTGCCATTGCTGTCGTAGATAATCGCTGCACGCAGGGGCGCGTAATCGTCCAGGCGTTTGAGCAGGGCCTCGGCCGAGGCGGACGAGTGCAAGGCTTCCTTGCTCAGCGTCGGGCTGGCGATAAGCCGGCCGAGGGTGTGCAGGGCCTGTGGCGCCATGCTCTCCTGGGTGATCCAGTAGGCTGCGCTGATGAAAGCCAGATTGGCCACCAGCATCACGGCGGCGAGCAACACCAGCAGTGCGGCCAGCAGTTTGCGGCCCACTGGCAGGTTTTCGAGGCGCTGACGCAGTCTCATGAGGGTATCGTTGTGGCGAGTGAGGACGGCAGGTTAGCGCGGCTGTCAGGCCATTGCCTACTGCCTGTGTAGGGCGGGTGCAACCCGCCAAGCTGCAAGTGATGGGTTGCACCCGCCCTGCGTACTCAATCGAGAGGCAAACCCCGTTCACGCAGGTGGCTCAGCAGGCGCTGCTGCAGATGCTGCAGATGCGGCACATGTAGTTGATGACGCTGCGCCGCGGCGCAGGCGTAGCCAAGCAGATAGCTGATCTCGGTGCGGCGTCCCTGTGCGACGTCCTGATGCATGGAGGAGTAGTTCGCCGCCGTGGCGCTGATCACGCGCTGTACCTCTTCATGCAGATTCTCTGCGGCTGCGGGCTGGCCGCAGCGTTGCAGCAGCTCGTCGAGTTCGGCGCACAGGGTGGCGACTTCGGCAGGGTGCTCGGTCAGGCCGCCATTGCGACAGTCGTGCAGTACGGTGAGGGGGTTGATCGCGCAGTTCAGCGCCAGCTTGCGCCACAGGCGCGTGAGGATATCCGGGCTCCACTGGTGAGCGATGCCCGCGCGCTGCAGCTCGTCCAGCCAGGTTGGTGGCTGGGGATCGCTCGGGTCGCCCAGCCAGTTGTGGCCATTGCCGGCGAAGACCACCTGAAAATCGGCGGGACGAAAAGCCCCTTCGGTGCTGGAGACGAACAGGCAACGTTGCTTTGGTAGGCGTTGGGCAACTTCATCCTGGCTACCCAGGCCATTTTGCAACAGCAGCAGCTCGGCGCCTGGGGCAAGACGTCCGGCGATGGTCGTCACCGCGCTTTGCGCGTCATAGGCCTTGCAGGCCAGCAGCAGGCGATGGATGGGCGTGTCCGCTTGTGGCAATTCTGCAGCAATGGCGTACTGCTGGGGCTGGCCAGCTTCGATCAGCGTCAGGCCGCCGGTCTGACGATAGGCTTCGAGGCGTTGTCGGTTGCGCAGGATCAACCTGACTGGCAGGCCGGCACGGGCCAGGCGTGCTGCCCAGAGGCTGCCGAGACTGCCAGCGCCGAGGATGTGCCAGGTCACGGCAGAGGCAGGCGCATGGCTGCGACCCGGCCGCTGACGTAAGACTCTGGCAGCAGATTTTGTGCGTGCTGAATCAGTTGTTCGGGATCGGTGGGCAGCGCCTTGGTGTCCAGACCGACCAGGCTGATGCCGGCTTTCAGCGTAATGAACCCTTCGCTGGTCTTGAACGCTTTGAAGTTGAGGCCTTCGTGCAGGCGCTTGAAGCTGCTCGGCGAGCACTCGTGCAGGTCGTCGAGCAGGGTGATCAGACCGAAGTGGTTGTCGTCCAGGCGCGTCAACACGTCCAGTGGCCTGACAAGCTGCTGCAGGCGCCTTGCGACGCCATGCAGCAGTTCGTTGAAGAAGCGGTCACCGTACTGATTGCGCAGCTGACCGGCGTCCTGCAGGCCGATCAGCAGGTAGCACACGGCGCCGCCGCGCGATTCGATCTGGCGCAGGCTGTCGGTGAGCTTCTGGCGCAGATAGCGCGGGTTGCCCAGGCCGGTGAGCGGATCGACCAGATTGCGCCGCTCCAGGCTGGCGATGTTCTGCGTGAGCATGCGGTTCTCGTGCAGCAGGCGCTGCAGGGTGTTGCACAGGCGATCCGCGGCGTAAACGCGTGGCACCAGTTGTTCGTTCATCGCCGCCTTGCTGATGAAGTCATCGACGCCACGGTCGAAGGCTTCGCCCAGGACGTTTTCGCCTTCCTTGCCTGTCAGCAGGATGATGTAGGTGTAGTGGTCGGCGGTCTCGTCCAGCTGGCGCACCCGCGCGGTCAGCTCCAGGCCGTCGATCTCGGGCATCAGCCAGTCGGCCAGAAGCACGCTGGCGGGACGCTGTTCGAGCAGCTGCAGCGCTTCGCTGGCGCTGCTGGCGAAACGCACGTCCTGATAGCCGGCCTGGCTCAGTGCACGACCGATCATGGCGCTGGAGAACTTGGCGTCGTCCACCACCAGGATGCTGAGATGGGGGTTGGGCATGGGGCTGGCTCGCAGACAGAGAGGAAGGACGCCAAACGGCGCGTATCAGTCTGGATATAATGGGCCCGCCATAGTTATCGTCAAGTCAGGCGCGTTCACTCCGTGAAGAGGATCGCGCCGTCCATCAGGAGCCCACTCATGCCTTCGTTCGACATCGTGTCTGAACTGGACAAACACGAACTGACCAATGCGGTCGATAATGCCATCAAGGAGCTCGACCGCCGTTTCGACCTGCGTGGCAAATGCAGCATCGAGAGCAAGGACAAGGCGCTGACCTTGACCGCCGAAGCCGAGTTCATGCTCGAGCAGATGCTCGATATCGTGCGCAGCAGCCTGATCAAGCGCAAGATCGACTGCCAGTGCATGGAAACCAAGGAGCCCTACGCCTCGGGCAAGGTGATGAAGCAGGAAGTCACCTTCCGTGAAGGTATCGACAAGGAGCTGGCGAAGAAGATCGTCGCCCACATCAAGGACGCCAAGCTCAAGGTGCAGGCCGCCATCCAGGGCGAGCAGGTGCGCGTCACCGGCAAGAAGCGTGACGACCTGCAGGAAGCCATCGCCCTGCTGCGTGGTCACGAGTTCGGCATGCCGCTGCAGTACAACAACTTCCGCGATTGAACCTTTGTGGCGCTGCGGCGTCGCAGGCTAGGTTGATAGCATTTTGACCGCCATGGCATGCCATGGCGGTTTCGTTTCATGCACAGGAAAAAGGGAGTAACCCTATGGAGATGAACGTCGACGAACTGGTCAAGCTGTCCGAAGCCTGGCTGCCGGTGGTGCTTGAGTACAGTGGCAAGCTGACCCTGGCCGTGACCACGTTGTTGGTAGGCTGGTGGCTGATCAGTCGGCTGACGTCGAGCATCGGGCGCATGCTCGAAGCGCGTAAGGTCGATCGCGCGCTGAGCAGCTTTATCAGCAGCCTGGTCAGCATCGTGCTGCGCATTCTGCTGCTGATCAGCGTGGCGTCGATGATCGGTGTGGAGACCACTTCGTTCATCGCCATGATCGGTGCGGCGGGTCTGGCCATCGGCCTGGCGTTGCAGGGCAGCCTGGCCAACTTCGCAGGCGGCGTGCTGATCATGCTGTTCCGTCCGTTCCGCGCGGGTGACTGGATCGAGGCGCAGGGTGTGTCTGGTAGTGTCGACAGTATCCAGATCTTTCACACCACATTGAAGACGGCGGACAACAAGGTGGTGATCGTGCCCAATGGCGCCCTGTCCAACGGCCACATCACCAACTACTCGCGTGAGCCGCGTCGGCGTGCCGACATCAATATCGGTATTGATTACTCCAGCGATATCAAAAAAGCGCGCGAGGTGCTGTTGGAGATTGCCCAGGACCCGCGCGTGCATGTCGAGCCGGCGCCGGTGGTATTCGTCACTGGGCTGGGTGACAGTGCAGTGAACCTGTCGCTGCGCGTGTGGGTGGCGACTGGCGACTTCTGGCCGGTGACCTTCTCCTTTACCGAGCTGGCCAAGGAGCGTCTGACCGAGGCGGGTATCGGTATTCCGTTCCCGCAGCGCGTGGTGCATCTGGCCAAGGCCGACTAAGGCTCGCCATCACGAAAAAGCCCCGGTCGATCCGGGGCTTTTTTCTACCTGCGTGTCAGGCTTGCTCGACAGCAGGCGGTGTCGTCTCAGGCCGCGCTTGGCGCTTGTCGCGTCGCCACTGGATAACGATGAGCAGTAGTGTCGGTATACCCATCAGCGCTGTGGCGAGGAAGAAGTGGGCGTAGCCGAGGCTTTCCACCATCACGCCGGAATAGCCACCGATCAGGCGCGGCAGCAGCAGCATGATGGAGCTGAGCAGGGCGTACTGGGTGGCCGAGAATTTCAGGTTGGTCAGGCTCGACAGGTAGGCGACGAACGCCGAGGTGGCCAGGCCGGCGCTGAAGTTGTCGCAACTGATGGTGACGATCAGCATGTTCAGGTGTGGGCCCATGCCCACCAACAGCATGAACATCAGGTTGGTGGCCGCCGATGCGGCAGCACCAATCAGCAGGATCGGCATGATGCCGAAGCGCACGATCAACAGCCCGCCGACCCCGGCGCCGAGTAACGTCATCACCAGGCCGAAGACCTTACTGACATTGGCAATCTGCTCTTTGGTGAAGCCCTGGTCGATGTAGAAAACGTTGGCCATCACCCCCATTACGGTGTCGGACAGGCGATAGGTGGCAATCAGGCTCAGCAAGAGCAGCGCCTGCCAGCGATAGCGCACGATGAAGTCGTTGATCGGCGTCAGCACCGGGGCCATGCCGCCCCAGAACAGGCTGGAAATCGACAGGCTGGTGAGCAGCGTGTAGAGCAGGGCGCGGAGGAAGGCGCGGTCGTAATAAAGCAACTCCTGGAGGCTCATCTGGCCCTGCAAGACCAGGTGCAGATCGCTTTCGTAGAACTGGGTGACCATGGCCGGGATGGCGATCAGCAGAATGATCAGCAGCAGTACGGAAAGCAGCTGATGGAAGAATCCATACCTTGCCGCTGCCGTTTTCAGCACCGGCGCCAGCCCACCCCAGAACAGCCCGGATGCGCACACGCAGGCCAGGGTGCTGTAGAGCAGCGCACGCAGGAAGGCGCGGTCGTTGTAGAGCAGCTCCTGCATGCTGACGTCGCCGAGCAGCATCGGCACCAGATCACTCTGGTAGAACTGGATGAACATGGTCGGCACGGACACGATCAGCACGATCACCGCGCTGATCGCCAGCAACTGATGGAAGAAACCGTGTTTGGGGGGCGCGACATGGATATGTGGCGGCGCCGGCGGCTCGCGCATCCAGATGGAGGTGAGCAGGCCTGGCAACATCAGCAGGGCGAAAACCATGTAGGTGCCGGTCCAGGCGCTGAACTGATAGTCCTTGGCGGTCGAGCCGAAACCTTCGGCGAAATACAGCGCGCCGGCCGTGGCCAGCAGCGCGGCGACGCGGTAGCCGGTCATGTAGGCAGCGGCCAGCGCAGCCTGATGCTCGTCGCCGAGGATTTCCAGACGGTAGGCATCGACGGCGATGTCCTGGGTGGCCGAGGCGAAGGCCACCAGCACGGCCAGGGCGATCAGCGTCGACAGGTGCGTTTGCGGGTCGTAATGCGCCATTCCGATCAGGCCGATGGCGACCAGGCCTTGCGACAGCACCAGCCAGGAGCGGCGCCGGCCAAGCTTGCCCAGCAATGGCAGGCGCCACTGGTCGAGCATTGGCGCCCACACCCACTTGAAGGCGTAGGCCAGGCCGATGAGACTGGCGAAACCGATGGTTTCGCGCGCCACTCCGGCTTCCCGTAGCCAGACCGACAGGGTCGAGAACACCAGCATGTAGGGCAGGCCGGCGGCGAAGCCCAGAAGCAGCAGCGCCAGTGTGGCGGGGTTGGCGTAGGTGGCGAGGGCTTCTCGCCAGGATTTGCGTGGCATCAGGCTCGAATCTGGGCAGGGGTGGTTCGTAGGGCGCACTCTAACTGCTGTGCTCCATCGGGCGCCAGCCGTGACGACGCATATCCACACGTTCGTTCAGGATGTTGATGCCCTCCGCGCGCAGACGTGCCCGTTGTTCGTTACCAGAGGGGCTGCCGGCAGCCAGACTGAGGCGTCCGCCAGCGGCGATCACACGATGCCAGGGGAGTGTGGTGCCGTCGGGCAATTGGCTCAGCGTGCGGCCGACCCAGCGTGCGGCGCGGCCAAGGCCGGCGAGCTGTGCCAGTTCACCATAGCTGACGACCTTGCCCTCAGGCACTTGTGCCAGTACCAGATACAGCGCCTCGCGACGCGCTTCCACGCTTGCCGGTGGTGGTGCCGGCCATGCAGACTCTGGCGGTTTCGTCTTGCCCATAGGGTTCGTCCTTCATCATGCGCGTACTACTCGCCTTGTTCCTTTCTACCCTGGCAGCCCCGATCTGGGCCGATACCGTCTGGCTGAACAACGGTGACCGCCTCAGCGGTGAGATTATCCTGCTCGATGGCGGCAAGCTGGCGCTCAAGACCAAATACGCCGGCCAGGTGCTGATCGACTGGAAGGATATCGATACCCTCAGCTCGGACAAACCCCTGCTGGTGCGCCGTAGCGGCTTCGACAACGAACGCAGCGAAAGGTTGTCGGCGGCTGGTAGCGGTATGGTACGGGTGCAAGGCGAGCGCGAGTACACCCTGCCGCTGGCGCAGATCAAACGCCTGGTGCCGCCGCGGCCGCTGCTGGAGGACCGTCTCTGGGAAGGCAACCTCGATGCCAAGCTGGACATGAAGCGCAACCAGAACGATGTCGATGAATGGAAGCTCAAGGGCAATACCCGTGTCGAGCATGGGCGCTGGCGCCATGTGCTCAGTGGCGAGCTGGAGCGTGAAACCAAGAACGACAGAAAGGTCGAGGACAACTGGGAACTGGAGTACGACCTCGATCGCTTTTTCACCGAACACTGGTTCTGGCGGGTGGGCGTGGAGCAGGCCGAGGACGAATTCGAGACTGTCGATCGCCAGCGCATCGTCGGTACCGGCCCCGGTTATCGCTTCTGGGATGACGAACTGGGGCGTTTCGACCTGATCGGCCAGTTCAATCGCGTGCGTCTGGAGTCGGATGTTGCCGATCTGGCGTTCAATACCACTTCGCTGGAGCTGGATTACAAGCGCCTGCTGTGGGGTACGCGGCTGGAGTTCTATGCCAATGCCCAGTTGCAGATCCCGCATATCGAAGAAATCGACTACGTGCTCGATAGCGAATTCGGCCTGCGCTACCGCCTCAACCAGTGGGCGCGCTTATCGCTTTTGTACGAGCTGGATCAGTTGCGTGCCCCAGGGCAGACGGTTTCGGATCGGCATTATCTGATCGGTATCGGCGTGGGGTGGTGATGCCGTCGGGCGGTGCGCTGCCCAACGGCACGCCGCCCGACGGAAAAAGCTGAACTCTGGGTATTCGGCCCGGTCAGTTGTTGCTCTGGCGCCGGGGTTGCGGATAATGCCCGGCTTTCGCCCACCAACGCCATTACCCAACTTATGTCGCGCTCTACATCGCTGTCCCTGCTAGGCCTGAGCATCGCTCTGTGCAGTTCCGCCACGTTTGCCGACATCGTCTGGCTGACCAACGGTGACCGTCTCTCCGGCACCATCCGCTTCTTCGACGGCAGCAAACTGCTGCTGGAAACCGACTACGGCGGCTCCATCCCGCTGAGCTGGAAGAAAATCGCCACTCTGCAAAGCGACCATGAGTTGCTGGTCAAGCTTGGCCCGGTGGATGGCGAGCGTGCCAAATCGCTGCTGGCCGCCGAGCCGGGCAAGGTGACACTGGCCAATGGCGACTCGCCGAAAACCATCGAGCTGGCGCAGATCGAGCAGATCATGAAGCCCAAGCCGCTGGTCGAGGACTTCACCTGGAAGGGCAACATCGACCTCGGTCTCGACTACAAGCGCGGTGAGCGCGACTCCGACGACTACGATGTCGGCATCAAGACCCAGGTCCGTCATGGCCTGTGGCGGCATAACGCGCTGGCCGATTACAACCGCGAGCTGAAAAACGACGTCGTCAGTACCGATAACTGGAGCGCCGAATATGCCCTTGACCGTTTCCTCACGGAGAAATGGTTCTGGCAGGGGCGCTTCGAGTACAAGCGCGACCGTATCGAAGAGGTGGAGCGTCAGCGCACCCTGGGTACCGGTTCGGGTTACCAGTTCTGGGATGACGAGCTGGGGTCGTTCTCCCTCGCCACCCTGGCCAACCGCAGTGATTACCGCTACAGCAATGGCGAGCAGGACCGCTTCTATGCGATGAGCGTGAAGTGGGACTACAACCGCTATCTGATCGGCAAGACCGTCGAGCTGTTCACTGTCGGTGAGGTCGGTCGTCCGCTCAGTGGCGCGGCGGACTACAGCCTCGATGCGGAAGTCGGCCTGCGTTACAAGGTGACCGACTGGGCGTCGCTGAACATGAAGGCCGAGAAGGATATCGTCAGCGGTGCCGAGGGCGATCTGAACGAAACTCGCTACACCCTGGGGTTCGGCGTCGGCTGGTAAGCCGGTGCCAACAAAAAGCCCGCGATCGTCGCGGGCTTTTTGTTGGGCGGCGTAATCAGGCTTCTTCTGCGTCCCGCTTGCGCCAGCCGGCACCGCCCGGCAGCACTAGATTGAGCAGCAGCGCGCTGATGGCGCACAGGGAAATCCCCGACAGAGCGAATTCCTTGCCGCCGATGACCATGCCGCCGATGCCGAATACCAGGGTCACCGAGACGATGATCAGGTTGCGCGCTTCGGACAGGTCGACCTGGTGACGAATCAGTGTGTTGAGGCCGACCACGGCGATCGAGCCGAACAGCAGGCACAAAATACCGCCCATTACCGGTACCGGAATGCTCTGCAGGGCCACGCCGAACTTGCCGATGAAGGCCAGGGCGATGGCGAAGACCGCAGCCCAGGTCATGATCTTCGGGTTGTAGCTCTTGGTCAGCATCACCGCGCCGGTGACTTCGGCGTAGGTGGTGTTGGGCGGGCCACCGAACAGGCCGGCTGCCGAGGTGGCGAGGCCGTCACCGAGCAGGGTGCGGTGCAGGCCCGGCTTCTTGACGAAGTTCTTGCCGGTGACGTTGCCGATCGCCACCACACCGCCGATGTGCTCGATGGCTGGCGCCAGGGCGACCGGCACCATGTACAGAATGGCGCCCCAGTGCAGCTCCGGGGTGACGAAGTTGGGTACGGCGAGCCAGGCCGCCTGATCGACGGCACTGGTGTCGATCACCCCGAGCACCGCTGCGATGGCGCAGCCAACGGCGATACCGGCAAGAATCGGCACCAGGCGGAAGATGCCGCGCCCCAGCACCGCCACCAGCAAAGTGGTGATCAGCGCCGGCATCGAAATCATCATCGCGGTGCTGTACGGCACCAGTTCGACGCTGCCGTCACCAGCCTTGCCCATGGCCATGTTCACCGCCACCGGTGACAGCGCCAGGCCGATGGAGATGATCACCGGGGCGATCACCACCGGTGGCAGCAGGCGGTCGATGAAGCTCGGGCCGCGCAGTTTGACCAGCGCCGAGAGCAGGATGTAGACCAGACCGGCGGCGATCACGCCGCCCATCACTGCCGGCAGGCCGAACTCGCCCTTGGCTGCCAGAATCGGCGCGATGAAGGCGAAACTCGAAGCCAGGAACACCGGCACCTGGCGTTTGGTCACCAGTTGGAACAGCAGGGTGCCGATGCCGGCGGTGAACAGCGCGACGTTGGGGTCCATGCCAGTGATCAGCGGCATCAGCACCAGGGCGCCGAAGGCCACGAACAGCATCTGCGCGCCGGAAATGCCCTGGCGCCAGAGCGGATCGTTGAATTCCGTTTGCGACATGTCAGGCGTCCTTCTGCTTGGTGCCGAAGATCTTGTCACCGGCATCGCCCAGGCCTGGGATGATGTAACCATGCTCGTTCAGGCGCTGATCGATGGAGGCGGTGAAGATGGTCACGTCCGGGTGCGCCTGCTCGACCGCCTGAATGCCCTCGGGGGCAGCAACCAGCACCATGGCGCGGATGTCCTTGCAGCCAGCTTTCTTCAGCAGGTCGATGGTGGCGACCATCGAGCCGCCGGTGGCCAGCATCGGGTCGATGATCAGCGCCAGGCGCGAGTCGATTTCCGGCGCGAGCTTTTCCAGGTAGGTATGCGCTTCCAGGGTTTCCTCATTGCGTGCCACGCCCACGGCGCTGACCTTGGCACCGGGAATCAGGCTGAGCACGCCGTCGAGCATGCCGATGCCGGCGCGCAGGATCGGAACCACGGTGATTTTCTTGCCGGCGATCTTCTCGACCTGCACGGTGCCCGCCCAGCCTTCGATGTCGTAGGCTTCCAGCGGCAAGTCGTTGGTGGCCTCATAAGTCAGCAGGGCGCCCACTTCCTGGGCCAGCTCACGGAAATTCTTGGTGCTGATATCGGCGCGGCGCATCAGGCCGATCTTGTGACGGATCAGCGGGTGGCGAATCTCGCGAGTGGGCATGGGCTGGGATCTCCAACGGGGCTCTGGGAAAAATCGCGTTAGATTAAAGCATTGCTCATGCCAAGTGGTGGGTGACTGATGAGTCACGCCACCCCGCGCCGTGCATCGGCTACGCTGGTCAGTCGATACTTGGCAAGCGTTGCCAGGGTCTGTACCTTTGCCCGCTTTTATTTGACGGTTCGATCAGCTTTCAGGCTGTTCGCCGCCATTCATCAGTCCGATCAAGAGAGAGTCCCATCATGTCCGCCGATCTCGCGCACATTCGCCAAATCATGGCGGAAGCCGACTGCCTGTTCACCGAAGCCGAGGTGGAAGCGGCCATCGACAAGGTCGCCAGCCAGATCAACGCCGAGCTGGCTGAGCGCAATCCGGTGGTGTTCTGCGTGATGAATGGCGGCCTGATCTTCTCCGGCAAGCTGCTGACCAAACTGAACTTCCCGTTGGAAGCGTCTTACCTGCACGCCACCCGTTATCGCAACGAAACCAGCGGTGGCGAGCTGTTCTGGAAGGCCAAGCCGGAAGTGTCGTTCATCGACCGCGACGTGCTGATCATCGACGACATCCTCGACGAAGGGCATACCCTGGGTGCGATCATCGATTTCTGCCGCCATGCCGGCGCACGTGCCGTGCATACCGCGGTGTTGATCGACAAGGAGCACGAGCGCAAGGCGCGTCCGGACCTGAAGGCCAATTACGTGGGCCTGCAGTGCATCGACCGCTACATCTTCGGCTACGGCATGGACTACAAGGGTTACTGGCGCAACGCCGCAGGCATCTACGCGGTCAAGGGGCTGTAAGCGCTCGTAACGCGTAGGGTGCGCTGCGCGCACCGGCTTTCCTGATGCTTTCCCCGGTGCGCACGGCGCAACCTACGCGGCTGACACGGCTGCTTTTCGTAGGAGCCCCGCCTTGGGGCGAAGCTTTTCGAGCTGTTGCCGCCAAGTTCGCGGCGGGGCGCCGCTCCTACATGCCGACGCCTGTCCAACAATCGACGCCTGGCGTGTAGCCGGATGAAAACGATCTACGGCCTCAGGCCTCTCCCAACCAGTGCAAGGCCTTTGCCCGCGCCTGCGCCAAATCCCGCACATATGCCAGCTCGCCTTCGCGGCGCTGCACGCCGGCGCGCCGCAGTTGCAGGCGTACCTGTGCGGTGGGGCCGCTGAGAATCAGCGCCACGCCCTGCTGACGATAGTCGCGCAGCACGTTGTCCAGCGCGGCGAGGGCGGTCATGTCCAGCAGCGGTACGGCGCTGATATCGACCACCACCACTTTCACGCCGGGCGTGAAACGGCGCAGCACGCTCAGCGCCTTCTCGGCCGCGCCAAAGAACAGCGGCCCACGAATGGCGTAAGCCAGTACGTGCTCGGGCAGGTCTTGCAGCGCTTCTCGCTGTTGACGGTTCAGGGCGGCCGTATCGGTCAGGTCGCTCATGCGTTTGATGAACAGGCCAGCGGCCAGCAGCAGGCCGACGCCAACGGCCAGCACCATATCGAACAGCACCGTCAGCACCAGGCAGGTCAACAGCACCAGCACATCGCTGCGTGGGGCGATGCGCAGGGTGTGGGCCACATGGTGGGGTTCGCTCATGTTCCACGCCACCATCAACAGCAGCGCGGCCAGAGCCGCCATCGGCAGGTAGCTGAACAGCGGCGCGAGCAGCAGGATGGCGGCCAGCACCACCCCGGCATGGATCAGTGCTGCCAGTGGCGAGAAGGCGCCGGCGCGCACGTTGGCGGCGGTGCGGGCGATGGCGGCGGTGGCGGTGATGCCGCCGAAGAAGGGCGCGGCCAGATTGCCCAGGCCCTGGCCGATCAGTTCGGCGTTGGGGTCATGCTTGCTGCCGGTCATGCCGTCGGCCACCACCGCGCACAGTAGTGACTCGATGGCGCCGAGCATGGCGATGGCGAATGCCGGGGCAAGCAACTGGCGGATCAGTTCGAACGACAATACCAGCGGCTGGCCGTCAGGACCTGGCAGGTTCCAGGGTAGCGCGAGGTCCGGCAGGAAAGGCGGAATGCCGGGATGATCGATACCGTCGAGCTGATAGCTGAAGCGCTCGCCCAGTGTCGCCACGGGCAGTCCCAGGCGTTCCAGAGCCAGTGCCAGCAATGCGCCGACCGCCAGGGCTACCAGATGTGCGGGAATTTTCGGCGCCAGGCGTGGCCAGATCAGCAGCGTCGCCAGGCACGCCGCGCCAACCAGGGTATCGCCGGGCTGCAGGCTGGGCAGGGCGCGCAGCAGAAGATTCACCTGCTCCAACAAATGCTGCGGCGCGCCGGCCAGATGCAGGCCGAACAGATCCTTGATCTGCAGAACGGCGATGACGATACCGATACCGGCAGTGAAGCCCAGGGTCACCGGGTAGGGCACGAATTCGATCAGACGTCCGGCGCGCAGCAGGCCCAGGCTGATCAGGATCAGCCCGGCCATCAGCGTGCACAGCAGCAAGCCACCGAGGCCGTACTGCTGGGTGATCGGCAGCAGGATCACCACGAAGGCAGCGGTGGGGCCGGAAATATTGAAGCGCGAGCCGCCGCACAGGGCGATCAGCGGTGCGGCGATTAGCACGGTGTAGAGCCCATGCTGCGGCGCCACACCCACGGCGATGGCCAGCGCCATGGCCAGCGGAATGGCGATGATGCCCACCGTCAGGCCGGCGCTCAGGTCGCCGCGCAGGGCCTTCCACGAGTAACCGGCGCGCAGCGTCTGGCGCCAGGCGGCGAACAGCGGTAACGATGGGCGTGACATGCTGGCTTCCTAATGGCTTGGCGCATTATAGAAGTCAGTTCTCCGGGCGCGGCATGACCTAGGTCGGCTGTCGTGTCGATTGTTCGCGTGTTAGCGTTGCGGGCTGCGCGTTGAGCCGCGCGCGGCTCGGCGGTACACTGCCGGCCCTCTGTAATGCTGGCGGGAGCGGGCGATGCGTAAAGACAAGAAGCAGGTGATTGGCGAAGAAATCAGCGATGACTCGATCAAGCTGTTCCTTGCGGTGGAACCGGCGGACGCCACACCGCCTTCGCTGCACAAGCTGATCAAGGCTTATCGCGGTCTGCGTATCGATGATTTCGAGCGCTTCGTGGGCTTCTTCGTCGCCGCAGGCTACGACCTCTCGGCCACCGATGCGCAGGGCAATGATTTCATCGCGCTGATTCAGGATCAGCGCAATGCCGGGCCCTACATCGAAGTGATCAAGGCTGCTCGCGGCTGATCTTCGCTGTTTTCGAGAAATGCCCGCACTTCGCAAGGAGGCGGGCATTTTTTATGGGTGCACGGCTGCGGACTTGAATTTAGGGCAATAAAAAAGGCTATGTCTGCGCTAAGTGTTGGGAGTGGGTGCAAAGGCCCGTAGGGTGGGCTTTAGCCCACCAACGGTGGTTGGCGTGGGCTAAAGCCCACCCTACAAGGCTCCCGGCCTTCCTTGGAACCCTAGCAACAGTTAACAGGGACATAGCCATAAAAAACCGGCCTCCAGGGCCGGTTTTTCAAGAACCTGTCGCAGTTAAGCGGCAGCAGCTTCGCCCAGCGCCTTGATGTGCGCGTTCAGGCGGCTCTTGTGACGAGCGGCTTTGTTCTTGTGGATGATGCCTTTGTCAGCCATGCGGTCGATGACCGGAACAGCTGCAGTGTAAGCGGTCTTGGCAAGCTCGAGATCTTTGGCAGCAATAGCCTTGACTACGTTCTTGATGTAGGTACGAACCATCGAGCGCAGGCTGGCGTTATGGCTACGGCGCTTCTCAGCCTGTTTGGCGCGTTTTTTGGCAGAAGGTGAGTTGGCCACCGTCAAGCTCCTCGAAAACTGGGGGGTTACGACAAATAAGGCCGCGAATCATGCCGATCCATCTGCCTGCTGTCAAGTCTGATGACGCTTTCCTGTGCTGGCCTGACCAGTGGTGGCTCGCTACACTCGACGCCTTCGTTGGGCGGCGGATTGTCCGCTACTGCACCTCTTTATGGAAGCCGAAATACCCCATGAATCTCCTCAAGTCCCTGGCTGCCGTCAGTTCACTGACCATGGTTTCGCGCGTGCTGGGGTTCGTGCGCGACACCATCATCGCCCGCACCTTCGGTGCCGGGGTGGCGTCGGATGCCTTCGTGGTGGCCTTCAAACTGCCCAACCTGCTGCGCCGTATTTTTGCCGAAGGGGCGTTCTCGCAGGCTTTCGTGCCGATCCTGGCCGAGTACAAGATGCAGCAGGGCGAGGAGGCCACGCGCACGTTCGTTGCCTACGTCTCTGGTTTGCTGACCCTGGCGCTGGCGCTGGTCACGGCCATCGGCGTGCTCGCTGCGCCCTGGATCGTCTGGGCTACGGCACCGGGTTTTGCCGATGAGGCCGAGCGTTTCGAACTGACGGTCGATCTGCTGCGGGTGACCTTTCCTTATATATTGCTGATCTCCCTGTCATCGCTGGCTGGCGCCATTCTCAACACCTGGAACCGTTTCTCGGTGCCGGCCTTCGTGCCGACCCTGCTCAACGTCAGCATGATCGTCTTCTCGCTGTTTCTGACGCCCTATTTCGACCCGCCGATCATGGCGCTGGGCTGGGCGGTGCTGGTCGGTGGCCTGGCGCAGTTGCTCTGGCAACTGCCGCACCTTAAAAAGATCGGCATGCTGGTGCTGCCGCGCCTGAGTTTCGGTGACATGGGCGTGTGGCGCGTGCTCAAGCAGATGGGGCCGGCGATCTTCGGCGTCTCGGTCAGCCAGATTTCGCTGATCATCAACACCATCTTCGCCTCCTTTCTGGTGGCTGGCTCGGTGTCCTGGATGTATTACGCCGACCGCCTGATGGAGTTGCCCTCGGGCGTGCTGGGCGTGGCGCTGGGTACCATCCTGCTGCCGGCGCTATCGAAAACCTATGCGAGCAAGAATCGTGACGAGTACCGCCGCCTGCTCGATTGGGGGCTGCGCCTGTGCTTTCTGCTGGTGCTGCCCTGCACCCTGGCGCTGGCGATTCTCGCCGAGCCGCTGGTGGTGTCGCTGTTTCAGTATGGCAAATTCACCGCCAACGATTCGCTGATGACCCAGCAGGCGCTAATGGCCTACTCGGTCGGCCTGCTGGCGTTGATTCTGATCAAGATTCTCGCGCCAGGCTTCTACGCCCAGCAGAACATCAAGACACCGGTGCGCATTGCCATCATCAGCCTGCTGGCCACCCAGGTGATGAATGCGCTGTTCGTGTTTGGCCTGGAGATGGCGCACGTCGGCCTGGCGCTGGCGATCAGCCTGGCGGCCTGTCTGAACGCCGGCCTGCTGTACTGGCAGCTGCGCCGTGCCGATATCTTCCAGCCGCTGCCGGGCTGGGGGCTATTTCTGCTCAAGCTGGTGGTCGCGGTGGCGGTGATGGTCGCTGTGTTGCTGGGGCTGCTGCAGGTCATGCCAGCCTGGGCGGAAGGGGAAATGCTCGTGCGCCTGTTGCGTCTCGGCGCGCTGGTGGCCGCTGGGCTGGTTGCTTACTTCGGCATGCTGCTCATATTGGGCTTCCGTCCGCGCGATTTTGCCCGGCGGGCCTTGTAGCGGTTTCACGTATCGCGATGCCTGTTGTGCATGGCCTGCTGTGCGTATAATCGGCCACTTTGTGAACAAGAAGCGTGCTATGCAGCTGGTTCGAGGTCTTCATAACCTGCAGCCCCAGGCGCGGGGCTGTGTGGTCACCATCGGTAATTTCGACGGCGTTCATCGTGGGCACCAGGCCATCCTGGCGCGCTTGCGCGAGCGTGCCGCGGAATTGGCCGTGCCCAGTTGCGTGGTGATCTTCGAGCCGCAGCCGCGTGAGTTCTTCGGTCCGGATACTGCCCCGGCGCGCCTGACCCGTCTGCGTGACAAGCTCGCCCTGTTGGCCGCCGAAGGCGTCGACCTGGTGCTGTGCCTGGCCTTCAACCGCCGCCTGCGCGAGTTGTCGGCCGCCGAGTTCGTCCAGCGTGTGCTGGTCGACGGCCTGGGCGTGAAGGATCTGGAGATCGGCGACGATTTTCGCTTCGGCTGCGACCGTGCCGGGGATTTCGAATTTCTCAAGGCCGCCGGCCAGCGTTACGGCTTCAGCGTCGATGCCTCGACTACGGTCGAAGTGCTCGGCGGCCGGGTCAGCAGCACGCGCGTGCGCCAGGCGCTGGCCGATGGCGATTTCGAGCTGGCCGAAGCCTTGCTCGGCCGGCCGTTTCGCATCGCCGGGCGTGTATTGCACGGGCAGAAGCTTGGCCGCCAGCTCGATGCGCCCACTGCCAACATCCAGCTCAAGCGGCGCAAGGTGCCGCTGACCGGGGTCTATCTGGTGAGCTGCGAAATCGATGGCGTGATTCAACCGGGCGTCGCCAATATCGGCGTGCGCCCCAGCGTTGCCGGTGACGGCCGCGCCCATCTGGAAGTGCACCTTCTGGATTTTGCCGGCGATCTGTATGGCCGGCGCCTCTCGGTGGCTTTCCACCACAAGCTGCGTGATGAGCAGCGTTTCGCCTCGCTGGAGGCCTTGAAGGCGGCGATTGCCGCTGATATCGCCGCTGCCCGTGAATATTGGCAGAGCCACCCGCTGATGAAGAGCCCGAAATGACCGACTACAAAGCTACGCTGAACCTGCCCGATACCCAGTTCCCGATGAAGGCCGGCCTGCCGCAACGCGAGCCGCAGACCCTGCAGCGCTGGAACGAGATTGGCCTGTATAGCAAGCTGCGCAAGATTGGCGAAGGTCGGCCGAAGTTCGTCCTGCACGACGGCCCGCCCTACGCCAACGGCAGCATCCACATCGGTCATGCGGTGAACAAGATCCTCAAGGACATCATCACCCGCTCCAAGACCCTGGCCGGCTTCGACGCGCCCTACGTGCCGGGCTGGGACTGCCACGGCCTGCCGATCGAGCACAAGGTCGAAACCACCTTCGGCAAGAACCAGCCGGCGGACCTGACCCGCGAGCGCTGCCGCACCTACGCCAGCGAGCAGATCGAAGGGCAGAAGGCCGACTTCATCCGCCTCGGTGTGCTGGGCGACTGGGACAATCCGTACAAGACCATGGATTTCGCCAACGAGGCCGGCGAGATCCGCGCCCTGGCCGAGATGGTCAAGCAGGGCTTCGTGTTCAAGGGCCTGAAGCCGGTGAACTGGTGCTTCGACTGTGGCTCGGCGCTGGCCGAGGCCGAGGTGGAGTATCAGGACAAGAAATCCGATGCCATCGACGTTGCCTTCCCCATCGAAGACGCAGACAAGCTGGCCGCCGCCTTCGGCCTGAGCGAGCTGAGCAAACCGACCGCCATCGTCATCTGGACCACCACGCCCTGGACCATCCCGGCCAACCAGGCGCTCAACGTACACCCGGAATTCACCTATGCGCTGGTCGATACCGGCGAGCGCATCCTGCTGCTGGCCGAGGAACTGGTCGAGTCCTGCCTGCAGCGCTACGGCCTGCAGGGCCAGGTGATCGCCACCGCGCCGGGCGCGGCGCTGGAGCTGATCCGTTTTCGTCATCCGTTCTACGAGCGTTTCTCGCCGGTGTACCTGGCCGAATACGTCGAGCTGGGCGCCGGTACCGGCATTGTCCACTCGTCGCCGGCCTACGGTGAGGACGACTTCCGCACCTGCAAAGCCTATGGCATGAGCAACGACGACATTCTCAGCCCGGTGCAGAGCAATGGCGTCTACACCCCGGACCTGCCGTTCTTCGGCGGCCAGTTCATCTGGAAGGCCAACCCGGCCATCGTCGAGAAGCTGGCCGAAGTCGGTGCGCTGCTCAAGCACCAGCTGATCCAGCACAGCTACATGCATTGCTGGCGCCACAAGACCCCGCTGATCTACCGCGCTACCGCGCAGTGGTTCGTCGGCATGGACACTCAGCCCAAGCAGGGCGGCACCCTGCGTGAGCGCGCGCTGGCCGCCATCGAGCAGACCCAGTTCGTCCCAGCTTGGGGTCAGGCGCGTCTGCACAGCATGATCGCCGGCCGCCCGGACTGGTGCATCTCGCGTCAGCGCAACTGGGGTGTACCGATCCCGTTCTTCCTGCACAAGGCCACCGGCGAGCTGCACCCGCGCACCGTCGAGCTGATGGAAGAGGTCGCCAAGCGTGTCGAGCAGGAGGGCATCGAGGCCTGGTTCAAGCTCGATGCTGCCGAGCTGCTTGGCGCTGAAGCGGCTGACTACGACAAGATCAACGACACTCTCGACGTCTGGTTCGACTCCGGCACCACCCACTGGCATGTGCTGCGTGGCTCGCACGGTCTCGGCCACACCACCGGCCCGCGCGCTGACCTGTACCTGGAAGGCTCGGACCAGCACCGCGGCTGGTTCCATTCGTCCCTGCTGACCGGCAGTGCTATCGACGGTCACGCGCCGTACAAGGCGCTGCTGACCCATGGCTTCGTGGTCGACGAGAACGGCCGCAAGATGTCCAAGTCGCTGGGTAACGTGGTCGCCCCGCAGGAGGTCAACGACAGCCTGGGTGCCGACATCATGCGCCTGTGGGTCGCGTCCACCGACTACTCCGGCGAGATGGCCGTGTCCAAGGTGATCCTGCAGCGCAGCGCCGATGCCTACCGCCGCATTCGCAACACCGCGCGCTTCATGCTGGCCAACCTCAATGGTTTCGATCCGGCCAAGGACCTGCTGCAGCCCGAGCAGATGCTCGACCTCGACCGCTGGGCCGTCGACGCAGCCCTGCGCCTGCAGGAAGAGATCATCGAGGCGTACGCCGACTACCGCTTCTGGAACGTCTACTCCAAGGTGCACAACTTCTGCGTACAGGAGCTGGGCGGCTTCTACCTGGACATCATCAAGGACCGCCAGTACACCACCGCCGCTGACAGCGTGGCGCGCCGCTCCTGTCAGAGCGCGCTGTTCCACATCAGCGAGGCGCTGGTGCGTTGGATCGCGCCGATCCTGGCTTTCACCGCCGAGGAAATCTGGCAGTTCCTGCCGGGCGAGCGCAACGAATCCGTAATGCTAAATACCTGGTATGCCGGTCTGCAGCGCCTGCCGGAAGGCTTCGAGCTGGACCGCGCCTATTGGGATCGCGTGATGGAGGTCAAGGCCGCGGTCAACAAGGAGCTGGAGAACCTGCGCACGGCCAAGGCCATCGGTGCCAGCCTGCAGGCCGAGGTCACCCTGTTCTGCGACGATGCCAAGCAGGCCGACCTGGCCAAGCTCGGCGACGAGCTGCGTTTCGCCCTGATCACCTCGGCGGCGCAGACCGCACCGCTGGCCGATGCGCCGGCCGATGCGGTGGTGACCGAGGTCGAAGGCCTGAAGCTGAAGATCCTCAAGTCCGCCCACGCCAAGTGCGGCCGCTGCTGGCACTTCCGCGCCGACGTCGGCAGCCATGCTGATCATCCGGAGCTGTGCAGCCGTTGCGTGAGCAACATCGAAGGTGAAGGTGAGGTGCGCAAGCATGCCTGAGTCCTCGCGTTTCGGGCATCTGCCCTGGCTGCTGCTGAGCGTGCTGATCCTGGTCGCCGACCGGGTGACCAAGGACATCTTCGAGGGCACGCTGAGCATGTATCAGCGTATCGAAGTGATTCCGGGCTACTTCGACTGGACCCTGGCCTACAACACTGGCGCCGCTTTCAGCTTCCTGGCCGATGCCGCCGGCTGGCAGCGCTGGTTCTTCGCCGCCATCGCCATCGTCGTCAGCGTCGTGCTGGTTATCTGGCTCAAGCGCCTCAAGCGTCACGAAACCCTGCTGGCGGTGGCGCTGGCCATGGTCCTGGGCGGCGCGCTGGGTAACCTGTATGACCGCGTGGTGCTCGGCCACGTGGTCGACTTCATTCTGGTGCACTGGCAGAGCCGCTGGTTCTTCCCCGCGTTCAACCTGGCCGACACCTTCATCACCATCGGCGCCATCCTGCTGGCGCTGGATATGTTCAAGAGCGACAAGTCCGCGAAGGAGGCTGCGCAATGACAGACGTACGCATCGGTCCGGACAGGGAAGTGACCCTGCATTTCGCCCTCAAGCTGGAAAACGGCGATGTGGTCGACAGCACGTTCGACAAGCAACCGGCGACCTTCAAGGTCGGCGACGGCAACCTGCTGCCCGGCTTCGAGCAGGCGCTGTATGGCTTCAAGGCCGGCGACAAGCGCAGCTTGCAGGTGCAGCCGGAGCAGGGCTTCGGCCAGCCCAACCCACAGAACGTGCAGATCATGCCGCGCAGCCAGTTCGAGGGCATGGAGCTCTCCGACGGCCTGCTGGTGATATTCAACGACGCCGCCAACGCCGAACTGCCGGGCGTGGTCAAGGCGTTCGACGACAAGCAGGTTACCATCGACTTCAACCATCCGCTGGCCGGCAAGACGCTGCAGTTCGACGTGGAAATCATCGAAGTCAAGGCGCTCTAGCCTGCGCTGCCGCTCTTGTAGGAGCGGCTTCAGCCGCGAAGCTCTTGTTGCAGCCTGCGCTTATCCCGCGCAGGCTGTATCTTCCGGGATCGACCTATCGCGTCGTGCGATCCCCGATCAATACCGAGACAGCCAGCATGCATATCAAACTCGCCAATCCCCGTGGCTTCTGCGCCGGCGTCGATCGCGCCATCGAAATCGTCAACCGCGCGCTGGAAGTCTTCGGCCCGCCGATCTACGTGCGCCATGAAGTGGTGCACAACAAGTTCGTGGTCGAAGACCTGCGTGCCCGCGGCGCGGTATTCGTCGAAGAGCTGGACCAGGTGCCGGACGATGTCATCGTCATCTTCAGTGCTCACGGCGTTTCCAAGGCCGTGCGCGACGAGGCGGCACGGCGCGGCCTCAAGGTATTCGACGCCACCTGTCCGCTGGTGACCAAGGTGCATATGGAAGTGGTGCGCTACAGCCGTGAGGGCCGTGAGTGCATCCTCATCGGCCACGAAGGCCACCCGGAAGTCGAAGGCACCATGGGCCAGTACGACGCCAGCAACGGCGGCGCCATCTACTTGGTGGAAGACGAGGCGGACGTCGCCGAGCTGCAGGTGCGCAATCCCGAGAACCTGGCGTTCGTGACCCAGACCACCCTGTCCATGGATGACACCAGCAAGGTAATCGACGCTCTGCGCAGCAAGTTCCCGGCCATCGGCGGCCCGCGCAAGGACGACATCTGCTATGCCACGCAGAATCGTCAGGATGCGGTCAAGCAATTGGCCAGCGAGTGCGACGTGCTGCTGGTCGTCGGCAGCCCGAATAGTTCCAACTCCAACCGCCTACGCGAACTGGCCGAGCGCATGGGCACTCCGGCCTACCTGATCGACGGCGCTGAAGATCTCAAGCACGAGTGGTTCGAAGGCGTGAAGGGTATCGGCATCACTGCGGGTGCTTCCGCGCCGGAAGTGCTGGTGCGCGGGGTGGTCGAGCAACTACGCGCCTGGGGTGCGCTAGGGGAGACCGAGCTGGATGGGCGACCAGAGAACATTACGTTTTCGATGCCCAAAGAGTTACGGGTCAAGGCGCTCTGAGTATTGTCGATTAAGTCTCTTGTGCACTGACGTGATCGTAACTGTAAGCACTGCTTTTTCCTGCTTCGATAACATCAGCGAATCAAAAAATAAAAACGCCCCGGTTCTATAGAAGCCGGGGCGTTTTTTCAGGTTATGTCAACGCCAGCAGTCAGCAGTACTCATGCCGCTTCCGCTGCTGCCCCTTACTCCGCGGGCGTTCAGAGTCAGATTACCGCACTTGGTATCGTCGAACTGCTGATTGGCGGTCAGCGTATAGCCACCATCATCGTCGACTTTGCTAAGCGCCAACTCGTATTTGCCGGTCTCTGAGGCATTTCCATTCTTCAACGCGAGTTTGCCAACGTCGGCGTCACTGGTGACGTAAGCGTTGTTCTGCGAAAAATAGCGCTCCTGACGTGCCGAGACGTCATTGAGGAACGCCTGGCCCTCGCTGCGGTTACCGCGTTTGACGTATTCGCTGTAGTTCGGGTACGCGATGGCGGCCAATATGCCGATAATCGCTACTACGATCATCACTTCTATCAGGGTGAAGCCCTGCTGTCGGTTCAACTGCTTGCTCATGTTTAGTCCTCAGTCTCCACACGGCGCCAGGTCTGGCGACCGATGCTGGACGGGTCGGGGTAGATATTCGCGCAGGTTTGGCCTGTGCAGAACTGGAAGCCGCCGTCGGAGTTCTGCGAAATGGTGCCGCCACCTTCACCGTCCTGACGAATGGCAGATATGTTGGTGCTCTTAGCATCACCCGTCGGCACGTAGTCGAAAGAGTTCTGAGCGGTCCGTCCGCCAGTGAATGGGTTGAGCGCATAGGTCCAGTTGGCTGCACCATCGCCGCACGGATCGTCGTTGGGTACCAGAGACTGCATGAAGATCGTCCGGCCCAGTTGCGACATGTTCTCCACAACCATTTCACCATCGCTTTGCACGAGGTTCAGATACCAACCGTTCTGCGTACTCCAATCTATAGCATTGTTGCTGATAACGCGTCCCTGACGAGTGGTGCCGTCTGCGGCGCTTACAGTGGTCTGCTCGCTTATGCTTTGCTGTTGCAGGCTGTTGCGGATGATCCCTGGGTTGCTGGCTAGCTCGCCCCGGGTCTGTTTGTCCCAGATACCATAGACCGACTGCGCAATGCTCTTGTTGCCTTCCTTGTCACCGGTTTCGAAGAACTTGCCAGTGCCGAAGACCACTAGATAGCCCGTGCCGGTGGGGTGCAGGACCAGGCTTGGGGCTGAGGTGATGGGTTGAGGCGTATTGTCGAAGGTGGCGCGGAACAGTGGGGCGCCGCTATAAGCCACTTTGAAGTCGGAAATTGCTGTTTCTCCATCATCTTCACGAGTGAAGGGGTCGCTTTCACTGCGGCCGCTGCGCAGAAGATCGAAACGCCACACATTGCCCTGCAAGTCACCTGCATAGGCATAATCGGCCACACCGTCGGCATTGAAGTCACCAAGCTTGGCGGTAGATAGCCCGTTGGCAACGCCAGCAGTGCCTTGGACTTCCAGACTCTTGAGCAGGTTGCCCTCCAAGGCATCGATAATGAACAGCGCAGCTTTACCGCTGGTATTGCCCTCACTTTCGTAACCGTTGCCGATCACCACCGCCCACTTGCCAGTGTGTAGGCGTGCGATCGTCGGCTGGGCGAAGCTGTAGCCCATCTTAACGGTCGCTTCGCTAAGTTTGCTGTCGTCAAATTCCCACAGCAGTTTTTCTTTGCCGGGCTTCGTGATGTCGAGGGCGAAAATGGACTTTCCCCCTGCCTTGAGCGTACCGACCAGAATGGTGCGCCATTCTGTACCAGTAAACACATCGCCCACCACCGGAGTGCCATCTACATAGAATTCATGGCTGTAATTACTGCCTGTGAGTTTATTCAGTTTGTTGAATACGCTGCTCGGTATGAAGGCGAACTCTTCCGCGCCGGTTTTCGCATTGAAGGCATGCAGCATGCCGTCGTTGCCGCCGACATAGAGTCGGGGAGTGCGCTTGGCTACTTCTGTGGCGAACTCGCTGTAAGTATTGGTTTTTTCGAGGGCATTGGTCACGTTGACCAGGTAGCGCGCCCCACTGACCACGGCAGGCGTGGAAGAATAGAAGTCGCCCAGCACACCGCTGCGCTGACGGAAGGTGGTGCCTTCGCCACTGCGGTTGCCACGCAGGTACTCCAGTCGCTGCTTTGCCCGGTCGTCGACGACGTTGCTGTTCTCCGGATTGCGATTGAGCCAGTAGGCAAGCGTGCCTACGGTGTTGGCAGAGCCTGCGTTGGCCCAGGTGAAATAAACCAAGCCATTGTCGCTGTCGCCGGCGATCTTGATATTGCGCCTATCCCACGGCGGTACCTGGGACTCTGCACTCCAGACTTGGGCGGTCTCGAAGGCATTGTTAACGGCGTTCCAGGACTTCTCGAAACGCTTCACATCACCCGACCAGTTGTCGTCGCTGGCGTAGGAAGTCTGGTACGAAACGGTGATGACTTTACCCTCATCGTTCTCGTCTGTACTTACTTGGCCAGAGTTGATCGCCGGACGGGCCGCAGTCGATTTGCGGTCGGCGATGCGTTTGAGGATATCGTCAAAGGCCTGGACCATGGCCTCGGGGGTGTCGACACTGAAAAATTCGCCGCGTGAGTTGATAGCGGCGTGCCACAGATCGTAGACGTTGTTGGCGTTGTAATCACCACTGGCGGCCACTGGCGGCCAGTTGGCCGTGCCGGACACAAGGTTGCTGTAACCCGTACCGGCAAAGGTGCTGCCAGCCCAGGGCACATTGGCGTTATTGAGCGACTGGGTCAGGCCCAGGCCCATGACGAAGTTGGTCATGTGTTGCCAGGTGGCCGGGTCGTTGCGCGGGTCCCAGTAATCCGTGGTCGCATCGCCGCTCTTGAAAGGAATGTAGGCGGGGATGCGATTGGTCAGGTTGGGATTGAGGTCCGTGGCCCAGTAATGCATGGCCAGGTCGGCCAGGGTGTCGGCAGTCGTATCGTAATAGGGGCGACGTTCACTGTAATTGCGTCCGTCCGGCAGCGTGAAGGTGGCCGCATCGTGACGGAAACCGCTGGGCGCGTCGGTGGTTGAGCTCCACATGCCGTCGGTCATTAGAATGTGGTAGCTGGCGCGGCAGGCGTAGGTATTCTGCGTAGTGTTGCCCGTACCGTTTGGGTTTTTCTGCCAGGGAGTGGCTGTTCTGTAGAACTCACCGGCACGTTTGAGTGCCGCCGGCAGCGGAGTGCCCGAGCTGAAATTGATGTTCTGCAGCCAGGCGTACAACTGGCCCTTGTGAGTAGGTGAGTATTCCTTGAATGCGTTGTTGTAGCAGTTGCTGGTATCACTGCCGGTAAATGTGGTGCAGTTATTCAGACCTTGCCAGCTTAGGCGTACCGAGGATGACAGGTCATAGAAGGCCAGCGCTGCGGCGGAAACCGTCGCCAGGGCACGGTTGCGATAGAAAGAATACCAGTTGGCGAAGTTCTGCTGCTGGTCGGCGCTGACGAAGTTCAGGCGGTAGCAGTCGTCATTGGCCGTGGTGCAGTTACTGGCCAGCGTGGCATCGTAGGTGTAGTAGTAGGCGGGAACGCCTGCTTGTGCCCAGCCGCCGGTGTAGCGTCCATTACTACTGTTATAACTACAGGTGCCGTTTGTCCAGCCGCTTGCTGAAACGGTGCATCCAGTACCACTGTTATTACGCCTAATGCTGACTGTTGTACCAGCGCTAGTGCATGTCTTCGTTTCGCCGTTGTTTAATGATGTTACGAAGCAATTGGGGAAGTCAGCGGAAGGGTTTTCCCCAAGGCGGTTGTCCGTATTCCTGTAGCCATAGACGGTTGCCTGGGTGCTGCGCAGGTCATAACTCCAGGTGAACCTGTAGTTGTTGCTCAGGTCGATGCCGCCGTAGGTGCTCTTGAAACCGTTCAAAAGCGCGTTACTGTAACTGGTGGACAACTGTTGTTCGAGACCCGCAGTGGTGAACACTATTGGGGCGCGATAGGCGATATTGGGGTTGAAGTACAGCGGGTTGAAGGCGCTCGACTTGGCCCGGCGGGTTGCATGAGTATTGTTGACGTTATCGGGGGCGAAAGCCCAGCGCATACTGCCCGAGTCATCCAGCGTCACCAGCATGTTTGGCGGCACGCCGATGGTAAGACTAAGAGGTGTCTGGGATACATTGGCATAGCTGTTCGCCGCGCTAAGCAGGACGATGCCGGACAGGGTGCTGGCGAATGTCTTGGCGCGAATGTCACGAATGGCGTTCATGTTGGCTGATCTCAGTTATTGAGGCCGAGGTAGATATTGGCGTGGCTCGACTGTACGTAAGCAACACCGTCGCCCTGATCTTCTTTCGGCGTGGCCTTGGCATTGTTCAAGTAGAAGTAGGTACCCTGTCCTTCAAGGGCCATGCCGTATTCGGCATTGACTGCGGCCGTCTGGCTTTGCCCGGCCAGTATGCTGTTCCATTGGGCTGTGTGGCTGCCGCTGGGCTCGGTGGAATTGGCCGGGTCCGTTCCTCGATAAGGCATCCAGGCCAAGCCGTCCTTTGAATTGGCGCCCAGGAAACTATCGTTTATAGCCTGGGGCTCTTCCACGAACGCCTGTAATTTGGTGTCAAGAATTTCCAACAAACAAGGCTTGTTAAGGCCGTTGCTTTTCAACGTGTTGTTCGTGTTGCAGTTGGCGGGGTTGGCGTTGAGCTTGTCGGCCAGGTTGCCTGGGCCATAAAAGCGGAACTCCGCTTCTCGCAGACCTGCCTCGGCGACATTGACCAGTTGTACGCTTTGCGCGCGATTAGCGGTGATGCGCGTTTCCAGGGTGACGCCGCGCATGCTGCTGACTGCCAGCAGGGTCAGCACCAGAAGCATGACCAGAGCGACGAGCAGGACGGCGCCATTTTGGCGGTGGCTAGGGAAAGCTGTCATGGCATTAGATTCCTGAGGTTTTGCGTGCTACTGGCAATCTGGTAGATGCGGCGGTTATCAGCGTTCTGCAGGCGCGTCTTGCTTGCATCAGGGGCGCCCTCCAACCATGTGCTCAGTACTAGAGAGTCATCACTGTCGCGCAGTCTTGGGCCACTGCTCAGCAGCAGGTTGTAGCGAATGCTGCGAATGGCGCCGGAGTCGGCTGTCCAGTCTTTCTGCGAAATGAAAGTGCTCACTTCCTTATCCAGCGCATCGTTATTGCCTACACCGAATTCAAGGCGGATATCGGCAATGCCACTCAGGAGTTCACTGTACTGGGGGGCCGTTGCGTTGAGGTTCTTGCACAGCAATCGCCCCTTCTCCAGATCGGTATCACCGCCAGATTCATACTTGAAGGCGAGAATGATCTGGTCGGCGCCGGAGAGATTATCGGGGAAGGCCTCGGTGTAATTGACACTGCTGCTGCTACCCTGACAATCCAGCTCACCGCTGACCTGAGGTTGGTAGCGGATACAGAACCCTTCCCCGACGTCAGGGGCCAGGCCTGTTGCGGTATGCCCCAGCTTGAACTCTAGACAGTCGCCTCCGGCTGCTCGGTTTGGGAAGCTGGTTTCGATCAACGTGGCAGGATTGCGCCGATAACCGGCCTTGCCCAGGTACTGGTCAATGACCAATGCTGCAAAACGGCTACCCTCCAGATTACCCATCTGGTTCAGCTGGAAAACCTGGTTGCGCTTGTTGTCGATGTAGACCTGGGTAATGCCGAGGATCAGGAAGCTGCTGATCGCGAGACTGATCAGCAACTCGATCATCGATAGGCCGTTCTGGCGTTGGTTGCTCTTCATGGCTGAACCCGCACGGTGTAGGTACAAATGGTGGCCTGGGGATCACTGGCGTCCAGGCAAGCGCCTGCACGAACTTGCCAGGCCAGGCGAATTTCAAGCATCGAGCCTTGGTTGTTGTTGCATTGTCCAGGTGTGGCACTGCGGCAGACGTACATATCGCTGGTAAACAGTTCGCTGCCGCCAGGAAGCATTTGTTCGACACGATCAGCCCAGCAATCGCGTTGCTCCATGGCTGTTTTCGCGAGTTCGGTGGCGCTGACGACGCAATCTTCGCGGTTGCTGAAATCCTCGGTCTTGGCCTTGTAGAAGGCTGAGGAGCTGCGCATGCCGCTGTTCATGGGGAACGTCGGCGGCACGTTATTGAACATCAGTTGAGGGTTGGCGCGGACGATCTCGATCAGGTCGTTGGCCAGTTCCACCGCAGTGTTACGTTGTACCGAGTCCTGGGTGTACTGAATGCTGCGGCCTTGCAGTGCGACCATGCCGAGCACACCGATGGTGGTGAGCAGCAGCGCCATAAGCACTTCGATCAGGCTGAAGCCTTTTGCGGTTGTCATCATCTTCCTCACAGAGTGCAGCTGTTCAGATCGTTGCCGTCAGCGTTCTTGCCCGCCTGGCTCAGCGTAATAGCGCCACTGGCCTGAATTTGCAGGGAAAACCCTCGCTCGGTATCACCGTCCTTGCAGACGACGAAGCTGGCTGCGGTTGCGGTGCCGTTGCTTCTGAAACGTACTTCGTCGACGCTGGAATCTATCTGCACCAGTTCGGGGTTCTGGGTGAGCTGGCGGATGACTTCGCCCGAGCTGCGCTTGGCTACCCACAAGTCATCGTCGTCTTTGTCCAGGGCCACCGTGATGCTGGTGTTACGGCTCACCGCTTCGCCGCGGGCATACAAAAGGAAGGCTTGCAGCTCTTGTGCCTGTGTCTGTATGCGGTTGCGCTCGATGAAGTCCATGAAATTCGGTACCGCAATAAAGGAGACGATGGCCAGCAACGCCAGAACGATCATCAGCTCTATCAGGGTAAAACCACGGCTTATCACTGGGCCTGACATGGTGAGCTCCACTATGAATGTCAGGCTAATGCTCGCCGATATGAGCGTTGGGGTCGCCTGTCGCGGGATAACTGGCGCAAGTGACAGGACGACCGGCGGGTGGTGCATGGAATATTTGCGCCAGTTCACGACTTATTGCGGCTAGATGCAGCGGTGGGCTTCGCTCAGGTTTTCCTTGGAGGTGGCCGGACGGACACGCCCTTGACGGCTGATGATCAGTTGCCACAAGAGTTTGCCGTCGTCGTCACAGAGAATGAAACGGCCGTTGCTCAGGGGCGTTTGGCCGTTATTGCGAAATACAAGCTTATCTCTGGCACCCTTCCAGCGTAGGGGCAAGTCGACTTGGGATAATTGTTCGACAGCCAGGATTTCTTTGCTGGCAGCAACACGTAGAATCCAACCTTTGTGCCAATTGCCGTCACAGTCGAGGGCATCCGCCGACCCGCAAAACTCGATGGTACGGTTCTTCAGCACGGCCTGAGTTCTTGCCATTTGCAGGCTGTGGAGGAGCTTCTCGCGCAGATTTTGTTGTTTATTGCTGGCAACCCACTTGGCGAAGCTTGGTATGGCGTAGGTGCTGAGTAATGCCAGCAATGCGAGGGTAATTAGGAGTTCCGGGAGGGTTGTAGCTCTTTGCAGCGAGTTGCGCATAGTCGGTGTCCCTACAGTGGTGAGTGCCTTCCTGGCTCTTAAAAGGTGTAGACCGCTGCTATTAATCTGGCAAGTGTGGAGTCGATAGGGTGAAAAACGTGGTTGTGGTTGGGGGCGGTGCTATTGGTCTGTTGACTAGCCTGCTGTTGGCGCGCACTGGCATCACGGTGGTGCTGATCGAGTCCTCCGGTGTCGGCCGCGAATCCTCCTGGGCCGGCGGTGGCATCGTTTCGCCGCTCTATCCCTGGCGTTACAGCGCGGCGGTGACGGCGTTGGCGCATTGGTCGCAGGATTTCTATCCGGGTCTGGGGCAGCGTCTGTTGGCGCAGACGGGTGTCGATCCCGAGGTGCATGTCACCGGGTTGTATTGGCTGGATCTGGATGATGAAGCCGAGGCGTTGGCCTGGGCTCGGCGTCAGGGGCGCGAGTTGTTTGAGGTGGATATCGCTGAGGCGTATCAGCAGGTGCCTGTTCTGGGTGGTGGTTTCAAGCGCGCCATTCATATGCCGGGTGTGGCCAATGTGCGTAATCCCCGGTTGGTCAAAGCGCTGCGGGCGGCTTTGGCGGCCATGCCCAACGTCGAGCTGCGTGAGCATTGTCCGGTTACCGGCTTTATTCAGGAGGGTGAGCGGATCTGCGGTGTGACCACGGCTGCCGGCGAGATTCGTGCCGAGCGCGTGGTGTTGGCTGCCGGCGCCTGGAGTGGTGAGTTGCTCAAGACGCTTGGGCTGGAGTTGCCGGTCGAGCCAGTGAAAGGGCAGATGATTCTCTACAAGTGCGCCGAGGATTTTCTGCCGAGTATGGTGCTGGCCAAGGGGCGCTATGCGATCCCGCGGCGTGATGGCCATATCCTGATTGGCAGCACGCTGGAATACGCCGGTTTCGACAAGACGCCGACCGATAATGCGCTGGAAAGCCTCAAGGCCTCGGCCCAAGAGCTGTTGCCTACACTCAAGGATGCCGAAGTGGTGGGGCATTGGGCCGGTTTGCGGCCCGGTTCGCCCGAGGGCATTCCGTTCATCGGCGAGCTGCCTGAGCACCCGGGGTTATGGCTGAACTGCGGGCATTTCCGCAATGGGTTGGTGCTGGCGCCAGCCTCCTGTCAGTTGCTGGCTGATCTGATGCTGGGGCGTGAGCCGATCATCGATCCGGCGCCTTATGCGCCGGCGGGGCGGTTGCACTAGTGGCTCGTCAACTGTGACGCAGGCTGTCTTGATCGCCGGCAAGCCGGCTCCTACACAAGCGTGATCTCGGGGTTCAGTCGATACCCAGCTTCTTCAGGCGGTAGCGCATCGAGCGGAAGGTCAGGCCCAGGCGTTGCGCCGCCGCCGTGCGGTTCCAGCGGGTTTCTTCCAGTGCCTGCATGATCAGTTTGCGTTCGATGTCCTCGAGGTAGTCCTCGAGGTTGTCGATCTGCGCCAGGCTGGTTTCGCCGCCTTCGTTGCCAGGGCTGCTGGCATCGGCCAGGCGCAGGTCGCTTGGCGTGATCTGATCGTCTTCGCACAGGGTATAGGCGCGTTCGAGCATGTTCTCCAGCTCGCGCACGTTGCCGGGAAAACGGTAGTTCTTGAGCTTTTCCAGGGCATCGGGGTGCAGTTTGGCAGCGGCAAGGCCGGTGCCGTCGGCCAGGCGAGCGAGCATCGCATTGGCCAGTTGTGCGATGTCTTCGCGGCGCTCGCGTAGTGGCGGTACGCGCAGTTCGATGACGTTGAGGCGATAGTAGAGGTCCTGGCGGAAACGCCCGGCAGCGACCTCGGCGGCGAGGTCCTTATGGGTGGCGCAGAGGATGCGCACATCCACCACCACTTCCTGCTGGCCACCGACGGCGCGCACGGCCTTTTCCTGGATGGCGCGCAGCAGTTTGACCTGCATCGGCAGCGGCAGGTCAGCGACTTCGTCGAGGAACAGGGTGCCGCCATTGGCCGCTTGGAACAGCCCCTGCTTGTCTTCGATGGCGCCGGTGAAGCTGCCTTTCTTGTGGCCGAAGAACTCGCTCTCCATCAGCTCCGAGGGAATAGCGCCGCAGTTGACCGGCACGAACGGCTGTTCGGCGCGCGGCCCCTGCTCGTGAATCAGGCGCGCCACCAGTTCCTTGCCGCTGCCAGATTCGCCGCTGATGTAGACCGGCGCCTGGCTGCGTGAAAGTTTCAGGATCTGCTTGCGCAGCGCTTTCATCGGTGGCGAGTCGCCGAGCAGGCGGCTGTCGACCGGGGTTTCCTCGCCCTCGGGCGCGCGAATGCGCAGGGCCGTGGCGACCAGTTCGCGCAGGCGACCGAGGTCCACCGGTTTGGTGAGGAAGTCGAAGGCGCCGGCCTTCAGCGAGTTGATCGCGGTGTCCAGGCTGCCGTAGGCGGTGATCATCGCCACGGGTACCTGTGGATGACGTTGTTGAATGTGCTGCACCAGATCCAGGCCGGTGCCATCGGGCAGGCGCATATCGGTCAGGCACAGATCGAATGGCTCGCGCGCCAGCCATTCACGCGCTTCCTTGACGTTGCGCGCGCTGCGGGTGTCCAGCTTCATGCGTCCGAGGGTGATTTCCAGCAGCTCACGGATATCGGGTTCGTCGTCGACGATCAGGGCTCTCTGACGGTTCATGTTCAGCTCAGTTTGCGCGGATGGGCGAAGGTGATGCGAAAGCAACTGCCGCCACCTTCACGAGGTTTATAGTCGAGGCGAGCCTGGTTGCTCTGGCACAGCTCACGGGAGATATACAGGCCGAGGCCGGTGCCTTTGTTCTCGGTAGTGTAGAAGGGCTCGAAGATGTGCGGTTCCTGCTCGGGCGGCACGCCGGGGCCGTCGTCGAGAATCTGCAGTACCGGCAGGTCGCTTTCCGCATCGCGGAACAGGCGCAGCCAGACCTGGCCGAGCCGGTGCTTCTGGGCGCTGTAGCGCAGGCCGTTCTGGACGAGATTGGTCAGCACCTGGGTCAACTGGTGCGGGTCCATGCGTGTCTGCAGGCTGCCGCCCTGGGTCTCCAGGTGGATCTGCCGGTCAGCCGGTGCCGAGCTGCGAAACTCGCTGGCGAAGCGGTGTAGCCAGTACTTCAGGTCGAGCAGTTGCGGTTCGGCCTGGCGCCTGCGTGACAGTTGCAGAACGTTCTCGATCACCAGGTTCATGCGCTTGGAGTGATCCTGAATGATCTGCGCCAGGCGCTGATCCGGGCCGTGCAGATCCTCCGACTCCTGCAGCAATTGCGCGGCATGGCTGATGGCGCCGAGCGGGTTGCGAATTTCGTGAGCGATACCGGCGGTCAGGCGGCCGAGCGAGGCCAGCTTGAGCTGTTGCGCCTGCTGGGCGATCTGCGAGATGTCGTCGAGAAACACCAGGGTGTGCTGCTGGTCACCGCGTTGCAGGGAGATGAAGCTGGGCTGCAGTACCGGGCCATCGACCTGCGCCTGCAGGCTGTCAGGGCGCAGGGTCGGGTTGTGCAGCCACTGCTGCAGGCGTTTGACCAGCTCGGGGCAATGCGGGTCGATGATCTTTCCGGTCAACTCACCGCGCCCGAGCAACTGCGTTGCCCCCTGGTTGGCCAGCAGCACTCGGTGTTGGGTGTCGAGCACCAGTATGCCGGTGCGCATGCGTTGCAGGATTTGCGCATTGAGTTCTTCGAGGTTGGCAACGTCGGTCGCGCGTTGTTCGGCCAGGTTCTCGCTGACCTGCAGGCGTCGAGTGATGCCCTGGATGAACAGCGCGCCGGCAAAACACAGCGCGCCGAGCGCACCGGCCTGCACGTACTGTGCAGCGGCAGCCGGGCGGCTGAGGCTGAGGTAGAAGGTCAGGTAGATCAGTGCTATCGCGGCGATGGCGGCGATCAACAGGCCAACGCGGCCGCGCAGCAGAATGTTGGCGATCGCTACGGCGACCACCAGCAGGTTGCCGATGCCGCTGGGCGTGCCGCCCGCTGCATAGAACAGGGCCGAGAGAAAGATCACATCGACCAGCGCCAGGCTGAACAGCTGCATCAGGTGCTTGGGTTTCTGCACCAGTACGGCGATGAAGATGTTGAGGATCAGGTAAACCCAGCTGCCGGTGCGAAACAGCTCGATATGCACGACATCCAGCAACTGCTCGTCGAGGTTGCTGGAGATCAGCAGGATCAGCGCCAGGCCGATGGTCAGGCGATAGAAGTGATAGAGCCTGAGGATGCGCTGCCCTTGTGTGCTGTTCTGTACGCTGGTGTCAGCGGTCACCGGTGTGCGGGCCTTGTTCGAGGTGGGCCTGGCTGCAGTACCACTGCTGATCCTGGCTCAGCGCCTGGGCCTTGGGGATGTGCACGCCACAGTGCGCGCAGCGAACCATGGGCGCTGGTTCATCTTCGCGCTGCGCTTGGCTGGGGCGCTTGGGGGCGCTTATATAGCGGCGCCAAACCCAGATCGCGGCGAAAATGATGGCGATCCAGAACAGCAAGCGAAACAGACCCATGGTGCACTCTTTTGTTTGGTTGAGGGTGGCAGTTTAGCCAAGGTGAAGTCCGCGGCACAGGGGGGCGGTGGCAAGCTGTGCGCTGTTTCCGGGGCAATAAAAAGGGAGGCCGAAGCTAATGCCAGTCAGTTAAGGCTGTACGCGTTTGGCTCCCCTCTCCCGTTTACGGGAGAGGGGCTGGGGGAGAGGGCCGAAATACCGCGAAACGGCCATTTACCCCTCTCCGAACATGGCTCGCCAGAGGGGCGAGGAGACTCATCGTAGGCAGTCAGCGCTTAACTGATCAGCATTAGGCCGAAGCCTCCCTTGTTCAATCACGCATCGCTCAGTCGAACAGACCGAAGGTCAGGTAGCTCCAGATCGAACGCTTCTTGGCGGTTTCGCCGGTCTTGGCGTCCTGCTGCAGTTCGCGCGGTATCTGCTGCTCGGCTTCCTCGTACTGACGAACCACGTCCTGGCTGGCGCGGGTTTCGCCCGGCGGCAGCGGCGTGTCGGTTTCGATCAGGCCCAGGGTGGCCTTGGCCAGCCAGGAGCGGTTGTCGGCTTCCTCTTCGAGCGGTACGAACTGGCCGCTTTCCAGGCTCGGGTGGTCAGGGTAGTTGAGCTTGAGGGTTTCCAGGCTGGTGGCAGCCAGGTCGTCCAGGGACAGACGCTGATAAGCCTCGGTCATGATCGCCAGGCCATCGCCGACCGACGGGGTTTCCTGGAAGTTCTCCACCACGTAGCGACCACGGTTGGCGGCGGCGACGTAGGCCTGGCGGGTCAGGTAATAGTGGCCAACGTGCACTTCGTAGGCGGCCAGCAGGTTGCGCAGGTAGATCATGCGCTGCTTGGCGTCCGGGGCGTAGCGGCTGGTCGGGTAGCGGCTGGTGAGCTGGGCGAACTCGTTGTAGGAGTCGCGCGCGGCGCCGGGGTCGCGCTTGGTCATGTCCAGCGGCAGGAAGCGCGCCAGCAGGCCACGGTCCTGGTCGAACGAGGCCAGGCCCTTGAGGTAGTAGGCGTAGTCGACGTTGGCGTGCTGCGGGTGCAGGCGAATGAAGCGCTCGGCGGATGACTTGGCGGCCTCCGGCTCGGCATTCTTGTAGTAGGCGTAGATCAGCTCCAGCTGCGCCTGCTCGGCGTAGCGTCCGAACGGATAGCGCGACTCCAGCGCCTTCAGTTTGGCGATGGCCTGGGTGTAGCTGCGGTTGTCCAGGTCGGCCTGGGCCTGCTGGTACAGCTCCACCTCGCTGAGGTTTTCATCGACCTCCGGCTGCTTGGAGGAGCAGGCGGCGGTAAGGGCGAGGATGGCGATCAGCAGCAGGTGTTTCACTTGCATGGCGGCTTGCGTCCCTGTGACGGCCGCGCGGCCGTCCTGTTATGATGAGCGCCCCCGGAAAACCCTGGGGCAAAGACGCCGTATTTAACCACAAGCCTGTCGCCGAAACCAAAGGCCAGGCTCCCGCCGTTGCCGAAGATGACTTCTATAAACAAGCAGCTGATTCAACTCCAGGCCATCGTCCCCTTTGAACAGGGCGGTCAACGCCTCGACCAGGTGGCTGCGCAGCTGTTTGGCGAGTACTCCCGTTCGCGCCTTTCTACCTGGATCAAGGAAGGTCGCCTGACCGTCGATGGCACCGTGGCACGCCCGCGCGACACCGTGCATGCCGGCTCGACCCTGGTGCTCGATGCCGAGCAGGAAGCGCAGGGCGAGTGGGTCGCACAGGACATCGAACTGAACATCGTCTACGAAGACGAACACCTGCTGGTGATCGACAAGCCAGCGGGGCTGGTGGTGCATCCGGCTGCCGGGCATGCCGACGGCACCCTGCTCAACGCGTTGCTGCACCACGTACCGGATATCGTCAATGTGCCGCGTGCCGGTATCGTCCATCGTCTGGACAAGGACACCACCGGCCTGATGGTGGTGGCCAAGACCCTGCAGGCGCAGACCAACCTGGTCGAGCAACTGCAGAAGCGTACCGTCAGCCGCATCTATGAATGCATCTGCATCGGCATGATCACCGCCGGCGGCACCATCGATGCGCCGATTGGCCGCAGCTCTAGCCAGCGCCAGCGCATGGCGGTGACCGATGGCGGCAAGCCGGCGATCAGTCACTACCGCGTGCTCGAGCGCTACCGTTCGCACACTCATGTTCGGGTCAAGCTGGAAACCGGGCGCACGCACCAGATTCGTGTGCACATGAGCCATGTTGGCTATCCGCTGGTGGGCGATCCGGTCTATGCCGGGCGTTTCCGCATTCCGCCAGCCGCCAGCCCGACCCTGGTGCAGAGTCTCAAGGAATTCCCGCGTCAGGCCCTGCATGCGCGCTTCCTCGAGTTGGATCACCCGGCTACCGGCAAGCGCATGAAGTGGGAATCGGCGCTGCCGGATGATCTGGTCTGGCTGCTGACCCTGTTGCGTCAGGATCGCGAGGCCTTCGTCGGATGAGTGTTCACGACTGGCTGACGCCCGACTGGCCCGCGCCGGCCAACGTGCGTGCCTGCGTTACCACCCGTAGTGGCGGCGTCAGCGCGGCGCCGTTCGATACCTTCAACCTGGGCGATCATGTCGAGGACGACCCGATTGCGGTGGCAAGCAACCGTCAGCATCTGGTCGATGCCCTGGGGTGCCAACCCGCCTGGTTGCGCCAGGTGCATGGCATCGTGGTGGCTAAAGCCGATCCGGCTGTGGTGATCGAAGCCGATGGCAACTGGACGGCCACCCCTGGTATCGCCTGCACGGCGATGACCGCCGATTGCTTGCCGGCTCTGTTCTGCGACCGCGTCGGTACCCGCGTGGCAGCGGCCCATGCCGGTTGGCGCGGGTTGGCCGGTGGTGTGCTGGAGGCGACCGTCAAGGCGCTGAACGTTGCACCGCAGGAGCTGCTGGTCTGGCTCGGCCCGGCCATCGGCCCGGCTGCGTTCGAGGTGGGGGCTGAAGTGCGGGAGGCCTTCGTGCAACAGCATGCCGAGGCTGCTGCGGCGTTTGTGCCCGGCGCCAACGCTGGCAAGTTCATGGCTGATATCTACCAACTGGCGCGCATTCGCCTGGCCGCCATCGGCGTGACCGCGGTCAGCGGCGGTGGGCTGTGCACCTACACCGACCCGCGTTTCTACTCCTATCGCCGCAGTGCCCGCACCGGGCGTTTTGCTTCGCTGATCTGGCTGCAGTCCTGATCTGTTGGAGCGAGCTCTGCTCGCGAACCCTGTAACCCAAAGGCTTCGCGAGCAGAGCTCGCTCCTACCTGTTCTGTCGTGGGCATTCGTCTTGGGTTTTTTAACCCTTAATCACCAATATCAATAGTGCTGTCGCGAGCGAGACGACCGGTCATATGCTCGGCGCCATGAACAGCATTCGACTCGACAAGCGCGACCTGATCCTCAGCAAAGGCTCGGCGGTGATGACCCGGCGCGGCTACCACGGCACCGGTGTGCTGGAGATCGTCCAGGCGGCCGGGATTCCCAAGGGCAGCTTCTATCACTACTTCGCCAGCAAGGAAGACTTCGCCCTGCAGGCGCTGGCCTTCATCTATCGCCCGCGTCTGGAGCGTTACGCCCAGGCGTTGAGCAATGCCGCGCTGAGCCCGCGGGCGCGCATCCTTGCTTACTACCGCGACCTGCTGGCGCACTTCGCCCGCCAGGACACGCCGCAGTACCACTGCTTCATCGGCAGCCTGAGTTTCGAGATGAGTGAGATGCTGCCGGCGATCGGCACCGAGGTCGCGGCCATCCAGCAGGCCTCGGTGGACATCCTGCGCGACTGCCTGGAGCAGGCGCAGGCCGTCGGAGAACTGCCCGCCGACGAGGACTGCAGCAACCTCGCCACCTTTATCAGCGACGCCTGGCAGGGTGTGCTGGCGCGGCTCAAGGTGGGCCGCAACCTGCAGCCGCTGGAAGCTTTCGTCAACCGCCTGGAGCGTTTGCTGCAGGCCTGATTACCGTTCAACCCCAGAGGAAAGATGATGAGCGCTCCCGTTCAAGCACTGTTCGCCCCGTTCCGCCTCGGTAACCTGGAGCTGCCGACCCGTGTGGTCATGGCGCCGATGACCCGCTCCTTCTCGCCCGGTGGCGTACCCAACGCCAAGGTCATCGAGTATTACCGTCGCCGCGCGGCTGCGGGCGTGGGCCTGATCGTCACCGAAGGCACCACCGTCGGCCACAAGGCGGCCAACGGCTACCCGAACGTGCCGCGTTTCTACGGCGAAGACGCCCTGGCCGGCTGGAAGCAGGTGGTCGACGCGGTGCATGCCGAAGGCGGCAAGATCGTTCCGCAGCTCTGGCACGTGGGGAACGTGCGCAAGTTGGGCACCGAACCGGATGCCAGCGTGCCGGGTTATGGCCCGATGGAGAAGGTCAAGGATGGCCAGGTGGTTGTGCATGGCATGACCCAGGCCGATATCGATGAAGTGATCGCTGCCTTCGCCCAGGCTGCACGCGACGCCAAGGCCATCGGCATGGACGGCGTGGAGATCCACGGCGCCCACGGTTACCTGATCGACCAGTTTTTCTGGGAAGGCAGCAACCAGCGCACCGACCAGTACGGTGGTGACCTGGCGGCGCGTTCGCGTTTCGCCATCGAGCTGATCCAGGCCGTGCGTGCGGCGGTCGGCCCGGACTTCCCGATCATCCTGCGGTTCTCGCAGTGGAAGCAGCAGGACTACAGCGCGCGCCTGGTGCAGACTCCGGAGCAGTTGGAGGCCTTCCTCAAGCCGCTGTCCGATGCCGGCGTGGACATCTTCCATTGCTCGACCCGCCGCTTCTGGGAGCCGGAGTTCGAAGGCAGCGACCTCAACCTGGCCGGCTGGACGCGCAAGCTCACTGGCAAGCCGACCATCACTGTCGGCAGTGTCGGCCTGGATGGCGAGTTCCTGCAGTTCATGGTCAAGACCGACAAGGTGGCCGAGCCGGCCAGTCTCGAGAATCTACTCGAGCGCCTGAACAAGGAGGAGTTCGACCTGGTCGCCGTGGGCCGCGCGCTGCTGGTCGACCCGGATTGGGCACTGAAGGTGCGCGAAGGCCGCGAACAGGACATCCTGCCGTTCAGCCGTGATGCGCTGACCACGCTGGTCTGAGTCCGTTTCTAGCGGGCGCCGCGATCCGGCGCCCCGTTTTCAGCCCCGGCACATCGGGGCTTTTTTACATCTGCATGTTTTGAGTGGATGTGATCACGTAGGGCGGGTGCAACCCGCCAGATTGTCTCAGTGGCGGGTTTCACCCGCCCTACGGGCAAGCTCCGTGCTGACGCAGAGGTGCGCTGGCTGCATGGCGCTGCGCAGGTGCTGTTCGAACAGCGCGACGATGCCGTCCCAGCTGAGGTGGCTGGCATGTCGGCGGGCATTGAGGCGGATGCGCCGCAGCACCTCTGCATCTTCCAACAGCTCGCAGGCGGCTTCGCAGAAACCGGCTTCGTCGCCAGGGCGAGCGAGCATGCCATTGTGGCCGTGATAAATATGCTGGGCGGCCGCCGCCTGGTCGAATGCCACCACGCCAAGACTCGATGCCAGGGCTTCCAGCACCACGTTGCCGAAGGTTTCCGAGAGGCTGGGGAACAGGAACAGATCGCCCGAAGCGTAGTGCGTGGCCAGCGTTTCACCGCGCTGCAGGCCGCAGAACAGCGCGTCTTGTAGTTGCGTCTGCAGGTTGGCGTGCAGCGGCCCGTCGCCGACCAAAATCAGGCGCATACGGCGCTGCGGATGAGCCATCTGCAGGGCGTGGAAGGCTTTTACCAGCAGGCCAAGGTTCTTCTCTGCCGCCAGGCGCCCGACATGCAGCACGGCCAGGTCATCCGGCCCCAGGCCCCAGCTTTCGCGCAGGGCGTCGCAGCGTCGGCGTGGGTGGAACAGCTGGCTGTCGACGCCACGGGCGAGCAGGGCCAGGCGTTCGAAGTCGCGGCGTTCGAGGTCGACCTTCTGGCCGATGCTCGGCACCAGCGTCAGCTGCGTGCGGTTGTGGAACCAGCGCAGGTAGTTGGTCATCGCCCGGGTCAGCAGGCCGATGCCGTAGTGCCCGGTGTACTGCTGGAAGTTGGTGTGAAAACCGCTGACCACTGGGATCGCCAGGCGCCTGGCCGCGCGCAAGGCGGACAGGCCAAGCGGGCCTTCGGTGGCGATATAGAGCACATCCGGGCGTTGCCGTTGCCAGCGCCTGAGCAGCTTGTGCAGGGATGACTGACCCCATTGCAGGCCGGGGTAGCCGGGCAGCGGCCAGCCGCGAGTGAGCAGCAGGTCATTGCCGGCGTCCTGCTCCTGATCGACCTCCTGGCGTGGCCGTATCAGTTGCACGCGATGGCCACGGCCACGCAGGCCGTCGACCAGGCGGCCGAGGGTATTGGCCACGCCGTTGATTTCCGGCGGGAAGGTTTCGCTGATCAGCGCGATATGTAGAGACGGTGCGTTCATATACGCAGTCTCTGCCTGTGCCATGTAATGACTGTGACGGTTTGTTTGCGCTTTTGTGATGGACGGTTAGCTGCGCTCGCGTACCCAGAACAAGGTCGCCCCAGCCACGGCAGCTGGCATCATCAGGATATTCAGCCCCGGCACCAGCAGTGCGGCGTAGGTGATACCGCCGAAGCTCAGGCTCTGCCAGCGCTTCTCGCGCAACCAGGCGAGCATGTCCTGCCAGCTCATCTTGTTGTTGTCCGCCGGGTAGTCGATGTACTGCACGGCCATCATCCACACGCCGAACAGCAGCCACAGCGGCGCGGCGACCAGATTGACTACCGGGATGAAGCTGAGGATCAGCAGGCCGATGGCGCGTGGCAGAAAGTAACCCAGCTTGCGCATTTCGCGACCCATGGTACGCGGCACCATGGCTGCCAGTTCGGCCCAGCTGAACGGCGGGAAATGATCTTCACCGCGCGCTACTACTTCGACCTTCTCCGCGAGAAAACCGTTGAACGGTGCGGCGATGATGTTGGCCAGCAGGGTGAAGGTGAAGAACACCATCAGCAGCACCAGCACCACGAACAGTGGCCAGAGGATGTACTGCAAAAAGCTCAGCCAGTTCGGCAGGGAAGGCATGAAGGTATCGACCCAGCCGCTGAACTGCTGCACGGCAAAGCTGATCATGCTGACGAACAGGATCAGATTGATCGCCAGCGGCAGCAATACGAACAGGCGCAGGCCGGGACTGAGTACCAGCCTCAGGCCTTCTCGCAGGTATTGCGGGCCGGACAGGACGGGAGCGGCGGGCATGGCGGTCTCCTGAGTGGTTGATGCGCGCGACCATACCGACTTTGCCTGCGCGGTGAAAGTTCAGTCATGGGGCAATTCACCCCGAGGGCCATAGGCGGACTCTATTCGCGGAATTGGCAATGGATATTTCCGCTTCGCCAGTCGCCTCGATAGCCTTGCCCCCAGTTTCCCTTTTGCGGGGCTCTCAACATTCCAAGCCTTCCCCTAGTGCTTCGAGAGTCCCTTTTTATTCTGGCCTGCCGGCCCTGTGGGCTTGCAAGGAGTTAGCGATGTCTGCCGTTCGTCATGCCCGCGTCATCATTCTGGGTTCCGGCCCTGCCGGTTATAGCGCTGCCGTCTATGCCGCCCGCGCCAATCTGAAACCGCTGCTGATCACTGGTATCCAGGCCGGTGGCCAACTGACCACCACCACCGAAGTGGACAACTGGCCGGGTGACCCGCATGGCCTGACCGGCCCGGCGCTGATGCAGCGCATGCAGGAGCATGCCGAGCGCTTCGAGACCGAGATCGTTTTCGACCATATCAACGCCGTGGATCTGGCCGGTAAGCCATTCACCCTGGTCGGCGACAGCGGCACCTATAGCTGCGACGCGCTGATCATCGCTACCGGTGCCAGTGCGCGTTACCTGGGGCTGCCCAGTGAGGAGGCGTTCATGGGGCGCGGCGTTTCGGCGTGCGCGACCTGTGACGGCTTCTTCTATCGCGGTCGCGAGGTCGCGGTGGTCGGTGGCGGCAATACGGCCGTGGAAGAGGCGCTGTACCTGGCCAACATCGCCAGCAAGGTCACGCTGGTCCATCGCCGCGAGACCTTCCGTGCCGAGAAAATCCTGCAGGACAAGCTGCACGCGCGCATTGCCGAGGGCAAGATCGAGCTGCAACTCAATGCGGAGGTGGATGAGGTGCTGGGCGATGCCAGCGGCGTTACCGGCGTACGCCTCAAGCAATACGGCGGTGCCTATCGCGAGCTGAAGGTGGATGGCCTGTTCGTTGCCATCGGTCACACGCCCAATACCAGCCTGTTCGAAGGCCAGCTGGCGCTGAAGGATGGTTATCTGGTGGTCAATGGCGGGCGCGAGGGCAATGCCACCGCGACCAGCATTCCTGGCGTGTTCGCTGCCGGTGACGTGGCCGACTCGGTCTATCGCCAGGCGATCACTTCGGCCGGTGCAGGCTGCATGGCGGCGCTGGATGTTGAGCGCTATCTCGACGGGCTGTGAGAACACGTAGGGTGCGCTGTGCGCACCGCGCTTTGCTGGACCGTAGCTGATAGCGATCAGAAGCCGGTGCGCGCGGTGCACCCTACGGACGTCTTAATCCGGCCAATGCCAGGGCGGCTCGTCGAGCATGCCCTGGCCGCGGATGCAGGTCTGACCGAGCTGTTTGTCCAGCTCCAGGGTGTTGCAGTCGGGGCTTTCCTTGAGCGTGGCGATCAGGCGGCTGGCGTGGGAGACGACCCATACCTGGGTCTGCTTCGAGGCAGCGATGATCAGGCGACCGAGTGCCGGCAAAAGATCCGGGTGCAGGCTGGTTTCCGGCTCGTTGAGCACCATCAATGAGGGCGGTCGCGGCGTGAGCAGGGCGGCGACCAGCAGCAGGTAGCGCAACGTACCGTCGGACAGCTCGGCAGCGCTCAAGGGGCGCAGCAAACCTTCCTGGCGCAGCTCTACGGCGAAGCGCCCGCCGGCCTGAAAATCGATATGCAGGCGGCTGCCGGGGAAAGCGTCGTCGATAGCTGCGTCCAGCGCCGCGCGGTCGCCGATCTCGCGGATGGTCTGCAGGGCGGCGGCCAGGTCGCGGCCATCGTGATGCAGCACCGGTGTGCGCGTGCCCAGTTGCGGCTGGCGCGCCGGCGCCTCGGCATCACTGCGAAAGTGATCGTAGAAGCGCCAGCGGCGAATGGTTTCGCGTAGCTGGAAAACTTCCGGGCAATTCGGATCGTTGCCGATCTGGTCGAACAGGCTGTCGTAGTTCGGCACGTGCTGGGCCAGTACCTGCCAGCTGCGACCTTCACGCATGCGCACCATGGGCCCGGCGCGATCCACCAGCAGCGAGGCAGGGCGGTAGCTGGCGCCAGCCCAGATGCATTCGCGCTTGATCTCCGGGTCGAGGGCGAAGGCCGAACTGCTTGGCTCGGGCAGGCCAAGGGCGATGGCATAGCCGAAATCATCACCGGCAAACCCCAGACGTAAACGCATCACGTTCTGTCGTGGGCCACCCTGCACGGGCACCTCGCCGCTGCGCATACGCCGGGAAATTTTTTCCGGCCCGGCCCAGAAACTCGACTCCAGCCCGCCTTCGCGCGCCAGCGCGTTGACCACGCCACCTTGCGCGGTTTCCGCTAGCAGGCGCAGCGCGCGGTAGAGGTTGGACTTGCCGCTGCCGTTGGCACCGGTGATCAGGTTGAGCCGGCCCAGCGGCAGGATCAGGCTGTTGATCGAGCGGTAGTTGGCGACGGCGAGGGTGTGCAGCATGGCGGAGTCATCCTGACGAAAAATCAGCGGCCATGGCGTGGCGAAAACGCCAGCCAGGCCAGTACTGGGTAGCACAGGTAATGCAGGCTGAAGAGAAACAGGCCCATGGGGCTGGGCGTGTCTTGAAGGACCATCATGCCCAGCAGGCCGAGATAGAGCAGCCCGAGCACGCCGCCATAGAGCAGGGTGAAACGCCAGCGCTCAGTGCTGCTGGGCGCGCGACCCTGGCGCCAGTGAAACACCAGCGCCAAACCGGCCGCGATGGCGGCGGCAATCAGCAATGTGGTGAACACGCCGCCGAGGCGCACGAAGGTGCGTAGCAGCAGGTTCAGCATGATGGCCGCGACTATCCCTGCAGCCGCGTAGTAGCGCAGTTGCAGGTTCTGGCTCACAGGCTCTGCACCAGGCCGAAGCGTTTGCTCAGTACCCGCTGCAACAGGGCTTTGGGCAGCAGCGTGGCGAGCAATGGCAGGGCGCGGCTGCCATTACCCAGGCGCAGCAGGCGCGGGCGCTTGTCACGCTGTACGGCGGCCAGCAGTTGCGCAGCAAACTCGCTGGCCGGGGTCGGGTTGTCCTGCGAGGCATTGGCGCGGGCGCGGATGCCCTCGCGCAGCGGCCACCAGGGTGAATCCTCACGGATCAGCGCCTCGGCTTGCTGGCTGGCGTTGGCGCCGAAGCTGGAGGCGATGGCGCCGGGCTGCACTTCCATCACCTCGATGGAGAAGGGCGCCAGCTCCATGCGCAGCGCGTCGCTCAATGCATGCACGGCAGCCTTGGAGGCGCAGTAGGCACCGGCGAAGGGCGTCACCAGTACCGAGGAAACGCTGCCGATATTCACCACCAGGCCACGGCTGCGACGCAGCAGCGGGAAGAACGCGCGGGTCACGCCGACGATGGAGAAAACATTGGTTTCGAACTGCCGCTGCATGGCTTCCACGCCACCGTCGAGCAGCGGGCCCATGGCGCCGTAACCCGCATTGTTGATCAGCACATCGAGGCCGCCGATCTTCTCGCTCAGGCGAGCGCTCAGCTGTTGCAGCGCTTGGCCATCGTTGACGTCGAGCTGCACCGCGTTGAACCCGGCCTGCTCGAGTGCAGTGAGGTCATTCTCCTTGCGCGCCGTGGCCCAGACGGCGTAGCCACCCGCCTTGAAGGCGTCGGCCAGGGCACGGCCGATGCCGCTGGAGCAGCCGGTGATAAGGACGCTGGGTTGGGGCATGCGCGGGACTCCCTGGGACGCGAATGGGGCTGCAGCTTAGCAGGCTTGGCTTGAGGTGATGGCGGACTGTTCGCCTAGGCTCCTGAGTCCGCCCTGCGCGCTTAATACCGTAGCCCGGATGCAATCCGGGAACCGCCATAGGCAGCATCCCCGGATTGCATCCGGGCTACGAGGCTGCGTTCGGCGTGCAGCAGTTATCAGCGTATGAACTTGCCTTGCAGGCGCTCGGCGCGAAACTCCAGCGTAGCCGGGCGATAGCCGCTGCGCAGGTCGGGCAGGGGCATGCAGTCGCTCCAGCTGGCGCCCGGCAGCAGTTCACCGGGGCCGCTGTAGCGCGGCGATTCGTAAAGGCGCTGGGCCAGGTTGGTGGCATTGCCTGGGCGGTAGGCAGCGACTTCCCAGCGCAGTTCCAGCAAGGCGGCGTCGCTGCCGTTCTTCAGGTCGATGGCCAGCGGGCGGTCAGCAGGGCAGCGCTGCGGGTCGTAGCTCAGGCGCAGTTCGAGATGGGCCAGGTAGCGCTCGTCGCGGCTTTCCTGCCAGATCACCCAGGTGGCCACCAGGCCGAGACCGACCAGCGCGGCCATCGACACCGGTAGCGCCTTGGTCGGGTAGCGGATCAGCAGAATCAGCCAGGTGATGACGAGTACGACACCGAACAGCATGAGGGCAGCCTTTTTGCGAAGTCTGCGCTCATCCTACACAAGGTGCTTTGTCAGGGTAACCGCGTGGGCTGTCGCAGGGTGTGACAGGCTTGGAGCGGACATGAGCGGTGGGAGGGGCGTAGCCCGGATGCAATCCGGGGATTACATCCGGGCTACGAACAGCTCAGTGTGTGGCTCCAGCGGCTACTGCATCGCTACGACCGTACACGTCTTCCAGACGTTCGATATCGTCCTCGCCGAGGTAGGTGCCGGACTGCACCTCGATGATCTCCAGCGGGATCTTGCCCGGGTTGGAGAGGCGGTGCACCGAGGTCATCGGGATGTAGGTGGACTGGTTCTCGGTGAGCAGGAACTCACGGTCGTCGCAGGTCACCTTGGCCGTGCCGGACACCACGATCCAGTGCTCGGCACGGTGGTGGTGCATCTGCAAGGAGAGCTGCGCGCCCGGCTTGACGGTGATGTGCTTGACCTGGAAGCGGCCACCCATGTCCACCGAGTCGTACGAGCCCCACGGGCGGTACACCTCGCAGTGGTTCTGGGTCTCGCAGCGGCCTTGTGCGTCGAGCTTGCTCACCAGCTTCTTGACGTCCTGCACACGGTCCTTGTGCGCCACCATCATGGCGTCCTTGGTTTCCACCACGACGATATCGTCCAGGCCCAGCACCGAGACCAGCTTGCCATTGCCGTGGATCAGGCAGTTGCGGCTGTCCTCGATCACCACGTCGCCCTTGGTCACGTTGCCGGCTTCGTCCTTGTCGTGCACTTCCCAGATCGACGACCAGCTGCCCACGTCGTTCCAGCCGGCGGCCAGCGGTACCACGCAGGCGCGGCTGGTCTTCTCCATCACGGCGTAGTCGATGGAGTTGTCCGGGCAGCAGGCGAAGGTGGCCGGGTCGATGGCGATCTGCGTGCCTTCACGCTTGCTGCGTTCCAGGGCCAGCAGGCAGGTGTCGTAGATATCCACGTCGTGGTGCTTGAGCTCCTCGAGGAAGCGGCTGGCGCGGAACAGAAACATGCCGCTGTTCCAGTAGTAGTCGCCGCTCTTCACATACTCGGTGGCGCGCTGGGCGTCGGGTTTTTCGACGAAGTTGGCGACGCGCGCCACACCGTCAGGCAGGGCGCCGTCGGCCTGACCGCGGATGTAGCCGTAACCGGTTTCCGGACGGTCGGCCGGCACGCCGAACAGGACCATTTCGCCTTTTTCAGCGGCCACGGTGGCCAGCGCCAGGGCCTGGCGGAAGGCCTGCTGGTCGTCCAGTACGTGATCGGCCGGCAGTACCAGCATCAGTTCGTCACGACCTTCGGCGACCAATTGCAGGGCGGCCATGGCCACGGCCGGGGCGGTGTTGCGGCCGAAGGGCTCGAGCAGCAGCATTTGTGCCTGCAGGTCGATCTGCTCCAATTGCTCGAGCACGATGAAGCGGTGCTCCTGGTTGGCCACCAGCACTGGCGGCTGCATGCCCTCGATGGAGAGGCGCTGCAGTGTCTGCTGGAACAGTGTCTGCTCACCGGTCAGGGCGAGGAACTGCTTGGGATACAGCTTGCGCGAAAGAGGCCAGAGTCGCGAGCCGCTGCCACCGGATAGGATGATGGGGGTCATGGTTGTGTCTCTCCTGAGCGATTGATCAAGTGGTTTGCCCGTGTCGTGTCGGTGCGACGTGTACCCGCCGTTTTCCTTGTTCTAGAAACTCACTGCCTTAACCATCGATGGGGCGCTTGACCCACACCGGCGACAACTTGCCCTGACCGCCGGTGACGAACAGGCTGACCACTTCGCCGCGCTCCAGGGTCACCGGCTTGAGGTCGGCGACCTTGCGCTCACCATCGAACAGCGCCAGGCCGACCTTCACCGGGTTGATCTCGCGGTCGCCACGGCCGTCGGGTTTGACGTCGGCGACCACAGCAGTCTTGCCGTCGGCGGTCTTCAGGCTGAGGGTGCTGTCAGTCAGGTTCTGTACGCGCAGCAGGGCTTTCTGCCGGCTGGTGAAGGGCGGCTCCTCGACCAGGCGCGGTTCGGCGCCGGTCTGGCTGACCAGGGTGTAGTAACGCGCGGCCTGCAGATCCACCGCCATCTGTGCGTTGCCGACCTGGGCCTGATAGCTGCCGGCCGGGAGGAACTTGAAATCACTCGAGCCCAGCGGCGAGATCTGCTTGAGCTGGGTCTGGCCGACGCTGACGTCGAGCTCGGCGCTGCTGGCGTTGTAGGCGCGGACGAATGCCGAGCCCTTGGGCGCCTTGGGCCCGTAGAGGGCGCCGTCATCGGCCTGTGCCTGGAGCATGCCGAAGCCCAGAGCCAGGGCGCAGGCGCCCAGAGTGAAGCGGCGTAGGGTGGTTTGCGTGGTGTTCATCGGATAGTCCTCCTTGGGGGATGAATCAGTGGCTGGCAGCAGCCAGCCCCTGGCGCTCGCCGCCGTCTTTGAGCGCGGCGAGCCATTGCGGGTCGAAATCGGTGAAGTCGCTGGTCATCGGCAGATAACGCTCGGGGAATTCCCAGATCACCAGCTGTGGTGGGTTGTTCTTCAGCTCGTCGCTCTGCAGGTACTTGAGCATCGGCACCAGCGGGCCACCGCCTTCCTCGGCGTGGTTGGCCAGGTCGCTCTGCAGGTGTTCACGCAGGGCACCGGCGAAGTTCCAGGCCGGGTTGGCGCTGTAGCTGGTGCCGACCAGCGTCACCGGCAGGTCGCTGTCGCCGAACAGGTCGTCGCCGCCACCTTCGGCGGCATGGGTTTCACGCTGCTGCAGGCGGTCGGCTTGCGGCATAAGGCTTTCGAACAGCGGCGCCAGCGGCAGGAAGCGCGTCAGGTCACCCTGATGCGTGCGGGTTGCCACGGTTTCGGTGACGAATTGCTGCGGCTCGCCACGCAACTGCATGGCGCTGCGCACCACTTCGCTCAGCGCTTTGGCAGTGACGTCGGCGCCTTCCGGGGTCCAGTGGGTGTCGGTGCGCAGGAACATCGGTGCTTCGTCCTTGGCTGCCTGCAGCGGTGCAAGCAGATCCGGCGCGGCGATCCCGGCGTTGCGCACCGCGCGGTGAAAGCGCGGGTACAGGCTGCGCTGCAGAGCACTGGGGCGATGGCTGCCGGTGTGCTCCGGGTACAGGCGGGTCTTGGCCGGGACGATGGCCAGCAGCAGCTGGATATCGCGTTCTTGCAGCTGGCGCTGTACGCCACGGATCAGCGCCAAGTTGTCGCGCAGCTGGCGCTGACCGTCGACCACCGGATCGAACTCCTCGTCCGAGTACAGCCAGCCGTCTTCGCCGATCACCAGGCCGCTGCGGCCTTCGCCGAACGCCAGGTATTCCACGGCTGCCCAGAGGTTGATGCCGGCCTGCTTGAGCGGGAAGTTCTCGTCGTAGTGACGCTCGATGCTCTTGGCCAGGCCGCCGTCGAGCACGCTCGGCTGCGCCGGTATGCTGTAGCCGCCGAGCTTGGTCAGGGCCAGTAGGCTGACCGGCAACAGCAGCAGGGCGAACAGCGCGACATACAGGGTCTTGATGGGGCGATTCATGCTCGGCCTCCGCTCAGAACTGGAAGTACAGGAAGGGGGAATAGCTCTGCGCCGAGAGCTTGAGCAGCGAGGCGCAGAACAAAAGCAGCAGGGCGCCACGCACAGCCACCATGCGCAGGTCGACGGCCTGCAGGGCGACACCGGCGCTGGCCAGGGTCAGGCCCGGCTCATGGCTGCGGCTGGCGAGGAACTGGCGGGCACCATTGACGGCGATCACCACCCAGGCCAGCACCAGGGTGACCATCTGCAGCCCGGTGATGTGCGCCAGGGTCAGCTCACTCAGCTGCCAGTCGCCGAAGGGCAGCAGCGCGGCGTACATGCGCCCGGCCACATCCAGGTTCTCGGCGCGGAAGATCACCCAGCCGAGCATCACCAGCAGCAGGGTGAAGGCCCATTTCAGCGGGTTGAACACAATCGGTGCGGCTTTCACGCCAAGCGCTCGTTCGATGGCTAGCCACATGCCGTGCCAGGCGCCCCAGATCAGGAAGGTCCAGTTGGCGCCGTGCCAGAAACCGCCCAGCAGCATGGTCAGGAACAGGTTGCGGTAGGTGTTGAAGGTGCCATGACGGTTGCCGCCCAGCGGCACGTACAGGTAGTCACGCAGCCAGGTGGATAGGCTGATGTGCCAGCGCCGCCAGAACTCGGTGATCGACTGGCTGATATAGGGCTGGTTGAAGTTCTCCATGAAGCGAAAGCCCATCATCAGGCCGAGGCCGATGGCCATGTCGCTGTAGCCGGAGAAGTCGAAATACAGCTGCGCGGTGTAGGCGATCATGCCCAGCCAGGCGTCGCCGGTGCTGGGGTTTTCCAGGGCGAAGCAGTGGTCCACCAGCGGCGCCAGGCTGTCGGCGATGAACACCTTCTTGACGAAGCCCTGCATGAAGCGTGTGGCGCCTTCGCTGAACTTGTCGAGGCTGTGGGTACGGTCGGTGAACTGGTCGGCCAGGTCCTTGTAACGCAGCACCGGGCCGGCGATCAGCTGCGGGAACAGGGCGATGAAGGCGGCGAAGTTGATCAGGTTGCGCGTCGGCTCGGTGTCGCGGCGGTACACGTCGATCAGGTAGCTGATCGACTGGAAGATGTAGAAGGAGATACCGATCGGCAGGATCACCGCAGTAAGGACGAAGGGCTCCATCCCCATCGATTCGAGCACGGCGTTGATATTGGCCACGCCGAAGTTGGCGTACTTGAAGTAGCCCAGCGTGGCCAGGTTGCCGACCACCCCGGCCACCACCCAGCGGCGTGCCGCTTCGGTGCCGGCATGCGCCTGGATGCGCAGGGCGAAGACGTAGTTCCACAGCGTCACCGCGGCGAACAGCAGGAGGAAATCCACCCGCCACCAGGCATAGAAGGTGTAGCTGCCGATCAGGATCAGCAGGTTGCGCCCGCGATTCGGGCACAGGTAGTACAGGCCGAGAAAAATCGGCAGGAACAGGAACAAAAAGACGTTGGATGAAAAGACCATCCGTGCTTCTCCGTGAACAGCCGGGGCAACGCCCCCCTTTCCCCCCGCGAGCGGAGGGTTTGTTTTGTTGCATGCTGTGGCTGACTGCTTGCCCTACGCGGCCCTGCCGGTTGCTCCGGTTGCTCTCGCCGTAGGGCGTACTCGCGAAGCAGTACGCCGGGTGAATCTCTGGTAAACGCTATGGCGGACTGTTCGCTGGCGCTCCTGAGTCCGCCCTACGGCCGTTGAACACCTGGGTCACCTCGCCACCGAGGCGGAAGCTGTTGAACGGCCCCATTTCCTGGTTCAGTTCGCGGGTCTCTTCACTGCAGGCGTAGAGGCTGCAGTAGGGCGCCAGCCAGGCGTACTTGAAGTCCTTGCGCAGCTCGCTCATGTCCTGCTTGGCGCCGGTGCGCTGGGCGAACGCAGCCGGGTCGCGCGCGCCTTGTAGCACGCGCTCGGCCAGGCGTTGCAGGGCACCATGGTTCTCGCCGCGCAGGTCGACTTCGTTGGCCTCGGCGAACGCGGCGATCATCGCCAGCGGCGGCAGGGCATAGTTGTGGTAGGCCAGGGCGCGTTGGCTGCGGCGCATTTCGTTGGCCAGGTAGCCTTCGTCGTCGACCTGGTTGGCGGCGATACGGAACTGGCCCACGGACCAGTCGAACAGGTCGCGGCGATCACTGATCACCGCCACCGCCATCACCGACCAGGCAGCCCAGTAGCTGTGGTTGTTGATCTTGCGCAGCGGCAGGTCGCTCCATTCGCGCACCGTGTGTTCGGCCAGGCGGGTGAACCAGGCCTCGATGCGTGCGCTCTGCTGCGGGTAGGCGGCCAGCGGCTGCGACTCGGAGAACTTCAGGCGCAGCCAGGCGCCGGCCAGGCTGCCGAGCGCCCATTTGCGCATCGACTTGCCGGTGTGGTTGTACTGCTCGGACTCCAGCGCATCGGCGCTGGCCCACTGGTCGAGCCATTCGATGGCGCATTCCAGGCGCTGCGGCTGGCCGGTGCGCATGTAGCCGGTGATCATCCGCCCGGCTTCCTTCTCCAGGCGGGTGATGGGCGAGGTCTGCTCGCGGAAGTTCTTCTCCGCCTTGCGGTTGAGCGTGGCGCGGGCACTGTCGGAGCCTTCGTACTTGCTGGTGAACTGCAGCTCACCGGTGTAAGGCTGCGGCACCGCCGGGCAGACGGGCGCCTTGCCCTCGCGCTGGCCCACCGCGGCGTAGTAACCCGCCGGCGGTTGCAGCGCGGCGAAGGCTGGGCCGCTGAGCAGCAGCGCCATGAGAGTGAGTGGAACGAGTCGTTTGGGCATGGTGGCCTCCTCAGTCGTGCTGCGCGACTTGCTGGCTGGGCCCGCTAGGGCGCTGGCACAGGCTGGCCTGGACTTTCAGGTCGTCGGCGCTGTCCTCGGGCTTCTGGATTTCCAGGGCGAAGAAGTTCTGATCACCCCAGCCCGGCTCGTCGCGCAGTTCCACGGCGAAGCGCCCGTCGGTATCGACGGTGTTGGGTTTCTCCAGCTTGAGCTGTTCGCGACGACCGTTGAGGTACCAGATGGTGGCGTCGACGCGCTTGACCGACGGATCGCTGAAACGCAGGTCGAGCTGGTGGCGATTGCCGGCCAGGGTCAGCAGCTTGTTCTCGCCATTGACCAGTACCTCGTTGCTGCCCGGATGCAGGCGTTTCTCGCTGGCGAGCAGCTCGGTCTGGCCGCTGCAGCCGTTGTTCAGGCTGGCCATCAACTGGCGGTGGATCTTGTCCGAGGCCAGGTCGTAGAGCGGCGAGAACTCCCAGATCAGCACCTTCGGCGGGTCGTTCTGGAAGGCATCGCTGGCCAGGTACTCGAGCATCGCGCCCTCCAGGCCGCCACCAGGGAAGGCCGCGTTGAGCACGTCGGTGCCCAGGTATTGTTCGAGGAAGCCGCCGAAGTTGTAGTTCTTGCCGCTGTGGCTGGTGCCGACCAGAGTGATCTTCGGGCTGCTGTCGTCGCCGAACAGCGCGTCGCCATCACTGGCGTCCTTGGGCTCGGTGACGAACTGGTCGACGTATTGCACCGCATAGCCGGTGCCGCACAGCTGGCTGGCGACGTTCTGCATGGTGCCGGTCTTGCCCATCAGACCGACACGCTCGGTGACGAACTCCTTGCGCGGAATATCTTCGAAGCCGGGGATGCGCTTGACCGTCTCGGCCACCAGGCGTGCGGTGCGCTCGGCACCGTAGGGCGTCCAGTGCTGGTCGCGGCGGAAGTAGAACTCCTTGTCGCTGTCCTCGTCGGTCAGCGGCGTCAGGTCCGGCACCCAGATACCCAGCTGTTCGAAGCGGCTCAGCGCCTGGCGGTAGTTGCGCAGCGCCTTGTCGTAGTCGAAGCGCTGGTAGTCTGCCGGGCGCAGCTTGCTGCGATTGACCAGGCCGCGGGTCGGTTGATAGACCACCACCAGTTCCACGCCGCGCTGCTTGAGGCCGTCGCGCAGTTCCTTGAGGCGCTGGTAGCCGACTTCGCTGGTGCCGAATTCGGTGCGCAGATCTTCGACACTGCGGAACAGCCAGCCCTCGTCGGCATCCATCAGGGTGACGAAGTTCTTCATGTAGTTGGTGGTGTAGCGGCTGGCGTCGTGCGCAGCCGGGCACAGCGAGCAGCAATCTTCCACCTGGTATTGCGGCGCCTGGCGCTCTTCGGCCTGCAGCGCGCTGCCGAATGCGGCGCAAGTCACTGCCAGGGCCAGGGTCTTGAGGGTGTGTGCAGTCATGGGAGGCCTCGTCAGTTGGTCATCGGCTCGGGCTCGATCGGATCGATCAGCACGGGCAGGCGCTGGCGCACCATGAGGTCAAGGATTTCGTCCTGTTTCTCGCCGAGGATGCCGGCGAGCTGAATGCCGCTGCTCTTGCGCGGCGCGAGCATCTTCACGCGGTACAGCTCGACCGACAGTGGCGAGTCGATGTTGATCGGGCTGGAGCCGTTACCGGCCAGGGTGCCGCCGACGATGATCATCGAGATCTTGGTGTCGAACGGGTCCAGCTGCAGGTCGCGGTCGGTGTCGGACAGATCCTTGATATGGCCGTACACACCGGTCAGCTGGTTCATCGCCGAGAGGTTGTCGTAGAGGCGGATGTTCTCGCTGTTGCGGATGCGGATGCCGTGGCGCTGATTGCGCAGCACCTGGTTGCCCCACAGCAGATTGTCGCCGCTCTCGTACAGGGTGATGCCGTCGGCGTGATTGCCGTGCACACGGTTGTAGGCGATCAGGTTGCGCTCGCTGTTACGGTCGATCACCACCCCGGAGAGCTTGTTGTCGTAGCTCTCGTTGTTGATGATCCAGCTGTCGTTGACCTCGCGCGAGATGATGATGCCGTGCTTCTTCTTGGTGCCGAATACGGTGTTCTCGGCGATGATCAGGCCGTGCGAGCGGTCGTGCGGGTCGATGCCGTAGACGATGTTGTCGCGGTAGGTGTTGCCCTTGATCACCACGTTCTGCGCTTCGTAGCAGTAGAAGCCGTACCAGTGGTCGACGAACTCGGAATCGATCAGCCAGCCGGTCGGCTCCTCGCGTTGCAGACGCTCGTGCATGTTCGGCGTGTACTGGGTGATCGACACGCCGTAGGACTTGGAGTTGTCGTAGCCCAGGCTGGTCAGCACGCTGCTGGCGATGTACAGCTCGCTGCCGCCCCAGGACACCAGGAACGGGCGGAACTCCTTGCCGTTGTCACGCATGCTCGCCGGGCCGTTGTCGGCCTCGCGCCAGGCGGTGACGCGGGTGTCGGTGAGGAACATCAGGCCATCGTTGACCAGAAACGAGCCGCGCTCCTGCGACAAGCGCAGTTCGCGGGTTTCCTTGCCGACGTGTAGCGCCGCGCCTTCTGCCACGACGATGGGCAGACGGGCCAGGTACACGCCCGGCTCCTGCTCGGCGAACTGGCTGTCGGGCAGCGCCTTGGCGATGTCCTGGGCGGTGACCAGGCCACCTTCGATGAAGATCGCCTGGGGCATGCCTTGCTGGCGCTTGATCCATTCGCGCAGGCGCTCGTTGCCGCCGGTGAAGTCCTTCAGCGCGTCCTGGCGCAGCATGCGCCGCACCACCACCTGGCCGCGTTTTTCACGCGGAATCTTGGCCAGCACGGCCTCCTTGGTGTAGCCGGACAGGTCCGGCAGCGTGGGTGCTTCCATATGCAGTTCGTCCGCCGGTGCGCTACGCACGCGGTAGTCGAACTGGTGCTGCGTCGGGTTGGCCTGGGCCAGTGGCACCGTGAGGCACAGCGCGCCGAGCAGCAGGGGTAGGGCTAAGCCGTTGGGTTGCATGATCCGATCCCTCAGAAGCGCCAGATGAAGTCGACGAAGGCGCGGTGCATCACCGAGTCGGTGCCGCTGCCGTAGGCGTCGCCCGGCAGGAACACGCCGGCGCGCAGGCGTACCAGGGCCGAACGGTCTTCCAGTTGTTCGGCGACGGTGGCCGGCAGCAGGCCCTGCTTGAAGTAGCGGGTCAGCACCAGGTCGACTTCCTGGCCGATATCTTTCTCGCCAGCCACCAGTGGCGCGGTGATACCGCTGTCGCCGACGTCCTGGTCGCCATCGACGCGCCAGAAGCGGTGATAGACGACGCTGGCGTCGTAGTCCTGACCCAGTTGCCAGGAGCTGAAGGCACTGGCCACCTGCAGGTTGGAGAGCTCGCCGCGGAAGGCTTCGCCATAGCGATGCAGGCGCGATTCGACGCCGGTGAAATTGGCGCGGTTGCTGTGCAGGCCGGTCTGCATGAACTGGCGCGACTTGTCGTCGTCGCCACCGCCGCTGCCACGGGCATAGGCGGCGCCGATCTTCCAGTTGTCATCGAGGCTGTAGCGCAGGCCCAGGTCCATGGCCCAGGCGTCGACGTCCTGGCTGCGCGAACCGGTGGCGATGCGGTCGCTGCCGACCACTTGCTGCTGCAGCTGGTCGGTGTCGCCCTTGAGCCAGGTCATCTGCGCCCAGTAGTTGAGGCGATTGCGCGAGTTGCGCTCGAAGAAGCCGCCGTCGGCGTGCAGGCCGAACCAGGTCAGGTCGCCGGTGTAGCGTTTGCTCAGCTCGTCGACGCGTTCGCCGGGATTAGCCAGGCGGCCGTCATCGCGGCTGTGATGCAGCTTGGTGCCGATGCGGTGGCCGGGCGTCCACTGGTAGTCGAGGCCGGCGAAGAAGTGCTGGCGGTCTTCGTCTTCGGGCGCCAGGTCGTCGAGGTCGGTACGGTAGTCGGAGAAACGCTCGGCAATGCCGACGTTGGCTTGCAGCAGGGTGGTATCGAAGCGCCAGTTGACCGCCTCGATGTTGGTGTCCCACCAGGTGCCTTCGTCACTGCGCAGACGCTGACGGCCGACGCGCAGGTGCTCGCCAGGGTAGGCGGTGAGGCCGGCGTAGTCGACCCAGAATTCGCGCATGGCCAGGTAGCTCTTGTCCGGTTGGCGCGCGTCGCTGCGCTGCGTGCTGTTTTCACCGTCGTCCTGCAGCGGGTCGGTTTCGATGGTGTCGGTGGCGGTAACTGCCTGGCCCATGGCGAAGGCGCTCCAGTTGCCGCGTTCGCCGTAGGCCCAGGGGCGCAGGTCGAGACCGATACCGCTGACGTCGCCACCTTCGCGGGTGCCGAGGTCGCGGTCGTCTTCCGATTGCGCGGTGATCTTCACATCCAGGCCGAAATTCTTCGGTGCATCCGCCGCCCAGGCGGCGCTGGCTGCCAGCAGGCTGGCGCTCAGGCCCAACTGGCTGACGATACGGTTTAGCTGCATGCGTGCATCCTTGTTCATGGCTGGCTGACCTGCAGGGCGGCCTGCTGCTGCAGGACGATGCCGCGGGCATCGCGCTCCTCGCGCAGCAGGCGTTGGCCTTCGGCCAGTTGTGCCGGGGTCAGGCTCTGCGCCACTGCATGGGCCAGCTCGAAGGTCGGCGGCGTGTTGCGCGGCAGGGCCAGTTGGCTGAATACGTAGGCGTTGACCGGGTTGGGCTTGACCCCGCGACCCTGGCTGAACATCTGCGCCAGGGCGAAGTCGGCGCTGAGCTGGCCGGCGCGCGCAGCGCTGAGCAGGTGGTCGAGCGCCTGCTGGGCGTAGACCTCGCCGAGGTAGCCACGCAGGTAGATCTGCCCCAGGTAGTAACTGGCGCTGGGCTCGCTGGGCGCGGCCTTGCGCAGGTGCTCTTCGGCCTTCTTCGGCTGTTGCGGCAGCAGCTTGCCTTCGTAGTACAGGCGTCCGAGCAACAGCTCGGCACGCGGCAGGGCGGCCTCGCGGCCCTTCTCCAGGTAGCCGAGCAGGGTGTCGATATCGCCCTGGCCCGGATAGTCGTAGAGCAGGCGCGCCAGGCTGACCCAGGCGGCCGGGTAGTTCGGCGCGATGGCCTCGAGCAGGTCCTGCGCCTGCTGCGGTTGCGGCTGGCCCAGCTCGGGGTCGCTGAGGACTTGAGCCACGGACTCGACCTGGTTGGGGGAAACATTGCCGGCGCGGTAGCCCGCCAGCAGTTGGTCGATCAGTGCCTGGCGGTCGTCTTCACGGTTCTGCTTCTGGTACACGGTGGCCAGTTCGGCGTAGCAGGCGTCGTTGCTGGCCAGACGTGCCTGGCAGATGCGCTCGATCTCGCCCAGGTGCTGGTCGTAGGTGCCATCGGTGCGATACAGAAGAATCTGCGCCAGCTCTGCCTGCGGCAGACCCTGCTGGCGCCAGTCCTGGATACGTTGCGCGAGGTTCATGGCGGGAAAGTCCTGTGGGTAGAACAGGTAGAGTTCGGTCAGCGGCAGCAGCGCACTGGGCTCGCTGGCCTGGACGGCGCTCTCCAGCAACTCGGCGGCCTCCTGGCGCTCGGCCAGGCTGCTGCCGGGCTTGCGCGCCAGCAGCTTGCCGAGGCGCGCCTCGGCCCGTGGCGAACCGTCCTGAGCCTGGCGGTAGATGCGCTCGGCCTCATCCAGATCCTGGGTCTGGCCACCTGCTGCATAGATGTCGGCCAGGCCGATCTGCGCGTCGCTGTAGCCCATCTCGGCGAGCTGACGGAAATGCCATTCGGCCGTCTGCGCATCACCGCTGTGCAGGGCTTCACGCGCCAGGCGCTCATCCGGCAGACCGGCGCAGCCGGCCAGCGTGGCGCTGACGGCGAGGCCGAGCAGGGCGGGGCGAAGTAGGGGCATGCTCACGACACGTCCTCCTTAGCGGCCTGCCGCGACGGCGCGGTCGACCAGCCAACCCAGCGACGGGCCACGGTCGATGACCACATCCACCGGTTGCCCGGCGAGGCTGGCCGGCAGGGTTTCCTGGGGCTTGATCACCACGCGGATGTCCGAGCTCAGGCCGCCGTCATGCAGGGCGCTGCTGACGATCTCGCCGTGACGCGCCTGGTCTTCGCCGGCCACCTTGAAGGTCACCGGCGTGCCGGGGCGCGCCTGTTCCAGATGGCGGTAGGGGAAGCTGGCGGCGACGGTGGCGATGCCGTCCTGCGGCACCAGTTCGAAGATCACGTCGCCCTTGCTGGCGAACTGACCGTCGGCCACCAGTTGGCGAGAGATCTTGCAGTTGCATGGGCTGGTCAGAGTGCCCTGCATCTCACGGGCGAACAGCGCTTCGATCTGGCTCGGCTCGAGCTGATCGTCGCCCAGGTGGCCCTTGAGCATTTCCAGCATGCTGGTGGTGAAGGTTGCGATCGGTGCGCCTTTCTCGACGATACCATCGGGCTGTGCCAGGCTCTGCACGCTGCCCTCGCGTGGCATGGTCACCTGCAGCGCCGGCAGGCTGATCTGCGCCGATTGCGCGTGGGTGACGAAGTACAGGCCGTAGATCGACTTGCCGATGTAACCGAAGGCGGCCAGGCCGACGAGGAAGATCGCACCGCTGAAAGTCACGGCGCGCAGGCGGCCGAACATGCCCATGCCACCGGCTGCGCCACTCTTGCGCGCCTTGGTGAAGTTGTCGCGCTGGAGGATGTGCAGCACCTCACCGACGTTGACCAGCTCACCGGCCAGGTGCGCGCTGATCAGATGGCGCAGGGCTGCAGCTTCACGCGCACCGATATTGTGGAACTGGCAGCCGACGCGGTTTTGCTCGGACTGCACGGCATTGACCTGGAATTCCACGTCCAGCCCCAGTACCAGGCTGTCGAGCTGGAACTGCAACTGGCCGCGATGAAAATCACCGACCTTGTGCGTGGTCTTCTCGTTGGTGAAGCTGAAACCGCCGGCAGAGACATCCTGCAGGCGCGCATCGATGCGTTCGCCCTTGGCATTGGTGAAGCGCAGACGCCCCGGCAGCTTGACGCGGGCGTGCTGGCGCTGGGCCTCGGACTCATGGACGACGTTGTGAGTGGCGACGGAGTTCATGGTGGCTAATTCCTATTCGAGTACGGTCACACCAGCGCCAGTAGCGCGGCGATGAAGACAGAGGCGGCAGAGAAGGTCATGGCACGCGACGACCAGCTGTTGAACCAGTTGGCGAAGCTGGACAGGCCGCGATTGAGCTTGGTGTTCTGGCGCGTCCAGGACTGCTGGTCGAGGCGGAAGAACACGTAGATCTTCACCATCGCGCCAACGATCTGGTTGTAATAGAGCAGCGCCGGGTAGGCCGGACCGATGCGGTGGCCGGAGAGCATCAGCAGCAGCGTCAGGATCAGCCGCGTAGTGCCGATCCACAGCAGGTAGATCAGCAGGTACATCAGGCTGTACTTGATGCTGGCAATGATCGCCACGCACAGACCCAGCAGGCAGGTCCACATCGACACGCGCTGATCGAACAGCACCAGGCTGGTGAAGGCGCCGAGGCGACCCATGCCCAGACGCAGGGCGCGCGAGTTCTGCCGCAGGTTGTTGCCGTACCAGCGGAACATCAGCTTGCGGCTGGCCTTGATGAAGCTCTTCTCCGGCGGGTGCTCGACCGTGTTGATCGCCGCATCCGGCACGTAGAAGGTGTCGTAGCCCAGGCGCATCAGGCTGTACCAGCTGGACTTGTCGTCACCGGTGAGGAATTGGAAGCGGCCCAGGCGCCAGTGCTCCAGGTGATCGCTTTCCACGTCGCGGATGAACTCGGGGTCGGTCACCACGCTGGCGCGGAACACCGACATGCGTCCGGTCATGGTCAGCACGCGTTTGCTTAGTGCCATCGAGCACATGTTGAGGTGGCGCTGGGCGAAGCGCAGCTTGTGCCACTCGCTCATCAGGTAACTGCCGCGTACCTCGCAGAACTCGTTGGTGGTCAGCCCGCCGACGTTGGGGAAGAGCTTGAACCAGGGCACGCATTTACGGACCACTTCAGGCTCGAGCACGGTGTCGCCGTCGATCACCGCCACCACCGCATCGCGGTCCGGCATCTGCCGGGAGATGGCGCGAAAACCATAGGCCAGACCATCACGCTTGCCGGTGCCGGGAATGCGCACGATGTCCAGGGTGACATGCGCCGGCGGCTCGGCCTGAGCCCAGAGGTTCTTGATCAGCAACTCGTCGGAGAGCTCGACGATCGAGCACACCACGGTGCACGGATAGCCGCAGTCGATGGCTTCGCGAATCACCGAGCGGTAGACCATGGCGGTGGTCAGCGCCTCGATGCGGAAGCTGGTGACCAGCAGGAACACATGAGAGGGGTCGGCGTCCTTGCCGAGTTTTGTAACCTTGCGGCGATACCAGGGGTACACCAGGTAAAGGAACAGGCAGCCGCGCACGAAGTGCATGGCGCCCATGGAATAGCGCCAGATGCCGACGATGCCGATGAGCAGGATGAAATCCCGCGCTTCGGGGTCGAACACCGTGCGTGGCAGAGCCAGTGCCAGCAGCATCAGCAGGCTGAGATAGAGCATCCAGCCGCTGGCTTGGTTGAGGCCGTTCTTGAGCTTGTCCATATGCGTCTCCGAGTACCTGCACGCGCTGGACGTGCAGGTACGTTCGGGTCCTTACCAGCAGATGCCTTCGGCCACGCCATTGCTGGCGTGGGGCATGAAACCGACCAGGTCGATCACCCGCTTGCCGCTCGGCGCTTGCTCGGCCAGCCTGGCGAAACGCTCGTCGCTGTTGCCCAGGACGATGATGTCGGCCTTGGCCACCACGTCGTCCAGGTCACTGTTGAGCAGCGAGGAGACGTGCGGGATCTTCGACTCGATGTATTCCTTGTTGGCGCCGTGCACGCGCGCGTACTCGACGTTGCGGTCGTAGATGCTCAGGTCGAAACCCTTGCCGATGAGCATTTCCGCCAGCTCCACCTGCGGGCTTTCGCGCAGGTCATCGGTGCCGGCCTTGAAGCTCAGGCCGAGCAGGGCGACCTTGCGTGAGTCGTGGCTGGCGATGATGTCGAAGGCCTTCTGTACCTGGGCGGCGTTGCTGCGCATCAGCGAGCCGATCAGCGGTGCTTCCACGTCCAGGCTGCCGGCGCGGTAGTTCAGCGCGCGCACGTCCTTGGGCAGGCAGGAGCCGCCGAAGGCGAAGCCGGGCTTCATGTAGTACTTGGAGAGGTTGAGCTTGTGGTCCTGGCAGACCACGTCCATCACCTCGCGGCCGTCGACGCCGACGGCCTTGGCGATGTTGCCGATCTCGTTGGCGAAGGTGACCTTGACCGCGTGCCAGACGTTGCAGGTGTACTTGATCATCTCGGCGACTTCGATGTCCTTGCGGATGATCGGTGCGTCGAGTTCTTCGTAGATGCTGGCCAACAGGTCGCCGGAAGCCTTGTCCAGCTCACCGATGACGGTCATCGGCGGGAAGTCGTAGTCCTTGATCGCGGTGCTTTCGCGGAGGAACTCGGGGTTCACCGCCAGGCCGAAATCGACGCCAGCCTTCTTGCCCGAGCAATCTTCGAGAATCGGCAGTACCACGTTCTTGGCGGTGCCTGGCAGCACGGTGCTGCGGACCACCACGGTGTGGCGCTCGTTTTTGTCGCGCATGGCCATGCCGATCTCGCGGCACACGCCTTCGATGTAGTTCAGCTCCAGATCGCCGTTCTTCTTGCTCGGCGTGCCGACGCAGATGAACGACACATCACTTTCGAGAACGGCAGCGGCGACGTCGGTGGTACCGCGCAGGCGACCCTGACGCAGACCCTGTTGCAGCAGTTCTTCCAGACCCGGTTCAACGATGGGCGATTTGCCATTGTTGATCAGGTCGATCTTGTTCGCGGAGATATCCACGCCAATCACGTCGTGACCGCGTGCCGACAAACAGCCGGCACAAACGGCACCTACATAACCCAAACCGAAGATACTGATTCGCATGGTATTCACCTCGTCCGTTCGATGCAGTTTCAAATACTGGCCTTATGGCCAAAACTAGTCCGTGAACTTGCTGATTTAATACGAGCAAGTTCATTCAGGCATAAATAGAGTGGGGCGCCGGAAGTGGCACCAAATGTGGGCCTTTATATTGAAAGGTGGCCCTTTGATGTTGTCGCTGCCGCCTCGCTTGAGGCCTCTATCTCGGTACTGTGACGGGTTGCTATATCTCCCTTTGAAATACACGAACTTTTCTTTGGGTGAAGCTGTCCGGCGAAAGTTAATTCGCTATCTGGCAGGTTCAAGTGATCAGAAAGTTATGTATTGAAATGTGTTACGGGCTGTATGAGTAGCGGCCCTTTCGGATAGTTCCTACCGTTCGTCCTGAAGCTGAACCAAAGCTGAACGGCTAAGATGATTGCAATATAATGGCAAGTTGCAAAATGCATGATGGCAATATGTCCATTAATGTGCTCGAAACTATCGGATAACTTAACGGGGCAATAAGTTCTGTGGAAAGTGGGCTCGCGCTGAAACTGTGATGCCAAACAGGTTTTGAGAATCAAACGCAACGGCGAGGGAATTTTTGTCAGGCGCAGCGCTCAGGTCGCAACGAAGCGGCAGGGCGGGGAAGGAGGGGATCGGCAAGCGTAGCGGCCGAACCCATGCAGCAGCCGATGAGCGGTGCATGGGGTTGGCCGGTGTAGGGGTCAGTCTTGCGGCTGGTCGCGCAGGAACACCAGGCTGTCGGCCTTGGAATGCTCGGCTGAATAACGGTAGCCCTGATAGTTGAAGTCCTTCAGACCGTCGGGGTTGGTCAGGCGCTCCTTGATCACGTAGCGCGCCATCAGGCCGCGGGCTTTCTTGGCGTAGAAGCTGATGATCTTGTACTGGCCGCTCTTCAGATCCTTGAACTCGGTGTCGATGATGCGCGCGTTCAGTGCCTTGCGCTTGACCGCACCGAAGTACTCGTTGGAGGCGAGGTTGAGCAACACGTTGTCGCCCTGCGCAGCCAGCGCCTCGTTCAGCCAGGCGCTGATGCGCTCGCCCCAGAAGGCGTACAGATCCTTGCCACGGCCGTTGGCCAGCTTGGTGCCCATTTCCAGGCGATAGGCCTGCATCAGATCCAGCGGGCGCAGCACACCGTAAAGGCCGGAGAGTATGCGCAGGTGAGTCTGGGCGAAGTCGAAATCCTCTTCGGAGAAATCCTCGGCGTTCAGCCCGGTATAGACGTCGCCCTTGAATGCCAGCAGCGCCTGCTTGGTGTTGGATGGATTGAACGGTCGTTCCCAGCTACCGAAACGCGCGGCGTTGAGGCCGGCGAGCTTGTCCGACAGATGCATCAGCTCGGCGATCTGCGCCGGGCTTAAGTCGCGCAGCTGGGCGATTAGCTCCTGGGCGTGGTCGAGGTGTTCGGGTTGGGTGAAGCGCGGGGTGGCAGGCGGCGTCTCGTAGTCGAGGGTTTTGGCCGGTGAAATCACCATCAGCATGTGCGGAGTCTCCAGAAAGCGTGAGGGCGATTCTAGAGGTCAGGGGGCGGCAAGACCACCTATCGGAGTGATTGAGAGGATCAGCATTGATGCCTTTGTAGGAGCTGGCTTGCCGGCGATCAGCGTTGACGGGATCGCCAGCAAGCCGGCTCCTACAGGAGCGCAGAGAGTCAGGCGATACGAACAGCGCCCTGCACCTGATTGGCGCGGCATGCTGCAAGAGGGGGCGGGTAAGGGAGGCGAGTTACAGCAGGTAGGAATTCGGACTTTAACGGGGTGCTGGTGGCTCGCCAAGCACTATCTGCCGCCTCTGCAAATAAACCTGTGTGGCGATAAAAAAACGTTTTTCTGTCATGTGAATTGGAGTAATTAAAAAGCAAGACCGCCGAAACCTGCAGACAGGTGGCGGCCATTGGCCCTCACTTTGCTTGCCACCTTTCGGGGCCGACCTGAAAAAAGTCGGCGGTCTCTGTCCGGCGCAGCACCGCCCTGGTATTGCGTCGCCTGGCTACTACAAGAAGGTGACCGAGTATGGATGACCACGGACGCTCCAAGCCCACCGCTCCAACCCTCTACGCCCTCGACACCAATGTTCTGATCCACGATCCCAACGCCTTGCTCAACTTCGAAGAACACCACGTCGCCATCCCGATGACAGTATTGGAGGAACTCGACAAACTGAAGTCCGGCAAGCACGGCGTCGCCGCCGAATGTCGCCAGGCCATCCGCCTGATCGATCAGATTCTCGCCGGGGCGGAGCCCGAGGACGTCGAGTACGGGGTACCCATCCAGCGCGGCAAGAGCGGCCCCTGCGGGCGTCTTTCCATCCTTATGAGTAAAAGTGCGGCGCCGGTAACCTGGCTGCCGGAAAACCTCAACGACAACAAGATCATCAACCAGTTGGTGGAGCTGAAGTCGCGCAACCCCGGCCTGTCCGTGGTGCTGGTGACCAAGGACATCAACATGCGCCTGAAGGCGCGCGCCTGCGGTATCGACGCCGAGGACTACCACACCGACCAACTGGTCGATGACGTCTCGCTGCTGTCGAAGGGTTATCACGACATGCCCGGCTCGTTCTGGGATCGTGTGAGCAAGGTCGACACCCGTCAGGACCACGGGCGTACCTGGCATCGTGTGCAACTGACCGACAACCTGCCGGCCGTGCATGTCAACGAGTTCATCCTCGATGAACAGGGCTTCGTCGGCTGGATCAAGGCGATCAAGGGTGATGAACTGGTGATTCTCGACATGCACCAGGAGCCGCTGCTGCATCAGGAAGCCTGGGGCCTGAAACCGCGCGACATCCATCAGGCGCTGGCGCTGTTCGCCTTGCTCGACCCGGACATCCACCTGGTCAACCTGTCCGGCGCCGCCGGCTCCGGCAAGACCATCCTGGCGCTGGCTGCCGCCATCGAGCAGACCATGGTCAGCAAGCGCTACCGGCGCATCATCGCCACCCGCAGCGTGCAGGGGCTGGATCAGGAAATCGGCTTTCTGCCCGGTACCGAGGCGGAGAAGATGGAGCCCTGGCTCGGCGCGATTACCGACAACCTCGAAGCGCTGCACATGGAGGACGAGAGCACTCACGGCAGCGTCGACTACATCCTGCAGAAGGTGCCGCTGCAGTTCAAATCCCTCAACTACATCCGCGGGCGCAGCTTCCAGCAGAGCCTGATCCTCATCGACGAATGCCAGAACCTCACCCCGCACCAGATGAAAACCATCATCACCCGTGCCGGCAACGGCTCGAAGGTGGTGTGCCTGGGCAACCTGGCGCAGATCGACACCCCCTACCTGTCAGCGCCCAGCTCGGGTCTGACCTACCTCACCGAACGCTTCAAGGACTTCCCGCACGGCGTGCACATCACCCTGCAAGGCGTACCGCGCTCGATCCTCGCGGAGTACGCGGAAACCCATATGTAACCCTCGGGCTGTTAAACACTCGCGCCCCTGTTCGCAACAGCAGGGGCGTTTTAGTCTGCATTAACGAATCTCCACAAGTCCCGTGGGAGCGGCTTCAGCCGCGATGATCGCGGATAAATCCGCTCCTACAGTTGTGTAGCCGGATACAGTCAGTAGCCCGGATGAAATCCGGGGATTTTTGCCGCTCTGGCCCCGGATTTCATCCGGGCTACAAGATGACTGCAAATCCTGACCTGCAGGTTTACAATCGGTCGATTCCCGTCTGGAGCTTTCCCGTGCTGACCCACCTCGATTCCCAAGGCCGCGCGCACATGGTCGACGTCACCGACAAGGCGACCACCTTCCGCGAAGCCACCGCCGAAGCACGCGTGCGCATGCTGCCCGCCACCCTGCAGATGATCGTCGCCGGCGAGCATCCCAAAGGCGACGTATTCGCCGTGGCGCGCATCGCCGGCATCCAGGCCGCGAAGAAAACCAGCGATCTGATCCCCCTGTGCCACCCGCTGATGCTCACCGGCGTCAAGGTCGAACTCAGCGCTGAAGGTGACGACACGGTGCATATCACCGCGCGTTGCAAACTGTCCGGGCAAACCGGTGTCGAGATGGAAGCACTGACTGCCGCCAGCGTCGCCGCGCTGACTATCTATGACATGTGCAAGGCCGTGGATCGCGGCATGGTCATCGAGCAGGTACGGCTGCTGGAAAAACTCGGCGGCAAGAGCGGTCACTACAAGCTGGAGGAACAAGCATGATCCGCGTGCAATATTTCGCCCGCTACCGTGAAACCCTGGGCCGTGACGACGAACAACTCAGCGGCGACTTCGCCACCCTCGACGACTTGCGCCTGCACCTGGTCGCCCGTGGCGGCGAATGGGAAGTGCTGGGTGAGCAGAACCTGATGTGCGCGCGCAACCAGGAACTGTGCAGCCTCGACGAACCGCTGGCCGAGGGCGATGAAGTCGCCTTCTTCCCCACCGTCACTGGTGGTTGATGCGGGTACTGTAGGGTGGGCCGGGCGGCGTTCCGTTTTAGCCCACCATCAACCCACCAACTGCCTCTGAAAACTCCCCATCGAACGAGCCCCCATGACCATTCGCGTCCAAGCCCAACCCTTCGACCCCGGCACCGAGCTCAACGCCCTGCATGCCGCCAACCTCGGCATCGGCGCGGTGGTCACCTTCATCGGCTATGTGCGCGACTTCAATGAAGGTCGCGAAGTCGGCGGCATGTTCCTCGAACACTTCCCCGGCATGACCGAAAAGGCCCTGGCCAAGATCGCCGATGAGGCGCGTGAGCGCTGGCCGCTGCTGGGCATCGAGATCATCCACCGCATCGGTCGTCTGGAGCCGGGTGAGCCCATCGTCTTCGTCGGCACCAGCAGCGCCCATCGCCAGGCCGCGTTCGATGCCTGCAACTTCATCATGGATTACCTGAAGACCCGCGCGCCGTTCTGGAAGAAGGAAGACACCAGCGAAGGCCCGCGCTGGGTCGAAGGCCGCTGCAGCGACCAGAGCGCCGCCGAGCGCTGGAAGTAGTAGGGAGCCTGAACCCACCTTCGGCTGGGCGCCATCAACCGCTTGGTGGGTTACGCGGCGCACGGCCTGAAGGCCGGTATTCTGCGCTGCCACCTTTAGTGGCCGCGAAAGCCACATCACGTGTAGGAGCTGGCTTGCCAGCGATGCTTCAAGCGGATCGCCAGCAAGCTGGCTCCTACAAGAGCGGCTTCACGCCAACGCCAGATGCACCCGCAACGCAATCGGCACCAGCATCAGCAATACGCCCAAACCCAGCACGCGTACGCCCCATTCGTGTTCGCGAAAGTTGAAGCCGACTCCCAGCAGCAGAAAGCCGCCGATCAGCAGTATCAACATCAGGTGATAGTGGTCCATGGCGCTTCTCCACTTCGCAGTCCTGATTACAGCTTAGTCCCGCCGTCTGGGTTGGGGCTGATCTGGGGCAATGAAAGTCTGACTCGATTGGCGACAAAGTGCGTCTCGATCGGTCGCTGCCTGGCGTCATGGCCTGCTCCATACTGTGCACAGTCATCGTCAAGGATCGTCCATGCGCCTGTTCCTCACCCTCCTGCTCGCCGGCCTGCTGAGTGCGACGCCGCTGCTCGCCGCCGAGCGCCATTTCACCATCCTGCACAGCAACGACTGGCAGTCGCGCCTGCTCGGCTTCGGCCCCAACAATGAATACAGCCCGGCGACGGTGAACGATGACGACACCGTCGGCGGCGTCGCCCGGCTTGCCACATTATTGAATGAGCGCCGCGCAGCAGCCGGTGAAGAGCCTCTGCTGTTGCTAGACGGCGGCGACTTCACCATGGGCACGCTGTTTCACACCATTGCCCGCGAAATGGGCAGCGAACTGCGTCTGATGACTGAGCTGGGCTATGACGCCGCGGTGATCGGCAACCACGAATTCGACTTCCGCCCGGCCGGCCTCGCCGCGATGATCAGCGCCGCGCACAAGGCCAAGGGTGACGCGCTGCTGCCGCTGCTCTCCAGCAACATGCGTTTCGATGCCGCGAGCAAGGCCGACGACAGCCTGCAGGCGCACGTCGAGGCCGGGCGCATCTTGCCGTACAAGCTGATCGAGCGCGGCGGCATTCGTTTCGGCCTGTTCGGCCTGCTCGGCAACAACGCCGTGGCCGTCAGCCCGATGATCAAGCCGGTGACCTTCGCCGACCCGGTCGCCACCGCCAGGGAAACCGTGGCCAAGCTGCGCGAGGAGGGCGCCGAGGTGGTCATCCTGCTCTCGCACATGGGCGTAACCCAGCAGGCCGATGGCAGCTGGCGCGGCGAGGAAGTGGAACTGGTCGAGCAGGTGCCCGGCATTGATATCGTCGTCGGCGGCCACTCGCATGTGGCACTGCCGCAGCCGGTGCTGGTGGGTGGGCGTACCCCGGTGGTGCAGGCTGGTTCCGAGATCCAGTACCTCGGCGAACTGCGCATGAGCCTGGGCGACGACGGCGTGCCACGTGTGCGCGACTATCGCCTGCATGCGGTCAACGACAGCATCGTCGGCGACGCGACCATCACCGCCAAGGTCGAAGACTTCAAGCAGGTGGTCAGCGAGCGCATGCTGACGCCCAAGGGCTATCGCTTCGACCAGCCGCTGGCCAAGGTCGACCAGAGCCTGGGCCGTGATTTCACCGATCAGACCCTGGCCAACCTGGTCACCGATGCGCTGCGTCATGCCGTCGATGCCGACCTGGCCTTCACCGGCAACGGCACCATCCGCGATGACCTGCTCAAGGGCCGCAATGGTGTGCAGGACGTCTCCGACCTGTTTCGCATCGCCCCGTTGGGCATCGGCCAGTTCGACGACGAACCGGGCTACCCGATGATCAAGGCCTACATCAGCGCGCGCGAAATCAAGTCACTGCTGGAAGTGCTGCTGCTCGCCTACCAGCTGCGTGACAGCCAGAGCTATTACCCCCGGGTTTCCGGTGTGCGCTTCACCTACAACCCCTGGCGCGTGCCGTTCGACCGCGTCAGCCGCATCGAAATCGGCGATCCGCACGGCGGCTACCGTGACCTGGACCTGAACGACACACGCCTCTACAGCATCGGCGCCACCAGCTACGTCGGCAGCTTCACCTGGCTGGTGCCGGACCTGACCAAGGGCCTGCTCAACGTCATCCCCAAGGATGCCGAGGGCCGCCCGCTGCCGCGTATCGAAGACGCCATCATCGACCAGGACCCGGATAAGGAAGGCGTGCAGGAACTCAAGGAATGGCAGGTGCTGCTCGACCATATCCGCAGCCTGCCGGATCTCGATGGCGACGGCCTGGCCGATATTCCCACCAGTGGCGCAGCTGCCGAAGCGCGTATGATCCGCGCGCCCAGCCTGCACCCGGCCGAGCTGTTCCGCCTGGCCGGGCCGATGCAGTGGGGCGCCAGTGCGATGATCCTGGCCGGCGTGCTGCTGATTCTCTGGCTGCTTAGCCGCCCGCTGCGCCGCCGCAGTCAGCGTTAACGTCCGTAGGGTGCGCCGCGCGCACCGGGAATGACGCGCTACTCGGCCCTCACGCCCGCAAAATGCGCCCATACGCTCCTGGTCGCGACGGCCTGAACATCATGGCGCCGTTGAGGTTGGTGCGCACCTTGCCAAGCCTTGCGTGCCTCCGTATGGTGCAAAGCCGCCTGATTCGGAAGCTACGCAATGATCGCTCAGCACTACCCGCTCGGTGACCGCGCACAGCCGGCCAACCCCCACTCAGATAAATGTCGCGTCGCCTCATGAACGCACTCAATCATTCGCGCCCGCTGGCGCTGTTCGGCCTGTTGCTGGCCAACCTTTGCTGGTCCGGTAATGCCTTGGTGGCGCGCGCCTTCGCTGGCGAGATCGCCCCGTTCACCCTATCGTTCTGGCGCTGGTGCCTGGCCCTGGCGCTGCTGCTGCCCTTCGTTGCCATGCCGTTGTGGCGTCATCGCGTGGCCGTGCGCACTGCCGGTTGGCGCCTGCTGGTGCTCGGCGGCCTGGGCATCGCCGGCTACAACTCGCTGCTCTACAGCGCGGCGCAGACCACCGCAGCCATCAACATCTCGCTGGTAAACACCTGCCTGCCGCTGGTGACTTTCATCGGCGCCGGGCTGCTGCTCAACGAGTGGCCGGCACGCCGCGCCTGGTGGGGCATGCTGGTGGCGGTGATGGGCCTGGCGGTGCTGATCAGCCAGGGGCAATGGAGCCGCCTGGCCAGCCTGTCGTTCAACCAGGGCGACCTGATCATGCTGCTGGCGGTGGTCGACTGGGCGCTTTACTCGCTGCTGCTGCGGCGCTGGTCGGCGTACCTGCAACCGATTCCACCGCTGGCATTGCTGGGCGTGTTCATCCTGCTTGGCGTACCGCTGATTCTGCCGTTCTATCTATATGAACTGAGCCAGGGCGCGCATCTGGCAATCAACGCTGCCAACCTCTCGGCCGTCGCCTACACCGCCGTGTTCGCCTCGCTGCTGGCCTACCTGGCCTGGAACCACGGCATCCGCGTCATCGGCGCGGCCAAGGCGGCGCTGACCAACTACCTGATGCCGGTATTCACCGCGTTGCTGGGGTGGGTACTGCTGAACGAGAGCCTGCAGCTCTATCACTGGCTGGGCGCCGCGATGATCTTTGGCGGCCTGCTGCTGGCCACGCGGCCAGGCAAAACACTGTAGGCGCGGCGGGGTTACACAAACGCAGCAGGCACTGCATCACCCTGTAGGAGCCGCGCCTCGCGGCGAATCGCATGAACACCGCGAAAGCAAAAGCTTCGCCCCGGGGCGGGGCTCCTACGCAGGGCTGTACCGCTTGTTAGCCGCGGGTGGACCACGCCTCGATCCACCTTTCAGCACCGGCGGATAAAAAAGTGTCATCCGCCCTACGGCGACCCCTTCACTCCGGCTTCAACATCACGAAGGCTTCACCGCCTACGCGATCATGCATGAGGATGAACGGCTGCCCGGCGATCATCATCTTCACCGGCACCTTGCGCGGCACCGTGGTGCCGGCGTTGATCGCCGCTGCGCTGAGCAACTGACGAGTCAGACTGTCATCCTCCTGCGCCTCGCTGGTTACCACGCATTCGTGGCTGACCTTGACCTGAATGCTCAGGCTTTTGTCCGCATTGAAGCCGACGGTGGCGAAGCCCATATCGGTCATCTCGGTGACGCCATGCTGGCGCGCCACGCGATGCGCCTCGGCAAAGCTCGGCGCTGTCTGCAGGCAGATGTCGCGAAAGGCCTGCACCACCGGCGAAGTGACCGGCACCGGCGGCTGCGAACCCAGGTTGGCGCAGGCGCCGAGAAGACCAACGCTGACAAGCAAGGCGAACTTTTTCATCACATCATTCCTTAATGAAGGGTGTTCAGGGTTGCTGGCAAAGATCATGCCCCAGCAACTGCGAGGCCAGCCCCTTGGCCAGATAGGTCTCCACCACGCGGCCATCGGCGCATTCGGTCTTGTGGCCGATGGCGAAACCAATGGAAAGCAACACGAATAGCGCCAGGCCGATATTCTGGATGGGCGTCATGACAGGGCTCGCTGGGTAAACAATGGGGCAGGATGAAGAGGCGGGCAGGGGATGGCAAGTGCCAACCCCATCGTCAGCACGTTCGCTGATGCAGAGATGTGACTGTTACGGCAGCGTGATGGACAGATCGCCCAGCATGAGGCGCGCAATGATCATCCAGGCAACCGCGCTGATGATGCCCAGCACGCTGTAGCCGACGACGATGCCAATCGCGATCTGCTTCCATAGCCCGGCATGGCGGTTGGGTTCGTTGCGGTAATGCGTCGGCATATCACGTTCCGCGCGCAGATCGTCGAAGTCGTCTCTCGCTCTCAAGGTGTTCTCCCGGTTCGTTGGCCAGCACACGGCGGCGCTGCAGCCTGCTGGAGGCGGATTTTCCGGCATCGCCTGATAACCTCGCAAGCGCCGTTCGGACTGCTGCAGTACGCGCAACTTCTGGCTGCTGGCTTGCCTGGCTGCCAGTGATTAGTTGAACCGGGTATCGTTCATCACTTTGGAGCAGTTCTATCATGCGCGGAGAGTGGCTTCGCCCACCATGACGCTTGATCGTAAAACAGGAGTTCACATGGATATCGTGCTGCCTCACTTTCCCTATCACAAGGACCCTCTGGTTACTGGCGCTATAAAGGCCAGCGATACGGTTTGCCGTTGCTGCGGGCTGGCACGCGGTTGTATCTACGCGGCCTCGGTCTACTCCAGGGAGGAGCTGAGAGACCGGCTTTGCCCTTGGTGCATTGCCGATGGCAGTGCAGCCAAGCGTTTCGAGGCCTCCTTCATCGAACATCACGCATTGGCCGAATCGGGAGTGCCCGACTCCGTGATCGAAGAAATCGACCTTCGCACGCCAGGCTACTTTTCCTGGCAGGGCTCGACTTGGCTGGCGCACTGCAATGACGCATGCGAGTTTCACGGCGATGCCACCGTGGAGGACGTGCGCCAGGCGAGCACTGCAACCAAGCAGCAATGGATGCAGGATTACGAGCAGGCAGAGAAAGATTGGGAGTGGGTAACCAGAGGCTACCAACCGGGTGGCGACTCGGCGTTTTACAAGTTCGTCTGCAAGCATTGCCAATTGGTCATTTTTGCCTGGGATCTCAGCTAACGGCGGCGATTTTGTTGTCCATGCAGCAGTCTGGAGCCTGCCCAGGCGCCACAGCCTAACCGCTTGATAAAACGTAAATTTATCGATGATCTGGGGTTGACAGCGGTAGGCGAGACGCGGACAATGCGCGCCGTTGGCTACATAGCTCAGTTGGTTAGAGCGCAGCATTCATAATGCTGATGTCCCAGGTTCAAGTCCCGGTGTAGCCACCATAATTTTCAAGGGGTTAGCGCAAGCTAACCCCTTTTTATTTGCGCGTAAAAAAGGGCGCCTGAACGGCGCCCTTTGCGCTTAGCTGCCGATCGCTCCCACGCATGAGGTGTAGCGCTTGGCGATAGCGATCACCTCGGCCTTGCTGGCAAAGCTCTGAGGGGACTGGCCAAATATGCGGTTCTCGCACATTTCCCGATAGTTCTCGTAACGCGCCATGCAGTTGGCGGGCGTCGAGCCGCCTGTCACCTGGTAGCTGGGGTCGCTGCATATGAATGCCGCAAGGTTGTTGGCGCCGACCTTCACCTCGTCGAGGCTTACGCTTGTGGCTTCGGCCTTCTTCAGCAAAGCCTGGTAGCTATCGACCGTGATGGCGGTAACGGAGAAGTGCTCGTTGTAGACGTAATAGCCACCGGCGGCGATGGCGATCAGTAGTAGCAGTGTTTTCACGTGGTTCATCCTTGATGGCGAAAGGCCGGCAGATTAATTGCTCGCACTGAGGCTGTCCATGGCGTTCTGGGGGCGAGTGCCAGGGTAGGAACAATCCGCCCCTTTGTTTTTTCAGGCGTCCCTAGACCGAAGTTTGTTCAATACCGCTTCGCGTGAAGGTAATGGGCGTTCCGCATCGGCAGGAGTGACCTGAAAACCCGCCAAGCGCAGGCTGGCGATGTAGTTGGAACGACGCACCTTGGCAAAGTAGGCCTTTTTGATCTGCAAAGATGGGTGCGACATGACGCTACCTCTATCGACGGTGACAATCGTTTCAGCGATCAGGCGAACGCCCGTTAGCCAACCCGCTTCAGGTCTACGTGTGCCGGATTGGTCAGCTCGCTATCTGAAGCGGCTCAATGGCCTGCTCGATGGCTGCGCCAGACTCGGCGTAAGTTGCCGCCAGGGCATACTCAGTCTGCAAGTTCATCCAGAACTGAGCTGAGGTGTCGAAGTAGCGGCCTAGCCGAATAGCCGTATCGGCGGTAATGCCACGACGCTCCCGCACGATGTCATTGATGGTCGGCGCCGACACATGCAGAGCGCGAGCAAGTGCGGCTGGGGTCATTCCCAGCGGCTCAAGAAACTCTTCGCGTAGCACTTCGCCAGGATGAACGGGGCGCATGCTCGTGATAGCCATAGTGGCACCTCCTAGACAGTCGTCGCGGGCTATATGGATCTGAAACCCGGTATGCCATTCGCAGTACGCCATGCTTTGATAAATTCAAGTGCTCCTTCAGGGCTGTCATCAACGCTGGGTTCTGGATAGAAAATGATGTCGGTGCCTTTGGGGTGCTCAGCTAGTCTAACGACCTCATGCACTGCATCGTCGTACTCGTCCGGGGTGGGAAAGTCTGCATCGAATACCTTACGCAAAAGCTCTAGGAACTCGCTCTCACTGTAGTCTTGTAGTTGAGTTTTAATGGTGATTTTCTTTGAGCCTGTCATAAGTGTCAGGCAGCTATGTGGACTTGAAACCGGGGAGACCATTAGCAGCGCGCCAAGACTTTACTTTTTGCGTGATGCGCTCTGGGGTGCACTCGGCATCAGACTCGCAATAGTAGATCAAATCCGTTCCATCTGGATGCCCCGTAATTTCTCGGAATTGATCCAGTAGAGCATCAAGTCGATCATCTGTTTCCGCCTCATTCTCCCTGAAAATATCCTCCATGAGTGCGATGAATTCACGCTCGCTAGTCACTTAGTTGCTTTTTCATGACTATTTCCCTTGATTCTGTCATGAGTATCAGGACGTTATATGGACTTTATGCCAGGTAAATTATGAGCCGCACGCCACTCTTTGACAGTTTGGAGGATGCCTTTGGGGCTGTCATCTGCATCAGGCTCAGGGTAATAAAGTAGGTCAGATCCTGCTGGGTGTTCTGTGACAGTAATAAAGTGTTCAAGTAAGTGATCGCGCTCACTTTCTGTTTTGGCATTCTCAATTGCTTTAATTAATTCTAGGAATTCGTCTTCAGTGTATTCAGCGAAACTATTCTTCAAATTCATTTAGCTAGCCCTTCTGATGAAGCTTGATATGGTGGTTGGGAGTTACAACGCCTAAGTTGTCTACGTCGTAGACCGCGCCACCCTCAGATATCGGCTTGATGTGATGGATTTCATAGACGCGCCTTTTTCCAGCATGGCCAGTGGAAGGTGTTACTGGAGAAAATCCCTTTGCCATATCCTTCGCGTTTCTCGCATTAAATTGTCCACTTAGCTCTGGATCTCTTCCAACCGCTGTCCAGAAAGCCTCTCTGAAGTCATCGAAGCTGCTGAACCTCTTCCCCCGCAACTGATCGGCAATCTGTGACGGGATAGGTGCTCCGAGTTCCCGGCCAGCATTCTCCAACCAGATGCCTGTTACATCCTGCCCTTGTCCAGTCACGACACCCGGCTCGTGGCGTAGGCTCAGCGCTATGTAGATCGGCTGGATATCAGTGCTGGGGAACCAGATGATCGCATCCTGGTACTCCGGTGGATGCACGGGGTTGACCAGGATCTGGTCGGACTTTTCGGTTGGCGGGTAGATCCATACGTTCGGCAACTGGGGGGCTCCCTCCAACGCCGGGATGCCCAGTACTTCGTTCGGATTGGCTGCAGGCGTCCAGATAAGCTCGATGCCCTGGCCAATGTCGGCGACGAACTGGTCGCCTCGGGGTACGGCTGCGATAACCGGTACATTCTCCCAGTCGGTTTTGCCTCCCGTGTAGAAACCATAGAGGTCGACCGAACCATCAGGCAGATGCTTGATATGTAGCCTTGCACGGGTTCGCCCCATATCGAGCGCAGCGTACTGCTCGCGAGTGTAAAAGGCGCTATCCGGGGCAAGACTGTTATTGGGCAGTAGCATGGCAACGCTGCCCAGCGCCGTACCCGCGACAACGCCCGCTGTGGCCATTCCACCGCTCAGCGCCAGGGAAATGTTGCCGCCCAGACGCGCGGCTAACGCTGTTCCCGATGTGGAGCCGCCGACCAGTTGCAGCGGCGTAGCCGTTGTTGCAAGCGTGCTCCCGGTGGCGAGCACTGCCCATTCCCCGTAGCTCTTCAATGACTCCAGCGGGATGAAGCTTCCAGGTTGCTGATGATCAATGACGCCGTCGGGCAGATTGCAGGATTTGGCGAAGACGCAGCCTGCTGACCTGGGCTCCATGCGCGGAGGTTCAGGAGGTTGTTCTACGACAAGAAGGCGCGGAGGTTGGTGGTCGAAATCACCGTTATAGGGTTCTGGCTCCGGGGCAGGCCGCTCATGCCTGTTGTTGGGTACATAGCCGCTCATCTTCGATCCCTCGAATGGATATGACTTGGCCTGGCAATCCTACCGTGGTGTTTGCATGCGATGCCCCTGCATCGCTGTTCAATGGCCCGAAACTTGACCCAGTAAACATTTAGGTGGGGCGATGATGCGCAATGCCTAGCCATGGCGCGCCAACCTAGTCGACTCCGCCGGCCTGTGCGATGAGCACATCGATATCGGCACGAACTGCGGGGCTGCCTTGCCGCGTACGTACGGTTTCGGCCAGACAAGTATCGTCGATCATTTCCAGCATGGCCTCGTACCGTTCAGTGGGAACGGCATAGAAGACAGGTGCGTTGTGATCGAGGATCACCACCGTCTCGCCGCCGCATTCGTGAAGGGTGCCTATTGGGTCTTTCCTGAAGTCAGCCAGCGATACGGCGGTATCGGCCAGTATTCGGCAGGTCTTGGCCTTGGGAGGTTCGATAAAGAGCGCTTCACGCAGCATCTGCCGCACTTCCTCTGCCATCGAGTGCCCATTGCGGGCTGCCTGGGCGCGCAAGCGTTGTTTTAGGTCGTCGTCGATGCGGATGGTCAGGCTAGCCATCAACGCCACCAGCGATTGAGCAGAGCACGCAACGAACGTTCGCCGGTTGCCGGCGGCGGGGCGAAGCGCGGCATGTCGCGCAGGGCGATCCATAGATCGCCTTGCCATTCCAGCAGGCTGATGCGCTGGCGATCCCAGGCCATCAGCGTTCGCCTGGGTTCCTGTGCGCGATGCTCCCAGGCGTCGCGCAGGGCGGGCAGGGCTTCATGAGTGAGCCAGCGGCGCAGGTGGCGATTCTCGGGATGGCTGAAACGGCACAGGGCGCGGTAAAGCGCGGATTCGCTGAGCACCTGCACAGGCTCCGCATCGCCCTGGTGAGTGCGGAAGATCACAGTACGCACCTGGTCGTCATCCATCAGCCGACAGATCCGCTCCGGGTGGCGATGCCCCATCAACAGGCCGAACTCCTTGGCGCAGACCCAGGGCTGGCGGTCGATCATCACGCCACGCAGCGGGCGGTTGTGGCGCATCAGCAGCAAGGGGACATAGTTTTCTTCCATAAAGGCCTCCGAGGCTTCTGGCAGCGAGGTGTCTTCACTTATTGATGCCGCCCCGGCGTTTGAACCGGCACGTATTTCGTGCAGAACGGTGCGCGGAAGCGCGGCGCATCAGACCGTTCCGTAACAAAGTCCCTATAATCGGGGAGCACCTGAATGGCTGTGGGATGTGCCAAGCGCTCGGGTGGAATAATACCACTATCTATCGATTGTGGAATATTTCAACAGCTATTGTTAAGACCTTTATGGAATCAACCCACGATAGAGTCCGGCTTTTTTTGTCTAAGATCGGCCACCGCGAGGTCAGCGAAGCCACTGGCATCAAGGAGGAGCGCTGCAAGACGATCCGATACGATAAGCGAGCGAACCTGAGGACAAGCGAGTTGGACTTGATGGCAGAGCGCTATCCTGAATACTCTCTGTGGCTAAGAACGGGGCGGGTCGATCCTGCCAATGGCGAGATCAGCCCTGACAGCGAATAGACCAGCCGGGATCTCACCAATCCAAACGCCGGGTAGTGTTTACGCAGGATGTCGCTAAGCGGTGGGATGCCCGCAAGCAGTTCAAGGATGGCAAGCAATGATCACACTCGAAGGCCTCGAAAAGCTCCCTCGCAGCAAAGCCCTAGCCTGTTCAATAGGGGCTGGCGGCGCTTTAGGCGTCCTGGCTTATGTAGGGCTGAGGTTCTGCGAGAATAACTACGCTGGCTTTTTCTCCGTCGCGTGTTTTGTCTCAGCTATCTGGTTAAGCCTTGTATCGACGCGCTGGAATCCGCTGCTAGGTATGAAGCAGCTCTATCTGTTCGACTGGCCTATCGTGGCTGCGCTGGCTTGGTTCATGACTACTCACGTAAACCAGCTGGGCCACAAACTACTGGTAGGTATGGTCATAGTGGTCTTTGCGACAGCCGGAGCAGTATCGGCCCGTAGAAAACGGGTGAGAGGAGTAGCGACTACCTAATCGCAAGGTGATTTCAAAGGGGCTGCGTCACTGTAGTATCGTTACGAATCACTATGGAGGGCACTATAAGTCGCAATGACTTTTTCTAGCTCAGATTTACATAAAAAAGCATTGAGCTTATGACCATCAACGGCCCCCTTCGCAGCTATGCCAACAACATGAAGGTTTGAGTTTAATACTGGGCCGCCACTATTGCCTGAGTAAAGAACTTTATCTACTTCATAGTAAGTAACTGCTGATGCAATAAAGTCGTTCACGACGCGTGTCCAAACGCAACCGACATAAGTGGAGGCGGGCTTGTAGTCGGGGAATCCATATATGGAGACTTTGTCGTTCTGCTTAACGGGTATTTTTTCTTCTATCCGGAAGAAGGGGAACTTATGGGTGTTGTGGTCAATTTTTAGTAAAGCTATATCTCTATGTTTGTCGTAATGCACCACAATTGCTTTGTACTGATCAGATTTGTTACTCACGCGAAATGCTATGCATGATTCGACAGGCTTGTCCGTATCATCCTTGGACGCCACAACGTGAGCGCATGTGACCAAAAGCCCCCCCTCGATAATGAAGCCGGAGCCTTGAGAGATAGTTTCGTCTATCTCAAGAATCCAGCATTTATCAACGACATTGGCGTTAATGCTGATGTTATCTTTTGTCTCGTGTGACGATAGCGGAACTTTATACTCCTCAGATAAGGAATTGAATTTTATAGCCATGTTTCGATATACGGGGCAGGACTCGCCCTTGATTTGTTTAATGAAGAGCAGTCGCCCTTGAATGTGCGGCTCTAGTTCAAAAGCAGGTTCGTCAGGGTTATCTTTAGAGGGATTGAGCGAGATATTTAAGGATTTGGCACCTTCGATGCCAAGCGATTCGATTGAGTGAATCATGGCACTAGTCTTTCTAATGTAGCGCCTATCAATATTGACTTTTTTGTTTACGGTCAAGCCCGTCACGACTTGGCGTTCATGTTTGAACTGTAATCGAACTTTCCCGGGGTTTACGATAAAACCATTTGTAGATATGATTTCTTTTAACTTGCTACCGGTTTGAGCGTTGTAGTGGTTGATCTTTTCTGGGTTAGCCTGTGTGTTAACTATCTCCAGTGGGAGATACTTTAAAGGGGGCGGTTGCAGAAGCTGAGTGCAACACGGTTACTGGATTGAAGCAGGTGCATCATGCTGCAACGCCACTACTTCTGTCATGACCTCAATCGGGCATTTCCAATTGAAGCGCTTGC
>NZ_PGLR01000014.1 GCF_002803095.1 Pseudomonas sp. ZH-FAD | reverse complement strand
TGCGTCGCTGCGCTCCGACTGCCCGGCCGGATGGCCGTGGAACAGGTGGCCAGATGGCCCTGGAATGCCTGGCCAGATGAGAGCGGACTGGGTGGCCGGATGGCGTGGAATCCGCACCAACGGTGGCAAATACGACAATCAGGTGCAGTACGCCGCCTGGGACTGGATCGGCAGCACTCGCCTGTTCGGCCAGCGCCACGAGCTGTTGATCGGTATTGATGACGAGCAAGTGGATAACTTCCGTGGCGACACCTACCGCGGCACAGCTAACAGCAACTTCAATATCTATCGCCCGGTCTACGGCAACCTGACCGAGTCTCGTGATATCAGTGCAGCACAGAGCGATCGCCGCGATGAGCTGCACTCCAACTCGATCTACGCCAAGGACAATTGGCATCTCGACGACCAATGGATCCTGGTGTTGGGCGGCCGCTATCAACGCTACGACCAATATCTGGATCAGGGCCTAGGCAGCAGCTATGGCAAATTGATTGACGATCAGGGCCAGACCTTCCTGCCTTTCGTGGGGGTGGTATTCGCCGCCACCGACAAACTCTCGCTCTATGCCAATTACAGCGAGTCGTTCAAACCTAACCAGTCCAACAGCCAAACCGATGCTGCGGCTTTCGATCCTGAGGAAGGCAAGAGCCGCGAGATCGGCGCCAAGTACGACATCACGCCCAACCTAAGCGCCAATATCGCGATCTATGACATCGAGAAGCAAAACGTGGTGGTCAGCAACAACGGCGTCTCCGAAGCCGCTGGCAAGGTTGGTTCGCGCGGGGTTGAGGTTGACATTACTGGACGCATCGCAGAGCGCTGGAACCTGATCGCCACCTACGCCCATACCGACACGGAAATCCTCGACGACCCGAGCAACAAGGGTAATGCGCTGGTCAATGCCGCGAAGAACATGGGCAGCCTGTATCTGAGCCACGACCTGGCGGCGCCGAGCGAATTTGGCCTCTGGCGCGTCGGAGGCGGTGCGCGCTACATCGGCAAACGCGCGGTAGATAACGCCAATAGTGCCTGGCTGGACAGCTACACCGTGGCCGATGCTTTCGTTTCCTGGGAAACCACGCGCCTGCTCGGCGACAAAACCAGGCTGCAGCTCAATGCCAACAACCTGTTCAACAAGGAATACTACCCGTCCAGCGGTGGTGACCTGCGCATCGCCGTCGGCGAGCCACGCGAAGTGCGTCTGTCGGCCAGCGTAGAGTTCTGACCTTAGCCTGATGGCAACGCCGCTGAAACACCTGTGGGAGGCGCTTCAGCGGCGACTGAAACCATATGAAGTCGCGGCTAAAGCCCCTCCCACAATCGACTGAGAACCACTCACGCCGGATCGTCGACCCGCACCTGCCTCACGGCAAAGCCCAGGCGTTCGCCGAATTCCTCGACGAACGCCGGGTGCAGGCCTGCCTCGGCCCAGCCGTTGAAGATGAACCCCAGGTTGGAAAAGCCGCACGGCTGCAGGAACAGGAAGCCGTTGATGTCATCTTCATGCCCGCATTCCGGGCAGGTGAAGTTGTCGGTTTCCCCTGGCCACCACACCTCCAGGCTGTCGAACAGCGGCACGCCGACTTCCCTGCGGCATTCGGCGCAGCCCGCCTCTTCGAGAAAACCGCGTGTCGGCACATAGATGCAACGATTGGTGATGATCTCCAGGCCATTGTGCGCCTGGCCATAGGGCAGCAACTCTGGGCGCTGGGCGATATGCCGGGCACCCGGCCCGATGGCGTAGGCCATGCCGTTGCCGCCCTGACCGCAGGTGGTCGGCAACGCCTCGACGATCTCCCGCTTGACCAGCCAGCGCAGCATGGCCTGGGCCTTTTGCTCGTGGGCGGGAAGCGTGGATATCTGCGGGACGAGGATCAGTTGCGCGGTCATGGTGTTCGAACGGTCGGCGAAGAAAGGCGGCAGCTTAGGCGCTGCCGCCGGCAAATCAAGCCCCGCGACAAATCACAGCAGTCGTCTGTGCTTCACGGCGGGCCACCCAGCGAGCACGCAATACGTCATAAACCCAGTTGAACGCCAGGGTGTACGGCAGGAAGAACAGGATCAGCACGATATCCAGCAGCAACGCCTCGAGCAGGCCAATCGACAGCCACCAGGCAGCCAGTGGCACCAGTACGACGATCAACCCCACCTCGAACAGCAGCGCATGACTGACCCGCGCCCACAAGCCGCGCTCGAAGCCCAGGCGATTCTGTGCGCGGTCGAACAGGTAGTTGAACAACATGTTCCACAGCATCGCCACGGTGGAGAACATCAGGGTCAGCACACCCAGGTGCAGCAGTGGCTTGTCCATGAACCAGGCCATGGTCGGCGCGCAGATGAGCACGGCGATGGTCTCGAAGGCCAGGGCGTGACCGATGCGCTCACGCAGGGAACGCGGCAGGGGCTGAGTCATGAAACTAACCTCGTGATAAGTGACGACGAGCGCTATGATCATCGGAATATCAGCCAATCCAAAGGCAGCTGCCATCGGCAAAACCGATATGAATATTTCCCCCGATTCCCTCCAGGCCTTCGCCCAGGCCGCCAACTGTGGATCGCTAAGCGCCGCGGCGCGGCGCCTGGGCAAGAGCCAGTCGACCATCAGCGAGGCCGTCGCGCGCCTGGAAATAGACCTGGGCGTGGCATTGTTCGAGCGCGGCCCACGCAAACTGCAGCTGACCGAAGCCGGTGCCAGCCTGCTGGCCCATGCGGAAGAAGTCCTCTGCGCCAGCGACCGCCTGGCGCGACACGCCGCAGGTTTGGCCAGAGGCCAGGAGCCGCGACTGACCCTGGCACTGTCCGACGCCTACCAGCCGAAACAATACGAAGTTCGCCTGCAGGAACTGGATCAGCGCTTCCCCGATCTGCAGTTCGAAAGTCTGATCGCCGAACAGGCCGATGTGCTCGACCTGATCACCCAGGGCCGCGCTCAGCTGGGACTGCTCGCCGCGCAAGCGACCTATCCACCGCATATCGCCCACACCCGCCTGGAAATGAGCAGCGAGTTCGGCCTGTTCGTCGCCAAGGATCATCCCCTGAGCAAGCTGCCACGAGTGCGTCAGGACGACTTGTCGCGCTGGCGTCTGCTGCGCCTGAGCAGCGTCGCCCATGACGATGTGAACACGGACGAGTTGCCCGGCAGCGGCGGCCGCTGCTGGGCCGCGCCGGACTACCTGATGCTGCTGGAGATGGCACGGCTGGGTTTCGGCTGGGCCGAGCTGCCCAGACAACTGGTCGAGGCCTATGGCTTTGGTGGCCTGCATGAACTGCCCTGCAACGGCTGGCCGCGGCGGGTCACGGTGGACGCCATCTGGTCGCGCCAGCGCGAACTCGGTCCGGTCGCGGCCTGGTTGCTCGACCGCCTGCTGCAAGACGCCTGATGAAGGTCGCGCCGATGTCGCTCTCGACTTATCATGCCGCCCCATGATCAATGACCCTTTTGCCCGCCTGAACCTCGACCGCGAGGTGCTCAGTGTCAGCCAGCTCAACAACCGCGCCCGCCTGCTGCTGGAGGACGTGTTCGCTGGCATCTGGGTCGAGGGGGAAATCTCCAACCTCGCCCGCCCGGCCTCCGGCCACATCTACTTCACCCTGAAGGACAGCCAGGCCCAGGTGCGCTGCGCGCTGTTCCGACAGAACGCCGCGCGCGTGCGCCAGGCGCTGCGCGATGGTCTGGCAGTGAAGGTGCGCGGCAAGGTCTCGCTGTTCGAGGGGCGTGGCGACTACCAGCTGATTCTCGACGCCGTGGAACCCGCCGGTGATGGCGCCCTGCGCCTGGCCTTCGAGGCACTGAAGGAGAAGCTCGGCGCCGAAGGTCTGTTCTCTACCGAACGCAAGATCGCCCTGCCCGCTCACCCCAAGCGCATCGGCATCGTCACCTCACCGACCGGTGCGGTGATCCGCGACATCATCAGCGTCTTTCGCCGGCGCGCGCCGCAGGTGGAGCTGAACCTGATTCCCACCGCCGTGCAGGGCCGTGACGCCACCGCGCAGATCGTCCGGGCTCTGCAACGCGCCGATGCGCAGGGTTTCGACGCACTGATTCTGGCCCGTGGTGGTGGCTCACTGGAAGATCTGTGGTGTTTCAACGAGGAAGCCGTGGCCCGCGCCGTGGCGGCCTGCGTGACGCCCATCGTCAGCGCCGTGGGCCACGAGACGGATGTGTCCATCGCCGATTTCGTCGCCGACGTGCGCGCCCCGACGCCCTCGGCCGCTGCCGAACTGCTGGCACCGGACAGCAGCGAGCTGGTGCAGCGCCTGCACAATCTGCAGCGCCGCCTGATCCTGCACATGCAGGGCCGCCTGGCTCGCGAACGCCTACGCCTGGAAGGAACGAGCCGACGCCTGCGCCATCCCGGTGAGCGCCTGCGCCAGCAGGCCCAGCGCCTGGACGATCTGGACATGCGCCTGCGCCGTGCCTTCAACCAGCAACTGGCCAATCAGCGCGAGCGCCTGGCCCGTCTCGACGCTCGCCTCGCCGCGCAGCATCCGGGGCGTAACCTGGCCCTGTTGCGCCAGCGCCTGGATGGCCTGGCGGCGCGCCTGCCACGCGCGATGCAAAGCCAATTGCGCAGCCAGCGCCAGCAACTGGGTGCGCTGGCCGCGCAACTGCAGATCGTCAGCCCGCTGGCCACCCTCGGCCGCGGCTACAGCATCCTCCTCGACGAACGCGGCCAGGCCGTGCGCAGCGCCGCGCAGACCCAGCCCGGACAGCGCCTCAAGGCGCGCCTTGGCGAAGGCGAACTGGACGTGCGCGTCGAAGACAACCACATACAACCGGCGACCTTGTCGCTATTGGATTGACTGAACATGCCTGCCCTTGCCCGTTTGAACGAACGCTGCTCGCGAACATTCATGACCCAAAAGCTTCGCGGGCAGAGCCCGCTCCTACACAAGCTGTGCCTGTTGGTCCTGGCTCTGTGTCTGGCCCTGCCCGCCCACGCCGAAGGCTTTATCACCCGCCTGTTGAACAAGCCAGTGCCGGGTGGCGTGGCGGTGATCGATCTGGGCAACCCGGCGCAGGCGCCCAAGGTGCGCTATCAAGGCAAGCCGGTGCTGACCGTGCATGAGGACAGCAAGCGCTGGATCGCCATCGTCGGCATTCCACTCAGCGTCAAACCGGGCACTCAGCAGGTAGAGGTCGAGGGCGGCCAGAGGCTGAATTTCCAGGTGGGTGCCAAGCATTACACCGAGCAGCGCATCACCATCAAGAACCAGCAGCAGGTCACCCCCAACGCCGCCAACCTCAAACGCATCGAACGCGAGCTGGCCGAGCAGACCCGCGCCTACCAGCAGTTCAGCGCACGCCAGCCGAGCAACCTGATGTTCGACAGACCAGTCAACGGCCCGCTGTCCAGTCCGTTCGGCCTGCGCCGTTTCTTCAATGGCGAGGAGCGCAACCCGCACTCGGGCCTGGACTTCGCCGCCAACCGCGGCACGCCGATCAAGGCACCGGCGGCCGGCAAGGTGATCCTCATCGGTGACTACTTCTTCAATGGCAAAACGGTGTTCCTCGATCACGGCCAGGGGCTGATCAGCATGTTCTGCCACCTGTCCGAGATCGACGTGAAGCTTGGCGACGAAATCGCCCGAGGTGGCCACGTCGGCAAGGTCGGCGCCACCGGGCGCGCCACCGGCCCGCACCTGCACTGGAACGTCAGCCTCAACGACGCCCGCGTCGACCCGGCGATATTCATCGGCGCGTTCAAGCCCTGAAAAACGCAGCCGGCAACACGCCGTTTGGGTTAATGACACATTTTTTGCTAGGGTACCGCGGCTCAGAAGGCTGGCCGCCGAGCGCCGGCCTTTCCTCCTGCCTGCTTCGGAGCCGGAAATGCCGAATGAGCTCAACACCTGGATGGACTGGCTGAACACTCAGCCAGAACTGCTCACCCTCACCGCTACCCTCGCCCTGATCGTCGCCGCCTGGCTGTCGAACTGGGTGGTCAAACGCATCCTGGTCCGCGCCATCTACCGCCTGGTCGGCGCGACCGCCCTGGGCCGCCATGGCCAGATCAAGGAAAGCGGCATCATCAAGCGCCTGTCCAACATCGTGCCGGCGCTGGTGCTTTCCAGCGGGGTGGTTTTGGTGCCGGGCATGCCCGCTGCCGTGGTGGAAGTGACGCGCAACGTCTGCGGCGCCTTCGTGGTGCTGACCATCGCCATGGCCATTGGCGCGCTGCTGGATATCCTCAACACCCTCTACCAGCGTCGCCCCAACGCGCACCTGAAGCCGATCAAGGGCTACTTGCAGGTGATCAAGATCGCCATCTTCGCCATCGCCGCAATCCTGATGGTAGCGGCGCTGATCGACCGCTCGCCGCTGATCCTGCTGTCCGGCCTCGGCGCCATGGCCGCCGTGCTGATGTTGATCTTCCAGGACACCCTGCTGTCGCTGGTGGCCAGCGTGCAGATTTCCTCCAGCGACATCATCCGCGTCGGTGACTGGGTGGAAATGCCACAGCTGAACGCTGACGGCGACGTGATCGATATCGCCCTGCACACGGTCAAGGTGCAGAACTGGGACAAGACCATCACCACCATCCCGACCAAGCGCTTCATCACCGACCCGTTCAAGAACTGGCGCGGCATGCAGGAGTCGGGTGGGCGTCGGATCAAACGTGCGCTGTTTCTCGATCAGACCAGCGTACATTTCCTCAGCGACGAGGAGATCGCCCGGCTACGCCGCTTCATGCTTCTGGATGAGTACCTCGATCGCAAGGACCAGGAACTGCAGGACTGGAACACCAAGCTGGCCGAGCACGGCAAGGAAGCGGTGAACACCCGGCGCATCACCAACATCGGCAGCTTCCGTGCCTACGTCGAGCACTACTTGCGGCACAACCCGAACATCCATCAGAACATGACCCTGCTGGTGCGCCAGCTCAGTCCGACTGCCGACGGCCTGCCGCTGGAAATCTACTGTTTCACCAACACCATCGCCTGGAATGCCTATGAAGGTATCCAGTCGGACATCTTCGACCACCTGCTGGCCATCCTCCCCGAGTTCGGCCTGCGCGTGTTCCAGCATCCGAGCGGTGCGGACATGCGCGAGCTGCGCCCGAACCTGATGCCTCAGCAACCAGGCTGATGCATGAGTCAAAGGCCGGGCATACCCGGCCTTTGACTTGCCAAAAGCCCCCGCAATGTTCCTTCAAACAATCGGCTTGTCGCGCCATAAAACGTCGCTACAAAGCAGCAGAAGATCGTTTCTACCAATTTTCACGCAATGCTTGCCAGCCTTCATCAAGATCACTAGGGTTGGCTGCATGAACACTGCACATACCCTCATTCTGCTACGGCAACATCGCTGCCTACGCCTGGTCAGCCCGCGACTGCGAGGCTGAATCTCTGCGGCCATCCGGCCATTGTCGACCGCCCTATTCGTTTTCCCAGACCAGGCGTCTGGCCCCAAGGATTTTCACCATGACCATGCTCAAAGACCCGTCGAAGAAATACCGTCCCTTCACCCAGATCCAGATTCCGGACCGCACCTGGCCGGACAAGATCATCGACAAGGCGCCGATCTGGCTGTCGACCGACCTGCGTGACGGTAACCAGTCGCTGATCGAGCCGATGGATGCCGAGAAGAAGATGCGCTTCTTCAAGTGCCTGGTCGCAGTGGGCCTGAAGGAAATCGAAGTGGGCTTCCCGTCCGCCTCGCAGACCGACTTCGACTTCGTCCGCGAGCTGATCGAAGGCGGCCACATCCCCGACGACGTCACCATCCAGGTGCTGACCCAGGCCCGTGACGACCTTATCGAGCGTACCTTCGAGTCGCTGAAAGGCGCCAAGAAGGCCATCGTCCACTATTACAACGCCTGCGCGCCGAGCTTCCGCAAGATCGTCTTCAATCAGGACAAGGCCGGCGTCAAAGCCATCGCCGTGGCCGCTGGCACCACCATCAAGCGCCTGGCCGATGCCGCGCCGGAAACCCAGTGGGGCTTCGAATACTCGCCGGAAGTGTTCAGCAGCACCGAGATCGATTTTGCCGTCGAGGTGTGTAACGCGGTGATCGATGTGTTCCAGCCGACCCCGGCTAACAAGCTGATCCTCAACCTGCCCGCCACCATCGAGTGCGCCACGCCGAACAACTACGCCGATCAGATCGAGTGGTTCGGTCGTCACGTCGACCGCCGCGACAGCGTGCTGATCAGCGTGCATACCCACAATGACCGTGGCACCGGCGTCGCGGCCTCGGAATTGGCCGTCATGGCTGGCGCCGACCGCGTCGAAGGCTGCCTGTTCGGCAACGGCGAGCGCACCGGCAACGTCTGCCTGGTGACCCTGGCGCTGAACCTCTACACCCAGGGCGTAGACCCTGAGCTGGACTTCTCGGACATCGACGCCGTGCGCAAGGTGGTCGAGGACTGCAACCAGATTCCGGTGCACCCGCGCCACCCGTACGTCGGCGATCTGGTGCACACCGCCTTCTCCGGCTCGCACCAGGACGCCATCCGCAAGGGGTTCGCCCAGCAGAAGCAAGATGCTCTCTGGGAAGTGCCCTACCTGCCGATCGACCCGGCCGATATCGGCCGCGACTACGAGGCGGTGATCCGCGTGAACAGCCAGTCGGGCAAGGGCGGCATCACCTTCCTGCTCGAGCAGGAATACGGCATCAGCCTGCCGCGGCGCATGCAGATCGAGTTCAGCCAGGTGGTACAGCGTGAAACCGATCGCCTCGGCCTGGAAATGACTGCCGCGCAGATCCATCAGTTGCTCGAAACCGAGTACCTGCAAGCGCGCAGCCCCTACACCCTGAAAGGTCATCGCCTGCAGGAAGAGAATGGCGACAGCAGTGTCGAGCTGAAGATCCAGGTAGACGGCCAGGAGCAACACTGGAAGGGCTCAGGCAAGGGGCCGCTGGAAGCGCTCGTGTCGAGCTTGCCGGTGTCCGTGGAAATCATGGATTACCACGAGCACGCCATCGGTGCGGGGGCCAGCGCCAAAGCAGCCTCTTACATCGAGATCCGTCTGGACGGTCAGCGCCCGCTGCACGGCATCGGTATCGACGAGAACATCACCACCGCCAGCTTCCGCGCTCTGTTCAGCGCACTCAACCGCGCCGTCAAGCAGGCGGAACTGAAGACCGAAGCAGCCTGAAAGCAACCACGCTGAAAAGAGAACCCCGCCAATCGGCGGGGTTCTTCGTTTCAGGAAAAGCTCGGATCAGTAGCTGACCACCGGCGAAACACGTTGGTAGCGCCCGTCAATGTAGGCCTTCAGCCAGGAGCGGTAGCGCTTGTTCGCACTGTACGCATAGTAGCGGTAGCTCAGCTCGTTTTCCGCCAAGCGCTCCAGCACGATGCTGCCGTCCTGTTCGATCACCCAGGTCAGCATGGTGTGCGTCCCCGCAGAGCGCGTCAGGATCTGGTTGGCATCCACCGTCAGTTGGTAAAGCGGCAGATAGTCCTCGGCAGCCCGACCATAGCGCACCACGTTGGAAACACGCTGGTAGTAGCCATTCTCGAAGCGAGTCAGCCATACGCGGTAGCCTTTGGCGGGGTCGAATCGATAGTGGGTATAGGTCAGCTCGTTCGCGGCATTACGCTCCAGAACGACGTCGCCCTCCTCCTCGATCACCCAGGTCAGGCCGTCACCGAGGTTGCCGCTACGAGTGATCTGGCGATTGTCACCGATGGTCAGCTGATAGAGGTCCGTGAGCCCCGGCGAAAAGTACTCGGCATCTGAGACCTGTACCAACTCGCCACCAACGGCCTGCTCTATCCAGGCCTTGTACGTTCGGCCTTGCTGAAACGGATAGCGCAGTTGCGCAGCACCGCCGGTGGGCTGGCGCAGCACCTCCACACCATCCTCACGGATCACCCAGCTCAACGGGGTGCCGACAGGGCCATCGTGGCGCAACAGAAAGTCCGCCTCGACCTCCAGGTCGATGTAACGAGAAGGAAAGCCTTCGCGAAAGCTGAGCGGAACCGAGATCGCCTCGTCCTTGCCGTTCACACTGGCCTCAGCCCATACCTGATAGCGCTCGCCATAGGTGAAGGCGAATTGCAGCGGCACGCCAGCCTGGGCGGGCTGACGCAAGATCTCTCCGCCCCGACGAGCGATCACCCAGTTCCCCTGGAAGGCGGCCGACGGACTGATGCTGCCCTGGTTGGCATCGCGGCTCAACAGAACGCGGTCGGTCACACCGGGCTGATAGGCCACGATATTCGAAACGACCTTGTAGCCACCGTCGATGTAGCTTTCCAGCCAGACTCGGTAGCGATTGCCTGTTACGTTGTTCCAGTACCTGTCACGTAGATGGCCGGCAGCGTTGCGACCGAGCACACGTTTTCCGTCCTGCTCGACCACCAGGGTCAGCTTGTCCCCCAGGTCGCCGCTACGGGACACCCAGAAACCTGGCTCCAGAGTGAGGCTGTAGGGAAACGCCGACTGTGCAGAACCGTCCGGCAGCTTGACTAGGTAGTCCTCGGTTTCACCATATCCGAAGCTTCCGCAGGGCTGGGCTGCAGCGCCCCAGCGCATTTGCACCCGCATACGGGTTGTGCCGGCGACTCCGGAGGGGACCGTGATGGGGGCAGAGACGAGGGTGCTTCCCTGAGCGACCATCACCTTCTCGCTCGCCTCGAAACTGCCGTTCTGGTTGAAGTCGATCCAGGCACCCCAGTTCTCAACGTACTGGGCGTTACGGAAGCCTGGACGAAGTTCGAGACGGTCATCTTGGCCCGTCAGTTGGAAAGGCGGTTTGCCGGTGGCGTTCAGGTAGCCACCATCGCTACCGGAGTTCTGGGTCGCGCCATTGACGCTGACGCCGGCGATCCATTCACTGCCACTATTACCCCGACTATCGCAGTATGTGGCGGCCATCAACGGGCTCATCGCCAGGCAGGTGCCCAGCGCCATGAGTATCTTGTGCATTGCTTTCGCTCCTTGCGTTCATGTTGGGCAGGGAGCGACAACAACCAGGACCAAGCCTGTACCCACTTCTATCGACGCATCCCTGCGCCGCTAATGCTAGAAGCAAAGCACGCGGCCGTCTGGAATTTATTGGCGAATTACCTTCACCCGGTATCGACCCCGCAGCCATGGGTCTTGGTAGCACTCAAGACACTGCGACTAGAACGTTGTAGAGGCGGATGTCCTAAAGAAGGCTCAGGGTACGGATTGCTCAGACATCGAAAATCATCAGCACCGCGAACATCAGCGCGGCCAGGCCGAGGGTGAACATCAGACCGATACCCGCCGCCCGCCAGTTGGACAGAAATGCACCACCGGCATCGGCATGCTGCTTGAGATCGGCTTCCATGAGGCTCTTGGCAAACATGATCATCGCCATCAACTGTGCGATGGCGAACGGCATGGCGGGCACCTCCTCCGGCAAGACGAAAGCCAGGACCAAGGTAACCACCAGCAGGAAGACGGAAATGCCCCAGACCATCGCCACTCGATCCGCCTTGCCGAGCAGTTGCAGGTTATGCGCCAGCAGCCAGGCGCCAGCCAGCGGCGTGCCGATGAAGGTCGCCAGGCCAACACCCGCGACGCTGTAGAGCGGCGACTGATTGGTGGTGGCCTGTTGCAGGTCGGCCTGCGGAGGCTGGAAGGGATTGCTCTGCTGTACGTCCATGTTCATGTAGCTCCTGATCAGTTCAAGGTGAAGGCATCGGCATCCAGGTGTGCGGGGAAGCGCTCGCGGTAGGCAGCCAGTGCCTCGCTCGACAGCCGGGCGCGGAACACACCATCACCATCGCCTGCCGCCAGCAGGGTCTCGCCCTGGAAATCCAGTACCTGAGAATCGCCAGTATATCCGTGGCCCTTGCCGTCCTCGCCGACGCGGTTCACAGCCGCGACATAACACAGGTTCTCGATGGCTCGCGCTGGCAGCAGGCGGTTCCAGTGCTGGCGACGCGCCCCCGGCCAGTTGGCGGTATACAGCAGCAGATCGGTGCCACCCGCATCGCGACTCCAGACCGGGAAGCGCAGGTCATAGCAAATCAGCGGGCGCACGCGCCAGCCCTTGAGTTCCAGCACGACCTGCTCGCTACCGGCGCTGTAATGCTTGTGCTCACCGGCCATGCGAAACAGGTGGCGCTTGTCGTAATGCGCCAACGAGCCGTTCGGGCGTGCCCAGAGCAGGCGATTGCGGTAGCTGCCATCGGCCGCCTGGATGATCAGGCTGCCGCAGATCACCGCATCAATACGCTGCGCCTGCTCGCGCAGCCAGACGCTGCTGGGGCCATCCTCGGGCTCGGCCAGCTCGGCTGACTCCATGGAAAAACCTGTGCTGAACATCTCCGGCAGGATCACCAGATCAGCGCCGCGCGCCTGCTCCAGCAGTGCCTGAAAGTGTTCACGGTTGGCCGCCGGATCATGCCAGGCCAGGGTGGTCTGGATCAGAGCCAGGTCGAGATCGGGTTTGTCGCTCATTGGGCACCTCGTTCGCCGTAGGGCGGGTGAAACCCGCCAACTCCTTACAGGCGGGTTACACCCGCCCTACCCTCACACCGCACTAAGCTTCTCGGCGGCCTGGCGCAGGGTTTCTTCACGCTTGGCGAAGCAGAAGCGCACCAGGCGCATATCCTCGGGCGCCGATTGGTAGAACACCGACACAGGGATCGCCGCCACGCCGTGCTCACGCGTCAGCCACTCGGCCATGGCCACGTCGTCCAGATCGGGGCGAATGGCCGAATAGTCGGCCAACTGGAAATAGGTCCCCGGAGCGCGGGTGAAGGTGAAGCGCGAGCCAGCCAGCAGGTCGCAGAACAGGTCGCGCTTGGCCTGGTAGAAGGCCGGCAGTTCCTCGACATGCTCGGGGTGCGCGGCCATGAAGTCGGCCAGTGCGAACTGCAGCGGCGTCACACCGCAGAAGTTCACGTACTGGTGGATCTTGCGCAGTTCCGCGGTCAGTGCCGGCGGCGCCACCACGTAGCCAGTCTTCCAGCCAGTCACGTGATAGGTCTTGCCGAAAGAGCTGACCACGAAGGCTCGCTGATACAGCTCTTCGTGGGCCAGCACGCTGGCATGACGCTGGCCGTCATAGATCAGATGCTCGTAGACCTCGTCGCTGATCACATGGATATCGCGGCCACGAATCAGCTCCGCCAGCTTGTCCAGGTCGGCACGGGTCAGCAGCGCACCGCTTGGGTTGTGCGGCGAGTTGAGAAAGATCAGCCGGGTGCGCGGGCTGATGGCATCACTCAGGCGCTGCCAGTCCACGGCGAAATCCGGCAGTGCCAGCGGCACATGCACGCAACGACCGCCGGCCAGCTCCACCGACGGCTCGTAGCTGTCGTAACAAGGGTCGAGCACGATGGCTTCATCACCCGGACGGATCAGCGCCTGTACCGCGCAAAAGATCGCCTCGGTAGCACCGGGGGTAATGGTGATCTCGCTGTCAGCATCGCGCTGCACGCCATAGCTGCGGGCGATCTTCGCCGCCACCTGCTGACGCAGACTAGGCAGCCCGGTCATCGGCGAATACTGGTTGCGCCCTTCCATGACATGGCGCGCCACGGCTTCGCGCAGCGCCTGCGGCCCATCGAAATCAGGGAAGCCCTGGGACAGATTGATCGCGCCAGTCTCCAGAGCGAGCTGGGACATCCGCGTGAAGATGGTGGTGCCGACGTTGGGCAGTTTGCTGACGAGCATCGCGACTTCCTACGAAGAACTAGGCAAGCCGCGAGGATAGCCGAAGGGCGCCATAGGCGGCACCCGCAGTGCTTATGAAAAAGAGCTGGAAGCTTATGCCGTGCATGCCGAGCGATCCCCGGCGTGCACGCTTCTGCAGAGCTTACTTGCGCTTGTCCTTGCGCTTCTTCTCGGCCTTCTTGTGGTGGCTCATCAGACGGCGCTTCTTGTTCACCTGGCGGTCGGTGAGCTTGTTCTTGTTGCCCTCGTAGGGGTTCTCACCGCCCTTGTACTCGATGCGGATCGGCGTACCGACCAGTTTCAGCACACGGCGGAAGGTGTTTTCCAGGTAACGGGAGTAAGCACGCGGCACCGCGTCGACCTGGTTACCGTGAATCACGATCAGCGGTGGGTTGGCACCGCCCAGGTGGGCATAGCGCAGCTTGATGCGGCGACCGTTGACCAGAGGCGGCGCGTGGTCGCTGACGGCGTCTTCGAGAATCTGCGTCAGGCGGCTGGTGGGCCAGCGGGTGATGGCCGACTTGAACGAGGCCTGCACCGACTTGTACAGATGGCCGACGCCAGTACCGTGCAGGGCAGAGATGAAGTGGATATCGGCGAAGTCGACGAAGAACAGCCGGCGCTCCAGCTCGGTCTTCACGTAATCCTTCTGGCCCTGGTCCATGCCGTCCCACTTGTTCAGGGCGATGACCAGGGCGCGGCCGCTTTCCAGCACGAAGCCAAGCAGGTTGAGGTCGTGGTCGACCACGCCTTCGCGGGCGTCCATGACGAACACCACGACGTTGGAGTCCTGAATGGCCTGCAGCGTCTTGACCACGGAGAACTTCTCCACGGCCTCGAAGATCTTGCCGCGACGGCGCACGCCGGCGGTGTCGATCAGGGTGTACTTCTCGTCGTCACGCTCGAACGGGATGTAGATGCTGTCGCGCGTGGTGCCGGCCTGGTCATAGACGATGACTCGCTCTTCACCGAGCATGCGGTTGACCAGCGTCGACTTGCCCACGTTGGGGCGGCCGATGATGGCCAGCTTGATACCGTCCTTCTCGCTCGGGCCGGGAATGCGCTTGGCCTCCTGGCCTTCCAGCACTTCTTCCTCTTCTTCGGCGCCCTCTTCCGGCTCACCAGCGTCCTTGGGGAAAGCGCCGAGCACCACTTCGAGCATCTGGGTGATGCCACGGCCGTGGGCGCCGGCAATCGCCAGCGGCTCGCCCAGGCCCATGGGGCTGAACTCGGCGCGAGCCAGGTCGACGTCGAGGTTGTCGACCTTGTTCACCACCAGGAAGCTCTGCTTGTTACGACGGCGCAGGTGCTCGCCGATCATCTGGTCGGAGGCGGTCATGCCGGCGCGCGCGTCCACCAGGAACAGCACGGCATCGGCCTCTTCGATAGCCTGCAGCGACTGCTCGGCCATCTTCGCGTCGATGCCTTCTTCGTCACCGGAAATACCACCGGTGTCGATCACGATGTAGGTGCGCCCCTGCCACTTCGCCTCGCCATACTGGCGGTCGCGGGTCAGACCGGACAGGTCGCCGACGATGGCGTCGCGGCTGCGGGTCAGGCGGTTGAAGAGTGTGGACTTGCCGACGTTCGGCCGGCCCACCAGGGCAATTACGGGAACCATCAGGCTCTCCACTTGAGTTAATTCAGAAAATGCAAAGGCCGCTGCACGGGCAGCGGCCGGAATCTGTTGCGCTGCTGCATCCAAGACTCAGGTCTGGATGCAGCATAGTCGGTTCATTTGATGGTCAGTGCCACCAACTTGCCGCTGTTGCCGTAGACGTACAGCCAATCCCCGACCACCAGCGGCTGGGCACGCAGGCCATCACTGTCGATACGGGTACGGCCGACGAAACGACCATCGACCTGGCTCAGCAGATGCAGATAGCCTTCCACATCGCCCACGGCCACGTAACTGGAGAACACTTGCGGTGCCGACAACTGACGGCGCGCCAGGGAGTCGTTGCTCCACAGAGCCGACGCGCTACGCTCGTCGATACCTTCGACGGTGCCACTGGCATGGCTGACGTATACGTTACCGAAGCCCTGAGCGACGCCTACCGAACTGGATGCCTCGCGTTGCCACAGCACGCGACCAGACTCCAGATCCATGGCCGCGACACGGCCCTGATAGCTCACTGCGTAGACGGTGCCGCCGGACAACAGCAGGCCGCCGTCGATATCCACCACGCGCTCCAGTTCGGAACGACCTTGCGGTACGGCAACGCGCTGCTCCCAGACTGGCAGGCCGCGCTGGGCGTCGACCGCGACCACCTTGCCGCTGGACAGGCCAGCGACCACCAGACGGTTGGTCACCAGCGGAGCGCCAGTGCCGCGCAGGGTCAGTACGGCCGGGGTGTTCTCGACGATCCAGCGCTGGCTACCGGTGCTGGCATCGAAGGCGATCAGGCGATCGTCCTGGGTCTGCACCACGACGATATCGCCATTGGTCGCTGGTGCAGCCAGCACTTCGCTGGTCACGCGCGAGCGCCACTGTTCTTCACCGTCGCTGGAGTCGAGCGCGATCACTTCGCCCTTGAGCGTACCGACCAGCACCTGGCCGTAGCCGACGCCGATGGCACCGGAAACCGGGATTTCGAGTTTCTTGCGCCAGATGACCTTGCCGCTGGTGCGGTCCATGGCCATGACCAGGCCTTCGACGTCGGCGGCGTAGATCACCTCGCCATCGATGGCCGGTACCAGCATGTTGAAGGTTTCGCCCTGACCGTCACCGACAGAACGGCTCCATTCGGTGCGCAACTCGACTTCTTCGTCGAATTTGGTCAGCTCGGCGGGCGGCAGTTCCTTCTTGCTATTGCTGCTGCAACCCACGGCCAGAACGGCCAGAGCCAGCAGTGCGGCATTCTTCCAACGCATCACGTCACGCATCCCCTTTTGCCAGGTCGTCCAGCTTCATCTGCAGACCGCCAACAGCGGCGTCTTCGGCCAGCGCATCCTTGGCCTTCTGATAGGCAGCGTGCGCGTCATCACTGCGACCCAGCTGTACCAGCAGGTCGCCCTTGAGTTCTTCACGGCTGGCGAGGAAGGCATCCTCGACCTTGGCATCGAGCAGCTTCAGTGCATCATCAGCCTTGTCCTGCGCGGCCAGCACACGGGCCAGACGCTGACGCGCCAGCTCACCGAGCGTGGCGTCGGCCGGCTTGTCGAGCACGCGCTGCAGCGCCGCAGCAGCGTCGTCGAGACGGTCCGCCTCGACAGCGACCTTGGCGACGAACAGGCTGCCGTACTGGGCGTAGTGGCTACCGCCAAACTCGCTGTCGAGCTTGCCGGCCAGTTCGGCGACCTTCGCGGCATCGGGCTTGCCGGCCGGGTCCAGTGCGGTTTCCAGCAGTTGCTGGTAGATCACCGAGGCGCTCTGCGCCTGATTGACCTGATACTTCTGCCAGCCCTGCCAGCCGAATACGGCTACCAGCGCCAGTACGCCGCCGGCCAACAAAGGCTTGCCGTTGCGATCCCACCAGTCCTTCAGTTGCGCGATCTGTTCGTCTTCGGTCTGCATGTCTAACCCCGTACTCCTAATCGAGAGCCTGCTCAGGCCTGCTGGCAGGCAGCCAGATGCTCAGCCAGAGCATCCCAGGCAACGCTTTGTTGTTCACTGTCGTCGCGCAGCGGTTTGCAACCTACCACGCGCCCTGCCAATTCGTCGTCCCCCAGAATCAGCGCATAGCGTGCACCGCTCTTGTCGGCCTTCTTGAACTGGCTCTTGAAACTGCCACCACCGGAGTTGAGCAACAGACGCAGACCGGGCAACTCGTCGCGCAGACGCTCGACCAGTGCCAGCGCCGCCAGCTCCGCTGCTTCGCCAAAGGCGCAGACGTAGACATCGGCGGCGCGATTGAGCTCGGCCGGCAACAGATCCAGGGTTTCCAGCAGCAGCACCAGACGCTCGACACCCATGGCGAAGCCGACACCCGGCGTGGCCTTGCCACCCAGTTGCGCCACCAGGCCATCGTAACGGCCACCGGCGCACACCGTGCCCTGGGCGCCGAGCTTGTCGGTGACCCACTCGAACACGGTGCGGTTGTAGTAATCCAGACCGCGCACCAGTTTGTGGTTGATCTGGTAACGAATGCCGGCAGCGTCCAAGCGCGCCTTGACGCCGTCGAAGTGCAGGCGCGACTCCTCGTCGAGGTAGTCGCCCAGGGTCGGCGCACCGACCAGCACGGCCTGTGTCGCCTCGTTCTTGCTGTCGAGAATGCGCAGCGGGTTGGTGGTCAAACGGCGCTGGCTGTCCTCGTCGAGCTGGTCGAAGCGCTCCTGCAGGTAGGCCACCAGGGCGTCGCGATAAGCCGCACGCGCCTCGCTGGAACCCAGGCTGTTGAGCTGCAGGGTCACGGCATCGGCCAGGCCGAGCTTCTTCCACAGACGCCAGGTCAGGACGATCAGCTCGGCATCGACGTCAGGGCCCGGCAGGTTGAAGGCTTCCACACCCACCTGATGGAACTGACGATAGCGGCCCTTCTGCGGCTTCTCGTAACGAAACATGGGGCCGGCATACCAGAGTTTCTGCACCTGGCCACCACCGGACAGACCATGTTCGAGCACCGCACGCACGCAACCGGCAGTGCCTTCAGGACGTAGTGTCAGGGATTCTTCGTTGCGGTCGAGGAAGGTGTACATCTCCTTGTCGACCACATCGGTGCCTTCGCCGATGCCGCGAGCGAACAGCTCGGTATATTCGACGATGGGCAGGCGGATTTCCTTGTAGCCATAGCCATCGAGCAGGCTGACCAGGGTACTTTCCAGGTAGCGCCAGGCAGGCGTCTGCTCCGGCAGAATATCGTTCATGCCACGGATGGCTTGCAGGGACTTGCTCAATTGTATTCCTTACGCACGGATCAGCCGCGCACGATCACAGCGGCATCAGCGGCGACCTTTTCGGCTGCCTTGTCGCGAATGAGCTTTTCCAGCTCGTCCACCAGGTTTTCGTTGGTCAGCTTCGAGGCCGGTTTGCCATCGATATAGACCAGGTTGTTCGGGCTACCACCGGTGAGGCCGATATGCGCCTCCTTGGCTTCGCCGGGGCCGTTGACCACGCAGCCGATCACGGCCACATCCAATGGCACAAGCAGATCTTCGACACGGGCCTCCAGCTCGTTCATGGTCTTGACCACATCGAAGTTCTGCCGCGAGCAGCTCGGGCAGGCGATGAAGTTGATGCCACGCGAACGCAGGCGCAGGGACTTGAGGATATCGAAACCGACCTTGATCTCTTCCACCGGATCGGCGGCCAGGGAAATGCGGATGGTATCGCCAATGCCCTCGGCCAGCAGCATACCCAGGCCGACAGCGGATTTCACGGTACCGGAACGCAGACCACCGGCCTCGGTGATCCCCAGGTGCAGCGGCTGCTCGATCTGTTTGGCCAACAGGCGATACGCCTCGACGGCCATGAACACGTCGGAGGCTTTCACGCTGACCTTGAAGTCGGGGAAGTTCAGGCGATCCAGGTGCTCGACATGACGCAGCGCGGATTCCACCAGCGCAGCGGGAGTGGGCTCGCCGTACTTCTTCTGCAGGTCCTTTTCCAGGGAACCGGCGTTGACGCCGATACGGATGGGGATGCCCTTGTCACGAGCAGCCTCGACCACCGCCTTGACGCGATCTTCACGACCGATGTTGCCGGGATTGATGCGCAGGCAGTCAACACCCAGCTCGGCCACACGCAGAGCGATCTGGTAGTCGAAATGGATGTCAGCCACCAGCGGTACGCGCACCTGCTGCTTGATGCGGCCAAAGGCCTCGGCGGCGTCCATATCCGGCACGGAAACGCGCACGATATCGGCGCCGGCATTTTCCAGACGCTGGATCTGCGCCACGGTAGCAGCCACATCGTTGGTGTCGGTGTTGGTCATGCTCTGCACCGCGATCGGCGCATCGCCGCCTACCGGTACCGAGCCAACCCAGATCTTGCGCGACAGTCGACGCTTGATCGGCGATTCGCAATGCATGCTTTACAACCCCAATTTCAGGCGCGCGGTTTCGCCAGTCATGTGCGGCGCAACGTCAACGCTTTCGCCGTTGTAGGCCACCTGGGCACCACGGGCAAAACCCAGACGCAGTTCCAGCGGTGCCTTGCCAGCAAGTTCGATACGGTCACCGCTGCGTTTGAGTGCGCTTAGCAGGACCTTGCCATCGGCATCGGTAACCTGAGTCCAGCAATCGGCGGTGAACTGCACGTTGAGCACCCCCTGCCCAGCAGAGGCAACTACAGGCGTTGCAGGTTCGGCTGCAGGTGCAGCAGGAGCAGCCGGCGTATTCGATACAGGAGCTGCAGGAGCCTCTTGCGCGCTTTCAGCGGTGCCGGCTTCGGCAGCAGGCTGTTCTGCGGTGCTGCCAGCTTCTGGTGCTTCCCCTGGCTCGACCGGCAGCAACAGCGGGCTGCTCTGCTCGTTGCCCTGAGCGGCAATCACCGCCTGGTCCTCCGGCTCGGCAAGCGAGTGCACCTGAGTGGTACCGTCGGCGCCTTCCACCTCGACATGCTCGAGCCCCAGATCAGCCAAGCTGGCCACCGGACGGCCCTGATCCTGCCACCAGAGAAAACCTGCGCCGATCAGTGCCAGCAACAACAGGAAGCTGACCAGACGCAGGATACTCTGCGAATAGCGCACGGGCTCTTCGATACGCCCCAAGGCATGCACACTGCTACCAGAGGCATCTGTCCCCGTGAACTGATCGAACTCCATCACCAGCCGGTTCTGGTCCATTTCGAGAAGCTTGGCATAGGCGCGAATGTAACCACGGGCGAAGGTGGTGCCCGGCAGTTTGTCGAAAGCACCGGCTTCGATCTGGGCAAGACGTTGAGGAGTCAGGTTGAGCTGGCTCGCCACTTCGGCGACGCTCCACCCTTTGATCTCCCTTGCCTGACGCAGGCTTTCACCTGGATTGGTCGACATCGGCTGAGCCACTTCGCTATGTGCCGCGTTCATTGTTGCCCCGAGACAAATTGCTGATATTCCTGAGAGGCCGGATACAGACGACGCAACTGCAGGCCCAGACTGGCGGCCTTGTCACGATCCTCGAATACGTCGGCCAAACGTGCGCCGAGCAGCAAGCTGCGCGCATTCTGTGGTGCCATTTCGCTGTAGCTGTCGTAGTAACGGCGCGCTGGCACGTACTCCTTGTCCTCATAGGACAGTACGGCCATTTCCAGCAATGCGCGTGGCTGACGACTACTCAGGCGCAAGGCGCGCTGGAAGTACTCTTTGGCCTGCTCACGCTGACCGAGCTGCAGAGCGGTCATGCCCAGATTCTCGAAAACCCGGGAACGCTCTGGATAGAGGTTGTCCTCTGCAGCTTTGAGATAGGTGCTCATGGCCTCCTGATAACGCTTCTGCTCGAACAGGAAACCACCATAGTTGTTTAGCAGACGGGCATCCTTCGGACGCTGGGACAGCGCTTTGCGAAAATGCTCATCGGCCAGCTTTGGCTCCATTTCCAGCTGGAAGGCCATAGCTAGCGCGGCATGCGCGTCTGCATTCGACGAATCAAGGTCGAGGGCGCTCTTCAGCGGTATTTTGGCACGCTGGGTATCACCTTGCTGAATATAGGCAATACCGAGTTGTATGAAGGAGTCACGCGCCTTATCACGCCCTTCCGCCGTACGCATGGGGTCGACATCGCCTGTGGTCACACAACCAGCAAGCAGACTGACAACGAGCAACAACAGCGCTGGGCGCAGGGTCATAGGCATCCTCTCTTCAATTTCGATTGGTGGCAGCATGAGGCTCTTGCGCCTCGTTGCCCAACTGGCGCACGGCGATGTAACGCTCGCTGCGCCGAGTACGGTCCATGACCTGGCCAACCAGCTGGCCGCAAGCCGCATCGATATCGTCACCGCGGGTAGTACGTACCGTGACGTTATGGCCAGCCTTGTGCAACAGGTCCTGGAAGCGGCGAATGGCGTTATTGCTCGGCCGCTCGTACCCCGAGAAGGGGAAGGGATTAAACGGAATCAGGTTGATCTTGCAAGGTACATCGGCCAGAAGTGCGACCATCTGCTCAGCGTGCTCGGGCTGATCGTTGACACCTTTGAGCAGGGTGTACTCGATGGTCAGCACACGCTTCTCGCCAAGCTTGGAGATATAGCGCTTGCAGGCAGCCAAAAGCATTTCCAGCGGGTACTTCTTGTTGATAGGCACCAGCTGATTGCGCAGCTCGTCGTTGGGTGCGTGCAACGACAGCGCCAGGGACACGTCGATGACCTCGGCCAGCTTGTCGATCATCGGCACCACGCCGGAGGTGGACAGGGTGACCTTGCGCTTGGAAATGCCGTAGCCAAGGTCGTCCATCATGATCTGCATGGCAGAGACGACGTTATCGAAGTTCAGCAGCGGCTCGCCCATGCCCATCATCACCACGTTGGTGATGGCGCGATCGACCTTCGCGGGAACGGTGCCGAAGGATTTGTTGGCGATCCACACCTGGCCGATGATCTCGGCGCTGGTCAGGTCGCTGTTGAAGCCTTGCTTGCCGGTGGAGCAGAAGCTGCAATCCAGGGCGCAACCAGCCTGCGACGACACACACAGCGTGCCACGGCCGTTCTGCGGGATGTACACGGTTTCCACGCAGCTACCCGACGCCACACGCACTACCCACTTGCGCGTGCCATCGGCAGAAATGTTTTCGCTGACCACGTCCGGGCCGCGAATCTCGGCAGAGGCCTCGAGCTTCTCGCGCAAGGCCTTGCCGACATTGGTCATGGCGGCGAAATCATCGACGCCAAAATGATGAATCCACTTCATTACCTGGCCGGCACGGAAGCGCTTCTCGCCGATGGACTCGAAGAACTGTTCCATTTCCGGCTGGGTCAGGCCCAGCAGGTTGATCTTGCCGGTGGTATTGGTCATGGCTTCACCCTCGCATCATTCGCCAATCAGCGAATGCGCGCGCACAGCTCGGTAGCGGAGAAGAAGTAAGCGATCTCGCGAGCAGCAGAGGCTTCGGAATCCGAACCGTGAACAGCGTTTTCGTCGATGGAAACGGCGAAGTCAGCACGGATGGTGCCGGCAGCCGCTTCTTTCGGGTTGGTGGCGCCCATCAGCTCACGGTTTTTGGCAACGGCGTTTTCGCCTTCCAGAACCTGAACGATGACCGGACCGGAGGTCATGAAGGCAACCAGGTCCTTGAAGAAGCCACGCTCGCTGTGCTCAGCGTAGAAACCGGCTGCTTCGCGCTCGGACAGTTGCACCATCTTCGAAGCAACAACGCGCAGGCCGGCTTTTTCGAAACGGGTGGTGATCTCACCGATGACGTTCTTGGCAACGGCGTCAGGCTTGATGATGGAGAAAGTACGTTGAACAGCCATGTGAAGCTCCAGAAACTTTAGGGTTAAAGCGAAAAATTAAACCCGCGAATTATACGCGGGTTCCGGTTAAAAGCGTAGGGCGGGCGCCGTAAGCGCCTGTTTCAGTCGAGCTCTTCGATCCAGGCCGCCTGTATCGCCTCCAGCACCTTCTCCCCCCCACGCTGCGGGTCATCGGAGAACTCCGGCAACTCCACGACCCAGCGGTGCAGATCGACGAAGTTAACGTAGCGCGGATCGACATCCGGCTTCTGCTCGCTCAACTCGATGGCGATGTCCAGTACATCGACCCATTTCAGACTCATGATGATGCTTCCTGGATTAATGCGGCGCTTCAGCCGCGTGATTCAGCGAATACTTGGGAATCTCGACGGTGAGATCTTCCTCGCCGACGATAGCCTGACAGGCCAGGCGCGACTGAGCCTCGAGCCCCCAGGCCTTGTCCAGATAGTCCTCTTCCAGCTCGTCGGCCTCGTTCAGCGAGTCGAAACCTTCGCGCACGATGCAGTGACAGGTGGTGCAGGCACACACGCCGCCGCAGGCGCTTTCCATCTCGATATGGTGCTCGTGCGCCAGCTCAAGAATGGAAATGCCAGGCTCGGCCTCGACCACCAGGCCATCCGGGCAGAATCGCTCGTGAGGCAGAAAAATTACCTGCGGCATCAATTATTCCTCGATCTCATTCAGATTGCGCCCGGCCAGCGCAGCTTTTACCGTCGAATCCAGGCGGCGAGCCGCGAAAGCGTCAGTGACCTGCGACAGCCGCTTGGTCTGCCGCTCGATGGCCAGACCATCATTGCTCGCAAGCAGGTCGCGCAACTCCTGCACCTGCAGCTCGATGACCTCACGCTCCTCGGCATCCAGCAAGCGCTCGCCATCGGCCTGCAGCGCCGCTTCGACCGCCTCGATCAGACGCTGACCATCAACCTGCTGCTCACGCAGCGCACGGGCAGCCTTGTCACCTCCAGCGTTCTGGAAGGAGTCCTGCAGCATGCGTGCAATTTCGCCATCGGTCAGACCGTAAGACGGCTTGACCTGAATGCTCGACTCGATGCCGGAGCTCAGCTCGCGCGCCGCGACACTGAGCAGACCGTCCGCATCGACCTGGAAGGTCACGCGGATCTTCGCAGCCCCCGCCACCATCGGCGGAATGCCGCGCAACTCGAAACGCGCCAGGGAGCGGCAATCGGCGATCAGTTCACGCTCACCCTGCAGCACGTGAATCATCATGGCCGTCTGGCCATCCTTGTAAGTGGTGAACTCCTGCGCACGCGCCACCGGGATGGTGGTATTACGCGGAATCACCTTCTCCATCAGCCCGCCCATGGTTTCCAGGCCGAGCGACAGGGGTATCACGTCCAGCAGGAGCAACTCCTCGCCATCGTCACGCTGATTGCCGGCCAGAGCATCGGCCTGGATCGCAGCACCAATGGCCACCACCTGATCCGGATCGATATTGGTCAGCGGCGCACGACCGAACAGCTCGCCGACGGCCTCACGCACACGCGGCACGCGGGTGGAGCCACCGACCATGACCACCGCACCAACTTCTTCCAGCTCGACACCGGAATCACGCACGGCGCGACGACAGGCCTTGAGACTGCGCGCCACCATCGGCTCGATCAGCGCCTCGAACTGCGTGCGCGACAACGAACCCCGCCACTCACCATGGCTCAGCTCGACACTATCGGCATCCGTCAGCCCTTCTTTGGCCACACAGGCAGTCTGCAGCAGACTGCGCTGGGTCGCTGGGTCGAGATCATTGGAAATACCAGCCTGCTGGATGATCCAGTCGGCCACGGCATGATCGAAGTCGTCACCGCCCAGCGCGCTGTCGCCGCCGGTAGCCAGCACCTCGAACACACCGCCAGTCAGACGCAGGATGGAAATGTCGAAAGTGCCGCCACCCAGGTCATAAATGGCGACCACGCCCTCGGCTTTCTGATCCAGGCCATAGGCGACAGCAGCGGCAGTAGGCTCGTTGAGCAGACGCAGCACAGTGAGGCCAGCCAGACGCGCAGCATCCTTGGTGGCCTGGCGCTGAGCATCATCGAAGTACGCCGGAACGGTAATCACCGCACCAACCAACTCACCGCCCAAGGTCTGTTCGGCACGTAAACGCAGGGTCTTGAGAATTTCCGCCGAGACTTCGACCGGGCTCTTCGCCCCCTGCACCGTTTCGATGAAGGGCATGTGCGACTCGCCTGCCGCGAAGCGGTAAGGCATCTGCTCGCCGAGCTGATGCACGTCAGCGATACCGCGCCCCATCAGGCGCTTGACCGACAGTACGGTATTGAGCGGATCGCTGGCGGCCGCCAGCTTGGCCGACTCGCCGACCTCGATGCTTCCAGCGTGGTAACGCACGGCAGACGGCAGGATGACCTTGCCATCATCGTCAGCCAGGGGCTCAGCCAGGCCGCTGCGCACAGCGGCAACCAGCGAGTTGGTGGTACCCAGGTCAATACCCACTGCCAGACGACGCTGGTGCGGTTGCGGGCTCTGCCCGGGCTCGGCGATCTGCAATAAGGCCATGGTCTTCTTGAAGTCATCAGGCAGGCTGCCGAGGCAACCTACAGGTTAATCGTCGAGGCGCTCTTCTAACTGGCGCACTTCATGGGAGAGCTTGTCGAGGAACTGCATGCGGCGCATCAGGCGCTCGGCCTCTTCACGGCGAGCTTCGTCATCCCAGCAAGCAGCGAAGCGCTCGTTGAGCTGCTCCTGCGCCGCTTTCAGGCGACGCTTGAAGGTCGCGACACCAGCAAGGTCAGCGTCATCCTGCAGCTCCTCCAACTCTTCGCGCAGCTGCATTTGCTGCAGAAGGAAGTCAGGATCCTGCACCGTCACTTCCAGCGGCAGCTCGGGGCCACGCATTGCTAGCAGGTAGCGCGCACGCTGAGACGGCGTTTTCAGAACCTGATACGCCTCGTTGAGGCAGGCCGAGCGCTCGAGCGCCAAGCGCTGCTCACGCTCACCGGCATCGGCGAAACGATCCGGATGAACCTGACGCGCCAGCTCACGGTAGCGGACAGCCAGCTGCTCCAGATCGAGACGAAAGCTCGGCTGCAGGTCGAACAGGGCGAAGTGACAAGGATTACCCACGCGAGCGCCTCAAACGTTGAAGCTTTCGCCGCAACCGCATTCGCCGCGCACGTTGGGGTTGATGAACTTGAAGCCCTCGTTGAGGCCTTCCTTGACGAAGTCCAATTCGGTGCCATCGAGATAGACCAGGCTCTTGGGATCGATGATCACCTTGACGCCATGACTCTCGAATACCTGATCCTCAGCCGCCAGCTCATCGACGAACTCGAGCACGTAGGCCAGGCCGGAGCAACCGGTAGTGCGCACACCGAGGCGAATGCCCTCGCCCTTGCCGCGCCCTTCAAGAGAGCGTTGCACGTGGCGGGCAGCTGCTTCAGACATGGTGATGGCCATTACAAACCTCGTATCAGAGCAAGCCTTTCTTCTGCTTGTAGTCGCGCACAGCAGCCTTGATGGCATCTTCGGCGAGCACGGAGCAGTGAATCTTAACTGGCGGCAGCGCCAGTTCTTCGGCGAGCTGGGTATTCTTGATGCTCTCGGCCTCATCCAGGGTCTTGCCCTTCATCCACTCGGTGGCGAGGGAGCTGGAGGCGATAGCGGAACCGCAACCGTAGGTCTTGAACTTGGCGTCTTCGATAACGCCGCTCTCGTTGACCTTGATCTGCAGGCGCATGACGTCACCGCAGGCGGGCGCGCCAACCATGCCGGTGCCGACATCCGGATCTTCGGCGTTCAGCTTGCCGACGTTACGCGGATTTTCGTAGTGGTCGATGACTTTGTCACTGTAAGCCATGTTGTACTTCCTCTCTCATCAGGTGCCGCTCTTCAGGCGGGATCGCCCATCGAGCGATCCGCCTCGGCAGCTATCAGTGTGCTGCCCATTCCACGGAGGAAATGTCGACACCTTCTTTGAACATATCCCACAGGGGCGACAGTTCGCGCAGCTTGTCCACGGCCTCACGGACCTTGGCAGCGGCGTAGTCGACCTCTTCTTCGGTGGTGAAACGACCGAAGGTGAAGCGAATCGAGCTATGCGCCAGTTCATCGTTGCGGCCCAGGGCACGCAGCACGTAGGACGGCTCCAGGGAAGCCGAGGTACATGCCGAACCGGACGATACGGCGAGATCCTTGAGCGCCATGATCAGCGACTCACCCTCGACGTAGTTGAAACTCAGGTTGAGGTTGTGCGGCACGCGGGCAGTCAGACTGCCATTCACGTACAGCTCCTCCATATCTTCCAGCTGGCGGTAGAAACGATCACGCAGAGCGGCGATACGCTGATTCTCTGCAGCCATTTCTTCCTTGGCGATACGGAACGCTTCACCCATGCCGACGCACTGGTGAGTTGCCAGGGTACCCGAACGCATACCGCGCTCATGACCGCCACCGTGAGTCTGCGCTTCCAGACGCACGCGCGGCTTACGGCGAACGTAAAGAGCACCGACACCCTTGGGGCCATAGGTCTTGTGCGCGGAGAAAGACATCAGGTCGACCTTCATCTTCTCCAGGTCGATTTCCACCTTGCCGGTGGACTGCGCCGCATCGACATGCAGCAGCACGCCGCGCGAGCGAGTCAGCTCGCCGATGGCGGCGATGTCGTTAATGGTGCCGATTTCGTTGTTGACGTGCATTACCGACACCAACACGGTGTCTTCACGCAGCGCGGCCTCGACCATGGCCGGCGTAATCAGGCCATCCTCGCCCGGCTCCAGATAGGTCACTTCGAAACCTTCGCGCTCGAGCTGGCGAGTGGTATCCAGTACCGCCTTGTGCTCGATCTTCGAGGTAATGATGTGCTTGCCCTTGCTGGCGTAGAAGTGCGCCACGCCTTTGATCGCCAGGTTGTCGGACTCGGTAGCACCGCTGGTCCAGACGATCTCGCGCGGGTCTGCATTGACCAGTTCGGCGACCTGGCGACGTGAATTTTCCACGGCTTCTTCGGCCTTCCAGCCGAACACGTGGGAGCGCGAAGCCGGGTTGCCAAAGTTACCGTCGACCAGCAGGCATTCACTCATCTTCTGCGCAACACGCGGATCTACCGGCGTGGTGGCGGAATAATCGAGGTAAATGGGCAATTTCATTAGGTTTCTCCTATCAGGCAAACGCCCTGCTCACTCGATGGCAGACGCTTCAATCTTATCCAGGCGCGGCGTCCTGCCATTGCAGCGGCGCTGATCCTGGCGCAACGCGACCTCTTGAACCTCACGGCGCGCGACCAGATCGGCCAGGCTGATGCCACTGAGGAACTCATGAATCTGCTGACTGAGATCGCACCACAGGTGATGGGTCAGACAGGTGTCGCCGGAGTGGCAATCGCCTTGCCCCTGGCAACGCGTGGCATCTACCGACTCGTTGACCGCATCGATCACCTGAGCCACCTGAATGCCGCGCATGTCACGCGAAAGCTGATAGCCGCCACCCGGCCCGCGAACACTGGAAACCAGACTGCCACGGCGCAGCTTGGCGAACAGTTGCTCGAGATAAGACAGGGAGATGCCCTGCCGCTCGGATATATCGGCCAGGGAAACGGGACCGTGCTGTGCGTGCAGCGCCAGATCGAGCATGGCGGTAACGGCGTAACGGCCTTTGGTGGTCAGTCGCATGGCTCTACCACGAATCACTGAATTGCGGCGAAGTATGCAATTTCCGAGTATTTAAGTCAACTATAAGACCGATTGATTTACTCAGGATTGACCGCAAAAAGAGGCGGCATGATAGCAAATGCCGCCTCTGCGCGCATCAGGCGGCAGGCTTGTCGCCCTGCCCCTTGCACACCTCGGCGAAGTCCTCATCGCGCAATGCAGGCAGGGCCTTGGCGCGGTAGCCGCAATCCATCGAGGCCAGCGCCTTGCTGACATCCTCGAGCCGCCCATCTACAGCATGCAGATGATCGAGCAGTTGGCCGATGGCACGCGCCACCGGGTCAGGCATATCCTGACCGACGCCGTAGGCATCGAAACCGATCTTTTCGGCCATGGCCTGGCGCTTGGCCTCCTGCTCGTCATCGGACTTGACGATGATCTTGCCGGGAATGCCCACCGCAGTCGCACCTGCCGGCACAGCCTTGGTCACCACCGCATTGGAGCCGATCTTGGCACCCGCACCGACAGTGAACGGCCCCAGCACCTTGGCCCCGGCCCCAACCACGACACCGTCCTCCAGAGTGGGATGGCGCTTGCCCTTGTTCCAACTGGTACCGCCCAGAGTCACCCCTTGATAGAGCGTGACGTCATTACCGATCTCGGCGGTCTCGCCAATCACAATGCCCATGCCGTGGTCGATAAAGAAGCGCCGCCCAATCTTCGCTCCCGGATGAATCTCGATACCAGTCATCCAGCGCCCGAAATTGGACACCACGCGCGCCAGCCACTTCCAGCCCGAACGCCACAAGGCATGCGCCACACGATGCAGCCAGACGGCATGCAGCCCCGGATAGCAGGTCACCACCTCGAAGGCATTGCGCGCCGCAGGATCACGGTGAAAAACGCTTTGGATATCTTCTCGAATGCGCTCAAACATCAGACTTCCCCTGCTTGTGAGGCTCTCCACGCACGGCCTTCTCCGTCTCGGTAAGGATGCCGCGCAGGATATTCATCTCCAACTTGCTCACCGCACTGCGCCCATAAAGCCGACGCAGGCGAGTCATCAGGTGCCGCGGCTTCTGCGGATCGAGAAACCCGATCATCACCAGCACGCGCCGCAAATGACCGTAGAAAGACTCCAGCTCATCCGCCGTCGCCGCCTGGGAGTTGAGCATGGCCGTAGCCTCCAGCTTCTCTACCTTGGTCGGCAGATTCTGCGCCGTGAGCCATGCCATACGAACTTCATAGGCCAGCACCTGCACCGCCGCCGCCAGGTTCAGCGAACTGAACTCGGGATTGGACGGGATATGCACGTGGTATTGACATCGCTGCAGCTCCTCGTTGGTCAAGCCGGCGTATTCACGACCGAACACCAACGCCACTTCGCCGCCAGCAGCGGCCTGCTCGCAACTGGTCACGCCGCACTCACGCGGATCCAGCAGCGGCCAGGGAATGCGCCGATCGCGAGCACTGGTGCCAATCACCAGACTGCAGCCGACCAGCGCCTCTTCAAGACTACCGACGACCAGCGCAGCATCCAGCACATCGGTCGCGCCGGATGCGCGCGCCACAGCGTCGCCACTGGGAAAATCCTCCGGCTCGACCAGCACCAGGCGCGACAAACCCATGTTTTTCATCGCCCGCGCCGCGCCGCCGATATTGCCCGGATGACTGGTGCCCACCAAAACCACGCGAATATTGTCCAGCAACGCAGACACTCTCAGAAATCTTCAGGGGGCAACGATCTTACCCAAGCCCTCCGATTAATGCCATGCAGCGTACAGACGGCGCTTCATCGGCAACGGTTTTCTGCTAACATGGCCGGCTTTCTTTAACGCCCCAGGTGAACCTCCCATGCAGCCCATGCTGAATATCGCCCTGCGCGCCGCTCGCAGCGCCGGTGAAATGATCTTTCGCTCCATCGAGCGCCTGGATGTCATCTCGGTAGACGAGAAGGATGCCAATGATTACGTCACCGAGGTCGACAAGGCCGCCGAGCTGATGATCGTCCAGGCCATTCGCAAGGCCTACCCGACCCACAGCTTCCTGGGTGAAGAAGGCGGCGTGCTGGAAGGCAGTGGTGACGGCACCGACTATCAGTGGATCATCGACCCGTTGGACGGCACCACCAACTTCATCCGCGGTGTTCCGCACTTCGCCATCAGCATCGCCTGCAAATATCGCGGCCGCCTCGAGCACGCCATCGTTCTCGACCCGGTACGCCAGGAAGAATTTACCGCCAGCCGCGGCCGTGGCGCCGCCCTCAATGGTCGCCGCCTGCGCGTGAGCAACCGCAAGAGCCTGGACGGCGCGCTGCTGGGCACTGGCTTCCCGTTCCGCAACGAGCAGCTGGACAACCTCGAGAACTACCTGGGCATGTTCCGCAGCCTGGTTGGCCAGACCGCCGGCGTACGCCGTGCCGGTGCCGCCAGCCTGGACCTGGCTTATGTCGCAGCCGGCCGCTACGACGCCTTCTGGGAGTTTGGCCTGTCCGAGTGGGACATGGCAGCCGGCGCCCTGCTGATTCAGGAAGCAGGCGGTCTGGTCAGCGACTTCACTGGTGGCCACGAATTCCTTGAGAAAGGCCAGATCGTTGCCGGCAATACCAAATGCTTCAAGGCCGTGCTGACCGCGATCCAGCCACATCTGGCACCCTCGATGAAGCGCTGACTTCCATCGAGCAATAAAAAATCGCCCGGAGCGATTTTTGACGTCGCACAGCGACGGCCCGTAGGGCGGCCGCCAAGGATGGCAGGCCACAAAAAAACGCCCCGAGGGGCGTTTTTTATTGCTTTAGATTCTTACTGAGCCTGCTGCACCAGCACCAGCTCACCTTGCTTGTTGACCGGAATGCGGCTGCCCGGATCACGATCCATGCGCACGGTACCGACCTTCTCGCCCAGCTGATACTTCACGTCATAGCCCACCAGCTTCTCGCTGGTGTCGGTCACGGTATTGCAGCGAGTTTCGGTGGTGGTATAGGTATCTCGCTGCTGCATGCCTTCCTGAATCTTGTTGCCGGCGTAACCGCCGCCGACCGCACCAGCCACGGTGGCAATCTTCTTGCCAGTACCGCCACCGACCTGATTACCCAGCAGACCACCAGCAATGGCGCCGATAGCGGTGCCTGCGATCTGGTGCTGATCCTGCACAGGACGTTGACGGGTGACAGCCACGTCCTTGCACACTTCCCGTGGCGTTTTCACGGTTTCATTGATCGGGGTCACGGCCAAGACCTCGGCATAGTCCGGGCCACGATCAACCAGACTGTAGGTGGCGACGGCCCCACCAGCGGTCACACCCACAGCACCCAGTACGGCACCTACCAACATTGATTTATTCATTTTTGTGTCTCCTAGGCTCGGCGACTCGCGCCCTTCTCCCTGCCTAGGACAACAAAAAGCCGCGACAAGTTCGACTTGCCGCGGCTTTCGCTGACTTTCATGAAGCGCATCACAACATCATGGACGACCGTCGTCTGCCTCGGCCTCGGCCACAGGAGGAATCAGATCCTCCACGCTGAGTTTCAGCCATACCAGCACCGTGGCGCCGATGTAGACCGACGAGTAGGTCCCCACCACCACACCGACCAACAGGGTCAGCGCGAAAGCCGCCAGTACGTCACCGCCGAAGAACAGCAGCGCCAACAAGGCCAGCGCAGTGGACAGCGAGGTGGCGATGGTACGCAGAAGGGTCTGAGTGATCGAAACGTCGATGTTCTCGATCAGCGAGGTCTTGCGCAGCACACGGAAGTTCTCACGAATCCGGTCATAGATGATGATGGTGTCGTTGAGCGAGTAACCGATCATCGCCAGTACCGCCGCCAGCACCGTCAGGTCGAATGGAATCTGGAAGAACGCCAGCACACCCAGGGTGATCACCACGTCGTGCACCAGCGAAGCGATCGCACCGACACCAAACTTCCACTGAAAGCGGAAAGCTAGGTAGAGCATGATCCCGCCGAGCGCCAGGAGCATGGCGATACCGCCCTGATCCCGCAGTTCCTCACCCACCTGCGGGCCGACGAACTCGACGCGCTTGACCTCGAAGCGCGCAGCCTCGTCGACCTTGCGCAGCGCAGCCGCGACCTCATTACCCAGATCAGGGGAATCGCCAGCCAGACGCACCAGCACATCGGTACTGGCACCGAAGCTCTGCACCACAGCATCGGCATAGCCTGCCTGGCCCAACTCGCTCTTGATCAGATCGAGATTGGCCGGCTGCTCATACTGCAGCTCGATCAGGGTGCCACCGGTGAAATCCAGACCGAAATTCAGCCCTTTGGAAAACAGCGCGCCGAGACCGATCAGCGTCAGCACGACCGTAATGGAGAAGGCGATATTGCGGATCGCCATGAAACGAATGGTTGACTTGATCATGGCTGCACCTCAGATCCACAGCTTCTTGAAGTTACGGCCACCGAAGATCAGGTTGACCAGACCACGGGTGAACATGATGGCGGTGAACATCGACGTAATGATGCCCAGCGACAACGTTACCGCGAAGCCTTTCACCGGACCGGTCCCCATGGCGAACAGGATGCCGCCGACCAACAAGGTGGTCAGGTTACTGTCCAGAATCGCCGAATAGGCACGATCGAAGCCCTCGTGCAAGGCACGCTGCACCGGCAGTCCATTGGCCAGCTCCTCGCGTATCCGCGAGAAAATCAGTACGTTGGCGTCAACCGCCATACCCAGGGTCAGCACGATACCGGCGATACCCGGCAGGGTCAGGGTCGCGCCAATGGCAGACATCAGACCGACCAGCAGCACCAGGTTGAACGCCAGGGCAACGGTCGCCAGCACACCGAAGAAGCGATAGATGGCAATGATGAAGATAGCCACGAAGATCATCGCCCACTCGGTGGAAGCAATACCCTTGGCAATGTTCTCGGCACCCAGACTCGGGCCAATGGTGCGCTCTTCAGCGAAGTACATCGGTGCCGCCAGACCACCGGCACGCAGCAGCAGCGCAAGCTCGGACGACTCGCCCTGGCCGTTCAGGCCGGTGATGCGAAACTGGCTGCCCAGTGCCGACTGGATGGTCGCCAGGCTGATGATCTTCTTCTCTTCCACGAAGGAAGAAATGGCAACTTCCTGCTCGACGCCATCGATAGCCTGACGTACGTAGCGGGTGACCGGCTTCTGCTCGATGAAGATCACCGCCATGCTGCGGCCGACATTGTTACGCGTGGCGCGGTTCATCAGATCGCCGCCGTGACCGTCGAGGCGAATGTTCACCTGCGGGCGACCATTCTCGTCGAAACTGGCCTGGGCGTCGGTCACCTGATCGCCAGTGATGATCAGCTCACGCTCCAGCTGTACCGGCGGACGACCTTCCTCACGGAAGCCGAAGGACTCGGTGGCGCCACGCGGCGCACTGGGGTCGGCCTGCAGACGGAACTCCAGGTTGGCGGTCTTGCCGAGAATACGCTTGGCCTCGGCAGTGTCCTGCACGCCCGGCAGTTCCACCACGATGCGGTTGGCGCCCTGGCGCTGCACCAGCGGCTCGGCCACGCCCAGTTCGTTGACGCGGTTGCGTACAGTGGTGAGGTTCTGGCGAATGGAGTACTCACGAATCTCGGCGATCTTCGCCTGAGTCAGGCCCAGTTGCAGAATCTGCTGGCCGCTGCGCTCGACAGTGGTCAACTCGAAATCGCTGTAATCCTTGCGGATCAGGCGCTGCGCCTTGTCCAGCGTGTCGCTGTCGGCGAAGCCGAGCTGAATCCGGCCATTGCTTTCCGGCATGCTGCGGTAGCGAATACGCTCCTTGCGCAGCAGGCTCTTGATCTCACCTTCATAGACCTTGCGGCGCACATCCAGCGCCTTGTCCATGTCGACTTCCAGCAGGAAGTGCACACCACCGGACAGGTCCAGGCCGAGCTTCATCGGGCTCGCACCCAGGCTACGCAGCCAGTCGGGGGTGGTTTGCGCCAGGTTCAGCGCCACGACGTAATCATCGCCCAGCGCGCGGCGGACAATGTCCTTGGCCGGCAACTGGTCATCCTGCCTGGTCAGACGAATCAGACCACCGCGGCCACGCTCGTCGATGCTGGTAGCCTTGACGGCAATACCGGCGTCCTGCAGCGCCTTGCTGGCACGGTCGACATCCGTCTGCTCGATGCTCAGCGCCGAGCTGGCGCCACTGATCTGTACGGCAGGATCGTCTGGATAAAGGTTGGGAATGGAGTACACCAGGCCGATTGCCAGAACGGACAAAATCAGCAGGTACTTCCACAGAGGGTATTTATTGAGCATGAACGAGCCGCCCGCTTTATGACGCGGGGCGCTAAAGTGCACCTCTAAAAACTACCTGCGTTGCCATCGCTGCGTTAAAAACAGGCTCAAAATGCTCGAAAACCGCTCGTAAAGTCGGTCGCGACCCCGGCCGTTTTTCGCCTTTTTTGCCTTGCGCTGGCTGCCTCGCCTACGTTTTTAGAAGTGCCCTAAAGCGCCCCGTCGAATGGAAACTAAGAACCGAATCAGATGGCTTTCAGCGTGCCCTTGGGCAGGGTGGCAGCGATGGCCTGCTTCTGGAATTTCAGCTCGACGGTGTCAGACACCTCGATCACCACGAAATCGTCGGCAACCTTGGACACCTTGCCAGCGATACCGCCGCTGGTGACCACTTCGTCGCCCTTCTGCAGGCTGCCGAGCAGGTTCTTGTGTTCCTTGGCACGCTTGGCCTGCGGACGCCAGATCATCAGATAGAAGATGACCAGAAAGCCGATCAGGAAAACCCACTCGAAACCGCTGCCGGCAGGGCCAGCAGCCGCGGTGTCAGCGTAAGCGGCAGGGATGAAAAAGCTCATGTAACACTCCTAATGGAAAAGATCTTGAATCGTTCGGGAATCAGTCAAGCGGCGGCACAGGCAGGCCGCGCTTGGCATAGAAGGTTTCGACGAAGGCGGCCAATGTACCCTGTCCGATAGCCTCGCGCAAACCAGCCATAACCCGCTGATAATGCCGCAAGTTATGGATGGTATTGAGCATGCTACCGAGCATTTCGCCGCACTTGTCCAGATGATGCAGATAAGCGCGCGAGAAATGTTTACAGGTGTAACAGTCGCAGGTCGGGTCCAGCGGCGAGTCGTCGTGTTTGTGCACAGCGTTGCGAATCTTCACCACGCCGGTATCGACGAACAGGTGGCCGTTGCGCGCGTTACGGGTCGGCATCACGCAGTCGAACATGTCCACGCCACGGCGCACACCCTCGACCAGGTCTTCCGGCTTGCCTACGCCCATCAGGTAGCGCGGCTTGTCGGCCGGCATGTGCGGAGGCAGGAAATCCAACACACGGATCATCTCTTCCTTCGGCTCGCCGACCGACAACCCGCCGATGGCCAGGCCGTCGAAGCCGATTTCGCAAAGCCCTTCCAGCGAGCGCATGCGCAGCTCTTCATGCATGCCACCCTGGACGATACCGAACAGCGCTGCGCTGCTCTCACCGTGTGCGGTCTTCGAGCGCTTGGCCCAACGCAGCGACAGCTCCATGGAGCGCTTGGCCACATCGAATTCGGCCGGGTACGGCGTGCACTCATCGAAGATCATCACGATGTCCGAGCCCAGGTCGCGCTGCACCTGCATCGACTCTTCCGGCCCCATGAAGACCTTGGCGCCATCGACCGGGGAGGCGAAGTACACGCCCTCCTCCTTGATCTTGCGCATCGCGCCCAGGCTGAACACCTGGAAGCCGCCGGAGTCGGTGAGGATCGGCCCCTGCCACTGCATGAAGTCGTGCAGGTCGCCATGCTTCTTGATCACCTCCATGCCCGGACGCAGCCACAGGTGGAAGGTATTGCCGAGAATGATCTGCGCGCCAATATCCTCGACATCGCGTGGCAGCATGCCCTTGACCGTGCCATAGGTGCCTACCGGCATGAAGGCCGGGGTCTCGACCACGCCACGCGGGAAGGTCAGGCGACCCCTGCGGGCTTTGCCGTCAGTGGCCAGCAACTCGAAAGACATGCGACAGGTGCGCGACATACTCAAACCTCGGGCCCGCGCGCGGCGGGATTGCGGGTGATGAACATGGCATCACCGTAACTGAAGAAGCGATAGCCCTGCTCCACCGCAGCGCGGTAGGCGGCCATGGTCTCGGCGTAGCCGGCGAAGGCCGACACCAGCATCAGCAGGGTCGACTCGGGCAGGTGGAAATTGGTTACCAAGGCATCGACCACATGAAAGGGACGACCGGGGTAGATAAAGATGTCGGTATCACCGCTGAAGGGCCTCAACTCACCGTCACGCGCGGCCGTTTCCAGCGAGCGCACGCTGGTGGTGCCGACGGCGACCACGCGTCCGCCACGCGCACGACAGGCGGCAACAGCATCGACCACATCCTGACCGACCTCCAGCCACTCACTGTGCATGTGGTGATCTTCGATGCGCTCGACCCGCACCGGCTGGAAAGTGCCCGCCCCGACGTGAAGGGTCACGAACGCGGTGTCCACACCCTTGGCACGGATCGCCGCCAGCAGTTCGTCATCGAAGTGCAGGCCGGCAGTCGGAGCCGCCACGGCCCCCGCCTTCTGCGCATAGACGGTCTGATAACGCTCACGGTCCGCTTCGTCATCCGGCCGATCTATATAAGGAGGCAACGGCATATGGCCGACGCGCTCCAGCAGCGGCAGCACCGGCTCGGCGAAACGCAGCTCGAACAGGGCATCGTGACGCGCGACCATCTCGGCCTCGCCGCCACCGTCGATGAGAATCTGCGAACCGGGCTTGGGCGACTTGCTCGAGCGCACATGGGCCAGCACGCGATACTGATCGAGCACACGCTCCACCAGCACCTCCAGCTTGCCGCCGGAGGCTTTCTGACCGAACAGACGCGCCGGAATCACTCGGGTGTTGTTGAACACCATGAGATCACCAGGACGCAGTTGCTCCAGCACATCGGTGAACTGGCCGTGGCGCAGCTCACCGCTTGGGCCGTCGAGCTGCAACAGGCGACTGGCACGACGCTCGGCCAGAGGGTGACGAGCGATCAGCGACTCGGGAAGGTCGAAGTGGAAATCGGCAACACGCATGATTCGGAGGGGGTATTTCTGCAGGGTGGCAAAGCTTACCGGATTTCCACCTGGCCGACCACGTGAGCCTACGGCGCGTACCTGGCGATAATACGCGCCAAGGTGCCATCGACCTGCAGAGAACGAATGGCGGCATTGAATGCATCGATCCGCCCGGCCAACCGTCGATGCAGACGCAGGCGCAGCTGAGAGCGATTGATCGTCGGCCCTTCCTCTACGTGCCAACGTGGCGCCTGCAACTGCACATCTTCATGCTGAAGATAGCGCCACTCCAGGCGATCCAGAATACCGGCGTCACTACGCCCCTGCGCCACCAGATAGATCAGCGCTCGGGCATCGGCGCCATCGTTGCGCTGAAAATACTCACTGCCGACATAACCATAGCCGCGTACCGTTGCGATCGAGCGCCCCTGCAAATCCTGCAGATGCTGGTAAGGGAAACGTCTGCCCGGCGCGAAGATCAACATTTCTTCGGTTTCCAGCACCGGCACCGTCCATAGCGATACCGCCCCCTGATCACCATCGCTACGCCAGCTTTGGCTCACGCAACATTCGATCTGCACTTGCCCCTCACGGAACAGCTTTTGCGTCCGCAGAGGCGGCAGCGGGTGACTGGCTTGCAACTGCTCTGGCAATCGCTCATCCAGCGCGAGCATGAACTCGTGGAGAATGCCACTGACCCGCTGCTCGTCGACAATCCAGTACGGCACCCAGCTCTCATCGGTCACGGCGTAGGTCAGCGTCTTGGCCTGAACAACGGAGGTAAATAGCAGACCGGCAACAAGTGCTCCGCACAAGACGTTGATCACACCCCCTCCCAACATTGGTCTGCTCCGGACACTCTATACACGTCGCGCTCAGCGCTCTTGATGACAACGAACGATTCTAGCGGCAACCACGCAATAAAAGCCGTATGCCACTAGCCGAGCCATTGGCCGTTAGTAGATCAACCAATCACTACGCTAACGCCGATTGACCGAAGCAAGGTGCGTCCCTATACTGCGCCGCCATCGTGCCCCGGTGGCGGAATCGGTAGACGCGGCGGATTCAAAATCCGTTTTCGAAAGGAGTGGGAGTTCGAGTCTCCCCCGGGGCACCACGATTCGAAGCCCGCAAGACATTGGTCTTGCGGGCTTTTTCGTATCTGCGCGAACAACTCAGACAATTGTTGCAAGCATGTTGCCGATGAACTTTTTCGGCACCTCGACAAGCCCCGCAAAACCTGGCCGGCGACCTCGCTGGCGGGGGTTGGCAATTGCGCAAAAGTTAGCGTAGAGTGAACCAACTGTTTGCATGGGTCGCTGTGAATCGTGACTCTGGTGCAGCAGATCATCTAGATCCGCTACATCCCGCTCGACTTCTATTACTCCTTGCAACCAGTCTCAGCCCTCTATACTTGGAGGCTGTCATCAACTCTAGTTTCAAGGAAAAAGACATGTCGAATCGTCAGAACGGTACCGTCAAGTGGTTTAACGACGAGAAAGGTTTTGGTTTTATCACTCCCGAAAGCGGTCCGGATCTGTTCGTGCACTTCCGCGCGATCGAAGGTAACGGCTTCAAGAGCCTGAAAGAAGGCCAGAAAGTCAGCTTCGTAGCTGTGCAAGGTCAAAAAGGCATGCAGGCTGACCAGGTTCAAGTCCTGGGCTAATCGCCGCTGCTTTGAAGAACCCCTGATATCTGTCAGGGGTTTTTTTTGCCTGTCATTCCCGTCGCAGCGCCAGGTTACAGATAGCCCGCGCGCATCTTTATATCGACAGCGAAGTCGCGGTTAGAATGGCGCGCACTTTCGTCTCAGCGAGCCCATCATGCCGAAACACCAATTACGTCCGCAGGGAGACTTCCCCACTGCCGGGCTGATTCGTCGCCTGGCGGCCCTCTTCTACGATTTTCTGCTCTGCGTGGCACTGATCATGGTCGTCACCCTGATCTACCAGCAGGGCATCCTGCGCCTGATTCACGGCGGCGATGTACTGATGGCCATGTCCGAGGCCGGCGCTCTGGATCATGACCCGATTCTTGCCAGCCTGGTGCTGCTGTCGCTGTTCGCCTTCTTCGCCAAGTTCTGGACGCACAATGGCCAGACACTGGGCATGCAGGCCTGGGGGCTGCGCATCCAGAACGCCGACGGCAGCGCCATCGACCTGTGGCAGGCCCTGCTGCGCTTCGTGGTCGCCATCGGCTCTTGGCTCTTCGCTGGCCTGGGCTTCCTCTGGCTGCTGTGGGACAAGCAGGGACGCACCTGGCACGACATCTACTCCGACAGTCGTGTAGTGCAACTGCCGAAGAATATTCACAAGAAGTAGCCCGCGCAGATGCAAAAAAGCCGGTTCATTGAACCGGCTTTTTCATGCCCCTGATCGACTCAGCCAGCCCGACGCAGCAGCCACACCCCGGCCAGCGCACAGATACCGGCCGGCACCAGCACCGCCAGCAGCGGCGAGAAACCAAATACCAGGCTCGATGGACCGAGCAGGTCCTGGGCAATACGGAAGATGAAGCCCACCAGCACACCGGTGAATACACGTTGCCCCAGGGTCACCGAGCGCAGCGGGCCGAAGATGAAGGAAATCGCCATCAAGACCAGCGCGCCGGTTACCAGCGGCTGCAGGACCTTGGTCCAGAATGCCAGCCAGTAGCGGGCATTATTCAGGCCCTGCTCTGCCAGGTAATGGATGTACTGCCACAGCCCGGTGACCGACAGCGCCTCAGGCTCCATCACCACCGTGCCGAGCAGCTCGGGATTGAGTTCGATCTCCCAGCGCTCTTCCGGCTGGTTGATCACCTCGGAACGGTCCTCATGCAGCACGGTGGTCTGCACGTTGCGCAGCATCCAGTGGTTGTCACGGTATTCGGCGCGACGGGCGAAGCTGGAGGAAAGCAGACGACGCTCGTCATCGAAGCGATAACGCGTCACCCCTAGCAGAATGCCATTGGGTTGTACGGCGTTGATATGCACGTATTCCTGCCCCTGACGGTGCCACATGCCGCGCTTGGAGCTCTGCGCCGCACCGCCACCCTGGGCCAGCGCGCGATCCGCCTGAGCCTGGTTCTCGGTCAGCGGCGCGACGTATTCGCCGATCAGAATGCCGGCCAGCATCAGCACCAGCATGGGTTTCATCACCGCCCAGACGATGCGCCCGATGGAGACACCCGCCGCACGCATGATGGTCAGTTCGCTGTTGCTGGCCAAGGTACCGAGACCGATCAAGCAACCGATCAATGCTGCCATCGGCAACATCTCGTAGGCACGACGCGGAGCGGTCAGCAATACGTACCAGAGCGCCTGACCAAGACCGTAATCGCCCTTGTTCAGATCACCCAATTCGTCGATGAAGGCGAACAGCAGTGCCAGGCCGAGAATGATGCCCAGCACCGCCAGAATGGCGAAGAACACCTGGGTGCCGATGTAGCGATCCAACTTAGCCATGAGCCACCTCCGACACCGGCGCACGACGACTGGCCCACCACAGACTCAGACGCTCCCAGTACAACAACAGCATGCCAATGGCGAAGAAGATGCCGTGCACCCACCACAAGCCCAGCCCCGCGGGCAAACGCCCCTTGTCCAGGGCGCCACGGGCGGCGATCAGCAGACCGAGATAAGCCATATAGAGGAAGATCGCTGGCAACAGCTTGAGGAAGCGACCCTGACGCGGATTGACCTTCGACAGCGGCACGGCAAGCAGGGTGACGATGAATACCAGCAATGGCAGTGACAGGCGCCATTGCAACTCGGCCTGCATGCGCGGGTCATCGCTGCCGAACAGCTCACGGGTCGGGGTCGCCTCGCGCTCGCTGGCCTCGATGGCAACTTCGGGCTTGGGCAGCAACACACCATAGGTGTCGTACTGGATGGCGCGATAGTCGGCCTCGCCCGGCTCACCGTCATAGCGATAGCCGTTTTCCAGAATCAGATAGCGACTGCCATCTTCCTGAATTTCCTGACGACCACTCTCGGCGACCAGCACGGTAATACCACGCTCCGAGGTGCCATCAGTGGAGAAGCGCTTCTCCGACATGAACACGCCACGCAGCTCGCTGCGATCAGGCGACAGCTCCTGCGAGTAGGTCACTCGCGATCCATCGCGCAGCGACTGGAAGCGCCCCGGTACCAGAGTATCGAGTTCGGTCAGGGCGTCCTGCTCGTTGAGGATGCGCGCCACGCTGGCCACACCTTGTGGCGCCAGGCCCATGCTCAGCCAGCCCACCAGCAGCGCGACGATCAGCGCCGGCGCCATGCTGTAGGCGGTGAGGCGCTGCTGACTGACACCGGTGGCCGACAGCACGGTCATCTCGCTGTCCAGATACAGGCGCCCGTAGGCCAGCAGGAAACCGAGGAACAGGCCCAGCGGCAGAATCAGCTGCAGAAAGCCGGGAATCCGGTAACCCATGATCAGAAACAGCACACCCGGGTCGAGCACGCCCTGCGCAGCCTGAGCCAGGTATTTGATGAAACGACCGCTCATGATAATAACCAGCAGCACGGCACTCACCGCACTGAGGGTCACCAGCACTTCGCGGGACAGATAACGGAAGACGATCAAACCGGACGCTCCAGGGTTGTCAGGCTCAGGCGCGAGCGCTCACACTAGCCGCACCTACTTGCCGGCCCACCGCAGGGTGGACCCTCGAAAAATGGCGGCCATTATCCGTCAAACCCGACTCTTTGTCTTGGGGACAGCACACTATGGAATTCCTCGTTAAAAGCACCCGCCCGGAAACCCTGAAAACCGCGACCCTGGTCGTCGCCATCGGTGAAGGCCGCAAGCTCGGCATTGCGGCCAAGGCCGTCGACCTGGCCAGCAACGGTGCGCTGAGCGCCGTGCTCAAGCGTGGCGACATCGCCGGCAAGCCGGGCCAGACCCTGCTGCTGCACAGCCTGCCGGGACTCAAGGCCGAGCGTGTACTGCTGGTGGGCTGCGGCAAGGGCGATCTATCCGACCGTCAACTGCGCAAATTGGTTGCAAGCGTGCATGGCGTGCTCAAGGGTCTGGGCGGCGGCGATGCCCTGCTCGCCCTGGGCGAACTCAAGGTCAAGGGCCGCAATACCTACGGCAAGACCCGCCTGATCGTCGAAACACTGGCTGATGGCACCTACCTGTTCGAGCAGTTCAAGAGCCAGAAAGCCGACCCGCGTGCCCTGAAGAAAATCACCCTGGTCGTCGACAAGACCGAGCTGGCCGATGCCGAACGCGGCCTGCAGCATGCCCGCGCCATCGCCAGCGGCGTGGCCTTCACCAAGGATCTGGGCAACCTGCCGCCGAACCTCTGCCACCCCAGCTACCTGGCCGAAGAGGCCAAGACCCTGGGCAAGGCGCACAAGAACCTCAAGGTCGAGATCCTCGACGAGAAGAAGCTCAAGGAGCTGGGTGCCGGTGCCTTCCTCGCCGTGGCCCAGGGCAGCGAGCAGCCACCACGGATGATCGTCATGCACTACCAGGGCGGTAAGAAGGACGACAAACCCTTCGCCCTGGTCGGTAAAGGCATCACCTTCGACACCGGCGGCATCAGCATCAAACCGGCCGCCGGCATGGACGAGATGAAGTACGACATGTGCGGCGCCGCCAGCGTGTTCGGTACCCTCAGGGCCGTGCTCGAGCTGCAACTGCCGATCAACCTGGTGTGCCTGCTGGCCTGCGCCGAGAACATGCCCAGCGGCCGCGCCACCCGCCCCGGCGACATCGTCACTACCATGAGCGGGCAGACCGTGGAAATCCTCAACACCGACGCCGAAGGCCGTCTGGTGCTCTGCGATACCCTGACCTACGCCGAGCGCTTCAAGCCGCAGGCGGTGATCGATGTGGCCACCCTCACCGGCGCCTGCATCGTCGCCCTGGGCAGCAACGTTTCCGGCCTGATGGGCAACAACGACGCGCTGATCAAGCAGATCCTCAAGGCTGGCGAAAGCGCCGACGACCGCGCCTGGCAACTGCCGCTGTACGACGAGTATCAGGAGCAGCTTGATAGCCCCTTCGCCGACATCGCCAACATCGGCGGGCCGAAGGCCGGCACCATCACCGCCGGCTGCTTCCTGTCGCGCTTCGCCAAGAACTTCCATTGGGCGCACCTGGATATCGCTGGCACCGCCTGGATCAGCGGCGGCAAGGACAAAGGCGGCACTGGCCGCCCGGTGCCGATGCTGACCCAGTACCTGCTGGATCGCGCCAAGGTCTAATCCAGCATCCGGGCCATACCCTTGTAGGAGCGGATTCATCCGCGATTTCATCGCGAATTATCGCGGATGAATCCGCTCCTACAGAACCCGATACACCGCCATTCGCCTTTTATCGTCGAAGCCCCAGATGCCCAGAATCGAGTTCTACGTTCTCTCCTCCAACGACGCCACGGGCCGCCTGCGTGCGGCCTGCCAACTGGCGCTCAAGGCCTGGAGCGCCGGCCTGCCGGTGTTCGTTCGCGGCAGCGACGAGGCGCAGTGCGGTGAACTCGACGAACTGCTGTGGACGTTCAAAGCCGAACGTTTCGTGCCTCATGATCTGCATCGCGATGCGCCGCTGTCGCCCGTGGTGCTGGGCATCGACGAAGTGCCGAGTACCGAGCAGGGCGTGCTGATCAACTTAGGCAGCAGCCTGTCGCCGCATGTCGAGCGCTTTTCCCGCATCATCGAGATCGTCAATCAGCAGCCTGAACTGCTCAACGCCTGTCGCGAGAATTTCCGTACCTATCGCCAGCGCGGGTATGATCCGCAACGCGTCGAACTTTAGTGTCCGTGCACGCTCACAACACAAGTCACTCCAGCCCTTTTTCTCGCTGCACCGATGATCATGGACACCCCCAAGCCCCCACAAAAACCCGCTCAGCTGCTGCACGACCTGGAGTCGATTCGCGAGCTGCTGGGCGATAACGGCAGTGAACCGCCGCTGCTGATCGACTCGCTGGACCCGGACAGCATTCCGGTGCTGTCCGATATCGTCAGTGCGCCGCCTGGCCCGCCGCCGCCTTTTCATGCAACGCCGACGCCCAAACCGACACCAGCACCGCAGCCTACGCCGGCGCCAAGCGTGCTGCGCGAGCGCATCGAGCCACGCCTGCATGACAGCGCCCGCGATCTGCAACACCTCAATGCCGAGCTGCGCGCCGCCGCCCAGTTGATCCTGCAGGACGTGATCGACGATTTCGTGCCGCAGATCGAGGCCGAACTCAAGCGCCGCCTCGAAGCCCGCCTGCCACGCCTGCTGCCGCCACGCAAGTAAGCCCTGACCCGTAGGAGCCCCGCCCCGGGGCGAATGCTTGACAGCAAAGAGCAAAAGCTTCGCCCCGAGGCGGGGCTCCTACAAAACTGGACGCGGCCTGCCATTTCCCGTAGGGCGGGTGCAACCCGCCACACCAAAGATGGTGGGTTGCACCCGCCCTACAGCTCAAGGCTTATGGCTTGGCGCTCAGAAGCGGTATACTTGTCGGCTTTTCCGATCAGCCGTCAAAGGGTCCCGCCGCGCATGGACAAGACCTACCAGCCGCACGCCATTGAAACCGCCCTGTACCAGAACTGGGAAGCCAAGGGCTACTTCGCCCCGCAAGGCTCGGGCGAGCCGTACACCATCATGATCCCGCCGCCGAACGTCACCGGCAGCCTGCACATGGGCCATGGTTTCAACAACTCGATCATGGATGCGCTGATCCGCTTCCGCCGCATGCAGGGCCGCAATACCCTGTGGCAGCCGGGCACCGACCACGCGGGCATCGCCACGCAGATGGTGGTCGAGCGTCAGCTGGCCGCCGAGGGTATTGGCCGCCACGACCTGGGCCGCGAGAAATTCCTGGAGAAAGTCTGGGAGTGGAAGGAGCAGTCCGGCGGCACCATCACCCGCCAGATTCGCCGCCTGGGCAGCTCGGTGGACTGGTCGCGCGAGCGCTTCACCATGGACGACGGCCTGTCCGAGGCGGTGAAAGAAGCTTTCGTGCGCCTGCATGAAGACGGCCTGATCTATCGCGGCAAGCGCCTGGTCAACTGGGACACCAAGTTCCACACCGCCATCTCCGACCTGGAAGTGGAAAACCACGACGAGAAAGGCTCGCTGTGGAACCTGCGCTACCCGCTGGCCGACGGCAAGAAAACCGCCGAAGGCAATGACTACCTGATCGTCGCCACCACCCGCCCGGAAACCATGCTCGGCGACAGCGCCGTGGCCGTGCACCCGGAAGACGAGCGCTACAAGGCGCTGATCGGCAGCTTCGTCGAACTGCCGCTGCTGGGCCGTCGCATCCCGATCATCGCCGATGATTACTGCGATCCCGAGTTCGGCACCGGCTGCGTGAAGATCACCCCGGCGCACGACTTCAATGACTACGAAGTGGGCAAACGCCACAACCTGCCACTGATCAACATCTTCGACAAGAACGCCGCCGTGCTGACCACCGCTCAGGTGTTCAACCTCGACGGTAGCGTCAACGAACAGATCGAAGCGAACATTCCGGCGCAGTTCGCCGGTCTGGATCGTTTCGAGGCGCGCAAGCAGATCGTCGCCGCCTTCGAGGCTGCCGGCTTGCTGGAGAAGATCGAAGATCACGCCCTGAAAGTGCCGAAAGGCGATCGCTCCGGCACCGTCATCGAGCCGTGGCTGACCGACCAGTGGTACGTCTCCACCAAGCCGCTGGCCGAGAAAGCCATCGCCGTAGTCGAGAGCGGCGAGATCCAGTTCGTGCCCAAGCAGTACGAGAACATGTACTTCAGCTGGATGCGTGACATCAAGGACTGGTGCATCAGCCGTCAGCTGTGGTGGGGCCACCGCATTCCGGCCTGGTACGACGATGCCGGCAACGTCTACGTTGGCCGCGACGAAGCTGAAGTACGCGCCAAGCACAACCTCGGCGACGCCAACCTGCGCCAGGACGAAGACGTGCTCGACACCTGGTTCAGCTCCGGCCTGTGGACCTTCTCCACCCTCGGCTGGCCACAGCAGACTGACTTCCTCAAGACCTTCCACCCTACCGACGTGCTGGTCACCGGCTTCGACATCATCTTCTTCTGGGTCGCCCGGATGATCATGCTGTCGACCCACCTGACCGGGCAGATTCCGTTCAAGACCGTCTACGTTCACGGTCTGGTGCGCGACGGCCAGGGGCAGAAGATGTCCAAGTCCAAGGGCAACGTGCTCGACCCGCTGGACATCGTCGACGGCATCGACCTCGAATCCCTGGTGGCCAAGCGCACCAGCGGCATGATGCAGCCCAAGCTGGCCGAGAAGATCGCCAAGCAGACCCGCGCCGAATTCCCCGACGGCATCGCCGCCTACGGCACCGACGCCCTGCGCTTCACCAACCTGGCGCTGGCCTCCACTGGTCGCGACATCAAGTTCGACATGGGCCGCGTCGAGGGTTACCGCAACTTCTGCAACAAGCTGTGGAACGCCGCCAACTTCGTTATCGAGAACACCGATGACAAGGACACTGGCGTAGGTGGTGAACCTGTCGAGCTTTCGCCGGTGGATCGCTGGATCATCTCCGCCCTGCAGCGCACCGAGGCTGACGTGACCCGCCACCTCGACGCCTTCCGCTTCGACCTGGCGGCGCAAACCCTTTACGAGTTCATCTGGGACGAGTACTGCGCCTGGTATCTGGAGCTGGTCAAGCCGGTGCTGTGGGACGAGAACGCGCCCATCGAGCGCCAGCGCGGCACCCGCCGCACCCTGGTGCGCGTGCTGGAAGTGATCCTGCGCCTGGCCCACCCGTTCATGCCTTTCATCACCGAAGAAATCTGGCAGCGCATCAAGGCCCAGGCTGGCGTGCAGGGCGAAACCCTGATGCTGCAACCCTGGCCGGTGGCCAACGAGAGCCGCATCGACGCCGCCGCCGAAGGCGACATCGAGTGGGTCAAGCAACTGATGCTCGGCGTGCGCCAGATCCGTGGCGAGATGAAGATCTCCATGGCCAAGCGCATCGACATCATCGTTGCCAACGCCAGTGCCGAAGACCTGCGCCGCCTGGCCGACTTCGAGCCGCTGCTGAGCAAGCTGGCCAAGCTGGAGTCGGTGCGCGTGCTGGCTGCCGGTGAAGAAGCACCGATGTCCGCCACCACCCTGGTTGGCGAGATGGAAGTGCTGGTGCCAATGGCCGGGCTGATCGACAAGGACGCCGAACTGGCTCGCCTGGACAAGGAAATCGGTCGTCTGCAAGGCGAAGTGCAGCGCGTCGGCGGCAAGCTGAGCAACCAGGGCTTCGTCGCCAAGGCACCGGCCGAAGTGCTGGAGAAGGAGCGCGCCAAACTGGCCGAGGCCGAACAGGCCCTGGCCAAGATGATCGAGCAGCGCGGCAAGATCGCCGCACTCTGATCGCCAGGCTGCATCCGCAACCCGCGCCCCTACCGGCGCGGGTTTCTTTTTTTGTGGGAGGGGCTTCAGCCGCGAGCTTCAACCGCAAAGTCGCGGCTGAAGCCCCTCCCACGGTTCATCTGATTTTCCGGTATCCCCATGACTGCCCGCTCCCCTTCCCTGCTCGACGCCTTGCTGCCAATTGGCGTGCTCGTCGTGCTGCTCAGCCTCTCCGTTTACCTGTTCGGTGACAGCTCCTCCAGCGGCCCGAACCAGATCGCCCTGATGAGCGCCGCCTTCGTCGCCGGCCTGGTCGGCCTGAAGAACGGCCTGCGCTGGGCCGAGATCGAAGAAGGCATACTCGCCGGCATCCATATGGCGATGAAGGCCAACCTGATCCTGCTGGCGGTTGGCGCGCTGATCGGTACCTGGATTCTCGCCGGCACGGTGCCGACCATGATCTGGCTCGGCCTGAAGCTGATCAGTGCCGAGTACTTCTACCTCACCAGTTGCCTGATCTGCGCGCTCACGGCGTTGTCCATCGGCAGCTCCTGGACGGTGGCCGGCACCCTGGGCATCGGCCTGATGGGCGTGGCGGCAGGCCTGGGCCTGGACCCGGCGATCACCGCCGGAGCGATCATTTCCGGCGCCTACTTCGGCGACAAGCTGTCGCCGCTATCGGACACCACCAACCTGGCGCCGGCCGCTGCCGGCGCCGATCTGTTCGCGCATATCCGCAACATGCTGCGTACCACGGTGCCGGCGCTGCTGATCGCCCTGGCGATCTTCTTCACCCTCGGCCAGCAGGCCAGCGCCGAGCACGACACCGGGCGCATCGTCGAGGTGCTGAGCGCGCTGGAGGCACAGTTCAACCTCGGCTGGCACCTGCTGCTGCCGGTAGCCTTCCTGCTGCTGCTCGCGGTACGCCAGTGGGCCGCCTTCCCGGCAGTGTTTCTCGCCGCCCTGCTCGGCGCCGTATTCGCCTTAGTGTTTCAGCCGGAGGTGATGGCGCGCCTGGCCGACCCACAAGCCGGCGCCCTGGCACCACTGAAAACGGTGTGGAGCGCGCTGTTCGCCGGCTACGAGTCAGCCAGCGGCAACGTCGAGCTGGACGGCCTGCTGTCCAAGGGTGGCATGGCCAGCATGCTCACCACCGTATGGCTGATCATCTGCGCCATGTGCTTCGGCGGCGTGCTGGAGCGCCTTGGCCTGCTGCAACGCCTGCTACAAAGCGCGCTACGCCTGGTGCGCAGCGACAGCGGCCTGGTCGCCAGCACCATCACCACCACCATCGGAACCAACATCATCACTGCCGACCAGTACATCGCCCTGGTACTCCCCGGACGCATGTACCGTGCCGAGTATGAAAAACGCGGCCTGGCGCCGACCAGCCTGTCGCGCGCGCTGGAAGATGGCGGCACCCTGACTTCGGTGCTGGTGCCGTGGAACACCTGCGGCGCCTATATGGCCGCAACTCTCGGCGTGGCGACGCTGAGCTACCTGCCGTACTGCTTCTTCAACCTGATCATGCCAGTACTGGCCATCGCCCTCGCCTACCTGCTGCCACCCAAGCCGCAGACGGCCGCGTGATCCGTTTCGGGCCGGCCAGTGCACCGGCTCGAACTCCTCATTAGGTAGCAAAGCGCTCATCTCTTTGCTCTTTTCGCTATAAAAACCCTCCCTTTTTCCAATTGTTTCAGGCATCTTCACCCGCCTGGCAGCAGCCCTCCGGCACGTCCCAACCAATAAGAATCAGAGCGGAACTCCGAACATGTATGCGTTGATGGCACTTGTCTTCGTCCTCGGCTACCTGTGCATTGCACTCGAGCACCCGTTAAAGATCGACAAGGCAGCGTCCGCCCTGCTCACGGCCGTGATCGCCTGGACCCTGCTGGTTCTCGGCGCCGACAGCATCCTGCCATTGCTCGGCACCGGTACGGCTGGCGCCAGCACCAACACCCATCATGTAGTCGAGGAGCTGCGCCACCACCTCGGCGAGATCTCCGAGATCCTGTTCTTCCTCATGGGCGCGATGACCATCGTCGAGCTGATCGACGCCCATGAAGGTTTCAAGGTCATCACCGACCGCATCCGTACCCACAAACGTGTGCACCTGCTGTGGCTGGTGGGGTTGATCACCTTCTTCCTGTCCGCCGCCTTGGACAATCTGGCCACGACCATCGTGATGATCTCGCTGCTACGCAAGCTGATCGCCGACCGTCACGAGCGCTGGTTCTACGCCGGCATCGTGGTCATCGCCGCCAACGCCGGCGGCGCCTGGTCGCCGATTGGCGATGTCACCACCACCATGCTGTGGATCGGCAATCAGGTCACCGCCACCGGCATCATCACCAAGCTGTTCCTGCCCAGCCTGGTCTGCCTGCTGGTACCGCTGCTGATCATGAGCTTGCGCCTCAAGGGTGAAGTGACCGAACCGCGCATCAAGGAAAGCGCCGAAAGCCGCCGCGACCCGACCACGCCCTTCGAGCGTAATCTGGTGTTCTGCCTGGGCCTGGGTGTACTGATCTTCGTGCCGATCTTCAAGACCATCACCCACCTGCCGCCGTACATGGGCATCCTCTTCGGCCTCAGCCTGCTGTGGATCACCACCGAGATCATCCACCGCAGCAAGAACAGCGAAGACAAGGACCCACTGTCGGTAGTGGGTGTATTGCGCCGTATCGACATCACCAGTGTGCTGTTCTTCCTCGGTATCCTGCTGGCGGTTTCTGCGCTGTCCAGCGCCGGGCATCTGATCCAGGTGGCGACGCTGCTCAAGGACAGCCTGGGCAATATCTACAGCATCGCCATTTCCATCGGCATGCTCTCGGCCGTGGTGGACAACGTGCCGATGGTTGCCGGTGCCATGAAGATGTATCCGCTGGTCAGCCCGGAAAACCTGGCGGCGGCCGCAGCGAACGAGCTGCCATGGCTGCGCAACTTCGTGGTCAACGGCAACTTCTGGGAAATGCTCGCCTACTGCGCCGGCACCGGCGGCAGTTGCCTGATCATCGGTTCGGCCGCTGGCGTGGCTGCCATGGGCATGGAGAAGATCAACTTCATCTGGTACCTGAAGAAGATCAGCGGCTTGGCCTTCATCGGCTACCTGGCCGGTGCCGTCACCTATATGCTGATGTTCGCCGCCTGATCCCGGTGCGGCGCTCGGGTTCGTACAGGGAGTCACCATGCAGACGAGCAAGACCCGCACCAGTTTCTACCGTCGCCTCTATGTGGCCTGGCTGATCGACAGCGGCCAGGCCGTCAGCGTGCCGGCACTGATGGACGCCACCGGCATGCCCCGACGCACTGCGCAGGACACCCTTGCCGCACTGGCCGAACTGGATATCGACTGCCAGTTCGAGCAGAACGAGGGTGAACGCAACAACGCCGGCCACTATCAGATTCGCGACTGGGGCCCGATCGACAAACGCTGGATCGCCGCCAACCTGCAGCAGATCAAGAACACGCTGGGTTATCCCTGAAATAATCGCTCCACACCTCTTGGAGCTGCGATGAATCCAGATCTGCTCTGGGTGCTCGGCCTGCTGACCGGCGCCGTCACCCTTTTCATCATCGGCAAGCCACGCATGGACGTGGTCGCCCTGCTGGTGCTGGTCGCCCTGCCGCTGACCGGCGTACTCGACCTGCAACAGACCCTGGCCGGCTTCAGCGACGCCAACGTCATCCTGATTGCCGCGCTGTTCGTCATCGGCGATGGCCTGGTGCGCACCGGCATCGCCTATCGCCTGGGCGACTGGCTGGTGGCGAAGGCCGGCAGCAGCGAGACGCGCCTGCTGATCCTGCTGATGCTGGCGGTGGCCGGGCTGGGTTCGGTGATGAGCTCCACCGGGGTGGTGGCGATTTTCATCCCCGTGGTGCTCGGCGTGGCTGCGCGCCTGCGCATCGCCCCGGCGCGGCTGATGATGCCGCTGGCCTTCGCCGGCCTGATCAGCGGCATGCTGACGCTGGTCGCTACACCGCCAAACCTAGTGGTGCATGCCGAACTGCGCCGCGCTGGGCTGGATGGTTTTGGCTTTTTCGATCTCACCCCCATCGGCCTGGCGGTGCTGGCGCTCGGTGTCGGCTACATGCTGATCGCCCGACGCTGGCTGGTGCGCAAGGACGCGAGTGAAGGGGGCGAGCCGCCACGCCTGACCCTGGCTGATCTGGCCGAGCGCTACCGCCTGGGTGAACGCGAACGGCGCCTGCAGGTACGCGCCGACTCGCCCCTGGCCAATCAGGTGCTCAACGAGCTACAGCTGCGTCGTGATCACGGCATCAACGTCATCGCCATCGAACGCCGCCAGCGCCTGCGCACCCTGTTGCTGATGGCCAACGGCAATACCCTGCTGGAACCGGGCGACGTGCTGCTGGTGGATATCGCCAGCCCCACCATCGGCCTGCTCGGCAGTTACCAGGCGCTGGGCCTCGAGCCCATGCCGCTGCCGCACTCGTACTTCAGCCTGCACGCCCATGAGCTGGGTCTGGCCGAGGTAGCGTTGCCACCGGAGTCGCAGCTACCCGGCAAGACCATTCAGGAACTGGGCTTTCGCTCGCGGCACAAGCTCAACGTGGTCGGCCTGCGCCGCCAGGGCCAGGCGCTGGAGGGCGTGCTGGTGGACGAGAAACTCAAGGCCTCCGATACCCTGCTGGTGGCCGGATCCTGGCGCGACATTCACCGCCTGCAGGGGCTGAGCCGCGATTTCCTGGTGCTCAGCCTACCGGCGGAAGTGGCCGAAGTTGCACCTGCCGCACGCAAGGCGCCCTACGCATTGCTCAGCCTGGCGGTAATGGTGCTGCTGATGGTCAGCGGCCTGGTACCCAACGTGCAGGCCGCATTGATCGCCTGCCTGCTGATGGGCGCGTTTCGCTGCATCGACCTCGATAGCGCCTACCGCGCCATTCACTGGCCGACGCTGATCCTCATCGTCGGCATGTTGCCCTTCGCCCAGGCGCTGCAGCAGACCGGCGGCGTCGAACTGGCCGTGCAGGGCCTGGTCGGCGGCCTGGGCGATGCCGGGCCACGACTGATCCTCGCCAGCCTGTTCGCCCTCACCGCGGTGATCGGCCTGTTCATCTCCAACACCGCCACGGCCGTGCTGATGGCGCCGGTGGCCATCGCCACGGCGCAGGCGCTGGGTGTGTCTCCCCTGCCCTTCGCCATGACCGTGGCCCTGGCTGCCTCGGCCGCGTTCATGACGCCGATCTCATCGCCGGTGAATACCCTGGTGCTCGGCCCCGGCCAATACCGCTTCGGTGACTTCGTGCGCATCGGCGTACCCTTCACCCTGCTGGTGATGATGGTCAGCGTGCTGCTGGTGCCGCTGATCTTTCCGTTTTAACGCGGGGGGATCACCAAGCATAGGAGCGAGCTCTGCTCGCGAAGCTTTTACCGCTAGCCAGGTTCGCTGAAGGTCAACGAATTCGCGAGCGTGGCTCGCTCCTACAAAGCCCGGCCCGACTGTGGGAAAATCCGCGCCCCAATCGCTAGATGCCCGTTCATGCCCCAGCCGCCGAAACGCCCGCGCAAGCCCGCTCCCGCCGCCGTGAAAACCGCGCCGGCCAAGGGTGAACTGCACCCGCGCAACCGCCACCAGGGGCGCTACGATTTTCCCGCGCTGATCAAGGCAAGTCCCGAGCTGGGCGACTTCGTCATCACCAATCCCTATGGCAAGCCGAGCATCGACTTCGCCAACCCGGCAGCGGTCAAGGTGTTCAACCGAGCGCTGCTGGCGCAGTACTACGGCATCCGCCACTGGGATATTCCCGACGGCTACCTGTGCCCGCCGATCCCCGGCCGCGCCGATTACCTGCACAACCTCGCCGACCTGCTGGCGAGCGACAACGACGGGCAGATTCCCCACGGCGAGAAGGTGCGAGCCCTGGATATCGGCGTCGGTGCCAACTGCATCTATCCACTGATTGGTCGCTGCGAATATGGCTGGCAGTTCATGGGTACCGACATTGCCAGCGAAGCACTGGCATCGGCACGTGCCATCGTCGCTGCCAACCCGCAACTGGCCGGCGGCGTCGAGCTGCGCCAACAGGCCAATGCCGAACACATCTTCCTCGGCCTGCTGCAGGCGCAGGAGTATGTCGATCTGAGCCTGTGCAATCCACCCTTCCACTCCAGCGCCGCCGAGGCCACCAGCGGCAGCACGCGCAAATGGCGCAACCTCGGTAAGCTCGACCCCAAGCGCAAGCTGCCGGTGCTCAACTTCGGTGGCCAGGCGGCCGAGCTGTGGTGCCCGGGTGGCGAGGCCGCCTTTCTCAAGCGCATGGCCAGCGAAAGCGCACAGGTGGCCGAGCAGGTGTTGTGGTTCAGCAGCCTGGTGTCCAAGGGCAGCAACGTCGAACTGCTGCAGGGCTGGCTGGCAAAGGCAGGCGCAGCCGAGGTACGCATCCTCGGCATGTCCCAGGGGCAGAAGCAGAGCCGCCTGGTGGCCTGGACGTTCAAGAATGCTGAAGAGCGCAGCGCCTGGCGCAACAACCGCTGGCGCTGAGACCTGCTGGTGCGCACGGCGCACCCTAGGCGCTATCCGTAGCTAAGCAGGGTGCGAAGCAGTACACCACCACAATCCCCTGACCGGCCACCGTGGCGGACTGTTCGCTGGCGCTCCTGAATCCGCCCTACGCTCGGAGTCCGCCCTACGGCGCCGTTACCAGGGCAACCAGCCGCCCAACCCCAGCCAGAGCCCTGCTACCGTCATGCTCAGCAACGTCACCGGCACGCCGCTGCGCGCATAATCGACGAAGCCAAGCCTGACGCCCTGACGCTTCGCCCCTTCGGCGACGATCAGATTGACTACGCTGCCAATCAGCAGCAGGTTGCCGGCCAGCGTCGACATCACTGCTAGGCCGATCAGCACCGAGTGCGACAGCTCCGGCATCAAGCCCAGCAGCAACACCACGAAGGGCACGTTGCCGATCAGGTTGCTCGCCAGCAGCGACGAGGTCGCCAGCGAAATCACGCCCTGCGGCAACAGGCCATGCTCGGCCAGCCAGGTCGCACCTTGCGCCAGCTGCGGCAACTGCAACGCGGCGCCGCTGACCAGGAACAAGCCCACGAACAGCAGCAGCAGGTTCCAGTCCACCTTGTTCACGTAGTCGCGGCTGTCCACCCGCCGCGACACCATCACCAGCACCGCGATCAGCAGCGCCGACAACTCGCGCGGCAGCGCCGTGGCGAACAGCGCCAGCAGCGCCAGGCTGGCCAGCAGCGGCTTGAGATAGCTGTGCGCGCCGTAGATATGCTCGACTGGCGTATCGTCCGCGGTCAGCGGCCTGGCCTCACCCCAACGATGGCGCCACTGCAGCCAGATCACCGCGTAAACGATGGCCATCGCGGCCACGGCGGGTGGCCCGGCCACGGCCACATAACCCCAGAAATCCAGAGCGCCGGCCTGCCCAATGAGGATGTTCTGCGGGTTGCCGATCAGGCTCGCCGCCGAGCCGGCGTTGCACGACAGCGCCAGCGCCAGCAAAAACGGCCGAGGCTCCAACCCACGCAGGTGCAGGCTGCGGCACAGCAGCGGGGTCAGGGCGAAGGCGACGATGTCGTTGACCAGCACCGCCGAGAGCAAGCCGCCCAGCAGCACCACGCCCAACAGCAGCACAGCCGGGCGCTCGGCATGCTCGGTCAGGTAACGGTTGAGCCAGGCATACACCCCGGAAAAATCGAACTGCGCAGAAATCAGCATCAGCGCCAACAGCAGCAACAACGCGCCAGGGTCGAGATGATGGGCCGCGTCTTCCATGCTCAGCGCACCGCTGACCAGCAACAGCACTGCCGCGCAGCAGGCGATCCAGCTACGGTCGATGCGCAGGCCGCGAACACCGCCGGCAGCCATGCCCAGGTAGGTGAGGACGAACAGGCCGATGGTCAGCCAGGCAGCGAAGGTCATGCGCGATTCACCCGAACGGATGCATGTGAGAAGGAGCGGACTCTAGCGATGCCGAGGCGGCGCGGGAATAGCCCGGGCAAATTTTCCTCAATGGCCGGGCTGCGCCAGGTAAGCCTCTACGCGAGCCTGATAGGTCGCTGATTCGCGCTGACGCTGAACCTCGCTCCAGATCCGCTCGGCCAACTTGGGATCGCGCACCAGCAGCGCGTTGGACAGCATCAGGTAATAGGGCTTTTCCTCGAGCGGCTGCGGCAATTTTTCCACCTGCTGAGCCAGTTGCGGGTTGGCTTGCAAGACGAAATCACCGCGCATGGTCTGCAGGGCGACAGCATCGACTCGGCCGTGCACCAGCATCTGCAACAATGCCAGTGGGTCGCGGCTTGACTCGTCCACCTCCAGCCCGTGGGCCAGCAACAGATCGCGAATGGAAAACCCGCTGAGCGAGCCGACGCGGCCAGTCACATAAGTGAAACGCTGGCCATCCCAGGACACCGCGCTGCCGACGCGGCGATACAGGGTATAACGCGAGGTGTGCAACCGCCTGAGCGCATCCGGGCGGCCATCAGCATCGGTGGGATACCGGCCCATCTGCTGGCGCTCGAGTTTGAAGCTGGCGGCGAAGGCACCGTCGTAGAGCCCCTGCTGCATCCCTGAAAGGCAGCGTTTCCAGGGCACGGCGACGTAGATCACCTGGAGCTCCAGAGCCTGCTGCACCAGCCCGAGCAGTTCCAGGTTCAGACCGGTGCCGTCGGTCATCACCCAGGGGAAGGAGTTCTGATCCTCGTGACAAAAGGTCAGCGTCGGCTGCGCGCCGTAACAGGCGCCGGCCAATAGCCAGAACAGGCAGTAATGCAGCGCTTTGTGCAAAACGAGACTCCATCACCGGAATGCCCGACTACCGGCATTCGATCCGCGGCTTGCCACCGACTTCTTGTCCTGCCTCAAGCATAGGCACATTCGCCCGCAGCCGTCTGCTTCATTTCGGTGCGCGTCGGACGGTGCTCACACCGATGCGGCAGCGGAGCCAGAGGCCAGTTCGAGCATTGCACGCCTGACAGTGATGCTCATGACCGGCGTCAACGTCACTCAGCGAATAAAACCCTTGCTGACTTCGCGGAACACCTCCGTCCCCGCCTGTTCGAGCCACTCGAACGCAACCATCTCGCGCGAGACGATCACCGCACCGGCGCGCTCCATCCGCGCCAGGCCCAGAGCCTTGTCACGCGGCCGACGCGATCCCACCGCCTCGTCGACCACGAACACTTCACGCCCGGCCGCCAGCAGGCCCATTACCGTCTGCAGCACGCAGACATGAGTTTCCGTGCCACAGACGATGAACTGCTGGCGCTCGCCGCCCGGCAGATCGAACAACCCGGCGCCTGCGGTCGCCGAGAAATGGATCTTCTCGCGCAGCCCCTCGCGCGGCAGCAGCGCACGCAGGCCAGCCTCGGTCGTGCCCAGCCCCTTGGGATACTGCTCGGTAGCGATCACCGGCACCTGCAGGCGCTGCGCCACACGTATCAGCCACGAAGCCTGCTCGATTACCGCCGCGCCGCCGTCGATGGCTGGCAGCAGCCGCTCCTGCAGGTCGATCACCAGCAGAGTGGAATCCTTCGCTCGCATCAGCATCACTACGCTCCTTCCTTCACCGCAAAACGCGCGTCGAGCCGGCTGTAGCCGAGGCCGACACCCTTGTGCACCCGCAGCTGTACGGGAATGCGCTCCTTCATCGCCTCGACATGACTGATCACACCGATGGTCTTGCCGCTGGCATTGAGGTTGTCCAGCGCATCCAGGGCCACCTCCAGCGTTTCGCCGTCCAGCGTGCCGAAGCCTTCATCGAGAAACAGCGAGTCGATGCTGGTCTTGTGGCTGACCAGATCGGACAGCGCCAGGGCCAGGGCCAGGCTGACCAGGAAACTCTCGCCGCCGGACAGCGTGCGGCAGTCGCGCGCCACGTCGGCCTGCCAGGTGTCGCACACCTCCAGCTCCAACTCGCCACTGCCCTTGCGCGCCAGTTGGTAGCGGCCGTGCAGACGCGTCAGTTGGCGATTGGCCAGATGGATCAGGTGATCGAGGGTCAGGCCCTGGGCGAACTTGCGGAACTTGGCGCCGTCGGCCGAGCCGATCAGGCCGTTGAGCTGTTGCCACAGGCGCTGCTCACTCTCCTGCGCACTGATTTCGGCGAACAGCGCCTGCTGGCTGCTGCGCCGCGTCTCGTCGGCCTGCAACTGCGCGCGCAGCTCGCCCTGGCGCTGGCTCAATGCACGCAATTCGCTCTGCAGTACCTGCAACTGCTCATCCAACTCGCCAAGCGCCAGCTCGGTCTGCGGTGTGGCGGCGAGTTGCTGCAGCTGCGCGTCGGCGGCAGCCAACAGCGTCGAAGCCTCAGTCAGGGTACGCTCCACACGTGCCTGTAAAGCCGCCAGACGCTCTCGCTCGCCCTCTTCCAGCAGCGCGGCGAGAAACGCCGCAAGATCGCTGAAAGGACTGGCCGTCAGTGCTCGCAGCCAGTGCTGCTCGGCCTCGCTCGAGCGTTGCTGCAGCTGCAGCAACAAGGTCTGCTGACTCTGCTCGCGGCCGCGCAACGCATCGCTTTCGCGCTGAGCACTGGCCAGGCTGTTGGCGGCCTCATTCAACGCCAGTTGCGGCTGTGTCGATGGCTCGGGTTCAGCCAGCGTCAGCGCACCTTCGTCCTGCCAGCGCTGTTGCCAGTGCCCGGCCTGTGCCTCGGCGTCGGCGAGCAGGCGCTGCGCCTCGCGCTGCTGCTCCTGCAATTGCTGATCCTGCGCCTGGGCCTGCTGCCAGTCGCGCCAGGCCTGCTCCTGCTCGTCCAGCCAGAGGCCAGCGTCCGACGGCAACTCAACAGCAAAGCCCTCAAGACTGCTCAGCAGCACTTGCTCGTGATGCCGAAGCGCCTGCTGCAAACGCTGTAGGTCCTGGCCCTGCTCGGCTTGTCGCGCCTGCAGGTTCTCCTCATCACGCGCCAGTAGCGCCAGGCGCTGCTGCGCATCAGCCAACGCCCGCTCGGCCACTTCACGTGCACCACGCGCCTGTACCAGTTGCGCCTGCCCGGCCTCGACCGAGACGAGTCGTGACTGCAGATGCGTCAGGCTCTGCTCATGCTGGCGCTGCAATTCGCGCAAAGCGGCACCGTCAGAAAGCTGCAAGGCCTGCTCGGTCAGTTGCTGCTGCCATTGCGCGTCCTGCTGGGCGGCCTGCAGGCTCGCCTGCTCCAGTTGCTGCTGAACCTGAGCGATCTGCGTGACCAGCCGGGTCAGCTCGTCACGCAGAGTACCGCCCTGGCTTTCCAGTTGCGCCAGTTCGTTGCGGCACTGCTCCAGCGCCTGGCGCGTGGCGGAGACATTGAGCGCCTGGTACTGACTGACCGCCGGATGCTCGTGCGAACCACACAACGGGCAGGCTTCGCCCGGCTGCAACTGGGCGCGGTAGGCTTCCAGATCCTGAATGCGCTGCTCCTGCTCCAGCAGCTTTTCCTTGTCGGCCTGCTGTTGCTTGAGCGCCTTGTAACGCTCGCGCAGGCCGGTGATTTCATCGTTCTTGCGGGAGTGCTGTTGCTGCAACTGAGCCAGACGCGGGGTCAACTCGGCGATCTGTGCAGCCGTTTGCTCGCGGCTCTGCGCCAGCTGCTCCAGACGATCCAATACGCGCCCTTGCACTTGCAGTTGCTGCCAACGCTGGCGCAGTCCGGCCTCGTCGCCCTCGCCCAGCAAGGCCTGCAGCTCGCCCTGCTGTCTGGCCTCGCTGGCGCGCGCATCCTCCAGCTGCTTCAGCGCGTCGGCCTGCTGCACACCGAGCTGATCACGCTGGCGCTGCAAGGCGGCGAGCTGTTCACCCTCCTGCGCCATGCGTGCGTGCAGTGCCTGTTGCTCCTTGAGCAGTTGCCCGCGCTGATCGAACTGCACACGCCAACTACCCAGAAGCTCGCCCAGGCGTTCCCGTTGCGGCGCAGCGCTCATGCGTGCGTGTAGCGTTTCACGCTGCCCGGCCAGACGCTGCAGCTCCGCGTGACGCAGGCTCAGGCTTTGCTGGGCATAGCGGCTGGCCAGCCAGAGCTGCTGGTGCTCGCGCTCGGTGCTGTGGCGTTGCTGCTGATGCAGGTCATCCAGCACTTGCTGTGCCTGCTGCCTGTCCTGCTGCGCCTGCTGCCAAGCCAGATACAGCGGCTGTAATCGAGCTGCCGGCTCACTGGCGGCCAGGCGCTGCAGCTCACCGGCCGCCTCGTTACGGGCCTGCTGGGCCTGCTCCAGTCCGAGTCGCGCCTGCTCCCGTTGCTGCTCGGCCTGCTGCAGCGCCTCACGCCAACGGCGCTGGGCCTGCAGCGCCTGCTGCCGGGCCAGCAGCGGCGACTCCTCCAAGCTCAGACGCTGCTGCTCGGCCTGCAGCTCGGCGCGCTGCGCTTCGTCGAGCAACTCCATGCCCTGGGCGCGGCTTTTCAACAGATTGAGTGCCTGTTCGGCAGCCTTGGTGCGCTCGTAGACCTGCTGCGAGATCTGCCCGTAAATCTCGGTGCCGGTCAATTCCTCCAGCAACTCCGCGCGCTGGTTGGCATTGGCTTCGAGAAACGCCGCGAAGCCGCCCTGAGCCAGCAGCATGGACTTGGTGAAGCGCTCGAAATCGAGACCGGTCAGCTCGGCGGTGAGACTTTCCTTCTCGCGGATCTTGTCGGTGAGGATTTCACCATCGGCGATACGTGCCAACTCGACCTTGGGCGCCTGCAACGCACCGTCGACCTTGTCCCGCGCGCGGCGCTGGCTCCAGAAGGCGCGGTAGCCCTGCCCCTTGACCTCGAACTCGACCTCGGCCAGGCAGTCGGCGGTATGCCGCGTCATCAGCTCGTTGCCACTGGCCGACAGCGTGCTCATGCGCGGCGTGCGGTGATACAGGGCCAGACAGATGGCGTCGAGCAAGGTGGTCTTGCCCGCACCGGTCGGCCCGGTGATGGCGAACAAGCCGCTACCGGCGAAAGGCTCGGCAGCGAAGTCGATCTTCCACTCGCCCTTGAGGGAATTGAGGTTCTTGAGGCGCAGGCTGAGGATTTTCATGCACAGGTCGTAAGCCGTTGGAAGCGCTCATTCTGGCATTGTCATCGGCGGCGCGCTGGCTCAATCGCGGCAATAGCCCTCGCCGCTGCGCACGGTCAGACAGTTCTGTTTATCCAACAGCCATTTCATGCCGGTAGCTTCACCGTCGGTGGCGCTGATGCTCTCCACCACGCCATCGCGCACGAAGACGATCTTCGCCCCCTGCGCACGCCCGACGAAGCGGCGCGGGCCGTCGAGGTTGGCGATGGTCAGGCGGTAGTCGGCCGGCGTGCCACTGATATCCAGGTAGGTACCCTCGGGCCCGTTCCAGCGCCCCAACCATTGCTCCGTCACAGCGGCATCAGATACAGGCGCGCTGCCGCAACCGACCAGCCCCGAGAAAATGGCCGCTGCCGCAATAGAAAGAGAGAAATTTCGCTGCATGTCCGACTCCGCTGTCGTTCGGTCAAAGTAAAGGTGTGAGTGGATGCTAAGACGCTTCGGGCAGCCCGCGCCCTTCAGAGCATCGAGGTGATCCGCAATACGATCAAGTAAACCGTATTAGCGCGCTGGTGGCAGGTGCGTTGAAGCGGCTCTAAGGGTCTCCACAAAAGTTTCCGAGTGAAGGTCAGACAAAGCAAGCAGGAGAAGAAGCGGAGTTTACTGCAGCAAATGAACATTCTGGTTTGATCTTACAGTTGGCCCCTGGGTCAGCGGTATGGAACAAATCTCTGCGCAAGAAAGCAGGTTGCCGCCCCTGCTCAGAGCGGGTTTCACGGTTTGATAACGATGCGTCCAAGCGGCTTCTCCTTCTCGGCATATTCATGGGCTGCGGCAGCCTCCGATAACGCAAAGGTCCGGTCAATGACGCTGCGAAGACGGCCCGCAGCGACGGCCTTCAACATGCTGTCAACATTCGACCGTACAGTGGACCTCTCGAAAAGAGTCCCCATGAACACGCCCATGAGTGTTTGGTTGGCCTGCATCGGTGGCCACAGGTCGGCTGTCAGGCTACCGCCCCCGGCATTACCGACAAAGACAAGGCGGCCCTCATGCGCGAGGGAAGAAAGGGAGGCCTGCAGAGTCTTTCCGACCGGATCGATAACGAGGTCAACGCCTGCGCCCTTTGTGAGTGCATGAACGGTTTCCACCACGTCACAGTCAGCGCGGTCTATTACGTGGTGAGCGCCGAGCTCAAGCAGGCGGCCTCTGCGTTGCGCACCGCTTGCTACCGCGATTACCGTCGCCCCCGATTGTGCAGCGAGCTGAAGAGCAGCCACCCCTACTCCGCCGGCAGCCGCCTGGATGAGAACAGTCTCTCCCCGTTTAAGCGCGCCTCGCGTGAAAAGACAGTGGTAAGCGGTTCCAAACGAGATCGGCACAACTGCAGCATCCGACGCATCCAGGCCATCAGGTATGCGCCATGTTCGCGCCTCCGGCACCGACCAGAGTTCCGCATGCGACCCCTGCATATTGAACGCTACGACCCTGTCCCCGACCTTGCGGCTTGTAACGCCCGACCCGATCTCCATCACGGTGCCGGCTGCCGCATAACCGACGACCCATGATGGATGGGGCGGCGGGGTAGAGCGACGGTTTATCAGATCGCCACCCTCAAGCGAAATGGCCTCGACGGCAATCAGCACATCGCCTGGTTCAATAGCGGGTGTTGGAAGATCGATGTACTTCAGAACACTAGGGGCGCCGGCTGTATCGTAGACTGCTGCTTTCACAATTTATCTACTCCTCGTCCGCATCAAGCTGTGGATTAGTGCGCCCAACTTGCGTCGCCTGAGGCAATTTATCGGCACGAAGTCGGTCTCAAGATCTGCTCCAGCCCCCACATTCCCGGGAGCAAAACGACAATGATTGAGAGCGTCGATCTATCGGCGTTGTTCCATCGGATTCGCCAAGGGCTGCGCTGGAGGAGATCCGTCGATTTGAAGCGGCGGTCTGATCAGAATAGGTGGGCACAATGTCAGCCACTGCACCGAAGTCTTCGCAGGAGGCACGAAAGTGCGTCGGCGCATCTGGCGTTTGATCACCCGGAACGGGGGCTCACCTTGGCACCGAACCGCGCCATGGTCTTCTCGATCTTGCGCTTGGCTTTGATAGGCGCATGTACCTGGTCATAAGCGCATTATGGGCACCTAGGCTCTTGGCAGCGTTTCCAGCACCTGTCGATACAGGTCCTGCAAGCGCTGGCTATCGTCCTCATCCAGCGTTTCCTGTTGCAGCCTGCGTGAGAAGACGTCCTCCACCGACAGCTCGTCCAGCGTCTCCCGCGCTTCGCTGGCCAGGCTGGTGCTGGCATTGCCGCGCTCACGGCGGATGCGTAGCACCTCCACGGGATGCCCTTCGCACAGAGCGTTGATGCGGCTTTGCAGGTCGCTCAGGTAGTCGTCGGTACTCACTTGCACTTCCAGCCATACGGGCCGCTCGGGCGTGCCCTGAGCAGCTACTTCGGTGATAGCGCCTGCCAGTTCCTTGAGCGAGCCGCGCAGGCTGGCCATGGGCTGGAATACCGGCACGGGCAGTGGCGTGATGGACTGCAAGGTGGCGCCCTCGAACGTCAGCAACAGGACTTCCTTCTGCTGACGTGCCTCGTCGAAGGACAGGGCAATCGGCGAGCCGCTGTAGCGGATATGCTCCAGGCCGCCGACCTTCTGCGGGCGGTGGATATGGCCAAGGGCGATGTAGTCCGCCGGCGGGAATGCGCTGGTGGGGAAGGCCTCCAGGCTGCCGACGTAGATCTCGCGCACCGACTCACTGGCGCTGGCGCCAACCGTGGTGAGGTGACCAGTGGCAATGATCGGTAGCGTCAGGCCCAGCTCGTCACGCTTGCTCGCCGCCAGCTCGTACAGTGCCCGGTAATGCTCGGCGATGGCTTGCTGCAACGACTGCTGTTTGTCCTGCGCGCTCTGCCCCGCCTGGCTGGCCAACACGTCGCGCGGACGAATGAAGGGAATGGCGCAGAGAACCGCGCCCGGCTGGCCAGTACGATCATTGAGCACCAGGACCTGTTCGGCCAGATCGACGCCCACGCTCGGCACCACCTGGGTACCCAGTTGCGCCAGCAGGCTGCGGCTTTCACCGAGCATGGCCGGTGAGTCATGGTTGCCACCGAGCACCACCAAGGCGCAGCCGGCGTCGCGCAGCTCCACCACCAGCCGGTAGTACTGCTCGCGGGCGTAACTGGGCGGTGCGCCGGTGTCGAACACGTCGCCGGCGATCAGCAGCACATCCACGTCGTGCACACGCACCTGCTCCAGCAGCCAGGCGCAAAAAGCCTGGTGCTCGGCCTGCCGAGTCTTGCCCATGAAATGCTGGCCCAGATGCCAGTCGGAGGTGTGCAGGATACGCATGCGAAAACGACCAAAGCGAAAAACCCGCCTACAGTGCCTGCGCGCCCGCAGGCTGGCAATGCCGCAGTAACGGATAGGCCGATCACATCCGGTTACACAGCCGCAGGCGCTGCGGTTAGTGGCTTGAAGGGCGTTCTTGCACGATCCTGCTGCACATCGGTACGAACCTAGCCCCCGCTCACCAGTCGGAAAAAAATCGCCACCCGTGAGGAGATTTTCCCGATGAGCGCTCTATCCGTTCGTAGCTTCGCCTCCTTCACCCTCCCCGTCGGCTTGTTGGCCAGCCTGGTGGTTGGCCCCGCGCAGGCCCAACCGCCCAGACTCGACGTCCCTTATGTGCCCACACCAGAGCCTGTGGTGGCGCATATGCTCCAGCTGGCCGAAATCGGCCCGGACGACTATGTCATCGACTTGGGCTCGGGCGATGGCCGCATCGCCATCTCCGCCGTGCAGGATTACGGTGCCAGAGCGGCCTACGGCATCGACCTGGACCCTGAACGCATCAGCGAGGCGCAGGAGAACGCCGAACGCGAGGGCGTGGCGGACAAGGTCACGTTCGAGCAGGGTGACCTGTTCCAGAAGGATATTTCCGAGGCCGACGTGCTGACCATGTACCTGCTCTCCACGGTCAACATGCGCCTGCGCCCGGTGATTCTCGACACCCTCAAACCAGGGACTCGGGTGGTGTCGCACGCCTTCAACCTCGGCGACTGGGAGCCTGATCAGAGCGACGTGATCAATGGCAGCTCGGTGTTCCTGTGGATCGTGCCAGCCAAGGTCGCGGGTCAGTGGACTCTCGAGCTCGATGGCCGGAATCATCAGGTCGAACTCGATCAGCGCTTCCAGAAGGTGGTTGGCAAGGTCGACGGCCAGCCCGACGTGCTCAGCGGCCAGTTGAAAGGCAACGAGCTGCGCTTCACCTTCGATGACAGGCTGTATGTCGGCCAGCTCAACGGTGACCGTATCGAGGCGGTGCCGGCCGATGGTGCACAGCAGGGTTGGGTCGCGCGCAGGAGCTAAGCCATGACATCGCTAGTGTCCTCGCAGCGCGCCGGGCTGTCGGTGATCGATGCCGTTGCCATGCTGGTCGGCGTGGTGATCGGCGTCGGCATTTTCGGCCTGCCGCCGCTGGTGGCGCAGCATGTCAGCAGCGCCGAGCTGTATCTGGCCCTGTGGCTGGTCGGCGGTCTGGTGATGCTGATAGGCGCGCTGTGTTACGGCGAGCTGGGTGCGGCACATCCGGACCAGGGCGGCGAATACCATTATCTGAGCCTGGCCTGGGGTCCGCAGGTCGGCCTGCTGTTCGCCTGGGCGCGCGGTATGGTGATCCAGACCGGCGCCATTGCGGTGGTCGCGTTCATCTATGGTGACTACGCCCAGCGCCTGCTACCACTCGGAGACTATGGCAGCGCCTGGCATGCCGCCCTGGTGGTAGTGGCGCTGACCCTGCTCAATGTGCTGGGCACGCGTGAATCGCGACGCGCCCAGCTGTTCTTCACCAGCGTGACGGTGCTGGCCCTGCTGCTGGTGGTGCTGGCCGGCCTGGTGCTGGCCGAACCGCAGTCGCACCCCGTCAGCGCCGAACCTGCCGGCGGCAACCTGGCGGCAATGCTGGGCATGGGTATGGTGTTCGTGCTGCTCACCTATGGCGGCTGGAACGAGGCGGCCTACCTGTCCGGTGAGTTGCGCAACCCGGCGCGCAACATGAGTCGCGTGCTGCTGATCGGTACGGCTCTGGTGACGGCCATCTACCTGCTGGCAAACCTGGTCTTTCTCAATATCTTCGGCCTCGACGGCCTGCGCCAGAGCGATGCCGTGGCGGCGGACCTGATGAACATCGTCGCCGGGCCATGGGCCGAGGCGCTGCTGGCAGTGTTCGTCTGCCTGACCGCACTAAGCACCCTGAACGCCACGCTGTTCACCGGTGCGCGGGTCTACTACGCGCTGGGCCGCGATGTGCCGCAACTGGCATTCATCGGTCGCTGGAACGAACGCGGCGCCACCCCGGTGCGCGCCTTGCTGCTGCAGTGCGCACTTACCCTGCCGCTGATCCTGTTCGGCGCCCTGAGTGCGAACGGCGTACAAACCATGGTGGCCTACACCGCACCGGTGTTCTGGCTGTTCATGTTCCTCGTCGCGCTGGCGCTGATTCGCCTGCGCCAAAGGCGACCTTGGGTACGGCGGCCATTCAGCGTGCCGCTGTATCCGCTGACACCGATCCTGTTCGCCGCAACCTGCCTGGGTCTGCTGTATTCCAGCGCGCTGTATGCCGGCAGCGGCGCGTTGCTGGGTCTGCTGGTACTCGGTGCCGGCCTGCCGTTGCTGGCCCTGCAGCGCCCGCAAGCCGTCGAGCAGGGCGAACACGCCGAGTGAGCAGCGCTACATCGCCCAGTCCTTGACCACCACATGGGTCTTGACCTTCTGCATCCCGGGGAACGCCTCGATGGCACCGCGCACCTCGCTCAGGCGCGTCATGCTCGGGGCTTCGATGAACACCAGCATGTCGGTTTCCCCACTGATGCCGCTGCAGTGACGCACCTCGGGCAGGGCGCGCATGCGCTCGACGTAGTCCTCGCAGCGTCCGCCCTGATAGAAGAGTTCGAGAAAGGCCTTCACGCCCGCCTCGCCCGGCTCGGCCACCTGCGCGTGATAACCGCGAATCACCCCGCTGTTCTCCAGGTAGCGAATTCGCTCGCTGACCGCCGAACGTGACAGGTTGACCTCACGGGCGATCTGGCTGACGGAGGTGCGCGCATCGCTACGCAGCAGAGCGAGGATCTGACGATCGAACTTGTCCACGGGGCTTCTCGGGCGGCAATCGGATTGACGGTGAAAACCGCCATTTCGTCGGCAAAAGGCGACAGCCTGCAACTGGCCGGCGCCCTACCATGGCGGTATCTGGAAAATGATGAGCATACCCCATGAGTCGATTGAACAAGGAATTGGGCCTGCTGCAGGGCATCGCCCTGCTCAGCACCTCGCTGCTCGGCACCGGCATCTTCGTGGTGCCGGCGCTGGCAGCCACGGCAGCCGGCGAGGCGTCACTGTGGGCATGGATGATCCTGATTGCCCTGGTGCTGCCGGTGGCGTTCACCTTCGCTCAGTTGGGCAAGCGCTTCCCTCACGCTGGCGGCGCGCCGCACCTGATCGGCCGCGCCTTCGGCCTGCGCATGGAGGGGGTCAGCGCCCTGCTGTTCCTTGCCGTACTGCCGGTCGGTCTGCCCGCTGCGCTACATATCGCCAGCGGTTTCTGGCTAGCGCTGTTCGATCTCGATCGCAGCGACCTGCTGGTCATCGAACTGGCCACGCTGGGCGCCATCCTACTGCTCGGCCAGCATCCACCGAAAGCATCGGGCATGCTGCAGGGGCTGATCGCCGTAGCCATCGCCGCCAGCGTGGCGCTGATCTGGTGGGTCGGTGATCTGCCGCGCGCCAGCCAACCGCTGCTGCCGGCAATGGACGGCCAGTGGCACCTGTTGCCGACGGCGCTGGGGGTGATGTTCTGGTGCTTCGTCGGCATCGAGGCCTTCACCCATCTGGGCGAGGAGTTCAAACACCCCGAGCGCGACTTCCCATTGGCGCTGCTGCTCGGCGTGCTGCTGGCCGGCCTGGTGTACTGGGCCTGCTCGGTGTCGGTACTAAGCTTTGCCACTTACGGCGACGTGCACAGCGACACCACCGCCCTGCCGCGTCTGTTCGAGCAACTGCTGGGCGAGCGCGCCCGTGTCCTGGTAGCGGTGCTCGGTTACCTGGCCTGCTTCGCCTCGATGAACGTGTATATCCAGGGCTTCGCCCGGCTGATCTGGAGCCTGGCCGATGAGGGCCGTCTGCCGGCCAGGCTGGCCGTGCGCAACCGCCGGGGCGTACCCGGCAGAGCCTTGCTGCTGGTGGTGATCAGCTGCGCGCTGTGCGCCATGCTCTCGGCCACCTTGAACCTGTCGGTGGACGATTTGATCCGCTACGCCAACGGCAACTTCGTGTTGATCTACCTGCTGAGCATGGCCGCCGGCTGGGTGCTGCTCAGTGGCATCTGGCGCCTGCTGGCCGGGCTCAGTGGGCTGCTCTGTGCCGCGGTACTGGCGATGCTCGGCAGTGATGCGCTGTATGCCTTGGGGCTGCTCACCGCCCTGCTGTTGTTCAGTCATCTGCGTGCAAGGCACAAGGCGCTGGCGTAATCGATCCACCGCGAACCTGATGGTGGATGAGAGCTTGCCATCCACCCTACAAGGTGACCGTGAGGCGCATGGGGTTCTATCCTTACCCTGAACTCGCTGAAAGGAAGCCTCATGCGCCGCGTACTCAATGACCTGAAAATCATGATTCTGGCCAACCTGTGGATAGTCCCGGTGGTGGCTGGTCTGGTCTGGGCACTGTTCCAGTTCGTCGCGCCGCCACCACCGATGAGCGCCAGCATGGCCACCGGCACCCAAGGGGGCGCCTACCAGCAGTTCGCCGAACGCCTGAAGGAAGAGCTGGCCAAGGAAGGTTTCGAGCTGAATCTGGTACCGACCTCGGGCTCGCGCGACAACCTGCAACGCCTGCTGGCCAACGATCCGCAAGTGGAGATCGCCCTGGTACAGAGTGGCCTGGAGCGCCAGCTGACAGCCGAGGAGCAGCGTCAGCTGGAAAGCCTGGGGGCGATCTATCAGGAGCCCCTGTGGCTGTTCTTTCGACGTGACGTGGAGCTGGATCGCATTGCCGACCTGCTGCCACTGCGCCTCGGTCTGGGTGGCGAAGGCAGCGGCACCCGCGCCGCCAGTGACGCCATTCTCGGCGCCAATGCCATCGAGCCGGAACAATATCCCGAAAGCTGGCAGAGTATCGGGGGTGGCAAAGCTGCCCGCGCGTTGATGGCCGGCGAACTGGATGCAGCGTTCTTCGTCGGCCCGGCAGAAAACTCACTGGTGCAGCAACTGGCGGCCAATCCGGACATCACCCTGGCTCACTTTCGGCGCGCCGCCGCCTACGAGGCGCGCCTGCCGTTCTTCAATCAGGTGAAGGTCGGTGAAGGCCTGCTCGATCTGGCCAACAATGCACCGGACCGCGACATCGTCACCCTGTCTCCGGTCGCCACCCTGGTGGTCAACGACGACTTCAACCCTGGCCTGGTGCCGCTGTTTCTCGAGGCCAGCCGTGAAGTGATGCGAAGCGGTACCCTGCTCGACGCTGCCGGCACCTTCCCCAGCGCCGAGCCGCGCACCTTCGAGCTGCACAAGGATGCCGGGCATTACTACGACAAGGGCCTGCCGATCCTGCAGCGCTATCTGCCGTTTCGCATCGCTTCGCTGGCCGACCGCTACATCATCCTGCTGATCCCCTTGATCGTGGTGATGATTCCGCTGTTCAAGGCTGTCGGCCCGATTTACCAGTGGCGCATTCGCGCGCGCATCTACCGCTGGTACAAGTACCTGCGCGAGATCGACCGCAAGCTGCACGCAGGTTCCTTGCCCGACGAACTGGACAGCGAGATCGAACGCCTGGAGCAGATGGAAGACGAGCTGGCGGCCGTCGATGTGCCGCTGTCGTACTCCAACGAGTTGTACGAGTTGCACATGCATGTGCGCTACGTGATCGAGCGACTGCGCGTGTTGCAGCGGCGCCGCGGCGATGGCCCGGAACAGGCATCCTCGGTAGTGCCAAGCCAGGACCGCAGCTAGCCAGGGCAGGCGCTCACGAAAAGCCCGCGATACACTCGCGGGCTTTTCTTTCGCAGGGTGCGCACAGCAAACGAGGTTATTTGACCCAGTGCTTGCCCCAGTGGGTGATGTCGTAGGCCTGGGCACTGCGCATCATCGTGCGCGAATCCCTGGACGCAGCGATCTCGTCATCGACGATCTTGGTCGACAGCGCCAACCAACTGGTGACGAAGGCCATGGCATCACCATTGACCTCCAGCGCGCGCAGATCGACGTTGTTCAGATCATCGCAGGCTTCGTGATAGCAGGGATCGAAAGCTTCGCCCGCCGTGCCACCATAACGGCTGGCCTGCTCGTCGGACTTGACCACCTCTGCCCCGGTGAACAAGCCGCCGAAGGCGATGCCATCGAGGAAGAACTGCGCGTAGTCGGAACGGAAGCTGATCTCGTCGCCTTCGAACGGCAGACCGCGCAGGCGGTAATACTCGCCGAACAGGCGCTCGATCGCGGCCGAGCCGGGCGGGCCCTGCAGGCCGAAGTCCGAACCGTCGCCGTCGTAGATGAAGTAGGCGAAGTTCGGCGAGGCGATCATGTCGAAATTCAGATACGCCTTGATCTTCGCCTTTTCCTCGTCAGGCAGTTGGTTGACGTAGTAGGTCGAGCCCACCAGCCCCGACTCCTCGGCCCCCCACCAGGCGAAACGCAGCTTGTTCTTCGGCTTGGCCTTGGCCATCTGCACGGCCAGCTCCAGCAGCGCGGCGCTGCCCGAACCGTTGTCGTTGATGCCGGCGCCCTCGAACACCGAATCCAGGTGCGCGCCGAGCATCACCACGTTGCCCGCGTTGCCGCGCTTGCTCTCGGCCACCAGGTTGTAGGTCTGGGTCCGCTCGCGCACCACGTCGGTGACCATGCGCACCTGCTGCTCGGCCGTCTGCGCCAGGCTCACACCCACGTCATAGGTGGTGAACAGCACCGGAATACCGCCGGCATAGGCATCACCCAGGGTAGCGTTGAGCAGGCCCTTGCGGTCCTCGCTGTCGCCCTGATTGAAGATCACCACACCCACGGCGCCAGCGGCGGCGGCGTTCTCGGCCTTGATCTGGAAGTTGCAGGTCCCACGCTGCAGCAGGGCAATGGCGCCAGCCGGGAAAGCGGCGAAATCCTCGGCCTCGCAGCCGCTGCTGGACTGGTTGCCCTCGCCCAGGGCAATGTCCACCGCCGCCACTGGTGCACTGACGTCGCCGGCATCGGTCTGCGACAGGTAGGTGAAGTCCACCTCCCACTCGAACTGCGCCGGGGTCGGCGCCAGGCTCTGCAGCACGCCGGGCCCCTGCGGGTAGAACGCGCTGAATGGGAAGGCCTGACGGGTGACGTTGTAGCCGGCGCTTTCCAGGGTTGCTTGCACATAGTCGAGCGAGCGCTGGTAACCGGACAGGCCGGCGGCACGGTTGCCACCATTGGCCAGAGCGATGTCGTTGAACATCTGCAAATGGATCATGCTGTTGGCTGCCTGCATGCAACGCGGCAGCAACAACGGAGTTGCACTCAGCACAGCGGAGCGGCACTCCGCCGGCCCGAGCCGCGTCGGGCTCCAGAACTGATCGAACAGTTCGGTGACATCGAGCCCCTTGGCCGCAGTGGCCTGCCCGGATATAGCCACCAGCAAGGCGGCGCCCAGTAGACGGCGATTATTGGTCTTGTTGCGCATGTAATCCTCCAATCCATATTTGGAGATCGAGAAGAGCGGCAGCGCTTGTGGCGCCACCGCGGTGCGTCCCTTTACTGCGTCGTTTGGACGAGAAAGACGCTAGCCCGAGTTGTGCAATCGCGCGAATCGAAAATCGTATTTTTTGCAGAAAATAGAGATCTATCACTGCAGATGCCAGCAATTAGCCAGCAAAGATTTACCCAACCGCAGCGCCCCCGGCATCACGTGACGATGTCAGGTAGACTTTGCCCATGCCGCTGCGCCAACGACGCGAGCACACCGGCAACACAGCCAACTCCATCGCGAACCCGCCAAAGACCGAAGCCCCATGCCGATCCGCCACTGCATCGTCCACCTGATCGACAAGAAACCCGACGGCAGCCCCGCCGCACTCCACGCCCGCGACAGCGAACTGGCCGCATCCGCAGCCATGGAAAACCTGCTGGCCGACCTCAACGAGAGCTACAACGCCAAACAAGGCAAAGCCTGGGGCCTGTTCCACGAAGAATCTGGCGCCTATCCGTTCAGCGGCTGGCTCAAGGCGTACCTCGATGGCGAGCAGGATTTCACCGCCTTCAGCCGCCAGGCCGTCGAACATCTGCAGAAGCTGATGGAAGAATCCAACCTGTCCACGGGCGGCCACGTGCTCTTGGCCCATTATCAGCAAGGCATGACCGATTACCTGGCCATCGCCCTGCTGCACCACAGCGAAGGCGTAGCGGTGACCGACGCGCTGGACGTGACCCCGGCCAAGCACCTGGACCTGAGCCAGCTGCATCTGGCCGCGCGCATCAACATCAGCGAGTGGCAGAACAACAAGCAGTCCAAGCAGTACATCTCCTTCATCAAGGGCAAGAACGGCAAGAAGGTCTCGGATTACTTCCGCGACTTCATCGGCTGCCAGGAAGGCATCGACGGCCCGGGCGAGACGCGCACCCTGCTCAAGGCCTTCAGCGATTTCGTAGAGAGCGAAGACCTGCCCGAAGAGCAGGCCCGCGAGAAGACCAAGACCCTGGTCGGCTACGCCAGCGGCCAGGCCAAGCTGGGCGAGCCGATCACCCTGGAGGAGCTGTCCGGGCTGATCGACGAGGAGCGCCCCAAGGCGTTCTATGAGCACATCCGCAACAAGGACTACGGCATGGCCCCGGAATTTCCGGCGGACAAACGTACCCTGAGCCAGTTCCAGCGCTTTACCGGTCGTGCCGAGGGTCTGTCGATCAGTTTCGAGGCTCATCTGCTGGGCTCGAAGATCGAGTATGACGAGGGGCGCGACATGCTGATCATTCGTCAGTTGCCGACCCAGTTGAAGGATCAGCTCAAGCGTCGTCAGGATTGAGATGAGCACGCGCCTGGCCGATGCGCTGCTCGACGCCTGCCTGTGCCGGCCAGAGGCACCGCTGGCGGGCGATCCGACACGCGACTTCGGCCTGAAAAAGGCCGACTGCAAGGCGCGCCTGGAGCAACTCAAACCCTGGCTACAGGAACAACAGATGCGCCTGTGGGCCAATCGTCGCCAGGCCCTGCTGCTGGTGCTGCAAGGCCCGGATTGCAGCGGCAAGGACGGCGTGATCCGCCGCGTTCTGAGCGCCTGCAACCCGCAGGGCCTTGCGGTGCACAGCTTCCAGGCGCCCACGGCGCAGGAACGCAGCCAGCACTTTCTCCAACGCTATCGCCAACGTTTGCCAGCGCCTGGGATGATCGGCGTGTTCAACCGCAGCCAGTACGAGGCGCTGATCTGTGACCCGCTGGACGGTCTGTGCGGCAAGGATGAGCTGCCGGCGCGTCTGGCCGAGGTGCTGGCCTTTGAACGGCAAGTGGCGCAAAGCGGCACCCTGGTACTCAAGTGCTACCTGCAGATCGACAAGGCCGAGCAGTACCAACGCCTGGTCGAACGCATCGAAAAGCCATCCAAACGCTGGAAACTCAAGGCCAGCGATCTGCAATCGCACCGCCAGTTCGACGAGCGCCAGCGGCGCTGGGCCGAGCTGCTGCACGCCAGCCACAGCGCCGAATCGCCCTGGTACGTGATACCCGCGCACAAGCGCTGGCTGCGCGATCTGCTGGTCGCCAGCCTGCTGGCCCGCGAGCTGGAAAAGCTCGCCCTGCAGTGGCCGGATCGGCCGGCACCCTTTACTCTGCAACAATTGCAAGCAGCCACCACGCACAAGGACGCGCCGCAATGAAGAAGATCCTGCTGATCCTCACCGCCCTGGCCCTGTGGCAGAACTGGGACAGGATCGACCGCTGGCTCAATCCGCCGCAGGCCGGTAACGCCAGCGGCGAGATCGTGCTCTACGCCACCACCTGGTGCGGCTACTGCGCCAAGACCCGCGAGCTGTTCGCCGAAGATGGCGTCGCCTACCGCGAAGTGGATATCGAAAAGGACAGCGCCGGCCGCGCCCAGTACCAGGCGCTCGGCGGCCGCGGCGTGCCGGTGATCGACCTGCGCGGGCAGGTCATTCACGGTTACGACGTGCGCGCTATCCGCGCCGCCTACTGACAGGCGGCACGAGAGCCCTCAACGCGCCTCGATACGGAACCCCAGACGCGGGAAGTGCACGTGCACGACGCCGGCACGCTCATCCTCACGACGCAGAATCAGCTCGTCGCGCCCGGCATGCAGCAACTCGCCCGGCACCGGGTCGACACCATAGTCCACCGCGGCGATGCTCACCGCCTGGCCAGCGTTGAAACCATTGGGGTCGACGAAATCCTCGTTCGGCAGCGCTGCCGGAGTCGCTTCACGCGCCACCGCGATCGCCTGTTCGCTGCTCATCTCGCTCAACGAGCCATGGCCGAAGCCGAGCACACGGCCAAGCCAGGCAGCAACTTCCGGGTAATCGTCGACCAGTGGCGGGGTGACCGGCGTGCCGCGCAGGAACCACAGGCAATGGGCCACGGAAAAATCGGCGAGCGACGGTTCACCGAAGAGGAAATCGCCCTGCTCGCGCTGCAACTGGCGCTGCAATGCGCCCATCAGTGCCGGCCATTGATGCTTGGCCTGCTCCAACGGCAGACGGCTCGCCGTACCACCGGAAAACAGCGCGCCACGGTCGGCGGCGAAGGCCTTGGCGAACTCCGGCGGCACCTTGGCGAAGCGCAGCGCCATCGACTCGGGTTGGAACACCAGCGCCACGGCATGCTGGAACAAGACCGAGTCGGCCCACTGCGCCAGCAGGCTGACATTGAACTCCTGACCTTCGGGCAGCAGCGCCGGGGTTGCCTTCTCGGCCTCCAGGCGACGAGCGATCAGCGCGGTATCGCAGTAGATGTCGGCGCCAACCTGCAGCACCGGGGTCTTGCGGTAGCCGCCGGTCAGCGCGGTGAGATCGGGCTTGGGCATCAGTGGCGGGATCATCACCGAACGCCAGGACAGTTGCTTGAAGCCCAGCATCAGGCGGGCCTTCTCGGCAAACGGCGAGGTCGGGTAGTGATGAAGGATCAACTCATGCATGGCGCGCTCCGCGTCGGCTCAAAAGTCCTCAGCTTACCCGCGCGACACCTGCACGCAACCGCCTCAGGCTGATGAACCGCCATCAACGGCCAGAATGAGCGCTTCTTTGGCGCTTTTGCTCAGACGCTTGATCGCCCGTTCACGGCGCAACGCATCACCCTTGCCGGCACAGGCTTCGACGTAGGCCAGCGCCAGCGCCGGGCTGGTATGGAAGAACCGGGCACCCTTGCCGCTCTGGTGCTGGGCGAAACGCCGCTGCGGGTCATCGCTGATGCCGCAATACAGCGCGCCATTGGCGGCGCGCACCAGATAGACGAACCAGGCCTTTTCGACTGCTGCGTTCATCCGCGCGCGGGAAACCACTCACGTGCCGAGCGCCACAGGCACATGCCGACGAAGTAGGCCGAAGCCAACCACCAGAGCGCCAGCAGCCAGAACTGATTGACCGGGTACTGCAGGATCAGCAGCGCGCTGGAGAGCATCCAGACGAAGGTCACCAGGATGTTCAGCGGCATGAACTGACGCACGCGGAACGGGTGCAGGAACTTCATCTTGGTCAGGGTCAGGCCGGCCAACAGGACGATAATGGCCAGGGTGATCCAGGGGTGCACGTCGAGGACGTAGAAATACAACACGACCACGTTCCACGCCGCCGGGAAGCCGACGAAGTAGTTGTCCTTGCTCTTCATGTTCAGGTTGCAGAAGCAGAACAGCGAAGACAGCAGAATCAGGCCCACGGCGAACAGCGGCGTGTAATCCGGCAAGGGGATGAAGCGGTAAAGAAAGATGGCGGGGATGAATACGTAGGTCAGGTAATCGATCACCAGGTCGAGGGTCGAGCCGTCGAAATGCGGCAGTACCCCCTTGACGTCATAGCGGCGCGCCAGCGAGCCGTCCAGACCGTCGACCAGCAGCGCCAGGCCGAGCCACAACAGGCATTGCTTGGGTTGGCCGTCGAGTACGGCCAGCAATGCCAGCAGGGCGAGGATCACACCGCTGGCGGTAACAGCATGGACCCCCCAGGCTTTGGCCTGTTTTACGGCAACGATCAATTCGGTCACGGCAGGTCTCGATTGGCAGTGGAGGTGCGGCACCCGGTGTGCGCACTCTTTATTGAAGGCTAAGACCGGCTAGCCTACCACTGCGTTCCTTCGCCCGCCTCAGCGCGTGCCACGAAACTGGGCCAGCCCGCGTGCCGCCTGTCGACGGATGGCAGCCTGAACCGGTGGCGCCCACCCCAGCAGAAGCCCTTTGCCACCTAGCGCCTGACGCGCCCAGCGCCATAGATCGAAGTGATCGCGATGCTCGACGATCAGCCCGTCGCGAAACACGAAGCGCGCCTGAATATGGTTGACCACCTGACGACCGGTGGCACTGAAACGGTAGCTGGCGACCCAGCGCGCGCTGCCTGCATGATCGTCGGCGTGCACCGAGTCGAAGGTCAGCGAGAAGTCTTCGGCGCGGCTGCACAGCATGCGCCACATATCGCCCGCCTCCGCGCCGTGCAGGTCGACGAAGACCGGATCGGAGAAACGCACGTCCTCGGCGTAACAGCCAGCCATGGTCTCGGCATCGAGCTTCTGGAAAGCACTGTAGAAACGCTGGATCAACTCGGCGTTGGCGTGGCTCATGGTTCGCTCCTGCGTATTTTTTGGCGATGACAGCGGTGCGCTTGGCACACCCTACGGCTCGATGGTGAATGCAGCCTAGTCTGGGCGCAGGCGGATGATGTGGCGATTGGCTATAAAGACAACTTTGTGTCAATAATCGCCAACCCAATTCAGGTCACTGCCATGCTGCGCATCGCCTTGTACGTCTGCCCGCAAACCATCTGCTCCAGCCTGAGCATGGCGCAGGATGCCTTCAGCCTGGCCAATCGCCTGGCCGGCGCGCCCCGTTTTCAGTTGCAGCGCTTCAGCCTTGATGGCCAGCCCGTGCAGTTGGAGTTCGCGCAGATTCTGGTCGATGGCGGCCTTGAGCTGGCCGAGCAGGCCGGCCTGCTGATCGTTCCCGCCACCGGCAGCGCCGTCACCCGCACGCTGGAGAGCAACGCCAAGCTGCTGCCCTGGCTGGGCAAACGTGATCAGCAACAGGTGGCTAGCCTGTGCAGCAGCGCCTTCCTGCTGGCCGCTGCCGGCCTGCTCGATGGGCGCCAGGCGACCACCCACTGGGCATTGGCCGATTCGTTTTCCCGCCTATTCCCCCGAGTGAACCTGCGCAGTGACCTGCTGCTGACCGAGGACGGCCCTTTGTTCTGCTCCGGTGGTGCTCAGGCCGGGCTCGACCTGTGCCTGCACCTGATTGCCCTGCATGCCGGCGAATGGCTGGCGCAACAGGTGGCCAGCGCCATGGTGATCGAGCGTCAGCGCGGTACGCAGACCCGTTTCGCGCCGCTGCTGCCCAGCAGCGAGGACAAGTCCCTTGCCCCACTGCTGGCCTGGCTACGCAAACATCACGCCGAGACAATCGACCTCAATCGTTTGGCACAACAAGCCCATTGCTCGGCGCGTACCCTGCTACGCCGTTTCAAACAGGCCACCGGGCTGACCCCGGGCGATTACCTGCAGCGCCTGCGTATCAGTCTGGCGCAGCAGGCACTGGCCGATTCGGCGCAGTCGCTGGAGCAGGTCGCCAGTCAGGTCGGGTTCGCCGACCGCGCCACCTTCGCCAAGCGCTTCAAGCAGTTATGCGGGGAAACGCCGGGCGCCTTCCGCAAACGCATGCGGCGCCATTAGGCACTCAAGCTGTCCGATGGCTGATGCCAATCAAAGCGGCTTTTCGTAGGAGCCCCGCCTCGGGGCGAGGCTTTTCCTATCAGCGCCGCCACGGTTCGCGGCGGGGTGCCGCTCCTACAGATTGGTGGCAGAGGCGCCAGAGGGAGCGGCACCGGCAACGAAAAAGGGAGCCCGAAGGCTCCCTGATCCATGGCGTATGCCGGCTCAGTGCAGGATCTGACTGAGGAACAGCTTGGTGCGCTCGTTCTGCGGGTTGGTGAAGAAGGCGTTCGGCTCGGCCTCCTCGACGATCTCGCCCTTGTCCATGAAGATCACGCGGTTGGCCACGGTACGGGCAAAACCCATCTCGTGGGTCACGCAGAGCATGGTCATGCCGTCTTCGGCCAGACCGATCATGGTGTCGAGCACCTCTTTCACCATCTCCGGGTCGAGGGCCGAGGTCGGCTCGTCGAACAGCATGATCTTCGGCTTCATGCACAGCGCGCGGGCAATCGCCACACGCTGCTGCTGACCGCCGGAGAGCTGGCCCGGAAACTTGTTGGCCTGCTCGGGGATACGCACGCGCTCGAGAAAGTGCATGGCAATTTCCTCGGCCTGACGCTTGGGCATCTTGCGTACCCACATCGGCGCCAGGGTGCAGTTCTGCAGCACGGTCAGGTGCGGGAACAGGTTGAAGTGCTGGAACACCATACCCACTTCACGGCGAATCGCTTCGATGTGCTTGAGGTCGCTGGTCAATTCGGTGCCATCGACCACGATGCGCCCCTGCTGGTGTTCTTCCAGGCGGTTGATGCAACGAATGGTGGTGGACTTGCCCGAACCGGACGGCCCGCAGAGCACGATACGCTCGCCCTGCTGCACGCTCAGGTTGATGTCCTTGAGCACATGGAACTGGCCGTACCACTTGTTCACACCCTGCAGCAGGATCATCGGCTCGGCGCTGGGTTGTTTGATTGCTTCACTCATGACTCACTCCTCTTGAGGGGCTCGATTCAGGATTTAGCGAGCTAGAGCCAGGCAAGGCGAAAACATTCGAGGGAGCGCAATGTACGGCTGTACATGAGCATCCCGAGAGTGTTTTCAACGCCGCCTGGCCGACGCGCAGCAAATACTGATCAGCTCCTAACGCTTGTGGCCGGTATCCAGTTTTCGCTCGAGATGCAGCGAATAGCGGGACATGCCGAAACAGAAAATCCAGAAGACCAACGCGGCGAACACATAACCTTCGGTAGCCATACCCAGCCATGCCGGGTCGGTGGTCGCCTGCTTGATGCTGTTGAGCAGATCGAACAGGCCGATGATGATCACCAGACTGGTGTCCTTGAACAGGGCGATGAAGACGTTGACGATGCCCGGAATCACCAGCTTCAGCGCCTGCGGCAGGATCACCAGGCCCATCATCCTCCAGTAGCCCAGGCCCATGGCCGCGGCCGCCTCGTACTGCCCTTTGGGAATGGCCTGCAGACCACCGCGCACCACTTCGGCGATGTAGGCGGACTGGAACAGGATCACCCCGATCAGCGCACGCATCAGCTTGTCGAAATGCATGCCTTCGGGCAGGAACAAGGGCAGCATCACCGAGGACATGAACAGCACGGTGATCAGCGGCACACCGCGCCAGAACTCGATGAAGGTGACGCAGATGACCTTGATCGCCGGCAGGTTGGAACGTCGCCCCAGTGCCAGCAGGATACCCAGCGGCAAGGCACCGGTGATGCCGACGGAGGCGATCACCAGGGTCAGCATCAGGCCGCCCCACTGGCTGGTGGATACCACGCTCAGGCCGAATACGCCGCCGTGCAACAGGCACCAGGCGATTACCGGATAGATCACCAGGAAGCCCAGGCCGTAGAACGCCTTGCGCGGCATCTGCGGCACGAACAGCGGCGCCGCGCCGACGATTGCCAGCCACAGCGTGGCGTCCACGCGCCAGCGCAGTTCGCTGGGGTAGAAGCCGTACATGAACTGACCGAAACGCTGTTGGATGAACACCCAGCACGCGCCTTCCTTGGTGCAGTCGGCACGGGTGCTGCCCACCCAGTTGGCATCGATGATCGCCCACTGCAGCAGCGGTGGTACCACCAGCCAGATCAGATAAAGCGCAAAGATGGTCAACAGGCTGTTGAACCAGTTGGAAAACAGGTTGGCCTTGAGCCAGCCCACCGCACCAACGCTCAGGCGTGGCGGCGGCAGGTCCGGTTTGAATGTATGAGTCTGCATGGCTGCTCCTTACCGCTCAGTCAGCGCGATGCGCTTGTTGTACCAGTTCATCAGCAGGGAAATGCTGATGCTGATGGCCAGATACACACTCATGGTGATGGCGATCACCTCGATGGCCTGACCGGTCTGGTTGAGCACGGTGCCGGCGAACAGCGAAACCATGTCCGGGTAGCCGATACCGGCGGCCAGGGACGAGTTCTTCGCCAGGTTGAGGTACTGACTGGTCAGTGGTGGAATGATCACACGCAGTGCCTGCGGGATGATCACCAGACGCAGGGTGATGCCCGGACGCAACCCAAGCGAGCGCGCCGCTTCGGTCTGACCATGGCTGACCGCCATGATCCCGGAGCGAACGTTCTCGGCGATGAAAGCCGCGGTGTAGATGGTCAGCGCCAGGGTCAGCGCCATCAGCTCGGGGATCATCACCCAGCCGCCACGGAAGTTGAAACCGGTCAACTCCGGCACGCTCCACACCAGCGGGTTACCGCCGATCAGCACGGTGAGGCCAGGGATGACGACGATCAGCGCCAGCGAGGTCCACAACAGCGGGAAGATCTGGCCAGTGGCCTCGCGGCGCTTCTTGGCCCAGCGTCCCAAGGCGATGATGCCGACGATGGTCGCCAGCACTACCACCGCGAACAGGCCGAAACTCTCCGAAGGGCCAGGCGCCGGCATGTACAGACCGCGACTGTTGAGGAAGAAGATTTCACCCACATCCAGGCTCTGCCGAGGACCAGGCAGGGCAAGAAATACCGCGAAATACCAGAAGAGGATCTGCAGCAACGGCGGAATGTTGCGGAAAATCTCGATGTAAACGGTGGCCAACTTGCTGATCAGCCAGTTGGGCGACAGCCGTGCCACACCCAGCAGAAAGCCGAGGATGGAGGCCAGCACGATACCGATAAGAGACACCAGCAGGGTATTGAGCAAGCCGACCAGGAACACACGACCGTAGCTGTCGCTTTCCGTGTAGTCGATCAGATGCTGGGCGATACCGAAGCCAGCGCTGTTATTGAGAAAAGCGAAGCCGGAAATGATTCCGCGCTTCTCCAGGTTGGTTTGGGTGTTCTGGAAGAGAAACCAGCCGAGCGCCACAACGGCGATAACGGCAATGATCTGGAAAGCCCAAGCACGCACCTGCGGATCGTTCAGAAGCGATCCTTGCGGGCGCGGGGCATTAGCAGTCGTGTGCATGACAACCCTCACGGAAGCCCCGGCCGCACGCAAGCCGGCCGGAGTTCACTTAATCGGAAACGACAGCGGCAGGCCATAGGCCTGCCGCTGTGGACGGTCAACGCACCGGCGGTGCGTACTGCAGACCACCCTTGTTCCAAAGGGCGTTGAGACCACGCTCGATCTTCAGCTCGCTGCCGGCACCGACGTTACGGTCGAAGGACTCACCGTAGTTACCGACTTGCTTGACGATCTGTACTGCCCAGTCTTTCGGCAGCTTGAGGTCTTTGCCGAACTCACCTTCAGTACCCAGCAGACGCGCTACGTCCGGGTTCTTGGTGTCTTTGGCAGTGGCTTCGACGTTGGCCGAGGTCACACCCAGCTCTTCGGCGTTGACCATGGCGAACAGGGTCCAGCGCACGATGTCGAACCACTCTTCGTCACCCTGACGCACGACCGGGCCCAGAGGCTCCTTGGAGATCACTTCCGGCAGCACGACATAGTCGTCCGGGTTGGCCAGCTTGATGCGCTGCGCGTACAGCTGCGACTGGTCGGAGGTCAGCACGTCGCAACGGCCGGCTTCGACAGACTTGGCGCTCTCGTCAGAGGTATCGTAGGTGATGGGGGTGTACTTCATGCCGTTGGCACGGAAGTAGTCGGAGAGGTTCAGCTCGGTGGTGGTACCGGCCTGGATGCAGACAGTAGCCCCGTCCAGTTCCTTGGCGCTGGAAACGCCCAGCTTCTTGTTCACCAAAAAGCCCTGGCCGTCGTAGTAGTTGGTGCCAGTGAAGTTCAGACCCAGTGCGGCGTCGCGCGAGCTGGTCCAGGTGGTATTACGGGACAGGATGTCGACTTCGCCGGATTGCAGCGCGGTGAAGCGCTCCTTGGCGGTCAGCGGGCTGTACTTGACCTTGGTCGCGTCGCCGAAAACCGCGGCTGCAACAGCACGGCAGACGTCAACGTCGAGACCCAGGTAGTTGCCTTTTTCATCGGCGTAGGAGAAGCCAGGCAGACCGTCGCTGATACCGCACTGCACGAAGCCTTTCTTCTGCACTGCATCCAGGGTGGCGCCTGCCTGAGCAAAGCCACTGACACCGAGCACAGCTGCGGTGGTCAGCACAGCCAGGGTGGATTTCACCATCTTCATCAAAAACCTCCAGTTGCTCTTGTTGTGTTGGAGTCTCCGTCCGCCTTCCCCACCCTTTTGAGGCACGCGATCCGCTGGCAGCAACGGTATCGACGAGAAGTTCGAACGTCAGGCGGGAGTCTAGTCGGCTTTACCCTCTGCTGGCCAACTGCTCCCACCCTGCCCATTGGTTGAACGGGACAGAGACGGATCGTCATCCGTCTGGGCGATTAACCGCCCCGACGGTCTATTAGGAACCCCACACAGCAGATTCCTGCCTGTTGAGCGGTGCGCAATGGCACAGTGTTACCGTTACCGCACCGCGTCGTCAGTTCAAATGAGCCGTAGCAAGCCCCGTACCAGCACATGGCAAATCGCCGGATATACGGGGGTCAAGGGCAAAACTTTCACCCGTGCGACAACTTATTCACAGATTAGCCAAGCCTTGAACAGGGCGCCGCCCCAAATTAAGGCGCCCGCACCACACTGGAGCTACCAATGACCGCACCCATGATTTTGCAGCCCCCACAATCCGCCGATGCCAGCGTGATCTGGCTGCATGGGCTGGGGGCTGACCGCTACGATTTCCTGCCGGTCGCCGAGATGCTGCAGGAACGCCTGCCCAGCACACGCTTCATCCTGCCGCAGGCGCCAACCCGCCCGGTGACCATCAACGGCGGCTGGAGCATGCCGAGCTGGTACGACATCCTCGCCATGAGTCCGGCACGGGCCATCGACCAGGCACAACTGGAAGAATCCGCCGACCAGGTAATCGCCCTGATCGAAGCCGAACGCGAAAGCGCCATCGCCCCTGAACGCATCGTCCTGGCTGGCTTTTCCCAAGGTGGCGCGGTGGTGCTGCACACTGCCTTTATGCGCTATCCACACCCCCTCGGCGGGGTGCTGGCGCTCTCGACCTACGCACCGACTTTCAGCGATGACATGCCGCTGGCGGATACAAAAAGACAACTGCCGGTGCTTTGTTTGCATGGCAGATTCGACGACGTGGTGACACCCGACATGGGGCGTGCCGCGTATGACCGCCTGCACGCCTGTGGGGTGCCGGTGCAATGGCGCGACTATCCGATGGCGCACGAGGTGCTGCCGGAAGAGATTCGCGATATCGCCGAATGGTTGAGCCAGTTGCTGGCCGACTGACCGAACCGAGAGATGCACGATAAATGAGCACAGCGCCCCTCATTCGCACCCTGCAGGATATCGAACAGATCGAGAGCACCCCGCTGAGTGATCGCGACCTGCCCAGCAGCACCTTCGAGCTGATTCGCCGCACGGCGCAGACCAGTCCCGAGGCAGCGGCGCTGTCGTTCATTCTCCAGGGCACGGGAGAGGAAACCCCGCTGCGCCTGAACTATGCCGAGCTGCTCGGCAAGATCACCCAGACCGCCAACGCCTTCCACCGCCTGGGCCTGCGTCCCGGCAAGGCGGTGTCCTTCCTGCTGCCCAACCTGCCGCAGACCCACTACACCATCTGGGGTGGCGAGGCCGCCGGCATCGTCAATGCGATCAACCCGCTGCTCGATCCCGAACACATCGCCGAGCTGATCCACGCGTCCAACTCCGAGCTGCTGGTGACCCTGGCGCCCTTCCCCGGCACCGAGCTGTGGGACAAGGTCGATGCCCTGCGCGATCAGTTGCCGGAGCTGAAAGCGATTCTCTGCGTGGACATGGCCAACCTGCTGCCCGAACCGCAACGCAGTGCGCTCAAGGCCCAGCGCGGCCCGCTGCCGGAGGGCGTGCTGGATTTCGATGAAACCATCGCCTCCTGCCCCGCCGATCACCTGGAAAGCGGTCGTGTGATCGCCGCCGACGACATCGCCAGTTACTTCCACACCGGCGGCACCACCGGTACGCCCAAGCTGGCGCCGCACAGCCACGGCAACGAAGTGGCGATGGCCTACAGCATGAATCTGGTGACCCGCTTCGGTGTCGGCGACGTAACGCTCTGCGGCCTGCCGCTGTTCCACGTCAACGGCGTGATCGTCACCGGGCTGACGGCTTTCATCGGCGGCGCAGAAGTGCTGCTGGCCACGCCGCAGGGCTATCGCAACACCACACTGATCAGCAATTTCTGGAAGGTGATCGCACGCCACAAGGTCAGCTTCTTCAGCGGTGTTCCCACTATCTATGCCGGCCTGCTGCAGATTCCCAGCGAGGGTCATGACCTGTCCTCGCTGAAATACGCCCTGTGCGGCGCCGCCCCCATGCCGGTGGAACTGATACGCCAGTTCGAGGCCAAGACCGGCCTGACCCTGCTCGAAGGCTATGGCCTGACCGAAGGCACCTGCGGCAGCTGCGCCAACCCGCCAGCGGGCGAACGCCGCCCCGGCTCCATCGGCCTGCCCATGCCGTACTGCGAAGTGCGCATCAAGGTACTCGACGAGCAGGGACGCTATCTCCGGGATGCAGCGCAGGATGAGATCGGCAACCTGTGCATCCGCGGTGCCACGGTATTCAAGGGCTATCTGCAGGCGAGCAAGAACGCCGGCATCTGGGTCGATGGCGACTGGTTCAACACCGGCGACCTCGGTCGCGTCGATGCTGACGGCTATATCTGGCTGACCGGACGCAGCAAGGATCTGATCATCCGCGGCGGTCACAACATCGACCCGCAGATGATCGAGGAAGCCCTGCACAAACACCCCGCCGTGGCCATGGCCGCTGCCGTGGGCAAGCCAGACGAGAAGGCCGGCGAATTGCCGGTGGTCTACGTGCAGCTCAAGCCGGGCGCGCAGACCAGCGAAGCCGAGCTGCTGGAACATGCCGCCGCCCATATTCCCGAGCGCGCCGCGGTGCCCAAGGACGCCTGGATCATCGATGCCATTCCGCTCACGGCGGTGGGCAAGACCTTCAAACCAGCGCTGCGTTTCGATGCCATCGCCCGGGTTTACCAGGCGGCTGTCGCCGAGCTGCATCCGGCTGTTCGGGTCGAAGTGCTGAGCGATGACAAGGCCGGTCAACTGGCCCATATCCACCTGCCGAACCAGGATCAGGCATTGGCGGCCAGCATTGCCGAGCGTCTGTCCGGCTACTCGGTGGGCCATCGCATCCACTTCGCAGCGTGATCCAGAGCGCGCCAGGACGCGCGCCAGTTAACAACTTCGCACTTCCGTGCAACCACTGGTCGGCAGAGCTTCAGGCAAGCATTGCCACGCCTGAAGCTCGGGAATACTGTCAAACGCTATTTGTAGACACGACAGGGAGCGTTGGTGGTGCCCTCAGGCCTATTCGCCCGGCCAGGCCCGACGAGATCGCGATGAAACCGGCGCACTGGCAGGCAGACCTGCAGCAAATTCAACAGTTGCGACTATTTCATAATGTCGCCACCAGCAGCCTGGACCAGTTGCTGCGGGAATTTCGTGCCTGCGAGCTGGAAGCAGGCGAAGTACTGCTCTCCCCTTTCAATCGCAACCAGCACCTCTATCTGCTGATCGAGGGCCAACTGCGCGTCTACCTCGGCTCACTGGACAACCAGGCCGTCAGCACCCTCGAAGTCGGCGACTGCGCCGGTGAAATCAGCTTCATCGACAACGAACATCCCTCCGCCTACGTGGTGGCCGAGCGCCCCTCCATCGTCCTGCGCCTGCACCGAGAATCACTGGTGGCGTTGTTCCAGCAATCCCCACAGATGATGCAGAACCTGCTGGAGCTGCTCTGCGATCGCGTGCGCCAAGGCAACCGGCAGATTCTCGACAGTGAGCAGAACGCCAACGTCGACACCCTCACCGGCTGCTTCAACCGGCGCTGGCTGGAGCACGTGTTCGAGCGCGAGAGCACTCGCTGTGCCTTCAACGATGCCCCCATGTCGCTGCTGATGCTCGATGTCGACCACTTCAAGGCCTACAACGATCAGCACGGCCACCTGGCCGGCGATTACGCCTTGTGCCTGGTGGCGCATACCCTGAGCAGCCAGCTAAGGGCCAAGGACAGCCTGATACGATTCGGTGGCGAGGAGTTCGTCATTCTCCTGCCGGAGATCGCCGATGAGGCTGCACGCGGTATCGGTGAGCGCCTGCGTATCGGCCTGGAGCAGATCGCGTCCTTCTATTCACCGGTTGGCGTGCTGCCCGGCGTCACCATCTCCATCGGCCTGGCGCAGATGCAGCACAAGGACAGCCTGCAAAGCCTTATCGCGCGCGCCGATGCGGCGCTATACCAGGCCAAGCAACAGGGGCGTAACTGCCTCTGCGGCTGATAATTTGCGACATTGGTGCGCTAGGCATTGTGGGAGGGGCTTTAGCCGCGACCGAATCGCCGCTGAAGCGCCTCCCACAGAGCTGCCGCGCACCGCCGCCCCTTCCCTTGCTACAGTGCCGAGCATAACGACAAGCCTGGATGGCCACCCTTTATGCGCAAACTGCTGATCGCCCTGCTTCTGCTGGTTCCCCTCTCTGCCCTCGCCGTTCTGGGCCTGCCCCAGGTACTCGACGCGCAAATGAACAGCGTCGCCAGCCCGCCCCCTTATCCGGCCAGCGCCAGCGCGCAGAAGCTGCACCAGGGGCTGTTCGTCGCCGACCTGCACGACGACGCCCTGCTCTGGGAACGCGACCTGCTCAAACGCTACGACTACGGTCACTCAGACCTGCCACGCATGCTCGAAGGGCGCCTCGGCCTGCAGGTGTTCTCCACCGTGACCAAGACGCCACGCGGGCTGAACATGGAGAGCAACGCCGCCGACAGTGACAACATCACCCTGCTGGCCATGGCCCAGCGCTGGCCGCGGGAAACCTGGAACAGCCTGCTGCAGCGCGCCCTGTACCAGGCGCAGAAGCTGCAGGATGCGGCGCACGCCAGCGAAGGTCGCCTGGTGCTGATCCGCAGCCGCGCGGACCTGGCCCGTTTCATCGAGGCCTGGGACCAAGACCCGCAGCGTGTGGCAGGCCTGCTCGCCACCGAGGGCCTGCAGCCCATCGAGAACCAGCTGGAGAATGTAGATACGCTGTTTGATGCGGGCTTTCGTATCGCCGGCCTGACCCACTTCTTCGATAACGAAGTGGGCGGCTCGGCCCACGGCCTGGCAAAAGGCGGGCTGACGCCGCTGGGGCGCCAGGTGATCGCACGCCTGGAAGAAAAAGCCATGCTGGTGGACCTGGCTCACGCCTCGCGCCCGCTGATCGACGATGTGCTGGCCATGGCCACTCGCCCGGTGCTGGTCTCGCACACCGGGGTCGAGGGCACCTGCCCCGGCACGCGCAACCTCAGCGACAAGCACCTGCAGGCCATCGCGGCCACGGGCGGGGTGATCGGTATCGGCTACTGGAGCACTGCCGTGTGCGACACCTCGGTCGCGGCCATAGTCCGCGCCATCCGCTATACGGTGGACAAGGTCGGTGTCGAGCACGTCGCCCTGGGCTCGGACTTCAATGGCACCGTGCATACGCCATTCGACGTCACCGGCCTGGCGCAAATTACCGAGGGGCTGCAAACCGCCGGCTTCGACAATGACGCCATTGCCGCGATCATGGGCGGCAATGTACAGCGCCTGCTGCTGGCCAGCCTGCCGGAGGAATGAGGCGCTGGGTACACGCTGCTCTTGACAGACGCGAGCGAAGCACTTCGCCACGCCCGCGTCTTGCATTACACTGGCGGGCGTTCACTCCTTAACCAGTCGATGAGAAGCCCGTGCTCAAAGCACTCAAGAAAATGTTCGGCAAAGCCGAAGACGAGCAGCCACAACCAGTGCCGTCACCCGTAACAGCGCCCGCCCAGAGCGGTGACGCAGAGCACAAGCGTCCCCGCCAGAACAAGCCCGCCCGCACTGCCAGCGAGAGCGCAGGCGATAGCCCGGCGCAGCAACAGCCCCGCCCGCCCAAGGCCGACAAGCCACGCCGTGAGCGCCCAGCCAAGCCAGTAAACACCTGGAAACTGGAAGATTTCGTGGTCGAGCCGGCCGAAGGCAAGACCCGTTTCCATGACTTCAAGCTCGCCCCCGAGCTGATGCATGCCATTCATGATCTGGGGTTCCCCTACTGCACGCCGATCCAGGCTGGCGTACTGGGTTACACCCTCAAGGGCCAGGACGCCATTGGCCGCGCCCAGACCGGCACCGGCAAGACCGCCGCGTTCCTCATCTCGATCATCACCCAGCTGCTGCAGACCCCGCCGCCGAAAGAGCGCTACATGGGCGAGCCACGCGCGCTGATCATCGCGCCGACCCGCGAACTGGTGGTGCAGATCGCCAAGGACGCTGCCGAGCTGACCAAGTACACCGGCCTGAATGTCATGCAGTTCGTCGGCGGCATGGACTTCGACAAACAGCTCAAGCAACTGGAATCGCGCTTCTGCGACATCCTCGTGGCCACCCCGGGCCGTCTGCTGGACTTCAACCAGCGCGGCGAAGTGCACCTGGACATGGTCGAGGTGATGGTGCTGGACGAAGCCGACCGCATGCTCGACATGGGCTTCATCCCGCAGGTACGCCAGATCATCCGCCAGACGCCGATGAAAGGTGACCGCCAGACCCTGCTGTTCTCCGCCACTTTCACCGAAGACGTGATGAACCTGGCCAAGCAGTGGACGGTCAACCCCGCCATCGTCGAGATCGAGCCGGAGAACGTCGCCAGCGATACCGTCGAGCAGCATGTGTACGCCGTGGCCTCGGCTGACAAGTACAAGCTGCTGTACAACCTTATCAGCCAGAACGACTGGACGCGGGTCATGGTCTTCGCCAACCGCAAGGACGAAGTACGGCGCATCGAAGAGCGCCTGACCCGCGACGGCATCAGCGCCGTGCAGATGTCCGGCGACATTCCCCAGCACAAGCGTATCCGCGCCCTGGAAGGCTTCCGCGAAGGCAAGATCCGCGTCATGGTCGCCACCGACGTCGCCGGTCGCGGTATCCACGTCGATGCCATCAGCCATGTGATCAACTTCACCCTGCCGGAAGACCCGGACGACTACGTGCACCGCATCGGTCGTACCGGCCGCGCCGGCACCAGCGGCACCTCGATCAGCTTCGCCGGCGAAGACGATGCCTTCGCCCTGCCGCCGATCGAGGCGCTGATCGGCCGCAAGATCCAGTGCGAAATGCCGCCGGACGAACTGCTCAAGCCGGTACCGCGCAAGCACTGAGCCAGCGCAGGTAGAACCAAGGCGAAGCCGCGAGGCTTCGCCTTTTTCATGCCTGAGCGTCAGTCACCCAAACCCAGCGCCCTGGCCACCCCTGCCCCATAAGCGGGATCAGCCTTGCTGCAATTGGCGATATGGCGCCGTTTGATCTCAGCGGATGCGTCGCCCATCGCCCTGGCCGTGTTCTCGAACAATACCTGCCGCTGCGCCGGGCTCATCAGGCGGAACAGATCCCCCGGCTGCTGAAAGTGGTCATCGTCGACGCGGTGATCCCAGTTGGTCGCGCTCTCCTCCAGTGGCAACGGCGGCTCGCGCAGTTCCTGCTGATCCTCCCACTCGCCCTGACTGTTGGGGTAATGGGCGATGGTCGAGCCCTGATTGCCGTCGGTGCGCATCTGACCGTCCCGGTGGTAGCTGTGGTACGGGCAGCGCGGCGCATTGACCGGGATCAGGTTGAAGTTGACACCCAGCCGATACCGCTGGGCATCGCCATAGGAGAACAGACGCGCCTGCAACATCTTGTCCGGTGAAAAGCCAATGCCTGGTACGACATTGGCAGGCGAGAACGCGGCCTGCTCTACCTCGGCGAAATGGTTGTCCGGGTTGCGATTGAGCTCCAGCACGCCGACTTCGATCAGCGGGTAATTGGCATGCGACCACACCTTGGTCAGATCGAAGGGGTTGTGCGGGTGGCGACTGGCCTGCTCCTCGGTCATCACCTGAATACATAACGTCCAGCGCGGATAGTCGCCCCGCTCGATGCTCTGGTAGAGATCACGCAGATGGCTTTCACGGTCGGCGCCGATCACGCTGGCCGCCTCGGCGTCGCTGAGGTTTTCGATGCCCTGCTGGCAGCGCAGGTGAAATTTGACCCAGAAGCGCTGATTGTCCGCATTGACCAGGCTGAAGGTATGACTGCCAAATCCGTGCATGTGCCGGTAACTGCGCGGTATACCGCGTTCACTCATGGTGATGGTGACCTGGTGCAACGCCTCGGGTAGCAGACTCCAGAAGTCCCAGTTGTTGCTGGCACTGCGCAGGCCGCTACGCGGATCGCGCTTGACCGCATGGTTGAGATCGGGAAAACGCATCGGGTCGCGGAAGAAGAACACCGGGGTGTTGTTGCCGACCAGATCCCAATTGCCTTCATCGGTGTAGAACTTCACGGCGAAACCACGGATATCACGCTCGGCATCGGCGGCGCCACGTTCCCCAGCCACCGTGGAGAAACGCACGAACACCGGTGTCTGCCTGCCTATCGAGGCGAACAGACTGGCGCGGCTGAAACGACTGATGTTGCCCGTCACGGTGAAGGTGCCATAGGCACCTGCGCCCTTGGCATGCATGCGCCGCTCGGCAATCACCTCACGGTCGAAATGGGCGAGTTTCTCGATCAGCCAGATGTCCTGTAGCAGAGCCGGCCCTCGAGGCCCGGCGGTCTGGATGTTGAGGTTGTCCACCACCGGCGCACCGGTGGCATGGGTCAGCTTCTGTTTGGACATGACAGGTACTCCTCAAGCAAATATGCCGAACGACGGGCGAACGCCAGCCGCCAGCGGAATCGATGGCAGCCGACAATTGCGCGCGATGATTTAGTCCGAGGTCTTCCAGGTCGCAGGCAGGGACAGGTCGCCCGAGGCGACATCCCAAACGCTGGAGACACACAACAACGGGTCATGCAGATCGGCATTGACCTGCAGCGCGGCGGTCACCCCGTCGTAGTTGAAACTGGCGGGGAAACCAACGGCTGCGAGTGGAACACGAATCTGCGCCGCGTCGTTCTTCACACTCAGGTCATAGCCTGGCGAATCGATGTACAGCGGCACGCCTGGCCAGGTGGCGGGCAACTTGGGTGTGGCGCCCTCTGGAATGTCCCGCACCTTCAGGCCGCTGGGCCCACAGCTGGGCTCCTTGGTCAGCACCACCCAGTGCGAGTGCCACAGGCCACCGTCATTGCCCTTGTCGCCGTCACCGTTCTCGTCGAGCTGCGGGGTGTCGTCGAAATCAGGGTGCGAGGTCAGCGCCAGGGCAAGAATGCCCGACTCCTGCTCGAATCCCACCGAGCCGCTGTCCAGACTCGTCGGCCAGACGTAGCTGTAGACCTCTGCACCGGCAAAGCTGCCTTTGGCGGTGGGCAGACGACTACCGGCCTGACCATCGACCAATTGCTCGAAGACCAGATCACCGCCCTCCTTGAACACCCGGGTATGCACCAGATCGAAAGCCGCCTCGACCTGCCCGCCCTTTTCGCTGTGGATGCCTTCCGGGCCGTGGGCCCAGGCCGGGCTTGCCAGCATGGCCAGCCACGCACTTAGCGTCAGCGTGTTCATAAGCGTCCCTAGCCTTTGGCAAGATATTCAGCAGTGGAAATCACGGGCGCGTAGCCGAAGCTGAGCGCCGCCATGAATGCCGCATGCACATGCTCGGCCGGCACCTTTACACCATTGAATTGCAGATCGAGCGTGGCACAGGCGTCATGCAGCACCGTGGTGTCGTAGCCGAAATCCACCGCGGCTCGGGTGATGCCATCAACGCACATATGACTCATGTTGCCGACGATCACCACGGCGTCGATGGCGTGCCGATCGAGTACCGCCTTGAGTTCGGTTTCGCGAAAGGAGTTGATGTAATGCTTGAGCACCACCGGCTCGTCACCCTGATTGATGACGCTGGGATGGATATGCGCCCCCTCGCTGCCGGGTCGAAAGAACGGCGCATCGGCACTGGTGAACTCATGCCGGATGTGCACCACCAGATCGCCGCGTTCACGAAAAACGGCGATCACCTGTGCCGCCTTCGCGGCGGCGGCCTCGACCTTGCTCAGCGTCCATAGGCCGCCTGGGAAGTAATCGTTCTGGATATCCACGACGATCAGGGCTGTCTTGCTACTCATGGGTCAGTCCTCGAAATGACATTGAATGGCCGTTGCAGGTCGATCAGCTACGCAGGAAGGCCAGCATGTCCGCGCCCAGTTGTTCCTTGTGGGTATCGGTGATGCCGTGAGGCGCTCCGGGGTAGATGACCAGCTTGGCGTGTGGCACCAACTTGGCCGAAGCTCTGGCAGCGGCGTCCACGGGCACGATCTGGTCGTCATCGCCATGCAGGATCAGCGTCGGCACATCGAACTTCTTCAGGTCCTCGCTGAAGTCGGTTTCGGAGAAAGCCTTGATGCAGTCATAGGCATTCTTGTGACCCGCCATCATGCCCTGCATCCAGAACGCGTCGATCACTCCCTGCGAGGGTTTGGCACCGGGGCGGTTGTAGCCAAAGAATGGCCCACTGGCGACGTCGCGGTACAGCTGCGAACGATCGGCGAGCGATGCCGCGCGTATGCCATCGAATACCGAGAGTGGCAGACCACCCGGATTGGCCTCGGTCTGCACCATCAACGGCGGAACAGCGGCGATCAGCCCCGCCTTGGCCACCCGGGCGGTGCCATGCCGGCCGATGTAGCGCGCCACCTCACCGCCACCAGTGGAAAAACCGAACAGCGAAGCGCCACGCACATCCAGGTGATCGAGCAGTGCAGCCAGATCATCGGCGTAGGTGTTCATTTCATTGCCATTCCAGGGCTGGCTGGAGCGTCCATGACCACGCCGGTCATGAGCGATCACCCGATAGCCGTTGCTGGCCAGGAACATCATCTGCGCCTCCCAGCTATCGGAGTTCAGTGGCCAGCCATGGCTGAGCACCACGACCGGGCCGCTGCCCCAGTCCTTGTAGTAGATCTGTGTACCGTCGCGTGTGGTAATGGTGCCCATGGTTCTACGCCCTCCATTCTCGGTTTGCGGATGGGCAGTGCCGGGGCCAGCGCCCCGCACGCAACCACCCAGGGGTAACAACATCACCGTTGCCAGCGCGGCAGAGCCGAGCAGCAATTGGCGACGTCCGTTATTCAAAGGTTGTTCAGGGGTTTGCGGCATGAGTTGCCCCTCCCTTGGCCGAAGATCGCGGCAGACGCAGCCGCACCAGATTCCAGGTACGCACCTGCTCTTCCCACTCGTCGCCTTCGGCGGGGGTCAATGGCAGCGCCAGATTGCTGATCACCATCCAGTCGCCCTGCACCACGCTGCTGGCTGGAAACAGCAAGCCCAACGGGGCTCCGCTGGCGCTGAGGCCCTGGAAACCACCGGCACGCATACGGATCAGCCCCTGTTCATCGACTCCCAGAAGCTGGTCGACCTGATTGGCCAGCAGCCACAGCAGACCGTCGTGAAACAGCAGACCATCGGCTCCGGGCAGGCTTTCGGCCACCACCTGCAACTCACCGCCAGGCAGCGGCATGCGCAGCAGACGACCGTCCCCTGCGTTGTTGATATAGAGATGGCGCTCGCCGTCATCGAGGGCTAGTCCATTGGCGCCAAAGGGCAGGAAGCCCGCCGTCGCGAGGAGCGGATCACGCGACAGCACCTCAAGCGAACAGGGCCTGCAGTGTGTGGCGTCAGCGATTCGATACAGCGCGCCCTGGAAGGAGTCGGACACATAGAGATCACCATTGCCGGCGAATACCAGGCCGTTGGGAGCAGGCATGCCACTGGCAGCGAACTCGATCCGGTCCTGGCTGCCGTCCGGGTTGTTCACCACGCGAGCCGCCGGGGCAGGCGGAACGAGCCGGGGGAAATCGAGCACATCCTCCACCGAGGTGTCCGCCGTGAAGTCGGCCAGGATGCGTTGCAGCTTGCCGGCACCGAAATTGAGGATGTAGAGCTGGCCGTCGGCATAGCCCAGCCCGGTCAGCGGCATGCCGGCGAATGATCGCTGCGCCAGCAGGCGCCCATCGGCTGCGTAACGAAGCAGTTGATTGTTACGCTCGGAGGCGGGCTGGCGCATATCGAACGTGCCGACGTAGATGTCGCCGTTGCGTGGGTTGCTTGCCAGGCCTTCGGGGTAGCGCACCCCTGACGGCAACTCGACGAATGGCTCGACCTCGAGCACCTGGGGCCCGAGCGGCTGCGCCTGGCTGGCAGCAAACGCTCCGGCCAGCACCAGGCAGATGCCCCAGCTGCACGTCGACGGACTCATATAGCCTCCCCTCGCGTCGATCCATATCGAACGCTTCTGAAGGCTCGTCAGCTCGAACGGCGACTGGCGAGCGTTGAGTCGATGCTCGCCGTAGTGCGTGGTCGCTCACTACGTAAAATCGGCAAATCTCACTGCCCGGCGATTTGCCTGTTTTACGTAGCGAGCACCGTTGCACGCGCGCAGCCTGAGGGCTCCCCTTCGGCCAGGACACCGCCATGCAACCGCGAATGACGCCTCGCCAGCGCGCTCGCCAGGCCTCCCATGAGCAATTGCTGCAGCAGGTGCTGGAGCTGCTACCGCTGGCCGGCGGGCGCACGCCACGTCTGACCGAGCTATGTCGAATGGTGGGCGTCAGTGAGCGGACCTTGCGCAGCGCCTTCGTGCATACGCTGGGCATGGCGCCGGCACGTTATCTGCGCCTGCGACGCCTGCACCTGCTGCGCGCCGCGCTGGCCATAGCCGATGGGCAACAGAGCAGCGTCGCGGCGATTGCACAGCGTTTCGGTTATACCGACTGCGGACGTATGGCTGCGGAGTACTACAGAGTTTTCGGCGAGTATCCCAGCACCACCTTGCAGCGACCGCTCAACGCGGGTTGAGCGGCCCGGCGAGCACGCGGCGACTGCGCAGTGATTGCGACGGCAACTCACCGAAATAGAGCCGGTACAAACCTGCGAAGCGACCGAAATCCCAGACCCCGAAACGGGCACAGATCTCGGTGATGGTCTCATTGGCTTGTGCATGCAGAATGGCCCGGCGGATCGCATGAAGACGATGCTGCATGAGATAGCGGTGCGGGCTCATGCCCAGGTAGCGGGTGAACAGATTGCGTAATGTGCGCTCCGAGGTGCTGCACGCCTGACACAGATCGGACATATGCAGCGGCGCATCCGGTGTCGCCTCCAGCAGTTCCAGGGCACGGCGGAGAATCTGCTGATGCCCGGCGTGATTTCGCGGAGCCAGCGTCACCGGCAACAGGCTGTGAAACACCAGCGCCATCAACTCTGCCTGCGCTGCACGCTCGGCCGCCGGCACATGCAGGTCCTGCGGCGCACAGTGGTCGATGCGTAACAGACGCAGTGCCAGCCATATCAGCGGCGCCAGATCCTGTTGAGCCACACAGACCAGGTTGCGGGAAAGAATTGACAGATCGAACTCGTCTTCATGCTGCTGCGCCCAGCGCAGTACCAGCTCGCACGACATGGCCACCGTCATCCAGCTCGCAGGCTGGCTGGCATCGATGTGGAACATGGCTTCAGGCACCATCCAGCCGATCAATCGACGGTCGAGGCGCTTGCCGCCCAGTACCGTGCATTCGTGCCGGCTCAGTGGCAGGAAGATATTGAAGAAGCCCGGCAGGCCGACGCCACTGTAGACCGTGCCCGCCCCCTCGCGACCGAACATCAGCGCCACGCCATCGAGCTCGACGACACGTAAACGCCAGTCGCGCTGCTGCCGTGAACGCAGCAGATAACGGCCCTCTACCCCGTACAAGGCCTCCTCGAACTCATCGAAGTCGGCGCAGATCAACCTGCTCATCTTGCCCCCACAACAAACGCTAGGCGCTTGGTATAGAACCACCTGGAATCAACAAGAGAAACCAGTGTAGAAGCATTCGCATCCGTTTGCCGTTCCAGTCATCTGCGCATTTCGCTCGCTACTCAATGATGTCTGTGCCTTGCAGCCGAGGCGCCCAGTCCTCGACTTCGGCTTTTTCCAGGCGTCGCTCCAGGGTTCTGCGCCAGGACGGCACCAGCGGCAGAACCAGGCATTCACGCAACAGCTCGGGCTCCACGCGCTTGTCGAACAACACCGCCGAAAGACGGCTGAGCGGCCAATCGGCATGAATGCGCTCCACCACCTGCAACCGGTCTCCCACGCCAACCACGCCTTCCTGCAGAACCCGGTAATACCAACCGGTACGGCCGGACTGCTGCACCCTCAGCGCCAGGTTGGCAACGCCGAAGCGATCACTCAGTTTCCAGCACGGCATGCGCCCCTGGGAAACCTGCAGCAGGGCGGACCCCGCACGTATCAGGTCGCCCAGACAGACGTCATCCTCGGTCCAGCCCGTGGTGCTGAAGTTTTCGCCGAAAGCACCGGGTTGCATCAGCAGTGGATGCTCGCCCAACTCGGCCAGCCAGGCGGCGTAGTGTTCGCGCGGATAGTGGTGGACGGCCTTCTCCACGCCGCCATGCACCCGCAGGTCGCCCTGCTCGTCTCCGGCCAGTCCCAGCGTGGTCACCGCCAGCGCTTCCTGGCATGGCACCTTGGCAATGCCGCTGCGCGAGCCAGGCCGGGTGAAAGGCTGGGCACGCCCCGTCAGCAATGCATCGAGTTGCAGGCTGTTCATGCGGCCTCCGGGGGCTGATGTTCGCGGCAGATCAATTTGGCATCGCTTGGCTGCAGCGGCTCCTGGGTCAGGCCGCAGAACGGCTGGCCATCGACCTGCTGGTGAAAACGGCAGCTGCCACAGAGACCGAAGCCCGGCACATCGGTGTCGCGCTGAATTTCCCGCAGAAGATCGGTCAGCAGGCTTTTCAACTGCCCTGCCTGAGCCCCCAGGCGCGCTTCGCCTGCAGCGAGGAAATCCGGCGGCAGCAGCGCCTGCAGCAACGCCCAGGCCGGGTCGGTGAGCGCCAGGTGCACGCTGCGCTTATCGCGTGCGTCCTGCGTCTTGATGATCAGCCCCTTGCCTTCCAGCGCCTTGAGCGACTGCGACACCGTTCCCTTGGTCAGGCCGAGGTAATCGGTCACCCCCAGCGGCGTATTCGAATAGTGGTTGCAGCGCGCCAGGTACATCAGCGCACTGAGTTGGATGGGCTGCAACTCGGCCAGCAGCGGGTGCTGGCGAAACCAGATACGGGTCAGGCTGGAAAGTCTTTCGAGCAGATCGAAGAGAGTCGTGTCGGTCATGTATCACTCCTGTCGAAACATAGTATCGACTAAATACCATATTGACAAAGATCGATTTGAGCGTAGCCTGTTATTAAGTATCGATTCGATACCAAACTGACGAACAGGAGATTGACCATGACTCAAGCACGCTTCTATCACGCCGGTTGCCCCATCTGCGTATCGGCCGAACAGACCCTGTTGAACCTGCTGGCTCCGGAGGTGAAGGTGGAGATCGTTCACCTCGGCGAACAGGCCACCCGCGTGGCGGAAGCCGAACAGGCCGGGGTCAAGTCGGTCCCCGCACTGGTGGTCGACGGCCAGGTGCTGCACCTGAACTTCGGCGCCTCCATCGACGACCTGAAGTAACCCAGAGCGTGCGAGACGCCCTGCGGCGTCTCGCTCCCCAGCGAGGAGAAACGATATGAAGGTGAATGTTTTCGATACCCACGTACGCACGCGCGACGGCCGCTACCTGCACTTCGATGTACTGATCGAGGGTAACGACCAGGGGCGAGCCAACCAGTTCGCCCAGGACTGGATGGCCGAACGCGGCCTGCAAGGCGACGATATCGAACAAAGCCGCTGCCAGTTCTGCCACAGCGAGCCCGCACACCCCGAAGTCGCTGCGGCCATCAGCAGCAAAGGCTATTTCATCATTCCTCTGCAAGGCTGCTAGGAGACACCCCATGAACGCGTATCGCCCCTTGAACTGCGACCTGCACGACTACCTGGAAATTGCCTGCATGCATGGCTATCGCTTGCTGATCGAACGACTCGAAGGTCCGAGCGTCGAGGCCAGGGCGCTGACCACGCGCACGACAGCCAGCAAGGAAGAATTTCTGGTGGTGCAAGGCGACACCGGCCAGCAGGAGCTACGCCTGGATCAGTTGCTGGCCATCACCCCGCTCAACACCGGCGCCAGCTTCGGGCGGATCGTGCTGGCCGACAGTTACTGCGCCGTCTGAACGCCTCTCGTCTGCCTGAAACCAGGTCGCATTGCATCCGAGGATGAATCATCCATGCCCATCTTCCGCCTCACCATCCGCCATGACGATCAATTGCTTGGCCATTTCGAGTCCGATCTGCCTGCGGCACTGCAGGCCATCCGGAAAATCGCTGCCAGCCTGAGCGCATCAGGGTACAGTCTCGACCTGCTCGTGGCGCACAGCGAACGGCGCTTGCTGGAAACTGGCCCTGACGGCGTGCGCATGATCAGCCGGGAACCACTGTTCGCCCCTGCACCTCTCGAGCAGTACCTGGACAGCGCCCCCTGATGAAATCACCTTGCACACTGGATAGACGCGGCATGCAGCATTGCGATTACCTGATCATCGGCGCCGGCATTGCCGGCGCGTCCACCGGCTACTTCCTCGCCAGCCACGGCAAGACGCTGCTGCTCGAGCGCGAGGCGCAGCCCGGTTATCACGCTACCGGTCGCTCGGCCGCACTCTACACCGTGGCCTACGGCACGCCGCAGGTCCGCGCACTGACGGCCGCCAGCCGCGCCTTCTACGATGCCCCGCCAGCCGGTTTCGCCGAACATCCCTTGCTCACGCCGCGTGGCGAGCTGGTGGTGGATTTCAGCGGTGACGCCGCCGAGTTGCAGCGCCAGTACGCGCAAGCCCGCGAGCATGTCACCGAGGCTCGTCTGCTCGACGCTGACGAGGCCTGCGCGCTGATTCCGGTGCTGCGCCGTGAGCTCGTGCATGGCGCACTGCTGGACCCCAGCGCCGCCGATATCGATACCGCGGCGCTGCACCAGGGTTACCTGCGTGGCATCCGCCAGCAAGGTGGGGAGATTCACTGCAACCGCGACGTGGTGTCGATCATGCGCCACGCTGGCGGCTGGCAGGTGGATTGCGCCGGGCACCGCTACAGCGCGGCCGTGCTGATCAATGCGGCCGGTGCCTGGTGCGACGAAATCGCGGACCTGGCCGGACTGCCCGGCATCGGCCTGCAACCCAAACGCCGTGCGGCCTTCACCTTTGACGGTGCACCGGGCATCGACTGCCAGGCCTGGCCGGCGCTGGTAAGCCTGGATGAGTCCTTCTACTTCAAACCCGATGCCGGCCTGCTGCTGGGCTCACCGGCCAATGCCGACCCGGTGGCGCCGCATGACGTGCAACCGGAAGAGCTGGATATCGCACTGGGCATCCATCAGATCGAGGCACACACCACCCTGCAGATTCGCCGCCCGGCGCATACCTGGGCCGGCCTGCGCAGCTTCGTCGCCGACGGCGATCTGGTCGGCGGCTTCGACACTCACGCGGATGACTTCTTCTGGGTTGCAGCGCAGGGCGGCTACGGCATCCAGACCAGCGCGGCCATGGGCCAGGCCTGTGCGGCGCTGATCCGCCGACAGCCGCTACCGGAACACTTGGCCCGCCACGGTTTGAATGCCGCTGCACTCGGCCCGGCACGCCTGCTGCGTACATGCGCCGGATCCTGAGGCGCGCGCTGTCGGGTCTGGCGCTGGTCCCAACCACCGCCCTGTTCATCGGCCTGTTGACCAGCGAACTGCGGCACTCTCGCCTGGGACTGGCCTGGCCCCTGACGCTGGATCCGCACACTTCGCTGTGGCTGGAACTGACGATCGCCTCGCTACCCGGCCTGCTGCTGTTTATCGTGGCGAGCATTGGGCTGCGGCGTCACGGCAAAGCCACTGCACAGTTGATTTTTGTCGCCAGCGCCACGCTTTGCGCCTACTGCGCCGTCACCCTGCTGGCGCCCTCATACGGCAATACCTGGAGCGCCAGTGAGGTGCTCAAGGAGCTGCTGCTGGGTCAATGGCAGTTGTTCGTCCTGGCACAACTACCAGGGTTGCTGCTGAGCGCACTGCTGCATCCGGCTGGCGCTGAGCACGACTGATGGTTACGCGCTACGCCTGACGGCATGGCGATTCAGGTCTCAACGCCCTCATCACGGGTCCTCTCAGCCTCTTGGGGCTCTGTTTCGGCTTCCTCCTCCAGCTCGGCTTTACCCAAGGCGCGATTGGTGGACTCCTGCAGGGAGTCCACCTGGCGGTTGAGCTCATCGACCACTTCGCCGACCGACTCCTCGATCAGCACCTGCGCTTCCTTCTTCGCCTCCTCCGCGAGTTTCTGCGCTGACTGTTCGGCCGCATCGCAGCCGACCAGAGTTATCAACGCCAGGCCCAGTGCGGCAGGCGCAAGTCGGTTTTTCCAGTGTGTGTGCATCATGGCTCTCCAGTGTCGAGGACCCGGCCAGACGTTGTGCATAGCCGGGTTAACGTCTGCGCTCAGATCTGCGCGGGCGGCTGGCCACGGGTCTTGTACAGCGACAGCAGCACACCACCGATCAGCAGGCCCAGGGTTACGCTCAGGGACACCACCGCCGGAATCTTGCCGATGATGCCGACCAGGAAGATCTTCGCGCCGATGAACACCAGCACCAGCGCCAGCGCGTACTTGAGATAGGCGAAGCGGTGGATCAGCGCGGCCAGGGAGAAATACAGGGCTCGCAGGCCGAGGATGGCGAAGATGTTCGAGGTGTAGACGATGAACGGATCCTGAGTGATGGCGAAGATCGCCGGTACGCTGTCGATGGCGAACAACAGGTCGGCGCACTCGATCAGGATCAGCGCCAGGAACAGCGGCGTCACCCACAGCACGCTGCGGCCCTGGCCATCGTCCTGGCGGACGAAAAAGCGCTGACCGTGGAGATTCTCGGTCACGCGCAGGTGCTTGCGCAGGAATTTCACCAGCACGTTGTTCTGCAGATCAGGCGCATCGTCGAGCTTGGAAAACAGCATTTTCACGCCGGTGAAGAACAGGAAGGCGCCGAACACGTAGAGGATCCAGTCGAACTCATGGATCAGCGCGGCGCCCAGGCCGATCATGATCGCCCGCAGCACCAGCACGCCCATGATTCCCCAGAACAGCACCTTGTGCTGGTACTGCCGTGGGATGGCGAGAAAGCTGAAGATCATGGCCATGAGAAACACGTTGTCCATCGACAGCGATTTCTCGATCAGAAAGCCGGTGAGGTAATCCATGCTGGCGTCGCCGCCCTTCTGGAAGAACACCCAGACGCCGAACAGCAGACCCGCAGTGATGTAGCCACCCGACAGCAACAGGCTTTCGCGCACGCCGATTTCACGGTTGTCGCGATGCAGCACACCAAGGTCGAAGGCCAGCAGAGAGATGACGACAGCGATGAAGACCAGCCACAACCAGGTGGCCGTGCCGAGGAAGTCGGCGAAGAGAAACGGTTCTAGGGCAGTCATGAGCCCCTCCTACAGTCAGATTGAACAGACTGTGATTCCGACATCGCGGTGTTAACCGCCAGAGGGGCCCGGCATCACGGGCGCCAATATATGCAGGCCGCGAACACCACTCAACGGGGCGAATTTTGCAAAGTATTTCACGCCAAGTGGTCGTCCTGCGGCGCAAACCGGCCACGAGCCTTTTCAGAACAACCCCAGCTGCCCGTCCACCAGTCGCTCGAACTCGCCGCCGACGAAAGGCAGGATGGCATCGGCCACCGGCTTCAGTTGGCGGCTGATGTAGTGCTCGTAGTCCACCGGCGACAGCAGGCGCTCCAGCGGTTGCGGCCCGCCAGTGGTGATCAGGTAGCTGATCCAGCCGCCACGCTGATATTGCAGCGGCCGGCCAAGACGCTGGTTGTGCTCGTCGGCCAGGCGCGCGGCGCGTACGTGCGGCGGCACGTTGCGCTGGTAGTCGTCGAGGCGCCGGCGCAAACGCTTGCGGTAGACCAGCAGCTCGTCCAGCTCACCGGCCAGGGTGCGCTTCACGTAATCGCGCACATAGTCCTCATAGGGCTGGCCGGCGAACACCAGACGATACAGCTCCTGCTGAAAGCGCTGGGCCAGTGGCGACCAGTCGGTGCGTACCGTTTCCAGCCCCTTGAATACCATGCGCTCGCTGCCATCGGCGGCACATACCAGGCCGGCGTAGCGCTTCTTGCTGCCCTCTTCGGTGCCACGGATGGTGGGCATGAGAAAGCGTCGATAGTGGGTTTCGTACTGCAACTCCAGCGCGCTGGTCAGGCCGTATTCCTGCTGCAGATGCTCACACCACCAGGTGTTCACGCGGGCCACCAGTGCGCGGCCGATGCGCGTTGCCTCATCCTCGTCATGAGCGCGGCCGAGCCAGACGAAGGTGGAGTCGGTATCGCCGTAGATCACCGCATACCCCTCGGCTTCGATCAGCTCACGGGTACGCTTCATGATCTGGTGCCCACGCAGGGTGATGGACGAAGCCAGGCGTGGATCGAAGAAACGGCAACCGCTGGAGCCGAGTACGCCGTAGAAAGCGTTCATGATGATCTTCAGGGCCTGCGACAAGGCCGCGTTGCCGTCACGCTTGGCCACCTCACGGCCCTGCCAGACACGCTCGACGATGGCCGGCAGACAATGCCGGGTACGCGAGAAGCGCGCGCCGCGAAAGCCTTCCACCGAGTGTTCGTCATCCGGTTGCTGCAGGCCTTCGACCAGCCCTAGCGGGTCGATCAGAAAGCTGCGGATGATCGACGGATACAGGCTCTTGTAGTCCAGCACCAGCACCGAGTCGTACAGCCCGGGCCGCGAATCCATGACGAAGCCACCGGGGCTGTTCTCGCCGCGAATGTCGCCGAGGTTCGGCGCAACGAAACCCAGGCGGTGCATGGGCGGCAGGTACAGGTGGGTGAAAGCCGCTACCGAGCCACCGCTGCGGTCGGCGGCCAGGCCGGTGACACTGGAGCGTTCGAGGAGGAAAGCGAGCAGATCGGTGTGGGCAAAGATGCGCGTGACCAGCTCGCAGTCCTTGAGGTTGTAGCGGGCCAGCGCCGGCTTGTCCTCGTCGAACATGCGCTGGATCTCGTCCATCCGTGCATAGGGCGTGTCGATCGCCTTGCCTTCACCGAGCAGCGTCTGCGCCACCGACTCCAGGCTGAACGAAGGGAAGCTCCAGGTCGCCGAGCGCAGCGCCTCGATACCATCGATGATCAGCCGCCCGGCCGCCTCGGCGAAGTAATGCTGGCTGCTGTTGTGCTGGCGCCAGCCCATCACGTCGCCGCCACGCCCCAGCAGCAGCGGTACCTTGAGTTGCTCGGCGTGATCGCGCAGCACGCGCAGGTCGAACTGCACCAGGTTCCAGCCGATGATGGCGTCCGGGTCATGCCGCTGCAGCCAGTCATTCAGGCGTTCGAGCAGCGCCTTGCGGCTGTCGCAGTACTCCAGGTCGAAGTCGACGATGCTGGCGTCGCCATTGGCTGGGCCGAGCATGTACACCTGGCGCTGCCCGCAGCCTTCCAGGGCGATGGAATACAGCTCGCCACGGGCGCTGGTCTCGATATCCAGCGACACCAGGCGCAGCGTCGGGCGGTAATCAGACGCGGGTTTGAGCGACTTGCACAGCAGGCTGCCGTCTTCCTGCTCGATACCGTCGAACAGCACGCTGGCGGTGATAAAGCGCTCCATCAGGTAGCGATCCGGCGGTCGGATATCGGCCTCGTAGACATCCACGCCGACCTGACGCAGCTTCTTCTCCAGCTGCAGCAACTGGCGGTACTGGCGGCAGTACAGGCCCAGCACCGGACGACGCTTGAAGTCGCGCAAGGCCAACTCACGCAGCTCGACGCCCTGCTCGGTGCGCAACAACGGCTCGGCCCAGGCGCGCTGCTCGGCGGGAATGAAAGCCACCGTCTCCTGGCACGGCAGACGTATCTGGCGCGGGCCGGCATCGGTCGCCAGCCAGAAGGCCACTTCCGTGCCCTCCGGCGTATCGCGCCAATGGCGGCTGAGCACGAAGCCTTGCTGGGGTTGCGTCATCATTCATCCGAGCCTGCGGTTGCACTCCCCTCTCCCATTTATGGGAGAGGGAGAACAGCACCTGCATGCAGCTCCAAACCTCGAACCAAACTGGCCGGCCATTCTACGCGAGCGGTTACAATGGCGCCTTTTCCGCGGAACAACGCGATGAGCCACACCCCTCCCTACGGCACCGGCGATGCCTCCTACCAGGCTGCCGGTGGCATCGACGGCCTGCGCCACCTGGTCGATGATTTCTACCGACTGATGGACGAACGCCCTGAGGCTGCTGCCCTGCGCGCACTGCACCCCGCCGACCTGAGCACCTCGCGCGACAAGCTGGCGTGCTTCTTGAGCGGCTGGCTGGGCGGGCCGCGTCTGTTCGCCGAGAAATACGGCAGCATCAGCATTCCGGCCTTTCATGCGCAGTGGCCAATCGACCAGGCGCTGGCCGAAAGCTGGCTGAGCTGCATGGCCGGCGCCATCGCCCTGCAAGGCTATGCGCCAGCCTTCGCCGACTACCTGCTGACCCAGCTGCGCGTCCCCGCGGAACGCTCGGTACAGGCCAGCCAAAACCGTCATCGCAAGGAAACCTGATATGACTGACGAACTGATCATCGAAGACCTGCAACTCGGCGACGGCAAGGCCGTGGTCAAGGGCGCCCTGATCACCACCCAGTACCGCGGCTGGCTGGCCGACGGCAGCGAGTTCGACTCTTCCTGGTCGCGCGGCAAACCGTTCCAGTGCGTGATCGGCACCGGCCGGGTAATCAAGGGCTGGGACCAGGGCCTGATGGGCATGCAGGTGGGTGGCAAACGCAAGCTGCAGGTGCCGGCCCATCTGGGTTATGGCGAGCGCAGCGTCGGCTCGATTCCACCCAACTCCAATCTGACCTTCGAGATCGAGCTGCTGGAAGTGCTGACCCGCGATGACTGACACCGCCCTCGCCACCCTGCGCGAGCACCTGCTGCAGGCATTGGAAAACCACCCCGGGCACGAGACCCGCCGCCTGTTCCATGGCCGCGGCCGCTGCTGGCCGGGGCTGGAGCAGATCACCGTCGACTGGCTGTCCGGCGTGGTGCTGGTGATGCTGTTCCGCGAACCGTCGCCAGCACTACGGCCGCTGCTCATGGAACTGCTGGAAACACCGCAATGGCAGGCCAGCGGTGCGCGCGGCCTGCTGCTGCAGCACCGCTATGTGCAGGGCAGCGAGAGCGAATGGCTGACCGGCGAGCCACAGGCGCAATGGTCGATCATCGAGGACGGCCTGCGCTATCTGCTGGATCTGGGCAGCAAGCAGAACAGCGGGCTGTTCCTCGATATGCGCCTGGGTCGCCGTTGGGTGCGCGAACAGGCCGCCGGCAAACGCGTGCTCAACCTCTTCGCCTACACCTGCGGCTTCTCCGTGGCGGCGATTGCCGGCGGTGCCGCGCAGGTGGTCAATCTGGATATGGCCCGCGCCGCGTTGTCACGCGGGCGCGACAACCATCGCCTGAACGAGCACGACCTGAGCCGGGTGGAGTTTCTCGGCCACGAGCTGTTCAAATCCTGGGGCAAGGTGCGCAAGAGCGGGCCTTATGACTTGGTGATCATCGACCCGCCGAGCTTTCAGAAAGGCAGCTTCGCCCTCACCCAGGACTACGCCAAGATCCTCCGTCGCCTGCCCGAGCTGCTCACCGAGCACGGTACGGTGCTGGCCTGCGTCAACGACCCGGATATTGGCCCGAACTTCATCATCGAGGGCATGGCGGCCGAAGCGCCAAAGCTGCGCTTCGTCGAGCGCCTGGACAACCCGCTGGAGTTTCCCGATATCTCGCCCGAAAGCGGCCTGAAAGCGCTGGTGTTCCAACAGGGATGAACCTGTGGGAGGGGCTTTAGCCGCGACGTGAACAGATCGCGGCTAAAGCCCCTCCTACAATCTAGCTACCGAATACCCAGCCGTTTGGCCAAACGGCTGAGGTTGGCGCGATCCACCCCCAGCTCACGCGCCGCATCGGCCCATTTGCCCTGATGGCGCGCCAGACACTGCTCGATCAGTTGGCGCTGAAAAACATCCACCGCCGCACGCAGCTCCAGGCCCGCCGGAGGTAGATCAATGGGCGCCAGCACGTCGTCTGAGGCAGCCATCGCCTGGGCCGTCGGCAAATCCAGGTCCTGCACATCCAGACTGAGAATGCGCGGGCGCTCGCCGTGACGCGCCAGTGCCTTGATCGCCGCCCGGCCAATCAGGTGTTCCAGTTCACGCACGTTGCCCGGCCAATCATGACCGAGCAGCGCCTTCTGCGCCTCAGGACTCAGGCGCAGGCTGCGCAGTCCGAGACGGGCGCGGTTCTCTTCAAGGAAGTAGCCGGCCAGCAACAGTACATCGCGACCACGCTCGCGCAGCGGCGGCACCGGCAACGGGTAAACGCTCAGGCGGTGATACAGGTCGGCACGAAACCGTCCGGCGCGCACCTCAGCCGCCAGGTCGCGGTTGGTGGCGGCGATCACCCGCACGTCGACGCGGTGTTCGCGATCCGAACCGACCCGCTGCAACTGCCCACTCTGCAGCACGCGCAGCAGCTTGGCCTGGATCGCCAGCGGCAGCTCGCCCACTTCGTCGAGAAACAGGCTGCCGCCATCGGCCAACTCGAACTTGCCGCTACGCTCGCTCATGGCCCCGGAAAAGGCGCCACGCACATGACCGAACAGCTCACTCTCCACCAGCGCATCGGGCAACGCCGCACAGTTGATGCTGACCAGCGGCCGCTGCGCACGTGGCGAAGCGGCGTGGATCGCCTCGGCCACCAACTCCTTGCCGACCCCGGTCTCGCCGGTGATCAGCACCGTCAGCGGGCTGTCACCGACCAGGCGAATCTCGTCCTGCAGCTTGCGCAGCGCCGCGCTCTGCCCCACCAGCTCGCGCAGTTGCTGCCGCGCCTGTTTGTACAGCTCGGTGAGCTGGCGCTCGGCCTCGACCCGCTGCGCCAGGCCGCTGATGCGCTGGCTGACCTTGACCGTGGCCGCGGCCAGGCTGGCAAAGGCCTCGAGGCTGTCCAGATCGAGCCGACCGAAACTGGCCGGGTCGAGCGAATCCAGGGTCAGCAGGCCCCAGAGCTGCTCGTCCAGGTACAGCGGGCAACCGAGGCAGTCGTGCACTTCCAGGTGACCATGCAACCCCTCTACCAGACCGTCGTAGGGGTCAGGCAGGCCGCAGTCGGCAGCGAAACGCGTCGGCCCGGCGTGTTCCAGCAACGCAGCCAGACGCGGATGCTCGCTGACTCTGAAGCGCCGTCCCAGGGTATCGGGGCTCAGCCCCTCGACCGCCAGGGGGACCAGAATTTCGCCGTCGAGTCGCAGCAGCGCCACGGCATCGCAAGGGAACAACTGGCGCAAGGCAGCGAGCAGGCGGCGATAACGCTCGCCGTCATCCAGCTCGCGAGACAGATCGGCGACCAGAGGAATAAGAGTTTCCAGCAGAGGATTAGCGGTCATTTCGACTACTCAAAGTCTTTATGACTCACACGCGAGGCGAGTCATTAACACAACAAAATAAGTAAGCCACTGATATTTAAGGATTATTTAGTTGGCACGCTTACTGATAGGTATCGATCGCTAACGCTAGCACGCCCCAACTGGCCAGACGAGCCACACCGGCGCCTTTATTTGCCTTGCGGAGATACCCCCATGCTGACCAATGCTCAACGCGACCTGATCAAAGCCACCGTGCCCCTGCTGGAAAGCGGCGGCGAGGCGCTGACCACGCACTTCTATCGGATGATGCTCAGCGAACACCCAGAGGTACGCCCGCTGTTCAACCAGGCCCACCAGGCCAGCGGCGACCAGCCGCGCGCCCTGGCCAATGGCGTGCTGATGTACGCCCGCCATATCGACCGCCTCGAAGCCCTCGGCCCGCTGGTGCGCCAGGTGGTGAACAAACACGTGGCCCTGCAGATTCTCCCCGAGCACTACCCCATCGTTGGCGGCTGCCTGCTGCGCGCGATCCGCGAGGTGCTGGGTGCCGAGATCGCCACCGATGCCGTGATCGATGCCTGGGCCGTGGCTTACCAGCAACTGGCCGATATTTTCATCGGTGCCGAAGAGCAGCTCTATACCGAGAATGCAGCGGCGCCGGGCGGCTGGCGCGGCGCACGCAGCTTCCGCGTGGCGCGCAAGGTGGTAGAGAGCGCCGAGATCACCTCCTTCCACCTGGTGCCGGTCGACGGCGGCGCCCTGCTCGCCCATCAACCAGGCCAGTACATCGGCATGCGCCTGCTGCTGGATGGCGAAGAAGTGCGCCGTAACTACTCGCTGTCGGCTCTGGCCAACGGTCGCGAATACCGCATCAGCGTCAAGCGCGAGGTTGGCGGCCGTGTCTCCAATCACCTGCACGATAAGGTTCAGGTCGGCGATGAACTCGAACTGTTCCCACCGTCTGGCGAGTTCACCCTGAGCGCCTCGGACAAACCGCTGGCCCTGATCAGTGCCGGCGTCGGCATCACCCCGGCGCTGGCCATGCTCGACGCAGCGCGGCACAGCGGCCGTCCCATCCACTTCATCCACTGCGCGCGCAATGCCGAGGTGCATGCTTTCCGCGACTGGGTCGATGCCCATGCCGCCGAGCATCCGCAGATTCGCCACTACGTCTGCTACAGCGAACCGCGCGAGGGTGACAGGGCCGACGCCACCGGTTTTCTGAGCCGCGATCTGCTAGAGCAATGGCTGCCGGCCGAGCGTGATCTGGACGCCTACTTCCTCGGCCCGAAACCCTTCATGGCGCAGGTCAAGCGTCATCTGCAGGCGCTGGGCGTTCCCGCCGAGCAAAGCCGCTACGAGTTCTTCGGCCCGGCTTCGGCACTGGATAGCTGATCAATCAGGAGGTAAACCATGTATCCGCTCAATCTTCCACCTGCGCAGATTCTTCATCTGTCCAGCCAACTGCTCTGGAGCGGCCTGATTCTGCTGCTCGTCGGGCTGGTCGCGGCCTACGGCCTGGAGAAGCACCTGAATGTGCCGACACTGGTATTGGCCCACAGCCTGACACTGATCGGTCCGAGCGTACTGAAGATCGGCTACGTGCTGCGTCTGATCGCTCAGGAGCGCCTGAACGACAGGGCATGTGCTCATGCAGTTGCTTGATCGCCAGCAAGCCCTGGCCATTGCGCCGCTCTGGCGCCTTGGTTTTCGGCCGTTCTTCCTCGCTGGCGCCCTGTTCGCCCTGCTCGCCGTCGCCCTCTGGGCGGCGGTGCTGCACGGCCTGACAAACCCTGCGGTGCCCGGCGGCATGCTGGCCTGGCATCGCCATGAAATGCCCTTCGGCTTCGGTCTGGCGATCATCGCCGGCTTCCTGCTCACGGCTGTACAGAACTGGACGGGCCGCCCCGGCCTCAGCGGCCGCCCCCTGATCGCGCTGTTCGGGCTGTGGCTGGCGGCGCGCCTGGTCTGGTTTATCCCTGTGCCGCTGGCAATGCTGATCGTACTGCAACTGGCCTTTATCGGCCTGTTCATTGCGCAGATGGCACGCCAGCTGATCACCGCCCGGCAACGCAACAACTACCCGATCCTGCTGGTACTGAGCCTCTTCGCGCTGTGCCAGTCCCTCACCCTTGCGGGCCTGGCGCAGGGCGACGATGGCCTGCAGCGCCGTGGCGCACTGGCCGCGCTGTGGCTGATCGCGGTGTTATTGAGCCTGATCGGCGGCCGCGTGATCCCCTTCTTCACCCAGCGCGGCCTGGGCCGGGTCGAGGCATTCGCTGCCCACCCCTGGCAGGATCGTTTGCTGCTGTTCTGCGGTGTGCTGGTCGCGGCACTGTTCGCCAGCGGACACAACCTGCAGCCCCGCCCATGGCTGACCGCACCGTTCATCCTGCTGAGCGCGCTGCACGGCCTGCGTCTGTGGCGCTGGCACCTGCGCGGCATCTGGCACGTGCCGCTGCTGTGGTCGCTGCACCTGGCCTACACCTGGCTTTTGCTCGCTACGCTCGGCATGGCCGCCTGGCATCTGGGCTGGCTGGCGCAACCCAGCCAGGCCAGCCATGCGCTGGCAGTGGGTGCGATGGGCGGGCTGATCCTGGCGATGATGGCGCGGGTCAGCCTCGGCCATACCGGCCGCGCATTGCAACCGCCGAAGGCAATGGCCTGGGCCTTCGGCCTGCTCAATCTGGGCGCGCTGATTCGGGTCACATGCGGTGGCGGGTGGCTATGGTTAGCAGCGCTTTGCTGGGGCGTGGCCTTCGCCCTGTTCGCCTGGCATTACGCGCCGATGCTGTGTCGGGCGCGGGTGGATGGGCATCCGGGGTGAAACGCCTGGTGCGAGCAAACGGCCAGACCGTAGCCCGGATGCAATCCGGGGCAACGATTTCCCCGATTGCATCCGGGCTACGTTTTTAAAGTAATGACATCAATCGACTAGCGTGCAGGCCATCACCAACGCGTCTTCACGCCCGCCGACTGCCGGGTAGTAATCGCGACGGCGTCCCACTTCGTTGAAGCCGAAACGCTCGTACAGACGGTAGGCACTCTGGTTGCTGGCACGCACTTCGAGGAAACACTCGCGCCCGCCCAGCTCGTAAGCCTCTTTCATCAGGTGTTCGAGCAGGCGCAAGCCAAGACCACGGCCCTGGCTTTCCGGCTTGATGGTGATATTGAGCAGATGCGCTTCGTCGAGGATCAGGTTGATCACACCGTGACCGACCTGCTGATTGCCCTCGAACATCAGCCAGCAGTTATAGGACTTGAGGCTGTCGGTGAAGATGCCGCGCGTCCAGGGATGGCTGAAGGCGGCGTATTCGATCTTCAGCACGGCATCGAGATCCGCCTCGGTCATCGGGCGGAAGGAAATCGCATCGCTCATTGGGCGTAACTCGGGCACAAAGACGGGGGGTTCTCAGGAATGAGCGGGGGCTGACCAACGCTGGCGAACGCGTCGCATGGCCTGCCAGAGTTCGCGCTTGCGCGCTGGTTCTTCCATCAGCAGCTCCAGCCCCGGCAGCGCCCAGCAGGCGCCAAGACCTTCGACCTGCAGTTCGCGGTTGTAGCTGTGCTCATCACCTTCGCCGGCAAAGCGAATGGCCGGCAGGCCGACCAACCACAGGCAGGCGCTGGGCTGCTCTTCCAGCCGCGCGGCAACGAAGCTCTGCACGAACTCCAGCGCCGCTTGCGGGCCTTGATCCATGTTGCCGCGCACCAGCAGCGGCCAGCGCACCGGCTCGCCGAGCAACTGCGGGCTGTCCGGCAGACCGGCGGCGCGCAGCAGATCCTTGAGCAGGATGTAGGCCGGATCGCGGCTCTGGAATGGCTGGCCGGTGGGCAGTTCCACCAACAGGGCGCAATCGCCAGCCCGCAGCAACTGCAGGGCAAAACGCGGCGGAGGCGCACTGACCCGGGCCGGTTTTTCCTCGACAGGTTCCGCCTCGGCCACCGGCTCGACAGTCGCCTGGCGCGGCTGGGCGCCCGGGCGTGGAATTTCGATCTTCGGCCGTTCGACCGGGCTCTCGCGTACCGGCTCGGCCACCGCGGCCACCGGTTCGCTCACCATAGCCAGCGGCGCTTCGGCAGGCGGCGGCGCCAGCAATTCGGCACGCGATGGCGCGGCAAAGGGCAGCTCGGTACGCGGCAGCCAGGTGGCTACCTGCATGGCATCGAGGTAGGCGCGACGGCGCAGCTCGGCGTTCAAACCAAAAGTATCCAGTGCAGTCATTTGATAGGGGGGCGATTGTCGCGTGAATCGAGGGGCGCGGATAGTCCCTGAGCGTCGCCCACCTGTTGCCGCAACAGGGCAATGAAGGCCTGCGCCGGCGGGCTCAGGTAGCACGGCTTGCGCTGCAGCAGGCCGATGCTGCGCGCTGGCGCTTGGCTGAGCACGTGCACACTGAGGCTGCCGTCGCTGTTGAAGGTGTCGGCGACGCTGGCCGGCAGCAGGGCGAAGCCCAATCCCGCACGCGCCAGCGCGGCGGCGCTGCTCATGTAGGCCACTTCCCAGGCAGGCTCACGCAGCAATCCCATACGTAACAGGGTTTCATCGGCCATGCCGCGCAGGCTGGTGTCGCGGGTGGTGGCGATGTAGTCCTGCTCGCGTAGCGCAGCGAGCAACGCCTTGCCGCGCAGCCGCTCGTGGCCGCGTACCAGCAGCACCAGGCTGTCGTCGTACAGCGGCTGGAAATCCAGCGCGCCGAGGTCGTCGGCCGTCGAGGTGATGGCGAAATCCACCTCGGCCGCACTCACCCACTGGCGGATTTCTCCGGCGCGACCGTCGTGCAGGCTGATGTCGATACCGGGATACCGTCGCCGGTACTCCTGCAGCACCCGGGGCAAGGGATCGATGGCCACCGACGGCAACACGGCGATGCGCAGCGAGCCACTCTCCAGATGCAACTGCTCATGCGCGTCGTGCACGGCGTTGTCCATGTCACGCAGCAGGCGGCGAGCCTGTTCGAGAAAACGCAGGCCGGCGGCGGTCAGTTCCACGCTGCGCGTGTTACGCGCCAGCAGCGACAAGCCGAGGGCATCCTCAAGCTTGCGCAGGCTGTAGCTGAGCGCCGGTTGCGACAGGTGAACCTGCTCGGCGGCGCGACTGAAACTGCGATGTTCGGCAATCAGGACGAAGGCCTGAAGCTGGCGAAAGCTGATGTCCATGGCTCGGCAACTTATAAAATTCTCTTATCAATTCATATCACATTTCGAATTCACAACTAAATCCACAGGCATCACCCTGGCTGCATACCTGACCGTGAAATGGATCGACAATGACCACAACAGTCCATATCGGGTGCGGCACGGGCTTCGCCAATGATCGCCCCGATGCCGCGCTGGCGCTGGCCAACGACCTCGCCGGTCGCGACGGCCGACGCTTCCTGTTCTTCGAACTGCTGGCCGAGCGCACCCTGGCCGAAGCCCAGCTACGCCGCCTCAACGATGCCCAAAGCGGCTACGCCCTGCGTCTGTTCGACGTTCTCGAACCGGTGCTGGAGATCTGCCTGGACGCCGGCATCGCCATCGTCACCAACGGCGGCGCCGCCAACCCCACCGCAGCCGCCACGCGCCTGCGCCAGCAGTTGCAGGGCACAGATCACGCTTCGGCGCGCATCGCCTGCGTACTGGGCGACGATCTGCTCGGCAGCGACATCGATCTGCAGCAGTGGCTGCCCGCGCAACTCGATGGCGAGGTGGTCTCGGTCAATGTCTACAGCGGTGCCGATGGCATCGTCCAGGCGCTGGATCAGGGCGCCGACATCGTCCTCTGCGGCCGCGTTGCCGACCCCTGCCTGGCGGTGGGGCCGCTGCGCCATGCCTTCGGCTGGCAGGCCGATGACTGGGACCGCATCGCCCAGGCCACGGCAGTCGGTCATCTGCTCGAATGCTGTACCCAGGTCAGCGGTGGCTACTTCGCTCATCCCGGCCTGAAGGACGTACCGGACCTGGCCAATGTCGGCTGCCCCATCGCCAGCGTCACCGCCGATGGGCAGATCGTCATCGGCAAGGCGGCTGGCACCGGAGGTTGCGTCACCGAACGCACGGTCAAGGAACAACTGCTCTACGAGGTGCACGACCCGGCCAGCTACCTGACGCCGGACGTGATCATGGACCTGAGCCAGGTGCGTGTCCGGCAGATCGCGACCGATCAGGTGGCGGTAGAGGGCGTGCGCGGCAAAGCGCAGCCGAAGCACCTCAAGGGCCTGGTCGGTCTGCGCGGCAAGTGGTTCGCCGAAGCGGAGATTTCCTACGCAGGCCCTGGCGCCGTGGCTCGCGCCGCGCTGGCGCGCGACATCCTGCTGCAACGCTGCGCCAAGCTGGCGCCGCAGCTCACGCCGTGGATCGATGTGATCGGCGTCGCCAGCCTGTTCAACGACGCTGGCGGTCAGTGGCTGCAGCAGCGCCTGGCACAGGCGGCCGACTGCCAGGACGTGCGCCTGCGCATCAGTTTCCTGGATCGCGACAAGGCCCTGCTGGAACGCCTGCTGCTCGATGCCGAATCGCTCTACACCAACGGCCCAGCAGGCGGTGGCGGCGTACGCCGGCATATCGGCGAATCCCTCGGCACCGCCAGTTTCCTTATCGAGCGTACCGCGGTGCGGCAACGACTGGAGTGGTTCTGATGACCGATGTACTGCTGTGCGATTACGCCCACGCCCGCGCTGGCGACAAGGGCAACACCCTGAGTGTGGCGGTGTTTGCCTTCGCCGCCGAGCACTATGCCTGGCTGGCCCGTGAGCTGACCTGCGAACGAGTCGCCGGCTGCCTGAACCACCGCGCCATCGGCACGGTGAAACGCTACGAGCTGCCGAACCTGGGCGGCCTCAACTTCGTGGTGGAGCACGCACTGGAAGGAGGCGTCAACGCCAGCCCCGGGCTGGACCGTCACGGCAAGAGCCTGAGTTACGCGCTGCTCGGCCTGAGGCTGCCGCCTCCGGACTGAACCGCCATTTCACCCTGTCTCCAACAATAACAACACCGGAGAGATCGACATGATCACCGCCCTGGGCTTCGGCCTGATGTTTCTCATCGTCACCCTGATTCTGCTGCGCCGGATCAGCCCGCTGGTCGCCTTCGTCACCCTGCCGGTAATCGCCAGCGCCCTCGCCGGTTTCGGCCTGGGGGAAATCGGCAAGTTCATCACCGAGGGGCTGAAAGCTGTGGCTCCAACAGCCACGCTGTTCATCTTCGCCATCCTCTACTTCGGCGTCATGCGCGAACGTGGCCTGTTCGCGCCGCTGGTCAACTTCCTGCTGCGCAGCACCGGCGGCAAGCCGCTGGCGGTAGCGGTGGTCACTGTCGCGGTAACGGCGGTAACCCATCTGGACGGCATCGGTGCCGCGACCTTCCTGCTGGTGATTCCGGCCCTGCTGCCGCTGTACCTGCGTCTGGGCATGAAGCGCGAAATGCTGCTGTGCCTGGTGGTGCTCAGCGCCGGGGTGATGAACATGGTGCCCTGGGGCGGCACCACGGCGCGCGCCTCGGCGGTGACCGGCATCGACGCCTCGCAGCTGTGGATCTCGCTGATTCCTGTGCAGGCGGTAGGCCTGGTACTGGTCATGGCCCTGGCGGTATTCCTCGGCCTGCGTGCCCAGCGCAGCTTCCATGGCCATGGCGTGGTCACCGGCCACCAAGCCGCGCAGACGGCTGAACCTGGCGACGAAAGCCGTCAGCTGAGCCCAATGAGTTGGCGCTACTGGGCCAACCTGGCGCTGACCCTGGTCATCCTCGTCTGCCTGTTCACTGGCGCCTTTCCGCTGTTCGCCTGCTTCATGGTCGGCCTCGGCGTAGCCCTGGTGCTCAACTACCCGAGCCTGGCGGAGCAGAACCAGGCCGTACTGCGCCACGCCAGCGACGCCATGCAAATGGCCCTGGTGATGCTCGCAGCCGGCATCCTGCTCGGCGTGCTGTCCGGCGCCGGCATGTCCGATGGCATGGCGCACTGGATGATCAACGTGCTGCCCGAAGGCTCGGCCAACTGGCTGCACGTGATCATCGGCGCCTTCGGCGTACCGCTGGGCATGCTGTTCTCGCCGGACGCCTACTACTTCGCCCTGCTGCCGGTGATCCGCGATGTCGCCGTGGCGGCCGGCGTCGACCCGGCTTCAGTGGCCAACGCCATGCTGATCGGTGAGAACACCGGCTTCGGCATCAGCCCGGTAGTGCCGAGCGTTTACCTGGCCATCGGCCTGGCCGGCGTCGAGCTGTACAAACATATCCGCTATACCGTGCTGTGGGCCTGGGGCATCAGCCTGGTGATGCTGGCAGCAGCCATGCTGTTCGGTGTGGTGACCATCTGAGGCTTGGGCCTGAAACGAAAAAAGGATCGCCGAGGCGATCCTTTTTTATTCTGCAGGGCGAATCAGGCGGGCTGATCCCAGGGACGATCGCCATGCTCATCCTTGATGCGCGTCGGCAGGCCCATTACGTCCAGCAGCTTGAGGAACGGCTCGGCCGGCAGCTCTTCGACGTTGACCATGCGCTGCGCATCCCACTCGCCACGCGCGACCAGCAGCGCGGCGGCGACCGGCGGCACGCCGGCGGTGTAGGAGATGCCCTGACTGTCGGTCTCGGCGAAGGCTTCTTCGTGGTCGGCCACGTTGTAGATGAACAGCTCACGCGGCTGGCCATCCTTGGTGCCCTTGACCAGATCACCGATGCAGGTCTTACCGGTGTAGCCCGGTGCCAGCGACGCAGGGTCGGGCAGCACGGCCTTGACCACCTTGAGCGGTACCACTTCGAGGCCTTCGGCGGTCTTGACCGGCTGCTCGGAGAGCAGGCCAAGGTTCTTCAGCACGGTGAACACGTTGATGTAGTGGTCGCCGAAGCTCATCCAGAAGCGCACGTTCGGTACGTCGAGGTGCTTGGACAGCGAGTGCACCTCGTCATGGCCGGTCAGGTACAGGTTCTGCACGCCCACCACCGGCAGATCGTCGGTGCGTTTGACTTCGAACATGCTGTTGCTGGTCCACTGACTGTTCTGCCAGCTGTAGACCGTGCCGGTGAATTCGCGGAAATTGATTTCCGGGTCGAAATTGGTGGCGAAGTACTTGCCGTGCGAACCGGCGTTGACGTCGAGGATGTCGATCGACTCGATCTTGTCGAAGTACTGTTGTTGCGCCAGAGCGGCATAGGAGTTGACCACGCCCGGGTCGAAGCCGACACCGAGGATGGCGGTCACGCCTTTCTCCTGGCATTCGGCCAGGTGCTTCCACTCATAGTTGCCGTACCACGGCGGGGTTTCACAGATCTTGCTCGGATCTTCGTGGATGGCGGTGTCCAGATAGGCGACGCCGGTGTCGATACAGGCGCGCAGCACGGACATGTTGAGGAACGCCGAACCGACGTTGATGACGATCTGCGATTCGGTTTCGCGGATCAGTGCCTTGGTCGCTTCCACGTCCAGGGCGTTCAGCGCATAGGCCTTGATCTCGCCGGGCTGCTTGAGACCGCCCTTTGCCTGCACGCTGTCGATGATGGCCTGGCATTTGGAGATGTTGCGCGACGCTATTGCAATGCGACCTAACTCGTCATTGTGTTGCGCGCACTTATGGGCCACCACCTTGGCAACACCTCCTGCACCAATGATCAGAACATTCTTCTTCAATTGTTTCACCTCCAGGGAACCGCGTTGTTTAAAACGTTTTGATGCGTATTTCGGCGGTGGGCTGAAGCCCACCCTACGACCCAAATCAGGACAGTTGGTAGGGTGGGCCGGGCGGCGTTCCGCTTCAGCCCACCACCACGACGTTACGACAGACTGGACAGGTAGTCGTCGAAGCCAAACTGGCGCGCCACCTCGACGCTACCGTCGAGTTGTTTCACCACGATGGACGGCATCTTCAGGCCGTTGAACCAGTTTTTCTTGACCATGGTGTAACCGGCCGCGTCGATGAACGACAGGCGATCACCAATCTGCAGCGGCTTGTCGAACTGGTACTCGCCGAAGATATCGCCGGCCAAACAGGATTTGCCGCACACCATATAGGTGTGTTCGCCGTCATTCGGCGCCATCTTGGCGTTGAGGCGGTAGATCAGCAGGTCGAGCATGTGCGCTTCGATGGAGCTGTCGACCACGGCTAGGTGCTTGCCGTTGTACAGGGTGTCAAGCACGGTCACTTCCAGCGAAGCACTCAGGGTGATCGCCGCTTCGCCCGGCTCCAGATACACCTGTACGCCGTATTTTTCGGAGAAAGCTTTCAGGCGCGCGCAGAAGGCATCGATCGGATAGCCCTCGCCTGTGAAGTGAATGCCGCCGCCAAGGCTGACCCACTCGACCTGGGCGATCAGGTGGCCGAAACGCTCTTCGATGGTGGTCAGCATCTTGTCGAACAGCTCGAAGCTGCCGTTCTCGCAGTTGTTGTGGAACATGAAGCCGGAAATCTGCCCCATGACCTGCTCGATCTTCGCCGGGTCCCACTCGCCGAGGCGGCTGAACGGGCGCGCCGGGTCGGCCAGCAGGTAGTCGGAGCTGCTCACCTGCGGGTTGACGCGCAGGCCGCGGATGGTGCCCTCGGTACGCTCGGCGAAGCGCTCGAGTTGGCCGATGGAGTTGAAGATGATCTTGTCGCAGTTGGCGACCATCTCTTCGATCTCGTCGTCGGCCCAGGCCACGCTGTAGGCGTGGGTTTCGCCAGCGAACTTCTGTCGACCCAGCTTCAGCTCGTAGAGGGAGGACGAAGTAGTGCCGTCCATATACTGCTGCATCAGGTCGAACACCGACCAGGTGGCGAAGCATTTCAGCGCCAGCAGCGCCTTGGCACCGGAGTTCTCGCGCACGTAGGCGATCTTCTCCAGGTTGACCAGAAGCTTCTGTTTGTCGATGAGGTAGTACGGCGTCTGGATCATCTCGTCGCCCCAGCAAGGTCAATCAATGGAGGTCTTTCGGGCACCTCTAAAAACTACCTGCGTTGCCATCGCTGCGTTAAAAACAGGCTCAAAATGCTCATTTACTACTCGTAAACTCCGCTTTTTCGCCTGTTTTTGCCTTGCGCTGACGGCCTCTCCTAGGTTTTTAGAGGAGCCCTTTCAGCCCCCGGGAAAAAGTGGACGCGAATTGTGCCGATAACCGGCGAATATCGAAAGGGCATTGGGGATTTTTTGTACAACCGGTGATGACCGGAGTCTGCCTTGGCTGAACGGAGACCCTACGACCGAGCGGTTACAGTGATATGACCGGGCAAGGCTTATCCATCACCTGCGCCCGAGGCGCACAAGGCTGGTACGGGTCACATTGCCGCGATATCCGACGCGCTCAATGCTGACGAAACAGGCTCAGCAGGTGCTCGGCGATGGCGCCGCGAATGGTGTCGATGCTCAAGCGCGAGCAGTGAGCTAGCTTGGCGGGGTTGATACGGTGCAGGTGCAGCGATGGCATCCGCGCCTCGTACTCACGCAGATCGCCTTTCACCAGCACGGGCAGAAAATGTTCGTCGCGCGCCCGATAGCGCTCGATCAGCAAACGCAAGCCGGCCTGGAACGGTAATTCGCGCGAGGCAATCAGACGCGACTCACCCGGCACCTTCATATATAAGCCGTCGAACCCCACCGCTTCACCGGGCAGGATGTGCACACCGGTAGGCTCCACCGCATCGGCGGGAATATCGTGAAAGGTGTCGTGCCAGGCCATCTCGTCCGGCAGGATGGTGATACCGCCCTGCTCGTCCTGCGGCACCACGAAGCTGTAGTTGCTGTAGAGCTTCTCGACATAGCTGGAGTAGATGCACAGGCGGTTTTCGAACCGCCGTAGAAACGCGATGGCCTGAGCACGATCGGTAATCGCGTGCAGCTCCCAGTTCAGATCGCGCTGGTGCTGCAGCTCATGCCAACGGGCATCGACATTCAGGGCAAGGGCAGACATCAGGGACTCCAAAAACCGGTTCGCTGTTGCCACGGCAGAAAGTGTGCCACCTCTCCAACCCAGGTTTTCCCGGCTTTTCAAGCACTTGCCAGGGTTTCCTGCGCACAGCCCGTCCCAATGTGCCGAATCGCGTCACCTGCCTCTGATCGATTCGGACTCAAACCCGGCATCCACCTTGCAGTACAATCGTCGCTTTTAACCTGCCTGGAACCGGCGCCTCGATGATCGATCCCAAGCGCGTATTGCGCGCCCTCGCCGAACACTGGACGTTGCTCGAACCGCTCTGCGAGCGCTTCGACGCCGGCACCCTGAGCCTGGTAGAGCTACGCGGCCAGCTCGCCGTGCAATTGCCCGACGCCACGCCCAGCGAGACCACTGCCCTGCTCGACACCTGGATTCGTCTGGACATCCTGGTGCCAGTGGCCAAGAGCCCCAACCGTTTCGAGCTCAACGCGCAGATCCACGACTTTCTCGCCTACCTGCGCCGCGAGCACCGCCTCGGCCTGTGCCTGGAGATCGAAGCCTACCTGCGCCATCTGGAGCGCCTGGCCGGCTACATCCAGGACGCCTTCGAGGTGCGCGACGCCAACGACCTGGCGCGCCAGCTGCGCCTGCTCGATATGCGCGTGCGCGATGTGCTGAAGAAGCTGGCCAACGACGAACAGGCTCTGGTCAGCGTGGCCGACCGGGCCAAGACCTCGGATCGGCAGATTCCCCTGCGCCAGCGCTACGCCGAGGTGCTGGCCACCTGGGACGAATACGTCGAACCGATGATCCAGTTGGTCGCCGCCGACGGCGCCTTCGAGCAGGGCGTACGCCGCGTCGAACAGGTGCTGCTGCGTCTGCTCGGCGACCAGCAGCGCCTCGGCCAACTGGTCGACGACGACCTGCTGCTGCGCACCCACGCGCGCATCCTGGAAATGCAGACCACTGCCCAGCTGACCCTGCGCAAGGCTCGCGAGCTGCTGCTGCCGCTGCGCGAGGAAGCCCGCCGGCACAATGCCGTGACCCGTGGCGCGGCACTGGCGCTGTCGGTGATCCGCAAGAAAGGCATAGACGCCGTGCCGCAGGCGGCCATGCCGCTGTTCACCCGGCCGCAGAGCAACTTCCTCGGTTCAGCCAGCCAGGTCGAGGCCTACGTCTATGCCCTGGCGCGCTTCGAAGCCAAGCCGGCGCACTTCCCCAAGGCCAGCGGCAGCCGCAAGGGCGGCGCGCCCAAGGCGCCGAAGACCGCGCGGGAGATGATCGAGCGCTGCGAACAGGCCCTGCCACTGCCGGACCTGATGGCCTGGCTGCTGGAACAGGAACCGGAAGGCGCCACCGACGAGTTGCTCTACTGGTTCTCGCGCCTGTCGCGCGAGTCGCGCTTCCAGCGTGAACGCCTGGAGCGCCGCCAGTACCTGACCCGCGAGCACGAGGTCAGCCTCGCCTCCTTCGCCCTGGTAGGCCAGCCCAATGGCTGAGCTGCCCGTAGGGTGCGCTGTGCGCACCGCAACCGACGACCTGGTGCGCACAGCGCACCCTACGACTGCCCGTGAGCATTGCGTATGAACATCGATCTGAAAGAAATGACCCAGCTCGCGGCCGCCTTCCGCGACCTGTTCAAGGGCTACCACATCTCCCGCAGCGAGCCGGAGTGCTACGCCCAGCTGTCCAGCATGCAGGACCAGTACCGCGCGCTGTTCCGCGCCCTCGGCTTCGAGCTGGTGTGCGACCCGCGCGGCTTCTACTACTTCGTCCCCGAGCAGGTTGCGCCGCAGGTGAACAAGACCGCCCAACGCCTGGCGCTGTTCACCTTTATCCTGGTGGAACATCTCGCTGACCAGGGACGCGACCCGCTCTCCGTGCTCGACGGCGGCAGCATCGGCCGTGACGAGCTGCCGGCGCTGCTGGAGAAATACCGCGACCTGTTCCTGCAGGCCGAAGTCACCACCTTCGAGGAGCTGGAAGACAAGATCATTCGCCGCCTCACCCAGCTCGGCTTCGCCGAGGACAGCAACGGCGTGTATCGCTTCCTGCCGCCGATGCACCGTTTCCTCGACGTCTGCCTGTCGGTGCAGCACGACCGCGACCTGGCCGCCAGCCTGCACAGCAGCGACCTGCCGCTGCCGGCGCCGGTACTGCTGGACGATGACGGCGACGCCGACGCGACCGCTGTCATCGATATCGAAGAATCCGAGGAAGACGCCCTGGCCCGCGCCATGGCCGAAGAACGTGCCGCACAGGAGATGGACGCATGAGCCAGGAACGCTACGGCATCCGCCGCTTCGCCCTGCTGAACACCGCCGGCTACAGCCTCGGCCTGTTCCCGCTGGAAAACCCGCTGTCGGTCTACGGCGCCAACAACCTGGGTAAATCCGCCTCGATCAACGCCCTGCAGTTCCCCATCCTGGCGCGCATGTCGGACATGAGCTTCGGCAAGTACAGCCTGGAAGCCTCGCGCAAGTTCTACTTCGCCAGCGACACCAGCTACATCCTCGTCGAAGTCGCCCTGCCCCATGGCCCGCACGTGATCGGCGTGGCCGGTCGTGGCCCCGGTGGCGGCTTCGGCCACCAGTTCTTCGCCTACGCCGGCGAGCTGGATCTGGAGCACTACCAGCAGAACGGCACCTGCCTGCGCCAGCGCGAACTGTTCAAGAACCTCGGCCAGGCCGGCATCACCGCCTACGAACTCAAACCCGACGAGCTGCGGCGCCTGCTGGTCGGCGGCCACACCAGCATCCCGCTGGACCTGACCCTGATCCCGCTGCGTTCGACCAGCGAGCAGAGCCTGAAAACCTTCCGCGCGCTATTCATCAACCTGCTGCATATGAGGGAGATCACAGCGGCGAAGCTCAAGCAGCTGTTCCTCGATGCCTTCGAGCACAGCCTGCGTTCGGGTAGCGTCGACTATATCGCCGCGACGGAAGAGGCGTTTCGCGACGTGCGCCGCATGGAGCAGGACTACCAGGCCCTGGTCACCGCCGGCCCGCTGATCGAGGCACTGGCCTCGGGCGTCACTCAGCGCGAGACTCTGCGCGGTAAGCTGCACCGCCTCTCGCCACTGCTCGACAACCTGCTGGGCACCTGGCACGACTACGCCGATGCGCGCAAGGAAGAGCTGGTAATCCAGGCCGAACACTATCGCAACGAGCAGGACGGCCTGCAGAACGAGCAGCGCGGCGGTACCAGTGAGCTGATGCGCCTTGAGCGCGAGATCAGCGAAATCCAGCGCTGGCTGGGCGAGCTTTCCGTGCTGAAGAACCGCTTCGCCCTGGTGGAAAACGCCAAGGTGCTGGAAGAGCAATTGCTCGCCGCCAAGGACGCCCACGACGAACTGGCAGGCGCCCTGGCGCAGTCGCGGCAGTTCTCCAGCGAAGACCTGGACGAGCGCCTGCGCGACCTGGAAAAACGCCTCAAGTCGGTCAAGCAGCAACTCGACCACGCCGACAACAACAGCTACTCGCGCCTGCGCGAGGAATTCAGCCAGCAGGACGTCGACCGCCTGATGCGCCTGTTCAATGGCCAGCTGTTCAGTCTGCCGCTGGGTGAGAAAGGCATCCGGGCCGAGGGCGACGACTGGGTCAAGGCGGTCGAAGCGGTACTGGATCGCTTCAAGGGCGACACCTTCGCCGTGCCGGGCCTGTCCATCGACCTCAGCCATATCGAGCCCCCGGCCTTGCAGGCGCTGGCCGACCGCGCCGCCCTGCGCGACCAGAAGGATCGCCTGGAGCGCGAGCTCAAGCAGCTCAAGACCCAGCAGTCGGTCGCCGCCGACCGCGCCGCCAGCAAGGCCCAGGCAGAGACGCTATACCAGGCCGTGCTGGATGCGCAGAAAGCCCTGGAAGACTTCCGCAAGAGCCAGACCCTGGCTGCCGAAGAGCCGCAGAAGCTGGAACGCCTGGCCGAACTGGAAGGCGCCCAGGATGAACTCAAGCGTGCCAGCGATGCCTTCGCCGAGCGTGTGCAGCAACTCTCCGCCAAGCTGCAACTGGTCGGCCGTCAACTGGCCGATCTGGAAGCCAAGGAGCGCACCCTGGAAGACGCCCTGCGCCGTCGCCAGTTGCTGCCCGCCGACCTGCCCTTCGGCACGCCATTTATGGAGCCAGTGGACGACTCGCTGGACAACCTGCTGCCGCTGCTCAACGACTACCAGGACACCTGGCAGGCGCTGCAGCGCATCGACGGCCAGATCGAAGCCCTCTATGCCCAGGTGCGCCTGAAAGGCGTGGCCAAGTTCGACAGCGAAGACGACGTCGAGCGCCGCCTGCAACTGCTGGTCAACGCCTACGCCCACCGCCAGGACGAAGCCCTGACCCTGGCCAAGGCGCGCCGTGCGGCGGTCACCGATATCGCCCGCACCTTGCGCAATATCCGCAGCGACTACGACAACCTCGAGCACCAGCTGGCGCTGTTCAACCGCGAGATCAACAAGCGCCAGGTCTCCAACCTGCAGAGCTTCCGCATCGTCTTGGCGCCAAACAAGGAAGCCCTGCGCCATATCGACCAGATCATCCACAGCGCCGGCCAGTACGAGGAAGGCGAGACCCTGTCGGTATTCGACCTGTCGCAATCGGCCGACCAGGACGCCAAGAACGAGGAGGCCAAGGACTACCTGTCGCGCCTGGTGGCGGCCAACGGCAACCAGCTCGGCCTGAAGGATCTGTTCGAACTGGCCTTCGAAATCACCAAGGTGCATGGTCAGCCAATCATCCACACGGACATTGATGGCGCCGCCTCCAACGGCACCACCATGACCATCAAGGCGCTGACCAATATGTACCTGTTGCTGCACCTGATGGATCGCGAGCAGGCCGGGCGCGTGCGCCTGCCCTACTACCTCGACGAGGCGGCGGACATCGACGAACGCAACCAGCAGGCGCTGATCGAAACCAGCCTGCAGCTCGGCTTCGTGCCGATCCTGGCCTCGGTCAAGCCGCAGGTCTCGGCCCACGTGGCCATCGACCTGGAAGGCGGCAGCGGCCCCAACGGCATCTATATCGATGAGGCGGACTGGAAGTTCATCAAGCCGCGCGAAAGTGCCAAGACCCAGGCACCTCAGCAGGAAGAGGCGGTCGAGCCGGCTTGAAGCTCAAGCCCCTCCCAAGGTCCACACGACCGTAGGAGCGGCTTCAGCCGCGAGCTTTTATCAACCCAAAATGAAAGGGCCGCTCAATGCGGCCCCTTTCATTTCTGTGGTTTGCTCACTGCTCCAGCACGATCTTCGGCGCCCACTGCATCCACACATCCTGCGGCTCGTCGAACAGTGCAAAGGTCTGCCCCGGCTGCGCCGGCCCGCCCATCTCAGGGTTGTTCGGCGTGGCGAAGGCGATGCCGCCTTCGAGCAACGCCTCCAGCGATTCGGTCCGCACCTTCACGCCCTTGAACAGCCCGGCATCCACACCGATGCCACTGGCATTCCAGAAGCGGCTGCCCGAACGTACAAGCGGCGCATAACGCGGTTCGATCAGCACATGGATCAATACGCGATCCGAGGTCGGCCCCAGCTCGAAATCCACCACCTTGCCCACCGGCACCTCGCGATAGCTGACGATCACCCCCGGCTTGATCGAGCCACGCCGCGGCGCACTCAGCACCAGGCGCAAGCCTTCCTCACGCACGGCCTGATTCGGCGCAGCAGCCAGGGCGACGAACTCGGTACGTCGCGCTCCTTTCTGCGCGGCCGGTTGTACCTCCAGATACTGACCGCTGACCAGCGTGCCGAGATTCGCGGCACGGATCAGGCTAAGTTCCGGCTTCACCACCCAGAAGCGCGTCCCCTCACGGGCGATCTGCTCGGCTGCCTGACTGATACGCACGTTGAGGATCACCGCTTGCAGGTCATCGGTCAGGCTCAGGTTCTCTACCTTGCCGACCTCCAGCCCCTTGTAGCGCACCAGGGTGCCTGGTTGCAGACCGTCACCATCAGCCAGCCGAATGGTGATCTGCTGCCCCAGCTGCAAGGCGCTTTCGCGGTCCGCATGCAAGGCGAAACGCTGCACCTGACGGCCCGACCTGGCCGCCTGCAGGTCTGGCGTTTCGAAGGCGATGCCACCCGCCAGCAGGGTCTGCAACGACTCGCTCTTCACCTCTACACCGGACAATCCACCCCTTAGGGTGATGCCGCTGGCATTCCAGAAACGTGTGGACGTATTGATCAGGTGTACGTAGTCAGGCTCGATATGCACCCCGAGCACGACCTGGCTATTGTCGCGGCCAAGCTGGTAACTCTGTACCGACCCCACCTTGATCTGCTTGTAGAGCACCGGACTACCGACTTCGATAGAGCCGAGCTGATCGGTGAACAGCACCAGATGCAGTCCTGGCGCCCCAAGATCCAAAGGCGGCGCCTTGCTCCGCGCGACGAAGTTGCGCGCCGGCGGATTGCCCTTCTCACCTGGCCGCACGGCAATGTAATTACCTTTGACCAACGCCTCGAGGCCAGTGATACCGGCCAGCGAAATGGAGGGTTTGACCACCCAGAAATCCGAGCCCTCCACCAGATACTCTTCGGCCAGCGGATTGATGGTCAGCTCGGCCGTGGCGCTATTGAGGTCGCGATCAACCTTCATGGCTTTCAGCGAACCGACCTGAATGCCCTTGTACATGACCGGCGTCCGACCTTCCTGCAGCCCATCGAAATCGCTGAGCTTCACGACGATCTTGATACCCGCCTGAGCCTCGTCGTAGTCCTCATAGAGACGGAACGGCAGCGCTGGATCAGTGGGCGGGCTGTCCTTGCGATGCTCAGGCGTGGCGAAGGCGATACCGCCAGCGACGATACTGGCTAGCGACTCGCTGCGCAGTTTGAAACCGGACAGATCGGCATCGACGCTGATCCCGCTGGCATTCCAGAACCGCGTATGTTTGCGCACCAGATGCGCATAAGCGGGCTCGATGAACACCTTCACCTCTACGGTGCTCTGGTCATCACCCAGGGTGTAACTCTTCACTCGGCCAACCTGGATCTGCCGATAGAAAACCGGGCTGTCGCGGTTGAGCGAGCCGAGCCGCTCAGCTTTCAGCGTGATGTGCAGCCCCGGTACATCGTCACCCATCGGCGGCTCTTGAGCCAAGGCGGTGAAGCTGCGGGTAGATTCGCCCTCACCGGGACTGAAGGTAATGTAGTTACCTGAAACCAGTGTCTCCAGACCGCTGATACCCGCCAGACTGACATTCGGTTTGACCAACCAAAAGCGAGTGCCCTCACGCAGATACTGCTCGAGCTCCTTATTGACCTCCAACTGAGCGACAACACCGCGATTCTTTCCACTTTGATCAAGACTGATGGCCGTTACCTTCCCCACCGCCATACCCTTGTACATCAGTTCGGTCTTGCCGGCCTGAATACCCTCGCCGCTGGCGAATATCAGCTCCACCTGAATGCCGGCTTCGCTGTATGCACGCCACGCCAACCAGCCGCCAATGAGTAGTGCAATAAGAGGCAAAACCCAGATGGCTGACCAGTTCGAAGCAGGACGCGTCTTGGCCAGAGGAAGGTCAGTCATGATCGGTTTCCGTGTTATCCCAGATAAGGCGAGGGTCGAAAGTCAATGCGGCAAGCATGGTCAGTATCACCACACTGGCAAAGGCAGCGGCGCCGGCTCCAGCTTCGATGCTGGCCAGGCTGCCAAAATTCACCACTGCCACCAGAATGGCGATGACGAAAATATCGAGCATCGACCAGCGGCCAATCCACTCGATGAAGCGGTACATGAGGATCCGCTGGCGCGCTGACATCGGTTGATGGCGCTGCACGGAATACAACAGCAGAGCAATCCCCACCAACTTGAAGGTTGGCACCAGAATGCTGGCGATAAATACCACCGCCGCAATGGGCAGCATGCCAAAGTTAATAAGCTCCAGCACGCCGCCCATGATGGTCGCTGGCGAACCTTTGCCGAGACTGTTGACCGTCATGATAGGCAGCAGGTTAGCCGGGATGTAGAGAATCGCCGACGTCAGCAGCAATGCCCAGGTTCTGATCAGGCTATTGGGCCGCCGGGCATGAATCTGACCGCCACAGCGGCTGCAGTACTGTTGCTTGGCATCAACGTCGACTGGATTGAGTTGATGACACTCATGACAGACCAGCAATCCTGCCTCAATCGCCCGCATGGATATCCTCCCCGGACAAGGCTTCCCAGATCTGATGCGGCGACATGGTCACCTCCAGCCAGACTTGCACCAGCAACAGCGCGATGAAACAGAACAGGCCCAGGCCGAGGCTCAGGTCAGCCAGATCCATCAACTTGACCATCGCCACCAGAATGCCCATCAGATAGACCTCGAGCATCCCCCACTCGCGCATGTGGTGATAGATCCGGTAAAGCAACAGACCGTAGCTACGCCCGAAGTCGAGGCGGATGCTCAACAGAACCAGCAACTGACACAGCAGCTTGAGCAGCGGCACGGCCATGCTGCAAAGGAACACCACCACTGCAATGCCTTGCATGCCGCTCTCATACAGACCTAGCACACCACTCCAGACAGTGTCCTGCGAGGTTTGGCCCAACAGATTGAGCTGCATGATCGGCAGGAAGTTTGCCGGGATATAGAGCAGTAGAGCCGTTAATACCAGCGCCAGGCTACGCCGTACTACATGATGACGGTGGCTGAACAACTCATAACCACAACGAGGGCACTCGGCACTTTCACCATCCTGCAGCATCGGCTTGCGCATCAATAGATCGCACTCATGACAGGCGACCAACTGCTCAATCGGCAAGGAAGATAAGGAAGATTCGGAGGGCGAGTCAGACATGAAAGTCCCCAGCGGAATTCGCCGCATTCTACCCGAGCGCCACCAGACACCGACATACCGTGCGCACCACGATAACCCCCCGTATTGGTCGGTGCGCACAGCGCACCATACGCGCCTGCAGGAACGACCTCTGGCCAACTTTCCGCCGCGCAAAGAAGAAACCCCAGACCGCTAGGCGATCTGGGCTTTCGTATAGGAGCTTGACGATGACCTACTCTCACATGGTGAAGCACCACACTACCATCGGCGATGCGTCGTTTCACTACTGAGTTCGGGATGGGATCAGGTGGTTCCAACGCTCTATGGTCGTCAAGCAATTCGGTTGGGATGTCGTCGTGAGACGCTATCCCTTGGATACGTGATAGATGATTTGTAGTTCTTGCAAATTTTCGGCTTTCTGTCGACTTCACCATCGACACCCTCTGCTTTGAGGGCAGATTGTTTGGGTGTTATATGGTCAAGCCTCACGGGCAATTAGTATTGGTTAGCTCAACGCCTCACAGCGCTTACACACCCAACCTATCAACGTCGTAGTCTTCGACGGCCCTTCAGGGAGCTCAAGGCTCCAGTGAGATCTCATCTTGAGGCAAGTTTCCCGCTTAGATGCTTTCAGCGGTTATCTTTTCCGAACATAGC